>NZ_JASHFS010000008.1:0-99349 GCF_047460685.1 Streptococcus infantis | reverse complement strand
ATTCACCAGATTTGAATCCTATTGAGCAGGCTTGGGCTATCTTGAAAAAGAAAGTGACAGATTTATTAAGGGAAGTCCCCAATATCTTTGAATCATTAGAGTGCTTTTTTAAAACTAAATAACTATAAAATAATAAAAATCTTAACACAAACATTCTAAGAATGCAAAAAGGCAGGAGCCAAAAATGGCTCTTGCCTTTTAATACTATTATCTTGTCAGACGGTAATTTAGAAGTTCAACTCAATCTTATTTTTTCTTTTGAGCGAGTAGTCCAAAGCCACCTAGAACTCCAACCAAGCCTAAAGCAAGGAGATTTGCATCTACTTCTTCACCCGTACTTGGAAGTTGTTTTCCTTCAGTTTTTTCAGCTTGTGCTACTTCCTGCTTAGTCGTTTGAATCACTTGAACAGGTGCGACTAGTTTTTCAGTTGGAATTTCAGCCACTTTTGTACCAACTTCAACAATCTCAGTTACGGTTTCTTTGACTACTTCTGTCCCCTTAAGACTGCGGTTGCCTTCTGAATCAACCTCTACAAGATTTCTACGAAGTCCTTCCATTCCAGCTTGAACCAGACGACGTTCACCTGCTGAAAGGTTTGCGTTTTCTCTTTCCTCACGTCCAAATGCAAGTACTTCTTCTTCAACTACCAAGCTTGGTTTCTTAACTTCCAAGACTTTTGGTCCTTCTAGTGGCTGAACACGGCTTTCTACTTTGGTACCAACTTCAATAATCTCAGTCACTGCTTCCTTGACGACTTCTGTCTTAAGAAGTGTGCGATGGCCTTTAGCATCTACCTCAATCAAGTGACGGATTTGACCAGCCTCACCAGCTTGAACCAGACGGCGTTCACCTAGTAAAAGCTCTCCTGTCGGACGCTCTTGGTGTTTGAAGGCTAGGGCTTCTTCCTTCACTTCCAATTCTGGTTTTTCGAGAACAAGATCTCCAGAACCGTCCAATGGTTGAACACGGCTTTCTACCTTAGTACCAACTTCAGTGATTTCTGCAACTGCTTCCTTGACTACCTCTGTCTTAAGAAGAGTACGGTTACCCTTAGCATCTACCTCAATCAAGTGACGGACTCGCCCTGCCTCACCTGCTTGAACCACACGGCGTTCACCTAACAAGAGGTCTCCTGACGGACGTTCTTGGCGTTCGAAGGCTTGAGTTTCTGTTTCAACCACTAGCTCAGGTAGAGCTTCAACTGTTGGCGCAGTTTCACCTTCTTCTAAGCTACCCACATGATGGCTTTCTTTAACAAGGAGTTTTTTATTGAGTTCTTCCTTGAGGTTGGCAAATGCTTCTGGACTTGGATTTGTTGAGCCAATAAGAGTTTCTGCTTGAGCGATGATTGGATCGTCTGCATTTTTCTCACGAACTTTTCCTAGAAGAGTTTCAAGCTCTTCCTTAGCTGTTTGATAAAGCTGTACACCATTCAAGTCAGAACCTGCTTGTTTCAAGTCGTTCAAGGCTTGGTTGACTGCTTCTTGACTAGCGTCGTGGTTTTCTAGGACAGCTTTTGCTGCTTCAATCTTCTCAACGAGAGCTGCTTGTTTTTCAGCATCCGCAAATGTATAAGCTGTCGTTCCTTTGCGTCCTTGAGCAGATGTGATTTCTTGTTTCAAATATTCGTCGTTAATGGCTGCCTTAGGTGATACTAGAACATCAAATTCGACAGTTTGTCCTTGATAGTGCAACTCAAGTTTTTGACGGCCTGTTTTTTGAGCATCATAACCTGTAATTTCGACACCCTCGTCTGTAAAGCTATGTTCTGTCTCAGTTTCATCATCATACAAGACCTTGAAGCGTCCCTCTGATAAGTCAAGAGCATCGCCTACCAAGTAATCAATTTTCGGTTGTTTGCTAATATACAAGGCTGCGACTTCTTTTGGACCAGCTTCTTCACCAGTCACTTGAACCTTGAAGCTTCCTGCAACTGGAAGACCAAGATAAGTTACTGTTAACTCTTGTTCACCATGATGGTGAGCATCATAGCCGTTAACAACTACACCTGCATGACTGAGGTTGATGACTTCATCTGCTTCTTCACCCTCATATTTGACACGGAGAAGACCACCTTTAAGATTCAATTCCTCGCCGTTTTGGTAACTTGCCTTTTTAGGTGCTGCTTCTAGACTGACAGCCTTAATCTTTCTCTCATCCTGAGGAATCGTTACAGCAAGAGTATTACTGATTTCTTTCCCTGGCAATTGTGTACGGTAGTAAAGAAGGCTTGGACGTTTTTCAAAGCTCAATGGTTCTGTTGCTAAATCCCCTCCAACTACTGTGTTTAAGGTAGCGATTGGAGTTTGTGAATCTGCCTTGTCATAGACTGTAATTGTTGCTCCAGCAGGAACTTCTGAGAATCCAAGCTGAATCTTATTGTCCGTTAGAACACGCGCTGCCACTTTAGCCATTGGAATGTTTTGGCTCTCCGTATCTAGAGTTTCATACATCCTCCAGTTGTAGATACGAATGGCTTTCCATGGTGTTCCATTGTCAGATGTGATAACATTCAAACGCCAGTCTTGGGCCGTAATTGGACTATCAAGAGTAATATCTGAAACATGGGCTTTATTGCCACGAACTGCTTTAGCTAGTTTCCATTCTCCAGCTTCATCCTTGTAGTAGAGGTCGAAATCCTTAGTATTCATCAATCCGTCATTAACAGATTCTCCACCAGCACCGGCATGGTCCATGACCCATCTAACAACACGGCGTGGTTGTGTCAAACGGATATCAACACTACCACTCAACTGAGCAGAAGACCATTTGTCAGATAGGCTGGTGATTGTACCATTCAACATACCTTCGATGCCTTCTCCGCCTTCTGTATTTGGGAAGGTACTTCCAATAACAGTCGCTCCTGGAACGATATTTTCTGCTAATGGTCTTGGGAGACTTGTATCTTGAACCGTCATGCCCCATTCGAAGTTTGTAGTTGCAGCTTCAGAGCGAAGGCCATTCTTACCGACTGCAACAACCTTCAACTCTTGACTGGTTCCAGTTGCACTAGCTGAACGGCTAACTTTTGGTAGGTAGATAGTAGTGGCAGATGAGCCTGTCAATAGGCGCCAAGCATCGCCATCCTTTTCATAAACTTCATAGAAATCAGCGTCTTTATTACCTGTAAATTGAACAATAGCTTCCGCTTCTTGGGCATTTTTGAGAGATTGCTTGGCTACTTTAAGAGCTGTTGGTGCTTGAGGAGCCTCTTGATTATCTGTCACAGTCAACTCACCCAAGTTAAATTGATAACCCTTAAGAGCAGCAGTATTTTCGAAAGTAAGTTTGATACCGTAAATGGTCTGACCTGCCAAGGCACTCAAGTCAAATTCGTCTTTTGTCCAATCGTCGGATAGAGTCAGTTCTTTACGAGCATTCTCACCACCATAGGTATAGTTTTTCTGAGTGGCAAACTCTACATAAACCTTGCTTCCCTTACCACCCTTATGGGCAACCCGAAGTTTTGTTTTATCCGTCACTTCCAGTTTTGTAGAGTAAAGACGAACATCTTGGTTGGTATTTTCGGCTAAATCACCCGCAAACTTGAGTGAATTTCCGCCATTGTAGGCATCTTCAAAATCGTAATCAGCTTGGAGCTTAGCTCCTGATGATGTTTGCCACCAACGCCATGTAGGCAAGATACCTGATACAGAACGATAGTTCCACTCAGAATCCTTGGAAACTTTACCGTCCACAAACCATTTTTTACCATGTCCTGTGTTAAAGGATGTTGTAAAAGTACGGCCTACTGCTGGTGTGCGGTCAGCTACGAGGTTGGCAATCCCGTACCAGTCCTTGTCATCTGGTTTTTGACCAGTTGGATCTCCTTGGTAACCTGTGAAGAAAATATTTTCATTCTTATGATAGTCTTCACCTGTTTTCCCAAGGCTCGTGATAGTATCTGGGGCAAAAAGTCCAAGTGATAAGCGAAGTTTGCCATTCTCATCAAAAAGGGCATCCCATTTTACTTTTGTCTTATAAGAACCACCTTGTTGCAATTCCAAACCTGCAAAAACATCATACTGACTGCGTTCTAGCCATTTAGCCATAGCTACAGAGTAATCATTTTTCTCTTTAGTCCAGTTAAAGTTGGCAAAGAAGTGATCTGCAGGAACCTTGTCTCCTTCTTTTTGCATGAATGGATAGTTATACTCGCCTAGTCCGTCTTCGTGATAACGACCATATTCATAGGTCATAGCATCGTACCAAGAATACTTGACAGGATGGTTGACTTTAGCAGCATATTCCTTGGTATAGAGCATGAAGTCACGCATTTTCTTACCAAGAGGCGTTACGATATCACCTGTTGTTTCTTGGTTGATAAAATATCCATCAAATCCATAATATTTAGCTAAATCAACCAACTTGCGAGCGATAGGGAAAGTTCCGTCTTCGTCTTGTTGAAGGGCTGCAGCGAATTTTTCTTGGTCTGCAATACTGTTAGACCAGTTGAAGAAGAGTGTACCCAATACAGGGACACCATTACGGTGACCAGCATCAATCACGTCCGGAGTTGGAACGAGCCCTTCCCAGAAGACCATTGAATTCAAGTATTGCCAGTAGTCAAAAGCATAGGCTTTAAACTCTTCACCACCTACAGAAGCGTGGTCTTTAGCCTTAGAGTTAGTGTTAGCAAGAGCTTCAACCTTAGCGTCCTTATTAGCTTTTTCGTTAACCACATATCCACGATAGCGCTTGGCTAGTTCTACTGAAGAGCGGTTAATAGCATCGTCTTCGCGAGCACCTGGTTCCCATTTCAACAAATCTTCCCAAGTGTCAAATTTAATTTCTTTTGGTCGAAGACTTTTTTCTTCATTCTTAGGAACGTCTGAGACAGTTGCTTTCTCTTCAGCCTTATTTTCTGTAGCCACAGGTGCTTCTTCAGCCTTAGGAGTTTCAGCAGTTGGACTTGTCGCTTCTTTATCACCTGCATTCAACTGGTCCAAGGTTGGTTTTTCTTCTGAAACTGGTTGCTCACTTTCCTTGTCTTCCCTTGCTTCTAGCTCTTTCAATACTTCTGGTGCTGGTGTAGTTGCTTCTGCTGATGTAGTGGTTGACGGTTGCTCTGAAGCTACTGCTGTAGTTGTTGCCCCATTTTCTGGAACGACAGACTCTTCAGCCAAAGCTGGACCTGCAAATAGAACTGAACCAATCATCAATGAGCAGGCACCCACTGACAATTTCCGAATACTATAGCGACAATGTTTTTCAAAAAATGGATTCTTCATCTTTTTCTCCTTTGACTTTCCACAAAAAGTAAGCGCTTTATTTTTGAATTAAAAAAGTAGCTGTTCCAAAAACACACAGAACAGGTCATTTTTATTTTACGATATTTAGAAAAAGAGTCAACACTAGCCCTTCAAGAACTATAAAGAAGTGAAGAATTAATATAAATTAGACAATCATTGACCATTTTTCGAATAAAATCAACATTTTTCTCAAAAAAGAGCATTTACTACTTGTTAGATTTACTTTTATCCTTTAAAATAGAATGGGAGAAATTCCGCGATTATTTTTCGGAGGAAAAAGAAAATGTCCATTAATTGGCAGGAAATTATTTTTCACTTTTTAGGTGGTCTGGGTCTATTTTTATATAGTATCAAGACCATGGGAGACGGTTTGCAACAAGCTGCTGGAGACCGCCTTCGATATTACATTGACAAGTACACAAGTAATCCCTTCTTAGGGGTTTTAGTGGGGATTGTCGTCACTGCCCTAATCCAGTCAAGTACAGGTGTAACGGTTATTACAGTTGGACTGGTCAGTGCTAGTCTCCTCACCCTTAGACAGGCCATCGGGATTATCATGGGAGCCAATATTGGAACGACCGTAACGTCCTTCATTATCGGTTTCAAACTTGGCGAGTATGCCCTACCCTTGATTTTCCTTGGAACCATGTTCTTATTCTTTACAAAAAACCGTACTGCAAATAATATTGGACGTATCCTTTTTGGTGTGGGTGGTATCTTCTACGCCCTCAACCTCATTAGTGCTGGGATGAGCCCTCTTAAAGACTTGCCTCAGTTCAAGGAATACATGGTTACCTTGGGGCAAAATCCTATCTTGGGAGTTGTGGCTGGTGCTGTCATTACCGTTTTGATTCAGGCATCTTCTGCAACCATCGGGATTCTACAAGGTCTCTATGCAGGTGGATTCCTCGACCTCAAAGGGGCACTACCAGTCCTATTCGGAGATAATATCGGTACAACCTTAACCGTTATTATCGCAGCAGCCGGAGCAAATGTTTCTGCTAAACGGGTTGCAGCAACACACGTTACCTTTAACGTTTTAGGAACCATCCTCTGCTTAATCTTATTAGGCCCATTCACTGCGATGATCGAGTACTTCCAGGCACTACTTCACCTCTCACCTGAGATGACGATTGCCTTCTCACACGGTGCCTTTAACGTAAGTAACACCATTGTACAATTCCCATTCATCGGTGCCTTGGCTTACTTTGTTACTAAGCTAATCCCTGGTGAAGACGAAGTTGTTAAATACGAACCTCTTTACTTGGATGAACAACTCATCAAGCAAGCTCCTTCTATCGCCCTAGGAAATGCCAAGAAAGAACTCTTGCACTTAGGAAACTATGCGGTTAAAGCATTTGACCTTTCTTATGACTACATCATCAATTCTGACGAGAAAGTAGCTGAAAAAGGGCACAAGACTGAAGAAGCTATCAATACAATCGATGAGAAATTAACACGTTACCTCATCAGCCTTTCTAGTGAAGCATTGAGTCAAAAAGAGAGTGAAGTCTTAACCAACATCCTTGACTCTTCTCGAGACTTGGAACGTATCGGTGACCACGCTGAAGCTTTGATTAATCTTAACGACTACTTGCAACGCAAGAATGTTCAATTCTCTAACTCAGCCCTAGAAGAGTTGGAAGATATTTACCGTCAAACAAGCGATTTCGTTAAAGATGCTCTTGAGAGTGTTGAAAACAATGACCTTGAAAAAGCTCAATCACTTATTGAACGCCATGAAGCCATCAACAAGATGGAACGCGTCCTTCGTAAGACACACATCAAACGCCTCAACAACGGCGAATGTTCTACCCAAGCTGGTGTCAACTTTATCGACATTATTTCACACTATACTCGCGTGTCAGACCACGCTATGAACCTTGCTGAAAAAGTTTTGGCTGAACAAATTTAATACTCAATGAAAATCAAAGAGCAAACTAGGAAGCTAGCCGCAGGCTGTACTTGAGTACGGCAAGGTGAAGCTGACGTGGTTTGAATTTGATTTTCGAAGAGTATAAGATAAAAAAATGCTTTGATTCGAACGAATCAAAGCATTTTAAATAGCTCTCCAATCATAATGGAAGAGGCAGCTGCGCCCTTGTACCTAGCTTCTTCCTTTTGGATAAAGCTGGCCAGATTGACTAACTCTGGCGCTGGGGTCTTGGGATTCTTGAGAAGTTCAAGAGTGACCAGACCTGATAGCCGTACTGCTAGCAATCGCTCATTGGTGCTAGGTAATTTCTTAGCAGTCTCTACAAGTGCGATCACTAGATCTTCACTCAAGTTTTGACGGGCATGATTGTAAAGATCCCGTATCAAGGTTTCTAGGTTTGGTTCTTCCATACCCATCACCTCCATCTTTTCAGTTTAATAATTTTTGATCAAATCTACAGTAGAGCGATCTAATTTTTTAACCAAGGCTTGTAAGAAAGCTTGAGCTTCTAAGAAGTCATCCATGGCATAAAGTGTTTGGTGAGAATGGATATAACGAGCGCAGACACCGATTGTAGTAGAAGGTACACCAGCATTTTTCAGATGAGCTGCACCTGCGTCAGTTCCACCTTTTCCGCAGTAGTATTGGTACTTGATTCCAGCTTCTTCAGCAGTTGTCAAAAGGAAATCCTTCATTCCTGGGAGAAGCAAGTGACCTGGATCATAGAAACGAATCAAGGTTCCATCACCAATCTTACCTTGGCCACCATAAACATCACCAGCTGGTGAACAGTCAACTGCAAGAAATACTTCTGGATCAAATTTTGTTGTAGAGGCATGGGCACCACGAAGTCCAACTTCTTCTTGGACGTTAGCTCCAAGGTAAAGTTCATTTCCTAGTTTTTGGCCTGACAAGTTTTCAGCCAACTCGCTAACCATGAGCACACCATAACGGTTATCCCATGCTTTTGAGATGATATTTTTTTCATTGGCAGTGAGGATTGCGCTACTATCTGGAACAATTGTATCTCCAGGACGGATACCAAAACTTTCAGCCTCAGCCTTATCCGCAAAACCACCGTCAAAAACGATATCTGAAATAGCTGGCATAGTTGGTCCACCTGTGCTACGAGTCAAATGTGGAGGAACTGAACCTGAAATTACTGGAATCTCACGGCCTTCACGTGTAAAGAGTTTAAAGCGTTGGCTGCTAACAACCATAGGGTTCCAACCACCAATGCTGACTACTCGGAAGGTACCGTCTGCTTTGATTTCACTAACCATGAAACCAACTTCATCCATGTGAGAGGCTACCAAAACACGAGGTGCATTTTCAACTTCTGAGTGTTTAACCCCAAAAATACCACCCAAGCCATCAGTCACAACTTCATCCACGTGAGGTGTTAATTTTTCACGAAGATAAGCGCGAACAGGTGCTTCATGACCTGAGATAGCGGAAAGTTCTGTTACTTCTTTGATTTTAGAAAATAATGTTGTCATTTCTATCCCTTCTTTCTTTCAACCATTTTACCACTTTTTATAGGAGAAAGGTAGTGGAAATCAACATTTTACCAAGTAACTTACTCTTATAACAATAAAAGAATCACAAATGTGATCCTTCTTCTCTTGTATTTCGCTTTAATGAAAAGTAGTCTGGTACTGGATCTTTACCCGTTTCAGACCAAGGATGGCAACGTAATATCCTAGCCAAGCCCATCAAAACTCCCTTGAATCCATGTTTATCAATAGCTTGAATCATATAGTTTGAACAGCTGGGCTCAAATCTGCAAGAAGGTGGAAAGGCTGGCGAGATAAAGCGTTGGTAAAAGCGCACTGGCGCAATTAAGATTTTTTTCATTATTTATTATTGGTTACAGCCATGGTGTGTAGTTGGCTGATTTCTTTTTTATTGAGACGTCGTGATTCTCCTGGACGAAGTCCTGTCAAGTCTAGATGACCAAAACGAGTTCGAGAGAGTTTATCTACTTGGAGGCCAACAGCTTCAAACATTTTTTTGACCTGGTGATTGCGTCCTTCATGGATAGTCAATTGAACAACTGAACGGTTTTTGACTGGATCCACTTTGAGAATCTCGTAAACAGCTGGCTTGGTTTTCTTGCCATCAATTTCTACTCCTCGAGTCAAGGGACGAAGATTTTCTTTGTTGGCAATTCCTTTCACACGCGCAACATAGACCTTGTCAATCTCATTACGAGGGTGAATCATCTCATCTGTAAAGTCTCCATCATTGGTCAAAATCAAAACTCCAGACGTATCCCAGTCCAAACGTCCCACAGGGTAGATACGCTCTTTAACATTGGGCAAAAGGTCGACAACAGTCTTACGACCCTTGTCATCTGTCACACTGGAAATCACACCGCGTGGTTTATTGAGCAGATAGTAGACCTTTTCTTCGTTATAGATTGGTTGTCCTTCAACTTCGACCTTGTCGCCTGACTTGATAGTCGTTGCTAGTTCACGAACCACTTGGCCATTGACAGTTACCAAGCCTTGCTTGATCAACTCTTCTGCTTTTCTCCTACTGGCCACACCTGCGTGGGCAATATATTTATTGATTCTCATCTTCTTCTATCCTTTCACCAAATAATTGGCTTTCTTGTGCTTGAATGTCAAGCTCATCAATCACGGGCAACTCTTCCAAATGGTTAATGCCCATATAATCCAGAAAATAATCCGTCGTTACATAGAGATTAGGGCGTCCAAGAACTTCTTTTTTCCCGTCTTCTTTTATCAAGTCAAAGGCTTGCAACTTAGCTAGCGCTCCACTTGAATTAACCCCCCGAATAGCATCGATCTCTATCCGTGTGATAGGCTGCTTATAAGCAATGATGGACAAGGTTTCAAGGGCAGCCCGAGACAGGCTCTGATTGATAGGTGCCTTAGAGTATTCTTTCAAAACGGCTGCGAATTGAGGCTTGGTTACCAATCTGTAGGCACCACCTGTCTCAATCAAGGCTAAACTGGAATCCTGGTCTTTTTCATACTTTTTGGCTAATTTTTCTAAGCTTTGCTGGATACCAGTCGGTGGCAAAGAAAGGAGCTCAGCCAACTGGCGAATCCTAATCCCCTCTTCACCCGCTACAAACAAGAGCGCTTCTATTTCTGCTAAAGTACTCATATTCCCTCTCTATCAAGCTTGACTCTGCTCTACTTGATTTTCCTCATTCTTTTTCAGGAGATAGATATCTCCAAAGCTCTCTTTTTGAATCAAGAGAATTTCTTGGGTTTTAATCAACTCCAAGGTTGCTAAAAATAGTGTGATGACCTCTTGTAAATCCTTGGTTTCTTTAAACAAATCCTGCAAGCATAATTGCTCACCTTCAACCAAGGCTTCTCGGACGATAACCATCATATCCTCAATCTTATACTCATCTCGTAAGATTGTTGTGTGACTTTTCGAGAATTCTTCCTTTTTCTTGGTCAGTAAGGTTGAAAAGGCTAAGAAAAGATCAATCGTCGTCTTATCATGCACAAGTTCAGCATCCTCATAAATCAACTCTGTCGGCGCTTTTGAGTAATATCGAGCTCGTTCTTGATGCTTCACTTCCAACTGCTCTCCCAAAAGTTTAAACTTACGGTATTCTTCGATTTGAGAAAGGAGATCCTGCTCTAGGTCATCCTCTAAATCCGTCACTTCTGCAACCTTTGGCAAGAGCTTGCGACTCTTGATTAGCATGAGTTGACTAGCCATGACCATGTATTCACCTGCCACCTCTAAACGCATGGCTTGTAAGGTCGAGATATAAGCTAGATATTGCTCGATAACCTCTGTAATCGGCACATCATAGATATCCATCTGGTACTTTGAAACCAAGTGTAGGAGCAAGTCCAAAGGCCCTTCAAAATCTTTTAATTTAATATCCATTATCTATATTTTTCCAAGGTCATGACTGTCTTTAATCCTAATTTTTTAGCAATTTCGTACAAGTCAACCTTTTCTTCGATTTGTCTTAATATAAACTGTTCTCTCAATCCTTGGGCAGATAAGGCTGAAAAACCTTTTTCCTTTAGAAAGGCTTCTAACTGACGAAAGGCCCACTGACGAGAATAGGGCTTCCCAGCTTTTTCAAAGAGGTAGCTCTGTCCCATCAAAGGTTCTAACTCCGCAAGCAGGTTTGTGGGAAGGCTCAAGATTCTTTGTTGAGAAGCTTTATTGACTCTCAACACTTGAAAATCTAGGTTCACATCACTTGTTTTTAAGGCTAGAATTTCACTTGGTAAGAGGCCCAATTCAACTATCAGTAAGGCCAACAAGCGTCCCTCTGGATAGGCACTTTCTTGCCAGAAAGAACTGAGATCTAAAAGTTCTGACTGAACTTGCTTTTTCTCAGCCTGTTTCGGCAATTCTAAACGATAAAAGGTAGCAATTTTCCCCTTCTGGTATAAAAAGTAAAGAAATTGATTGCAAGCAGAAACCTTACGCTTTTGGGCACTGATTTTAAACTGAGATAGCTGAGCTTGGTAGATTTTTAAACTTGTCTCAGAGATTCGTTCTCCCACAAGATCTAAAAACTGCTCCAAGTCATACTTATAGGATTGCTTAGAATTTACAGACAAACCTTGTTTTTCTTCTAAAAATACTGAAATTCCTTCTCTCATTTGCTTCGAATCTCATATTCCTTACTAAAATCATGCAGAAGGGCATTGACAGCCTTAAGGATAGACTTCCGTGTGATAATGCCTTGGAAGATACCATCCTTGTCAACGACTGGTAGGAAAGACTCATCCACTAACTTATGTAAAACATCCGTCAGTGTATAGTCTGGACTGACAACTGCTACGTCCTTCTTAGTCATGTGTACGATATCCGTATCTGACATGGCTTCCTGACTCAAGCCCTGCTCCATCTGGTAGGCCAGAATGTCTCTAAGTCCAATGGTTCCGACAAATCCTTTCTCATCAGTCACTACTGGCACTCTGGTATAGGTCATCTGGCTAAGGAGGAGAATTGCATGATCTGCATTGTGGGTATCAATGAGCACAGCCAAATTTCCAGCAGGAGTTAAAAAGGTTTCCTCTTGCTCCAGTAAAAACTGTTCAAACTCTTTGGCAATCATCGAGCGAACTCCTTGGATAAGCCTGGATAGACCTCATGGTTACGTGTCAAAAAGTCCACTTTAAAGTAGCTATCATCAATCTCTACACGGGCATAGAGACATTCTCTGATGGTCCCACGTGGTTGACTAATAGAACCAGGATTTAGGAAAAGGGTCTTCCCTTCCATCCAAGCATTTGGAACATGCAAGTGCCCATAAAGACAGATATCTGCATCTTCCTCTTGAGCCCAAAAATCAAGCTTTTGGAAATTGAAGTTAATATCAAACAAATGTCCATGAGTCTGGATAATCTTGGTAGGACCCAGTTGAGTCACCAAACGTTCTGGATAGTCTGAATAAAAGTCCATGTTTCCTCTGACTACTTGGATTCCTTCCCAGAGTGGTGAGTCTGGGCGAAGTTCCGAGTCACCATCGTGAAAAATGGCATCAACTTTCCCAAGATAGCGGTCACGTATTTCTTCTACAATCAAGCTATCTCCGTGGGAGTCACTCATTACAATGATGGTTTGCTTTGCCATGATGGAAATACCTCCAAAAGTTTCTTAACGGCTAAGGCACGGTGGGATTGACTATTTTTTTCTTCAAGGGTTAATTCAGCTGATGATTTACCAGTTTCTCCTACTAAGAAGAGTGGATCATAACCAAAACCATTTTCCCCCTTAGGTTCAAAGTTAATGTAACCTGGCCAATCAGCTTCGACAACCAAGCTTTCCTTACCTGGGCTAGCTACGACCAAGGTTGTATGGAATTGAGCTGAACGGTCCTTTAGTTCAAAGACCATAGCCAACTCGTGCAAGAGTTTAGCATTATTTTCTTGGTCAGTAGCCCCTACTCCTGCAAATCGAGCTGACCAGACACCTGGTAATCCACCGAGAACATCGACTTTAAGACCAGAGTCATCAGCTAAAACCATCTTGCCTGTTAATTTAGAGATGGTTTCTGCCTTAAGGCGGGCATTTTCTTCAAATGTCATACCTGTTTCGGCTACTTCAGGTAGGTCTGGATAATCATTGAGATTTTCTACGTCATAACCTAGTTTGTCAAAGATAGCACGAAATTCCTTGGTTTTACCTTCGTTACGAGTTGCAATCAACAAGGTTTCTCTGACTTTATTTGTCTCGAAAAAGTCTTGAACATTGACTCCTTCTTTAGGCAATTCTACATGCAGAAGTTGTCCATTTTCAACTAAGAGCAAGGCACCCTGACGTTGGATGACTTCTAAGTTTCGGTTCGCTTCTTGGTTGAGAATATCTACCACAAAAGAGAGTAAGCGGTAGGCTGAACCATATCGTAAAACAGTGACTGAAAGCGGAAATCCTCGCTCCTCATCTCGAAAGATTTTGGCCAAATCAAATAGCGGAAACTCTAACTCATCATCCGTCAAAGTCCGAATGCCACCAAAAACACTGTAGGATCCAACATACCAGTCCTGGTCATCCTTGTATTCATAAATTTTGTTTGTCATAATGTTACATGCTCCACATGAATCTCTTTTTCCAGCCATTCTGCACCAATCTGGGCAAAACTCTGACTATTAGCTGTTGTATAAAAACGGTGTTGAAGGGGCGCTGCATCTCGACTACGGTTAATCTCAAAGTAATTGAGTAAGACTGAGATATCGCGCACACACTCAGCTCCACTATCGATCAGCTGAACCTTAGGCCCCATGACATTTTGGATGATAGGTCTGAGGAGTGGATAATGAGTACAGCCTAAAATCAAGCTATCCACTTTTCCGACTAAGGGACGCAAAGTTTCATAGACAACTTTCTTGGTCACACTGGTCGATAGAGCACCTGACTCGACCAAGGGAGCAAACTTAGGGCAGGCCAAGCTTTCCACTTGTAAATCTGGGTCTAGATCATGAATCTTTTGTCGATAAATATCTGATTTTACCGTCATCGGGGTTCCAATCACACCGATCTTCCCACCTTGACTCGCTTTGATGGCTGCTGATGCACCAGGCAAAATCACACCCAATACCGGAATATCCAACTTGGCTTTAATCTCTTCCCAGACGACTGCCGTTGCTGTATTACAAGCAATAACAATCATCTTAACATCCTTGGTCAAAAGAAAGTTGACCAGTTGCCAAGTATATTCACGAATCTGCTCAGCAGGACGGGGACCATAAGGAGCCCGTGCCGAATCTCCAATATAGACGATTTCTTCATGGGGAAGCTGGCGCATGAGTTCACGTACAACGGTCAAGCCTCCAACGCCCGAATCCAAAAAACCAATCGGTCGATTATCCATACAGTCTTCTTTCTAGTATTTTTTTCTGATTGATAGTTCATTATTATTCATTTCTTCCTGAAATTGCTGACAGACTGGGTAGCTCCCCACTGTCTCCCTCTTAATCATAATCAATTATCAATAGAATGCAAGGAAAAAGTCTTATCTCTAAATATCAGTCAAACATAGTGAGAAGTCTGGAACTTTCATCCCAGACTTTTCCTATTTATTTCTTTTTATTGTTAGCAAGGGCTGCTTTTTGTTGGCGAATGATTTGGTGGTAAACTTGTTGTACTTTAGCTTCACTTGGCTTTTGACCGTTTGCACTCAAGAGAGTACGAACTGCTTCTGCGTTCAAACGTGGGTTATCCGCAAATTCTTTTTCGATTTGCTTGCGCACCAAGTACATACCTCCAAGAGCTCCTCCTAGAAAAGCCAAAAGAATCAATACAATTGCTAAAATAAGGTTCATAACATTTCTCCTGTTTCTTTTTGAATCTTCTATATTATACCATAAAGTCCTACGCCTGACTAGTTTGAGTTACGCTTTCAGATGGCTAATTCCTCATATTTCATTTCATATCTAATCATTTTTAAGTTCGATTTTTATAAAAAAAATAGAAGCACTAAAATTTGGTAAAATAAGGCCATTTCTCTTGAAAGCCCTTGCAATAGTTTTGTTTATTTGTTATATTAAGATTATCTGAAAAAATCACACATATTTCTGCAAGACTTATTTTTTTAAAAGATAATGTATGCGCTTACAGAATTAAGAAAGGAGAATTTTGTGGATAAGAGATATTGGGAAAAATCCTGCAAGTATAGCATCCGCAAGCTAAGTGTCGGAGCTGCCTCTGTTTTACTTGGAGCTGTGTTTTTAGCAGCACAGGGTGTTGCTGCTGATGGTGTCGAGATTACGGAAAGTGAGGCAACAATTACTGAAACCTCTGCTAAACCGGATACGAAGGTAGAGGAAGTTGTTGCTTCTAACACAGAGACTCAGCCTGTAGCTGAATCAGCTGAAAAGCAAACAAACCCTGAGGCAGAACTACCTCAAACTAGTAGTCAGTCAGAGACAAGTGCTACTACCGCACCTGCTGACAATAAGGAGAGCGAGAAACCAGAACTTCCTGTGAACAAGCAAGAACATTACGAATTACATTACAACCAGCCAACTGCTCCTTCCTATGACGGATGGGAAAAACAAGCCCTCCCAGTCGGAAATGGGGAAATGGGTGCCAAGGTTTTCGGACTCATCGGTGAAGAAAGAATCCAATACAACGAAAAAACACTTTGGTCTGGAGGCCCACAGCCAGATAGTCAAGACTACAACGGAGGAAACTACAAGGACCGCTACAAAGTCTTAGCCGAAATTCGTAAGGCCTTAGAAGACGGTAACCGTCAAAAAGCCAAACAACTAGCAGAGAGAAATTTGGTTGGGCCAAACAATGCCCAATACGGTCGCTACCTAGCCTTCGGTGATATCTTCATGGTCTTTAATAACCAGAAGAAGGGCTTGGAAAATGTTACTGACTATCATCGTGGCTTAGATATTTCTGAAGCTATCACAACTACCTCCTATACCCAAGATGGGACAAGTTTCAAACGAGAAACCTTCTCTAGTTATCCAGATGACGTCACTGTTACCCATTTGACTAAAAAGGGAGATAAGACGCTTGATTTTACCCTTTGGAACAGCTTGACTGAAGATTTGATTGCTAATGGAGATTATTCTTGGGAGAATTCTAAATACAAACAAGGGACTGTTAGCGTTGATTCTAATGGTATTTTACTCAAGGGAACTGTCAAAGACAACGGTCTGAAATTTGCCTCTTATCTTGGTATCAAGACAGATGGACAAGTCACTGCTCAAGATGGTTATTTGACTGTTACAGGAGCAAGTTATGCAACACTGCTACTCAGCGCCAAGACTAATTTTGCTCAAAATCCGAAAACCAACTACCGCAAGGATATTGATGTAGAAAAAACTGTCAAATCTATCGTCGAAACTGCCAAAGCCAAAGACTATGAGACTCTGAAAAATGACCACATCAAGGATTACCAAAGTCTTTTCAATCGTGTTCAACTAAACCTCGGCGGTAGCAAGTCTAATCAAACTACAAAAGAAGCTCTCCAAACCTATAATCCAACAAAAGGGCAAAAACTAGAAGAGCTCTTCTTCCAATACGGACGTTACCTACTGATCAGTTCTTCTCGTAACCGGACAGATGCCCTCCCTGCCAACTTGCAAGGAGTCTGGAATGCTGTAGATAATCCACCTTGGAACTCAGACTACCACCTCAATGTCAACCTACAAATGAACTACTGGCCTGCCTACATGAGTAATCTCGCAGAAACGGCTAAGCCAATGATCAATTATATCGACGACATGCGCTATTATGGTCGTATCGCTGCTAAAGAATACGCAGGTATCGAATCCAAAGAAGGTCAAGAAAACGGTTGGTTGGTTCATACTCAGGCGACACCATTTGGCTGGACTACTCCTGGTTGGAACTACTATTGGGGTTGGTCTCCTGCTGCCAATGCTTGGATGATGCAGAACGTCTATGACTACTACAAATTCACCAAGGATGAAACTTATCTTAAGGAAAAGATTTATCCAATGCTCAAGGAAACTGCTAAGTTCTGGAATTCCTTCTTGCACTACGACAAGGCTAGTGACCGTTGGGTTTCTTCTCCATCCTACTCGCCAGAACATGGAACTATCACGATTGGGAATACCTTTGACCAATCTCTAGTTTGGCAGTTATTCCACGACTATATGGAAGCAGCCAATCATCTGAAGGTCGACCAAGATTTGGTGACAGAAGTGAAGGCTAAATTTGACAAGCTCAAACCACTTCATATCAACCAAGACGGCCGTATCAAGGAATGGTACGAAGAAGACAGCCCGCAATTCACTAACGAAGGCATCGAAAACCATCACCGCCACGTTTCTCATTTGGTTGGACTCTTCCCAGGTACTCTATTTGGCAAGGATCAGCCTGAATATCTAGAAGCTGCACGCGCAACCCTAAACCACCGTGGAGATGGTGGAACTGGTTGGTCTAAAGCCAATAAAATCAACCTCTGGGCTCGTCTCTTAGATGGAAATCGCGCCCACCGTTTGTTGGCAGAACAGCTCAGATCTTCAACTCTAGAAAACCTCTGGGATACGCACGCGCCTTTCCAAATCGATGGGAACTTTGGTGCAACCAGCGGTATGGCAGAAATGCTCCTTCAGTCTCACACAGGCTACATTGCCCCATTACCAGCCCTTCCAGATGCATGGAAAGACGGGCAAGTCTCAGGCTTAGTCGCTCGTGGTAACTTTGAAGTCAGCATGAAATGGAAAGAGAAAAATCTTGAAACGCTATCTTTCCTTTCTAATGTTGGTGGAGACTTAGTCGTAGACTATCCAAATATCGAATCTAGTATCATCAAGATTAATGGCAAGGAAGTTCAAGCTAGTCGCCTCAAAGATAACCGTATCCAACTTGCGACTCAAAAGGGTGATGTCATTACCTTTGAAAACTTCCCTGGACGAGTGACTCGCTTATCAGCCCTTCGAAAAGATTCCGTCACAGCTGAACTCGACTTTAACACAGTTGAGGGAGCAAGTCATTATGTCATCCGACGAGAAAGCAAGGATGAAAACAGCCAAACTCCTAGCGTTCGTGAGTTCATCACCAACCAAACTCACTTTATCGATCGCTCAATTGATTCTAGTCATGCCTATACTTATAGCGTTAAGGCTATGCTAGGGGACCGTACAACACCAGTTTCAGATTCTGCTTCTATCGATGCCTTCAGTGAGTTGATGGATGACCGTGACAAGCGCATCCAATACGGCTCTGCTTATGGAAACTGGGCTGACTCAGAACTCTTTGGTGGAACAGAGAAATACGCCGATATCTCAAATGGGAATTATTCCGATAAGGATACAACAGCAACCATTCCTTTCAATGGACCTGGTATTGAAATTTACGGACTCAAGTCTTCTCAATTAGGACTTGCTGACGTTAAAATCGATGGCAAGTCTGTTGGAGAACTTGACTTCTATACAGCAGGAGCAACTGAAAAAGGTGTATTGATAGGACGTTACACAAATCTATCCTCAGGTCCTCATTTGATGACCATCACTGTTAAGCGCGAGCACAAAGGACGTGCAAATGAGCGTGCAAAAATTTCTCTCGATTACTTCAAAGTCTTCCCAGGACAAGGAGCAACTGTTGAGAAAATCGACGACCGTGACCCTCGTATCCAGTATGGTTCCATGTTTAAGGATTGGAGCGATGCAGAACTCTATGCTTCTACAGAAAAATACGCTGACATCAACGCTGATGATAGCCTTGCTTCTGAAGCCACTGCAACCATTCCATTCTCTGGAACAGGTATCAGAATCTATGGATTAAAAACAGCATCACTAGGCAAGGCACTTGTCACACTGGATGGAAAAGAGATGCCAGCCCTTGACTTCTACACTCCAGGAGCAACTGAAAAAGGAGCTTTGATTGGTGAATTCACCAATCTAACAGATGGCGACCATGTTCTCACTTTGAAAGTAGATCCAAATTCTCCACAAGGACGAAAGAAAGTTTCTCTTGATTCCTTTGATATCTTAAAAGCTCCGTCCGTGTCTCTCGATAGTCCAAGCCTTGATCCTATTAAGTCCAAAGATAAGACTGTTACCTTAACCCTACCAACTGGTAATTGGGATGGAGTCGCTGTCACCTTCCCTGGTATCAAAGGTCCTCTTCTACTCAGAAAAGTCGATGATGACCATCTTGTCACATCGGGCGAACAAACAGTATTAACCATTAAGGACAACAAGGTTCAACTAGATATTCCTGAGGCTACAGATCGTAAAGCTGGCAATTCGATAGAAGCTTATGCCATCCAAGATACAACAACTACTAGTCCTGTTGTAGCAGTCTTTCCTAAAGACGAAACTGCTCCAGTTGAAGAAAAAATCCTTACAAGTAAAGGGGATGAGCCTGCTCCAGTTGTAACCATTCCTGAGTACACAGAGCCTATTGGAACAGCGGGAGATCAAGAAGCACCTACTGTGGAAAGACCTGAATACACTGGTCCTATCGGAACTGCTGGGGAGCAAGAAGCACCTTCCGTGGAAAGACCTGAATACACTGGTCCTATCGGAACTGCTGGGGATCAGGAGGCACCTTCTGTGGAAATTCCTGAATACACCGGTCCTATCGGAACTGCTGGGGATCAAGAAGCACCTTCCGTGGAAAGACCTGAATACACTGGTCCTATCGGAACTGCTGGGGATCAGAAAGCACCTACTGTGGAAAGACCTGAATACACTGGTCCTATCGGAACTGCTGGGGATCAGAAAGCACCTACTGTGGAAAGACCTGAATATACCAAACCTATTGGAACTGTGGGAAATCAGGAAGCACCTACTGTGGAAATCCCCGAATACACTGAGCCTATCGGCACAGCGGGAGACCAGGAAGCACCTTCCGTTGTAATTCCTGAATATACCAAACCTATCGGGACTGCAGGAGACCAAGAAGCACCTTCCGTGATAATCCCTGAATATACTGAATCTATCGGGACTGCAGGAGACCAAGAAGCACCTTCCGTTGTAATTCCTGAATACACTGAGCCTATTGGAACTGCAGGAGATCAAGAAGCGCCTTCTGTGGTTATCCCTGAATACACTGAGCCTATAGGGACTGCAGGAGACCAAGAAGCACCAAGCATCACACTTCCTGAGTTTAAACTCAAAGTAATGAAAGATAAGACCACAAGAGCTCAAGTTATTAGTGGAACAACTGAACTCGAAGGAGCAAGTTATCTTGACAGTCAAAAAGTTGAAAACAAAGAACTCTTAGGCAAGATATACGATGCTTATGCCCTTCAACTCAAGGATAAAGATGGCAAATTAGTTCAACCAAAAGGTGCTGTACTCGTTCGTTTACCAGTTTCAGGTGCTGTCCAAGAACTCTATCAGTTGACTCCGACAAAAGACTTAAAATCACAAGAGTTCACCATCCGAGATGGGTATCTTGAGTTTATCGCTCTTGACCTGAACACCTATGCTATTGTTTACAAGACAGAAGGATCAACTATTAAACCTATCCCAGCTCATATGGAAGAAAGAAACCTAGAAACTACAAAACCATTGGTTGAAAGTAATGATGTCAATGACAAAGCCTCTACGAAGGAAAAACAACTTCCAGCTACTGGTGAACAGACTAGTCCTCTCCTCTTTATGGCAAGCCTCAGCCTAGCCCTCTCGGCTGCCTTCTTACTAAAAGGTAAGAAAGATTAAAAATTGTCCCCCAAAGGAATAAAAATTTATTCCTAGATAAAAAAGGATGGAAAATCATTCCATCCTTTTTCTGTTTTAACCTTATCAATAAAGTCACTGACAATCAAACACCTAGAAATCAAGCCCCAGAATAATCCATTCATCAACATAATCCCAAAAAGGTATCGGATATTCTGGCAACTCATCCTTTGACCAAAACACACCTCCTTCATCTATTGGTTTAGACAAGTCCAAAACGAGATACTTTCCCATACCATTGTTAAAAAAATTGTAATAACAGGAAATATCATCTGTTAACTGCTCCTCAAATTCCCAATCATAATCTGCTATTGGTTCAATCATATCTAAATCGTCTAATCCCATACTTTTACTCGTATAATCATTAAAACCTGCATGAATGTGTGTATAGAAATCACGGATACTTCCGTCAAGTTTTAGTTTTGACTGATTAAAGTGGTCTGTAAACTCTTGGTCCGAAATCGGCATTTTACCCTCATAAAATACTAGACTCTTGCTCTGATAAGTTCTAATGGAATAAAGCAAGGAATAGGTAGGTCCAATTTTGATAAGGTCTATAGCCTCCAGAAACTCTTCTAGATAAGAGATCGTATTGCTGAGTTCTTCAGCTAGATATTTTTTCCATTCTCCTAGGATGATTTGTTTTCTTTTAGAAAAATCTGATGTTTGAAACGCATCCCGCCAATATTGTGGAATAGGATGATTGGACAGATTTTCAAAATTAGATAAAATCTCGACCATCTCTCCAGATGGCACATATTT
This sequence comes from Streptococcus infantis, assembly GCF_047460685.1. Classification (GTDB taxonomy): domain Bacteria; phylum Bacillota; class Bacilli; order Lactobacillales; family Streptococcaceae; genus Streptococcus; species Streptococcus infantis_AD. The sequence goes on along the minus strand of NZ_JASHFS010000008.1, from coordinate 77,767 downwards.
CTTTAAAAATTTAATTTTTCATTCATAAACTATCTCTATTCATTTCTGTAAAATCCCCTTGATGCCACTTTTCTTCAACTCTTAAGTCCTAGATAGATATAGTTTCGGGTCACAGGACAATCTTTTTCATCCTCACCCTAAAATAAAACCGATGTTCTCCAAATTCTTAATCCTTGCTTTTTAACTCAAGATCAAATTGGCTACGATCGGACTGACAAATACATAGAGAATTCCTGTAACACCAATAGCTAGTCCGCCCATAGCACCTGCAACTGGTCCATAGCGAAAGGCCGTTCCAGTTCCAACGGCGTGACCTGTTCCACCTAGGGCTAGTCCAGCAGCTACTGGATCGTCTATTTTTAGCCACTTTAGAAGTGTTGGGCCGATAACGCTGGTCAAAATACCAGTCGCTACGACAACTACTAGGGTCACTGTAGTCAAGCCTTGCAACTTTTCTGTGATTCCTACTGCCATAGCGGTCGTTACTGACTTAGGAAAGAGGGAAATGGCTAGGAAAAAGTCCATGCCAAAGATTTTTGCGACTAGAGCGGTAAAAATCGTATTGACGACGACAGCTAGGAAGCTCCCCAGCAAGATACTTCTGACATGATGCTTCATCAAGTGGAAACTCTTATAGAGGGGAATTCCTAGAGCCACTGTTGAAGGAACAATCAAGTTATTAAGATAAACCCCACCTTGGTAGTAATCTTGGTAGGAAATGCCAGTTACCTTTAGAAAGATGATAATAAAAATAGCTGACAGCAACAAGGGAGTCGTTAAGGGATGAGGATAGCGTCTGAAAATCATCATTCCCCCAAGATAGGCTAAGATTGACAAAGCAATCCCAAATAGGGGATTGGATACAAATTCGCTCATTTGGCACCTCTTTCTTCGTAGTCACCTTCATAGTTTTTTTTGATAAATTGAACCACAAGCGCAATCAAGATGATATTAATCACTGCTGCAAAAAAGACAATCAAGACAATAGGTAGGAGATAGGGAGCAATCACATCAAACTTTTCCATAATTCCAACCGCAGGAGGTAGAAAGAGGATGGTCATGTTGGCCAGCAAAAAGTTCCCCACCATATTGACATGGCGGATACGCAGCCACTTGAACTGCAAGGCAAGAAAAAGAATAATCAAGCCGATGATACTTCCTGGTATGGGCAAATGAAAAAAACTGGAGATTCCTTCACCGATTAAAGAAATCACAAAGAGAATCATTAACTGAACATATAACTTCATTGTAAACTCCACAAATAGACTTTCTGCATACCAGTTTACTCTTTTTTCAGAAAATTTCAAGGAAATATATAAGAAACATCCTTCTTGCTATCTAAGCCAAAAAGGTGTATACTAATTGCGTGCGCAAGCATCATAGATGCACTAGTATGATTACACTATTATAGAGGGAAAGGAGATGGACATGACTTACTTAGAAAAATGGTTTGACTTCAACCGTAGGCAAGTAGAGCTAGAAGCTATTTTAGAAGAGACCATCGCTGAGCAGAGTGAACAAACCTTGACACTCAAGGAATTTTACCTCTTGCACTTTCTAAATCAGGCTGAAGGCAAATCCCTACGACAAATCGACTTGCCAGACAAACTCCACCTGAGTCCTAGTGCTGTTTCACGGATGGTGGCTCGCTTAGAAGCAAAAAACTGCGGTTTACTTAGTCGGAGATGCTGCGACCAGGACAAGCGAGCTAGTTTTATCTGCCTGACAAGCGAAGGACAGACTACCTTGGCTTATTTACAAACAGCTGTCGAAGAGAGCTTAGAGACAAAAGCTAATTGGTTAGCCTAACATATTTTTTTAAAAAACTTGCGTGCGCAATCATTTTTCTTGACATTCCTTTTTTCAAGGAGTAAAATGAAAACATGATTTAGCAAAGGAGAATCCTATGATTGAAATCACTTATCTTGATGCCAGCAAGCAAGAGAGAACCATGACCTTTGAGTCATACGAAGAATTTGAACGTTCTCAACAAGCCTGCCTGATTGGTGTCGCAGACTATTACCCCGTCCAAAAAGTAACCTACAAGGGGCATGATTTGGACTACCATGGGACTTATGGAGATGTTTTCTTCTATCTCATGAAACAAGATTTAAGCCAATATAATTAAAAAGGAGAAATACTATGGCAAAAGCAATTACAGACGCAACATTCGAACAAGAAACTAAAGACGGATTGGTCTTGGTAGACTTCTGGGCAACTTGGTGTGGCCCATGTCGTATGCAAGGTCCAATCTTGGACAAATTGTCTGAAGAACTTTCAGAAGATGTCTTGAAAATCGTTAAAATGGACGTTGATGAAAACCCAAATACAGCTCGTTCATTCGGTATCATGTCTATCCCTACTCTTCTTTTCAAAAAAGATGGACAAGTGGTGAAACAAGTTGCTGGTGTTCACACTGCAGAACAAATCAAGGCAATCGTTGCTGAATTGAGTTAATCATACTAGAGACCAAGTGCATTCAGTTGGTCTCTTTTTTCTTGTCCTTTGCCATTTTTCAAAAAATATGCTAGACTGTAACTAGAATATCACGATGTTTGGGACATGCCATCGCTAAAAAAAAACCTCTACTTGGTATTTTTTAGCTCCCTCTAGGGAGCTTTTTGCGTGCTCTGAACATTTCCCATTTTGGAAGGAGTACTATGAAACGTCAATCAGCCTTGGTCGTCTTTAGTGGCGGTCAAGATTCAACAACCTGCCTTTTCTGGGCCAAGCAACACTATGAAAAGGTCGAAGCCGTTACCTTTGCCTATGGCCAACGTCACCATCTCGAAATTCAAGTGGCCAAAGAAATCGCTGAGGAACAAGGAATTCGTCACCATATCCTAGATATGTCTCTGCTAGGACAAATTACTGAAAATGCGCTGACCTCTGATATGGAGATTGATCAAAAAGAAGGAGAGATTCCCAATACCTTCGTTGACGGTCGCAATCACCTCTTTCTGTCCTTTGCTGCAGTCCTTGCCAAGCAGCGTGGAATTACGGATATTGTGACAGGAGTATGTGAAACAGACTTCTCAGGCTATCCTGACTGTCGTGATGTCTTTGTCAAATCGCTCAATGTGACCCTCAACCTTGCTATGGATTACGACTTTGTGATCCAAACGCCTCTCATGTGGCTAGACAAGGCAGAAACTTGGGAATTAGCCGACCAACTCGGTGCCTTTGACTATGTTCGTGAAAAGACCTTGACCTGCTACAATGGGATTATCGGAAGTGGCTGTGGAGATTGCCCAGCCTGCCACCTACGGCAACATGGTTTAGAGGTTTATCTCTCACAGAAAGGAGAGGACTAATGTTTTTTGCACCCAAAGAAATCAAACAAGAAACTGGGGAGTCCCTTGTCTACAATCCTCACAGAACCTTAGTCTCAAAAGAGTTTACCTTTGATGCTGCCCACCACCTCTTTCACTATGAGGGAAAATGTAAGTCCCTGCACGGCCACACCTACCATTTGCAAATTGCTGTCAGTGGATTTTTAGATGAACGTGGCATGACCTACGATTTTGGAGACATCAAAGCGATCTACAAGAACTTCTTAGAACCCCACTTGGATCATCGCTATCTCAATGAAACTCTTCCCTATATGAACACGACTGCTGAAAATATGGTTTACTGGATTTTTCAAACTATGAACCAAGAGTTACCAGACGAACGTGGTCTCCGTTTGGAATACGTTCGCCTCTATGAGACTCCGACTGCCTTTGCGGAATTTAGACGGGAGTGGTTAGATGACTAGGGAACGTGTCCTCAAACTACCAGTTCTGGAAATTTTTGGCCCAACCTTTCAAGGTGAAGGTCGTGCTATTGGGCAGAAAACCATGTTTGTCCGCACTGCAGGTTGCGACTACCACTGCGACTGGTGCGATTCTGCCTTTACTTGGGATGGTTCTGAAAAACCAACTCGCATGACAGCTGATGAGGTCATTGCTGAATTAGATAAATTGGGGAGCTACGACTACGTTACCTTGTCTGGCGGAAATCCTGCTATCCTAGCAGCTAACATGGCTGAACTGGTCACCAAGCTCAAGGAACGCGGTGTCACTCTAGCTGTTGAAACTCAAGGCTCCCGCTGGCAAAATTGGTTGAAAGATATCGACCAGGTCACTCTCAGTCCCAAACCTCCTTCATCCAAGATGGAAGTCAACTTTGAGACCTTGGACTTCATTGTTTCCCAACTGGATCCAAACAAGGTCACCTTTAAAATCCCTGTCTTTGACGATGCAGATTTGACCTTTGCTAAAGGGATACAAGAACGCTACCAACCAGATGTCCTCTTCTTATCGGCTGGAAATCCTGAACCCAAGGCTACAGGAAATATTGTCCAAGACCAACTGGACCGCCTCAAAGAACTCTGGGAACGCGTTGCTACTGACGATAGCTGGGGCAATGTCCGCGTCCTTCCTCAACTCCATACCCTCCTATACGATAACCAACGTGGTGTTTAAGATTAGAAAGAAAAAATCATGTCACAACAAGAAGAAATGAAAAACCTTAGCCTACTAGGCAATAAAGAAACCAACTACATTTTCGACTATCAACCAGAAGTCCTCGAATCTTTTGACAATCGTCATGTGGAAAATGACTATTTCATCAAATTCAACTGTCCTGAATTTACCTCCCTGTGCCCTATCACTGCTCAGCCAGATTTTGCAACTATTTATATTTCCTACATTCCTGACAAGCTCTGCGTCGAGTCAAAATCCCTCAAACTCTACCTCTTTAGTTACCGAAATCATGGGGATTTTCACGAAAACTGTATCAATACCATCGGGAAAGACTTGGTCAACTTGCTAGACCCTCGCTATTTAGAGGTCTGGGGAAAATTCACTCCACGCGGTGGCATTTCAATCGACCCTTACTACAACTACGGTAGACCTAGAACCAAGTATGAAGGATTGGCAGAACAACGCCTCTTCCAACACGACCTTTATCCAGAGAAAATTGACAACCGCTAAACTCATACTCAATGAAAATCAAATAGCAAACTAGGAAGCTAGCCGCAGGTTGCTCAAAGCACTGCTCTGAGGTTGTAGATAAAACTGACGAAGTCAGCTCAAAACACTGTTTTGAGGTTGCAGATGGACGCTGACGTAGTTTGAAGAGATTTTCGAAGAGTATCATACGAAAAAGCCCTGTTCCTCAAGCTGAGGAGCAAGGCTTTTTGAGTTTCAATTATTCTTCAGTTCCAAGGAAGTTTTTAGCAACAAGAGCTGCAAGAACTCCACCAACGATTGGTGCAAGGATGAAAATCCAAACTTGTTGAAGAGCTGCGCCACCCACCAAGACAGCTGGAGCCAAGCTACGAGCTGGGTTTACTGAAAGTCCAGTGATGTTCAAGCCAGCTAGAATCAAAGCTGTCAATGACAAACCAATCACCAAACCAGCGATTGCGCCATTACCTTTGCTTGCTGAAGTTACAGTCATGATGACCAAAACAAATAAGAAAGTTGCAATTGTTTCAAACAAGAAACCACCAAAAACAGTTACACCATTTGCCAAGGCATTTTCACCAAGACTTGCAGTTGACATACCTGAATTTGCCAAGAGGAAGAAGACAGATCCTGATGCAAGGAAAGCACCAACCACTTGACCGAGGATGTAGTTTACAAGCTCTGAAGATGACAAACGTTTGTTAACAAACATAGCGATAGAAACAGCTGGGTTCAAGTGAGCACCTGAAACAGTTCCAACTGAGAAAGCTGCGACTACGATTGCCAAACCAAAAGCAAGAGCAATTCCAAGGTGTCCAAGTCCTTCAATACCATTTCCAAAAACAACAGCTCCTGTTCCGATGAACACAAGCATAAAAGTACCGATTAATTCAGCAACAAATTTTTTCATGTTAAATCTCCTTTTTTCAAACTATGTATTAGTCTATCAGAAGAAGGAAAGGGTTTCAAGAAATGTGCTTGGAAATATACATAAGGAGATATACATAAGGAGACATAGTCAAGCTTTTAGGGAAGTTGTTAACATTAAAAAGCCATCCGTAGATGACTTCCTATTATTTTTTAGATGGAGCTTTCCCTCCAGCAATTGCATAGAATTCTATCGTATCAACTCAAAACAAGAAAGAGAGTAGGTAAAGCAATCAATAAAATAATTCACAATAAGACTAGACCAATTTTGATAAAGAGTATTCTTTAGGGAACAATTGGATTTTTTCTTTTACAAGCCAACGATATGATAAAAATCAAATATCATCAATTATAGAAGCTGTTGTTCTCTTCTTAGTTTTATTATTTTCTATAATCTTGAAAGACCAATCAAAGATAAAATTCAATCTTTTAACAAACCATGATTCAATCCACTTACATAAAGCTTCTTTATATTCTTCTGGGAATTGAGTATAATTTACATCTCCCTTTTTTTCTAAGAATTTAATTAATTTCTTAGAGCACTCATCTCCTATTTCTATATCGTCTATATCATTTATATTCAAACCAGAATCTTCAATAACCTTAAAATGTATACGATAGAACGCCCTAAAATCTTCATTGATAATAAAAGCTATTCTTTCTGAATTTTTTTTAAATGGATTATTACCTAGCTTAAATACTCTAAAGAAAATACTTATAAACTCTCCTAAATCCTGTGAACTTTTATATAGTACTTTTACTTTTTTTATTAGCTCAACATATAAATTTAAATATGTTCGGTTTTGTTGGACTGTCAATAAAGTTGTAAGAAATGTTTTATTATATGAAATGTGGTTTCCATCTTCTATTGCCCATGAAGTTAAAAGTTTCTTTTGTGTTTGATCATCTAATTTACTCACTCCGACACCAGCAAAATACTCTTGAAACGACCTGTGAGAAAACTTATAAGAAATACCATCTTGTAAAATCATACAAACATTAGAAATAGAATCCCTAATGAAATCTGAATTTACAAATTTCACAGTATTTTTTTCTTTAAAAGAATCAAGATAAGAATTAAAACTGTCAGTATTAAAGGTTATCTGTCCTTTAAAAAATGTTTTCATTGCTAGATAAGATAAAGCTTCTTTAAATTGTTCAGGAGATAAATTAGAATTCAATTCTCTTTTATAACCAGATTTCGATGCATCATGTTTTTGATAGAGAGTATAGAATGCTAGGTTGTAAAAATCAGTTAGATTATTGGGAATAGATGCACCATCTTCATATGTCATTAACATAATAGTTAACAACAGAGGGATTGAAGCAAAAGATTCATGGTTATCATATAATGTATCTTTTAATTCTTTTGCAAACTTATTTTTTAATTTTGATTCATACTCTAATTTTAAAATGAGAGAAACAGCCTGCTCTTTAGTCAATAACTTAATCTCATATTCTAAAAAATTAGACCAACCTATAAAATCATCGGACGGGCGAGAGCTAAGAATATAGCTGTTTTTATTATGTATATCTACAAATTCTTTTAAGGATTTGTCTAACACATTTCTATGAGTAGATATAATTTCATCAAGTCCATCAAATATTATAGTGTATACCCCAGATTTTAGTGTTTCTTGAAAATGTTCTCTCTCTATATTCAAATGATGACATTTAATCTCTTCAAAAATAAATAATTCAAAATCAAAATCATCCAATGGTTTCTCATTTATAGATTTTAATTCTATGAAAATTGGAATGCTACTTGCAGTGTCTATTTGGTTTATAAATATATGCTTCATAAGCATAGATTTACCTACACCACCAGTTCCAGTAACAATTATTTTATTATTTTTCTGAAAAATCAAACTTGAATTTGTAGTGTCAACAACCTCTCCATTTCCAGATTCTAAAAACTGTGGTTCATAAAAATTATATAAAAATTTACCTTCATTTTTATATAATAATGTCTTTACAGTAGAATATTTTTCATATGAATATTCCAAGTAATCTTTGAAAACAACTCCTAATTCACTTTCGACTTTAAACTGTTTATCATTATAAAATTTTTTACTCCTCGCCCATAATTTGGGAAGCATTTTTACTAATGCATTTGTAATAGATTTTTCACTGGTAACTGGCATCATATTCTCCTATCATCTTCTGTAAATATTAAATAAACAATGACATATTGTATATTGGATTTTCAAAAAGATCAACTTTATTATAGAGTATTTTCCTTATCCTCTTATTCCCCCAACTGGGCACTGTAGGCGATAATCTGGTCAACTGTGTCAGACAAGAACTGAATAGTATCACGGAGTGGTTTGTCTGTTGAAATATCGGCTCCGATAATCATAGCTGACTCAAGTGGTGTCTTGCTACCTCCAGACTTGAGGAGATTGAGCCAATCTTCAGCTCCGTTCTCAGAATGTTTCAGATGAAGATAACCTGCTGTCGAGATGACTAGTCCCGCTGAGTAGGTGTAGCTATACAAGCCCATGTAGTAGTGAGCTTGGCGCATCCAAGTCAGAGCTGCATCATCATCAATCTCAATGGCATCCCCCCAGAACTCTGTCAAGACTTCCTTCATAATGCTGTTGAGTTTGCTTGCTCCAAAGGTTTCCCCTTCTTCAATCAGTGTATAAACCTTACGCTGAAAGGCTGCTTCCAAGAGGTGGGTGATGAAATTATGGAAGTAGGTATCTGTCAAGCGGTGAGCAAGAGCGAAGCGTTTTTGACGAGGATCATCAGACTGATGCTCCAAATAATCACTGAGAAGCAATTCATTGAAGGTTGACGGCGCTTCGACATAGTAGGTCGACATGTGGGCATTAAAATAGCTTTGGTAATTGTCTGAAAAGATAAATTGACCAGAATGCCCGATTTCATGAATCAAGGTATAAACATCGCTCAAACGACCTGTCCAGCTCATGAGAACGTATGGATGCACACGGTATGGATCAGCTGCATAGCCACCAGAATCCTTGCCACTATTGGCAGCAAAGTCCACCCAGCGTTCTTCTTGATAGCGAGCAACTTCCTGACAATATTCTTGTCCCAAAGGTTCTACTGACTTCATGACCAAATCATAGGCATCATCAATGCTAACCTCTGGATTGAGAGCACTGTCCAAGTCCAATTTCCAATCCGCAAAGGTCATCTTTTCAAGACCATTCACCTTGGCAACATGCTTGAGATATCGCTGAGCAACTGGCGCAAAGTCCTTCATGATGAGGTCAATCTGACGATCAAACATGGCACGGTCTACTTCTTGTTCAGCCAGAAGATAATCAAAAACTGAGCCGTATCCCTTCATATCTGCCAATAGTTTTTCAGACTTGACTTGAGCAAGGTAGGCTGCAGCTGCCGTATTTTGGTGCTTACGTAGTCCTTCTGAGAAAGAACGGAAGGATTTCTCACGAACCTCAGCGTCCTCGTGGTTTTGGTAGAAGTTTTCATAGGTCACAAAGCTGTTTTTGTAGGTTTTTCCATGGGCTTCAAAATCAGCCATTTCAAAGTCCCCAGCTCGCATTTTAGTATAGATATCCTGTGGACTGTAGAAAACTTCACCCAGATTGGTCAAGGCCTTCTCCACATCAGCCCCAAGATAGTGGGCTTTTTTGATTTTGGCTTGACGAATAGCTGCCGTCAAATGTGGCAAGTCACCCAAACGGTCCAAGACTTCTTCATCTGCTGCTACCAAGGCGTCATCAAAGAAGGTCAAAGCTACGCTAGCATCTGTCTCAAAGTCCATCCCAGCCTGAGCGATATTAGCAAAATCTTCATTACCATAGTCTGTCGTCTGAGGCATAAAGCTGTAATTGCCAATATGACTCATCTGAATGTAGATTTGTTCCAATTCCGCAAAGGCCTTCTCGAAATCTTCAAAAGTGTGAAGATTGCCCTTGTAGTCACGGCTAAATTGATTGATGTCTTCACGCGCCTTTTCAATGGCACGCAAGAAATCCTCACGATCTTGGTATAGGGCTGTCAAGTCCCAAAGTTCCTTTTCGGGAAATTCTGAACGGTGTTTTTGTTCCATTTTCTTCCTCTTATTTCTCTAATTCTAATAAAACACTTATAGCAGATAAGGCATAAAGCGGTGCTGTTTCTGCTCTTAGAATCCGAGGCCCAAGTCCTGCCAGAACAGCTCCTTTAGCTTCAAAACTTTCAATTTCCGCAGGTGAAAGACCACCTTCTGGTCCAAAGATAAAGAGCAGTTTTGCTCCTTTTTCAAGACCCGAGGCTGCCTGTATAAGGGCAGCGGATTCTCCTTCTTTAGCCGACTCTTCATAGGCCACCACGATGCGATCAAACTGGTCCAGTTGTGCTAGAAAGTCTGATTTTTTCTCAAACAGCTTGATACTTGGAACGAAGTTACGCTTGCTTTGTTCGGCTGCTCCGAGGGCGATTTTTTCTAGTTTCTCGACCTTTTTACCCAACTTCTTGCCATCCCACTTGGCAACCGACCAATCGGCAGGAAAGGCCCAGATTTGACTGGCACCGAGTTCTGTTACTTTTTGAGTGATAAACTCAAGCTTGTCCCCCTTGGGAAAGCCGGATGCAATGGTCACTTGAACGGGCAGTTCCACATTGTCATCTAGTTCTTCTACCAACTCAAACTGACGATTTTCCACATCTAGCACGCGCGCCAAGCGCTTAATTCCATCATCAAATACTAAGGTCACCTCATCATCTTCTTTCAAGCGCATAACCTGAAACATATGCTTGCTGGTTTCCTTGTCCTCGATGGTGATAGGAGAGATAGCACTGCCTTTGACAAAATACTGCTGCATCCTAGCCTCCAATCACACCGGAAATATCCTTGGTTTTCTTAAAGACACAGGCATTCCATTCCCCTTGAACCATGTGAGTTTCAAGGAAAAATCCAGCTGACTCAGCCGATTCGCGCACCATATCCCACTTGTCCTTAATAATGCCACTCATGATGAGGTAGCCTTCATCCTTGACCAAGCGGTAAGCATCATCCGTCAGATGAACGAGGATATCCGCCAAGATATTAGCTACAATCACATCTGCCTCAATCTCAACTCCCTTAAGCAAGTCTCCTGCTGCTACATGGATGTTTTCCATACCAGGGTTTAGCTCAATATTTTCCTGAGCAACTCTAACTGCCACATCATCTAGGTCATAGGCGAAAATTTCCTTAGCACCAAGTAGCGAGCTAGCAATAGAGAGGACGCCTGATCCAGTCCCCACATCTAGCACTGTTTCTCCACCACGAAGAACCTGCTCCAAGGCAAAGAGACTCATCTTAGTTGTCGGGTGTGTTCCAGTCCCAAAGGCCATCCCTGGATCTAGCTTGATAATCTTCTCGCCAGCTGTCGCCTCATAGTCCGTCCATGACGGCACGATGGTCAAGTCATGAGTGATACGAGCTGGCTCATAGTATTTCTTCCAATTGTCAGCCCAGTCTTCCTCAGCCAAGGCAGTCGTGCCAATCTTGATTTCTCCTAAGTCCATAAAGTCGGTCAATTCTGAGAGACGAGTTTGCAAGTCCGCTTCCACCACTGCCACATCAACCGTATCAGGGTAGTAGGCGGTCACCACGATTTCCTCTTGTTGCTCGACTTCTGGAAAAATCTCACCGAAGCGGTCCACATTTCCCACATAGTCCATGCTGTCTTCGATTGCTACCCCTTGGGCACCTAACTCAATCAAGAGGTTGGAAACTAATTCCTCCCCCTCACGCTTCACTGTAACTTTTAACTCTTGCCACGTTTCCATCATTAAGATACCAAGCCCGTAAAACACAAAGCCAAAATAGGAAACTCTCTGAAGACGCTTGTGTCTAAGAAAAGTTTATCTTTTTGGCACAGTGTTTAGGGCGGATTCAGTTTAGAAATTTAACTGAACCATCCTTTCTATTTCTCTATCAATTTTTTCATGTAGACCATATCCATGCCTTCTTTTTCAGGTTCGATATGGGTTTGTTGGTAGCCATTCTTCTCGTAGAAGGCGACCATGCCTGCATCCTGTAATACCGTACACAAATCCCATTGTCTAACGGTTGAAAATTCCTCTTCTAGCAAGCGCAATCCTTCAGATCCATACCCTTTTCCCTGATACGGAGGCAAAATCGCTGCTGTTCCCAACCAAGCTTTCGTTAACTCTTCATTAGTCTGAATTCGTAGAAATCCGATTTTATCTTCGTTTTCTTTTACAAAGTAGTAATAGCTATTGGGACGCTCTACTAATTTCCACTTAATTCGTTCGTGGTCCTCCAGATAAGGATCGTATTCATCTTGGTATTTGTCATAAACTGCTTTAAAACTAGCTCTTTGAATGGCAATAATCGTTTCTAAATCTTCTGCTCCTGCTCTCTCAAGTCTTATCATAAACTTTCCTCCAAATAATCCCTCAATCTCCCCTGGAGCTGAGGTACTGCCTGTTTAGACTTCAAAAACTCCTCAATAGGCATCAATTTATAGCCTTGTCCTTCATCTCCGAAGATGATATTGTCAAATTGTTCTTGTCTTAGCTGACCAACCATAAAGACCGATTGCTTGTCTTTAAAGATTACGCTAGGATAAATCTTGCTCCAAAGCAGACAGTCTTCATCTAAATGAATTCCCAATTCCTCATAAACTTCACGCGCTGCGCACTCGAAAGGGCGTTCGTTTCCTTCACGACCACCACCTGGCAACTCCCACATGTTGGGACAAGGGATATCGTCCTTGTCATCACGTAAGATAGTCAAGACCTTATCCCCACAAATCAAGGCAATTTTAGAGCCTGTAAAATCAGAAATTTCTATTTCCATATTAGACTCCTTCGGCTAATTCCTTTTCCAGCTCGGCTAACCAGTTTTCATAATATCTTTTCTCATCCCGCAGCATTCGGCTGCTATTCATTTTCTGTCTAGCAATCTTCATAGCCTTGTGAGTTTGAACTACATCTTTCTTTACCTTAAATTGATACCAAGCTTGAATGACTTGCATATCTGCTGTTTTTAGAGATAAAAAGGATTTGACCCCTCGAATACTTGCATATTCTTCCGCTTTCTTATTATCTCCTTCTATCAGAGCAATTTGAAGAAGGTATAATTGAGAAATAGTTTTAGACATTGGATTATCTGTTTTCTCTAACACAGACTGAAGCTGTTGCTTTGCAAGCTCTATATTATCATCCAATATGAATACCAATCCCTGAAGAGTCTGAACACTTTCTGCAAAACTCCCTCTCGCATCCTCAGCAACAGGCATGATAAAGTCTTTTAAATCATATTCTTGAGGAGCCAGCAAAGTTTGAGCAGAATGTCTCAATACCAAGTAGGCGTATTTGGTATTTTCAGGGTGTTGTCTCAATTCCCAAATTTTCGCTCCATCGGTTATGCCGACTGGCAAAGCATTGTTTAGGAAGAAAGACAAATTCAAAAAAATCCAAGTACCAGCAAAATACCAACTTCTTGTCAAAAATCCAAACAATATCGCCAATAACATCAAGCTGATATGAACCAGCAAGCCTCCTGAAAGCATCAGGATGATTCTTTGATCGCTTTCATCTTCTTTCAATCCAATATACTGAGCACCAACATTTTTCAAAACTGCTGTTCGACTAAGATGAAATCTGTCTGACTTTTTGGTCAAAAGAAAATGTCCTAATCCAAAAGCCACCAGCCGATAGCCTGTCAAGTAGCCACAAAAAGCATGACCCAACTCATGAAGAATAAATATCACATACATGCTTAGAAGAGCGAAGGCATAACCAAAAGTAAAGGCTAAAACTGCGGAATATCCCAACTCTGCAAATGCGATGGTTCCACAAGCAAAAGCTAGCATAATAAAGGCAAAAGCTAGCACATAAACCAAATAAGTCCCAATTTTCTTCATAAAATCTCCAACCAACTCCTAATATCTCGGATAAGGGTAAAATTCTCCTTCTTCCAAGCCTGCTTTTCCTTCTTCAAAGACTTCTTGGTTCCATTCCATAACGAATTCTTCTGCTTCTGGGTCTTCCAAAAAGTCCATGAGGGCATCTAGCCCAACCTCTGCAGTATCTTTGAGAAATAGGGCGAAATAAGCTAAGAATTCACGAGAAAAACCTTTCTTAGGTAAGTAAGGAATGACTGTCAAATAGTCTTCCTCATTAACAGTTGACTTGGCAGGGTTGTAAAAGAGCACTGCTTCCTCAAAGAGGATATCGTCTGATGACACCTCTCCGTCTTCATCCACCATCTCAACTCCTGCAGGATTTTGTGCTTCTAGTAAAAAGCTCACTTCAACCGCATGATTGCGCTTGTCCCAACTAATCTCATAGTCAAAAGGAAAGTTCTTGTCCAACTCTTCTTGTAAAACATCTAAAAATCCATATGTTGCCATTTTGTCCTCTTTCTATACGATTCTTTAATCGCCCCGAATACTCGGAAATATGCTAAAATAGATACTACCATATTACCACATATACATCAGAAAATCCATGTTAGAAAGGACTGCTATGCCAGACAATCTCGCACTTCGTATGCGCCCCAAAACCATCGACCAGGTTATCGGTCAGGAGCATCTGGTCGGCCCAGGAAAAATCATCCGTCGCATGGTGGAGGCTAACCGCCTATCGTCTATGATTCTCTATGGACCTCCGGGTATCGGAAAAACCAGTATCGCCTCAGCCATCGCTGGAACGACCAAGTATGCCTTTCGGACCTTTAATGCGACAGTTGATAGTAAAAAACGTCTCCAAGAAATCGCCGAAGAAGCCAAGTTTTCAGGTGGTCTTGTACTACTCCTAGACGAGATCCACCGCTTAGACAAGACCAAGCAAGACTTTCTCCTGCCACTTTTGGAAAGTGGCCTGGTCATCATGATTGGTGCGACAACTGAAAATCCTTTCTTTTCTGTCACTCCAGCCATCCGTAGCCGTGTTCAGATTTTTGAATTGGAACCTCTGTCTAACCAAGATGTCAAAAAAGCCATTCAAATCGCCTTGACTGACCCTGAACGAGGCTTTGATTTCCCTGTTGAGTTAGATGATGATGCCCTTGATTTTATCGCAACATCTACCAACGGTGACCTCCGTTCTGCCTTTAACTCACTTGATTTGGCAGTTCTCTCCACTCCAGAAAATGATGACGGTATCCGTCATATCACGCTTGACATCATGGAAAATAGTCTTCAGAGAAGCTACATCACTATGGACAAGGATGGAGACGGACACTATGATGTTCTATCTGCCCTGCAAAAATCCATCCGTGGATCCGATGTCGATGCTAGTCTCCACTATGCTGCTCGCTTGATAGAAGCTGGTGACCTTCCTAGTTTGGCACGCCGTTTGACGGTGATTGCTTATGAAGATATCGGCTTGGCTAATCCCGATGCCCAGATCCATACCGTAACTGCTTTGGATGCTGCGCAAAGAATCGGCTTCCCCGAAGCTCGTATTCTCATTGCCAATGTCGTCATTGATCTGGCACTTTCACCTAAGTCTAACTCAGCCTACGTGGCTATAGATAAGGCCTTGTCTGACCTTAAAACATCGGGGCATCTGTCGATTCCACGTCACTTGCGAGATGGCCACTATGGCGGTAGCAAGGAATTGGGAAACGCCCAAAACTATCTTTATCCCCATAACTATCCTGGTCACTGGGTCAAGCAAGATTATTTGCCAGAAAAAATCCGTGACCATCACTACTTTTCTCCAGAAGATAGTGGAAAATACGAACGGGCCCTGGCTCAACGCAAGGAAACCATTGATAAATTACGAAACTTGTGAAATCCTTTTCAAAAAATTGCATTTTCCTCTTGATTTTTTTTGAAAAAGTGGTATTATATAAACATAGAAACGCTGTGGTGTACGACCTCACACTTAAGTGTTGACCGACTATTTTTTGTATTATTAGGGAAACAAAAGTCTTCTAACAGCATGTAGGCCGTCTCACACGGAAACAGCTTCAGTTAGAGCGAGTTGCCCACCTGCTTAATTGCGCGGGTTCAATACAAACCGTGAAGTTTCGGCACCAATACAGCTTTTTATTTGCCTCCTTAGCTCAGTTGGTAGAGCAGTAGACTCTTAATCTATGGGTCGCAGGTTCGAGCCCTGCAGGGGGCATCTAAATCAACAGGAAAAAGCCTTGATTTCAAGGCTTTTTTGCTTGTCTATAACTGATTTGCCCCATCATTTGCCCCACATTTTTTTATGAGCAATCTTTCCAGACATCTCTGATTATGAAAAACAAAAAAGCTATCCTACCTTTGCAAATTTGGATAAGATAGCGGAATATTTTAATGCAACTCCAACCCAACTCTTTGGAACGAGTAAAGAGATTGAGTTAGAAAAGAGTGTTCTTGAATCTAATGAATACTCTGATAAAGTAAGTGAAATCTTAAAAGCTGTCAAATACATCGAGCATTTCCTACATACTGATGGACAGTACTTAGAGGATTTACTTTACCTAACAAGAGGCAACCAACTATACACAGAAGATGGAAAAGAGTTGTATATTGATCCAACTTCTCAGAAAAGAACACTTCATACCCAATATGAACCTGGTTTTATTGAAGCAAGAGATAAATCTCCACTAGAGCTCTTAATTGAAAATAAGGAATTGTTTGATAAATAGAAAAAGCGAGGATAACCTCGCTTCAGATTGAAGTTAAAATCTTTAGAAGACACTTTTATAAGGACTTTGTCTTCAATCTGTGAAAAGGAGTGAAAACTCCTTTTCTTTTTGTAAGTCAGACTGAAACTTCCAAATTGTTTATTTATTTTATTGACATTTTCTATAAAAATAAGTACAATAGTTTTATTAGAAAACTATACTATATAGGGGGTCTTGAAATGAAATTTTCTAATCGTTTATCGCTATTCCTTGCAGGAGTTATTTTTGTCCTTTTAGCACTCTTTCTATTTACAGACCCAGTAGCTAATCTTGTTGCTTACAGCTGGTGGATTGCATTTGGTTTACTGGTTGCTTCCATAGCAGCTATTTTAGGCTATTTCTCTGTACCAAAAGAGCTTCGCTCACCAGCTCATCTTTTCCAAGGGATTGTTAATCTTCTCTTAGCTCTTTACCTCGTTGCCTATGGCTTTGTGACGCTGCCAGTTGTCATTCCAACTATTTTAGGAATTTGGTTAATTGTAGAAGCCATTATAGCTTTCTTTAAAGGCAATCGTCTGGGATTGATTTTCCCTATTATTGGCAACCATATCATGTGGATAGCGTTGCTTGCATTTTTACTAGGTCTAGTGATTTTGTTCAATCCAGTAGCTACAAGTGTCTTTGTCGTTTATGTCGTTGCCTTTGCATTTTTAATTGTTGGTTTCACCTATATCCTTGATGCCTTTCGTAAATAATCTAGCTGCCATTTTGGGCATATTAAAAAAGCTGGGAAGTTACATTCTCAGCTTTTTATTTGCCTTCTTAGATCAGTTGGTAGAGCAGTAGACTCTTAATCTATGGGTCGCAGGTTCGAGCCCTGCAGGGGGCACATCTAAATCAACAGAAATAAGCCTTGAAACCAAGGCTTTTTTTAACGTCTAATAGCTTTTTGTAGAAAAGTATTTAGAAATAAAAGAGAAGAGAATCTCTCACTCTCTTCTCAGTATATCTTATTAAATTTAGTTTTTCTTAATCTAGCTGATTTTCCTTTGCAACGACAAATTCCTTAACCAATCGATAGATAACAGCAAATATCGGTGTAAAGAATATCATCCCAAGTAAGCCAAAGAGATTGCCTCCAATACTAGCAGCCGCAAGCGTGAAAATAGCTGGCAAACCAATAGACTGACCTACAACTCTAGGATAAATAAGGTTTCCTTCAATCAGCTGTATAACTTGATATAGAAGAAGAGAAAGTAAGGCTTGAGTAGGACTCACTGTGAAGATAAAAATCGCTCCCACAACACAAGCAATCATAGGCCCTACATAAGGAATGAACGATAGCACTCCTGCAAAGATACCTGTCATTACTCCATAGGGTATCCCAAACACGCTGTAACCAACCGCTATCATAACTCCTATGATAACTGCTTCAATCAGCTGACTCATCAAAAATTGGTCATAAGTCTCTAGTGCTACTTGTCCAATGTAAGTCAACTTTATCACCACCTTCTCTGGAAGAAAAACTTTTAGAAGTCGACTCGTCATCGCTGCCAAATGTTCCTTACTGGATAAAAATAAAAAGGTGAAGACTATAATCAAAAAGGCATTCATCAAACTTGAAAAAATATTGCCGATATTACTAGTCAGACCTGATAAAAAACCTATCAAAGCTTGGCTAATAGAACTAGATTGTCCCTGTATGCCTGATACGATAGTTGACAACATGTCTTTGGTTACAAATTCCGAGCTGCCTAGCAATTTCCCAAGTTGAGTAAGGACTGTTGAAAGGACTGTTCCCAGCTGACTAATAGTCTGGGCTAGGGTTGGCAGCACCAAAACCAAAAGAGCAATCACGATTAAGATAAGAGCTAGGAAAACAAGTACCATGGCAATCGGACGACGCAACTCTGCCTTTACCTTCAATTTAACTAAGTACTGTTCAATTTTTTTCATAGGAACATTAAGCACAAAAGCAATAACAGCACCATAAATCAAGGTTGATATTACATCAAAGAGAGAGATTGCTCCTGATATAAAGCTCGATGCATTCAGAATTACAAGAGCAACCAGCCCTATAAAAAGTATTAACGGGGTGTATTTTTTTACTAAGTTCATAAATTCTCCTTAATAAACATGTTTAGATACGACTATACTATTTGGTTTTTCAAACTCTCGATTAAGGTAGGCTTGGTAAGTTCCTGGAGCGATAAATCCTTTGGGTGAGAGGATATCGGTGCCAGCCTGACCGACTATGGTATCAGCCAAGAGCACACAGTTTGTAGATAAGACAAAGTAGGATTTAAACTTAGATTTGATAAATTTATAAAGTTCCCCATCTGTCTCATGTCTGATTTTATAAGCGTAGGTGTAGTCTTCCTTACCATCACCTGTCATGATTTTATCTGCACTTGGCTCCCATGGAATCGTCAGTTGTTTCAATTCAGCCAACTTTTTCTGAACTGCTTTTTCCATTTCAGGCGTCAAATCTATCCCATAACCAAAAAGCGTTTTTTGACTCTCACGTTTACATAGGTCAATGTACTTGTCACGATCACAGAAATATAAGACACCATCTCCTACCATGCCAAATAAGGTCTCAGAAGACGGATCATAGTTGCCATAAGAAATAACACGGCCTTGATAGCAGATATCCACATGACCAATTGCCGAAAACAGAGAGGTCTCAGCTGTATGAACAAAAATTTCAAGCTCCGCTGTCTTACCAGACTTCACCATTCCAAGATGGATATCCTCTCTCTCATCAGCATTTTCCTGCATGAATTTGTTGATTTTTGCTAAAGTTCTTGCAGGGATGAGAGCGGCTAGGACAATAGGTAAGCTAATTCTAATGCGACGTTTGAGATGGTTTTTCCCAATTTCCTCCTCAAACAAGAAACCATCACGGATATTGGACAGACCATAAAGGAAAAAATAAGCCCCTAATACAAAGAGTTGAAAGACAGAATTTCCTGTAGAGGACAAAAGACTAGTCCCACCAAGAAAAACTAGTACGAGTCCATCTAGTAAGAGACGAAAACGAGGTCGAATTTTGTTTTTGCGGTAGAGAACATAGGTGACAAGGTTAATACTAGCATGAAAAATCTGATAAACTCCAATCACAAGAGCCAAAATATAAATCGGCACATCCGTCGCAAGATTGGAGCCAAGCAAATATCCCAGCACTAACAATTTAACCAGTGCAACTCCCAAGGTGTCCGTTGACTGACTTTTTTTGAAAATACGTAATACTAAATCTAAGACCGTTGCTATCCAAGCTAAAAACAGAACCAGTCGAATAACCTTTACTGGCAACCAAGTCCCCGTGACCATCAAGATGAGACCTAGCAGAACAAACAAGAACCCCTGAGCAAGTAATTTCTTACCTGTCAGACCTAAAGATAGAATTTTCGCCATATAAAAACCTTTCAACAATAAAAATTAAACACTCCGATTAAACTGACTAGTAAATAGCCAACACTACAAACAGCCTGTGCCAGCAACATATGGTGACTAGAAATGACTGTAGTAATGTCACCATCTTGTCTTATGCACTTCTAAAATTTGTTATATTGATTAGAAGCCAGAGCTTATAAAAACTAGCTAAACTCGAGAGATAGACACAATTGCGACGAAAAAATGTATAACCAATTCAACTTGTTAAGGTAAGAAAGCATTATTTCCAATCTATTAATTATTCATCTATTACCTATTATGACACAATATTCCCTATAGTTCAACTTTTTACTTATTTCAATAGTTTTGATTATTTTCAACATGAAAACTCTTCAAAAATTATGCAGGGGCATCTAAACAACAGGAAAAAGTCTTGGAATCAAGGCTTTTTTACTTGTCAAATCAATCTCATCCATACTTTTCACCACTCAAAAAGCGAGCCGTCGATTTGGCTCACTTTTTCTTTTTTCATTCTTAATTTCGGTAAAAATGACTATCTTTGTCGCTTGGTGATTGGCCGATTGCCAAGACGTCTTGGCTACCATCCGTACCAGTTAATTCATTTGCTACGCCTGCTGGGGTAAAGATAAGGCGTGCTCCTTCTCCACCACCAACAAGATGAATTCCTGTCAAATAGTAACCGTCCTTCTCCTCTACTTTGTCCATCTCATATTTAAAGGTGCCTTTTGAGCTTTGAATGGTCACGATTCCATCCGCTGTGACTGTAGCAGTTGTTCCAGCATAATTCTCCCAAGTTCCAAGGAATTTAGAATAATCTTTTTGATTTTCCGCCTTTGTCTCAGTTTGAGTAGCTGTAGCGCTTGAAGAACTTGTCTCAGACTTCTGCTCCTCTTTTTGACTAGCTTCTGTTTTACTTGATGACTCCTTAGTTACTTTAGAGGATGAAGCCTCTTTGCTTGAAGATGCTGTAGTTTTTTCAGCATTTCCTCCACAAGCAGCTAATGTTAAGACCGCCAGCAAAGCAAGAGCTGAAAGACTAGTGTAACGCAATGTTTTGTTTTTCATAAAAATCTCCTTTTGAAATGATGACCCAGTTTAGTCTGAATCTAAAATGGCTAGTCCGAAATTACATATATTTTTGACGGCTAACCTGTAGTTTTCAGTGTATCATTTATTTGTCTATAATTCAATAGTTATTTTGGTAACTTTGTGTAAGATCAAGCAAAAAACTGATCCAAGAATGAATCAGTCTCTCTTTATATCTTCTTTGATTTTTTAATAGCTTTAATAGATAAACATGGCATCGCCAAAGCTAAAGAAACGGTATTTTTCATCGATAGCATGCTGATAGGCTTCGAGGACCAATTCACGGCCTGCAAAGGCAGAAACGAGCATAACCAATGTTGATTTAGGCAAGTGGAAATTAGTAGAAAAAGCATCCACCACTTTCCAATCATAGCCAGGCTTGATAAAGATATTGGTCCAGCCAGAATCGGCCTGGATTTGGCCGTCAAACTTGCTTCCGATAGTCTCTAGTGTACGGATAGAGGTTGTCCCCACAGCAATGACACGGCCACCATTTTCCTTGACCTGTCGCAAGGTCGCTGCAGCTTCCTCAGACAATTGGTAAAACTCTGAGTGCATCTCGTGTTCATCCAAATTATCTACTGAAACAGGTCTAAAGGTCCCAAGTCCAACGTGCAAGGTCAGATAGACTAGGCGAACCCCTTTTTGCTGGATTTCTTCCAGTAATTCCTTGGTAAAATGGAGACCTGCAGTCGGGGCTGCTGCTGATCCACTCTCCTTGGCATAGACTGTCTGGTAACGTTCACGGTCATCCAACTTTTCATGGATATAAGGAGGCAAGGGCATTTCTCCAAGACTTTCAAGTACTTCTAGGAAAATTCCTTCATACTCAAAACGGACAATACGGCCACCATGGGTTAATTCCTCAGTCACAACTGCGCTTAGTCGACCATCACCAAAGACAACACGGGCGCCGACCTTGAGACGTTTAGCAGGTTTTGCCAAGACTTCCCATTCGTCTCCTGCTATATTTTTCAAGAGCAAGAGTTCAACATGGCCCCCTGTTTCTTCCTTTTGACCATGAAGTCGTGCTGGCAAAACACGGGTATCATTCATCACCAGGGCATCACCTGGCTCTAGCATTTCAATAATGGAGTGAAAGTGGCGATCTTGAAATTCTCCAGTCTGGCGATTGACCATCAAGAGCTTAGAGGCATCGCGCTTTTCCAGAGGTGTTTGTGCAATCAACTCCTCAGGCAAGTGAAAATCAAAATCATTGGTATTCATTGTAGTCATATTTCCTTTTCTTTTCTAATGTACTTACGATTAGCTATCAAAACGAACTTCTTCAAGCAAATACTCGATGAAACGTTCACCCATCTTAGATAAGCTCGTTTTCTCATGCTGGATATAAACCAGTTCAATAGGATCATCAATATCTAGAGGAATGGAAACAATATTGTCCCCATTAAGATTACTATTGAGGATACCAGTCGCGATGGTATAGCCGTCCAAACCAATCAAGAGATTGAACAAGGTCGCACGGTCACTAACCACGATGGATTTCTTGTGGTGTTCCTGAGACAAAATCTCTTCTGAGAAATAGAAGGAATTATGGGTACCTTGATCATAGCTCAAGTATGGGAAGTCTTCTAGGTCTGCCAACTGCACCTTGTCTTTTTTGGCAAGCGGGTTAGACTTGCTGACAAAGATATGGGGCTGTGCTGTAAAGAGATGGTGGGCAACGAGATGATTGTCATCCAACATCTTCGAAAGAACGTCCCGGTTATAGCTATTTAAAAAGAGGACTCCGACTTCACTACGGAAGTTCTTGACGTCATCGATGATTTCCCAGGTTCTAGTTTCACGCAAAAAAAGCTCGTACTTTTCCATATCGCTTTTCTTAAGTAAGGAAACAAAGGCATTAACCACGAAGGCATAGTGCTGCGAAGACACACTAAAAAGCTCGCGATGAGCGATTGGATTCTTATAACGTTCTTCTAGGAGTTGAGTTTGCTCGACAACCTGACGGGCATAGGATAAAAACTCCATCCCATCACGTGTGAGGGTGATTCCCTTGGGATTGCGGATAAAAATCTCAATCCCCATCTCATTTTCTAGGTCACGAACTGCATTTGAAAGACTAGGCTGAGTGATAAAAAGCTGCTTGGCAGCCTCATTCATAGAACCAGTCTCTACGATTTTGATAATATAGTGTAATTGTTGAATTCTCATGTTTTTATTGTACCATACTTGAGGCAATATAAAAAGGACCAGTCACTGAAAGGTCTGTGGCTAAGCTTAGATGAGTGCTTTCAAATAACTTTATCTAGCACTTTAAAAAGAGGTTGAAACAATTCCAACCTCCTTTAATCTTTATTATTATACAAGTTTTTTAATCGAAACTTAGCTTCCTCTTTCCCAAAAAATGGCTAACAAAATCATAGCCCCGAGAACTGATGGGATAATGGCTGTTCCGCTTAGGCTTGGTCCCCAAGAACCAAAGAGTAATTGTCCTAGAAAGGCACCAATCCAGCCGAGAAACATTTTCCCGAAGCATCCCATACGTTCGCCACGATTAGTGATAGCTCCTGCTAGTAGTCCGATTAAAAGACCGACAAACATACTTCCAAGCATAGATTCTCCTTAAATTGCCCAATCTCCATTGCGGAAGAGTGGTACGCGTGTTCCATCCTCACGGATACCATCGATATCCATTTGGTTAGAACCAATCATAAAGTCAACATGAACATCTGAACGGTTAAGCCCTGCAGCTTCAAGTTCTTCTTCGCTCATCTCTGCTCCGCCAACAACGCTAGTTGCATAGGCTGCACCGATAGCCAAGTGGTTCGATGCATTTTCGTCGAAAAGAGTATTAAAGAAGGTAATACCTGACTGTGAAATTGGGCTTGGATCGGGTACCAAGGCACATTCACCCAAGGCACGCGCACCAGCATTCTTAAAGACAAGGTCCTTCATAACCTGGTCACCCTTTTCAGCAGTGATATCAACAATTTGACCATTTTCAAAGGTTACTTTGATGCCTTCGATGATATTTCCATTGTAGCTAAGAGGTTTTGTAGACGTTACATAACCATCAGCACGACGGAAGTCAGGAGCTGTAAAAACTTCTTCTGTTGGCATGTTTGGCAAGAAGCCTTCACCTTGGGCATTGATAGCTCCAGCTGATTCCCAAACGTGGTTCTTAGGCAAGCCAAGTGTCAAATCTGTTCCAGGTGCTGTGTAGTGAAGAGCTGAGAATTGCTCTTTGTTGAGCATTTCCGCCTTGCTCTTGAGGATAGCAGCATGTTCTTCCCAAGCCTTAACTGGATCTTCTTCGTAGATACGGCAAGTTTTGAAGATTTGGTCCCAAAGGAGATCGACTGCTTCTTCGTCGCTTGCAGCATTTGGAAAGACCTTCTTAGCCCACTCGAGTCCAGCTGCAGCAGCAACCGTCCAGCTAACCTTGTTAGATTGGGTTGCAATACGCATTGGCTTCATGGCAATTCCCATAGCTTTAGCAGAAGCTGAAAGCTTTTCAGCATCCACTCCGTTCAAGGCACCTGGGTCAGAAGAACGAACACCGAGGCGACTTGCTTTGTTTTCAAGAAGGTAGTTCATCTCAGCGATCTTGTATTCTGGTACATTGTCCAAACGCTCCATCGGCGCATGAAGGAATTTTTCACGGTTTAGAAAGTCATCTGCCCATTGGACGATAACTTCGTGCGCTCCAAGTGCATAGGCTTCTTTAACAATTAAGTGAGCCAACTCGCGTTGCTCCACATCGATGGAGAGAGCTAAGGTGTGACCAGGTTGCACGTTCACTCCGTTTGCAACCAACAACTTAGCATATTTTTCTAAATTTTCTTTAAAATTTGGTAAAACCATTCTGTTTTCTCTTTTCTATTTTTATTTCAAATCTTTGAGCATATTTGTCTTACTCAAAATTCTTCCCTTACTAGTATATCACATATGATGTAAATTTAAAAACAAGCCTAATAAAGCTTGTTTTTATTTAACTATCACAAAAGTCGTGTACATATCTTTCCACTTCTTTTTCCATAGATTGAATCTCACGAATACCCCATTTATCATTCTTTACCGTTACATCTGCCATCATCTGTAATTTTAAACTCTGGCGATTGAAAATTCCTTCCCACTGTTTATATTTTGCACTTGGAACTAAATTTCCAAACTTCGAATTTTGACTATCTGTAATGATACAGAGATTCCCAAAGGAGTGCAAAAATTTATCATCAATTTTTTCAACTCTTTCATCACTATTTGGATGTTGTGGAAACCAATGCTCTATAGAACGACGATATGCAAATTTGAAATCTTCAAACTTAACATCATAATCTTTCTTCAATTCTTCACGATTTTTCCATAAAACATAATCTACAAAGTTAAAAGCATAAACAGGAATTGCACCATATTTCTTAATTCTTCTATCCTCAGTAAACAATCTTTCTTCTGCATACGTCACTGCCATTTTTTCTAGAAATTCTTTAAAACGAGCACCAAATTCTTGATCATTTAGTTCTTCAATATGTCTGAAGAGAAATTGTAAAATCTCATATAACCAACGACTATTCCGATTAGCAGTGAAAGTCACAGCAAACATGGATTGAAGCATTAAAATATCATCATTGAACTCTTCAAAAGAATTTTTATCATAATAATATTGAACAAACAAATCTCCTCCAGCTTTGTTATTATAATCATTTCGATAAACTTTCTGCAGAAACCAATCATTTTCTTGTCTTCTATTATTAGTCTCTTGTGACATTCGTACAATCAAATTATCAAATATAAATTTTAATTTCAATAAATTTCTAATAAATAATGTAACATCCTCTACACTTGTATTAACACTAGTTATATTTTCAAATGTTTCTAATAATTTCTTATCATCAAGCTGTATATCAGAAGGGGATACATTACCAAATGTTATATAATAAACGAAATATAAAAATGTTTCAAAGTTTATAATCGTTCTGTATTTTTCCACTTCATTCGTATGTGATACTACTTTAACTGTTGTAGATTCTTTATTTCCTATACTAGATAATAAAGACTTCTTATTACTTGATTGAACTTCTATTTGGCTTAAAGACTCATCGATATTTAAAAGGAAACTATTTTGATAATGATTTCCTTTAATCCAATTCAAAGGAAAGATTTTTTCTCTTTCTGCATCAGAATGCTTTTTCTTTGCTTTTTTTGTAAATGCATTGATTACTGGCTTATCAAAGTCTGCGCAAGCATCCCATATTCTCGCAAATTTTTGTGCCATTTCTTGATCTTTACCAAACTTAGCCATCATTTGCGCCTTAAGAATTTCATGAGCTTCTAGTTGCTCACCTCGAGAGTTAAAACGTTCAAAATAAAGATTCAAATCCAAATCTTTAGGAAGTATACTCCGAAAAATGATGACTTTATTAAAAAGATAATCAACGAAAGACTGAGTATCAAGTTGACGCTCTCCTAGCACATTTTCTAATGCATCTTTAGCACGTCTGTACCCTCTAGTTAATTCATTTTCATCGTCCTCAAAAATTTTTTGCTTAGTAAATAGTTTTTGAATATTTTCATTTGATTTCCTCCGAGCTGGGAAAGTTAAACGAACCGCCTCTAATCTGTCACAATCAAACTCATTTTTCAAAACCAAGGCAATTAAATTAAGGGCTGTGGTGCGTTGTTGGCCATCTATAATTTTGAAAATACCATTCTCTTCATTGACGACTAATGTTCCAATATAGTAATTGTCTCTTTTTTCTTGAAAAGCATCTGCTACATCGTTCAATAATTGTTCGATTTCATCATAAGTCCAAGCAAAATTTCTTTGATAAAGAGGAATAGCATAGGTCTCTTCATTTAGCAAATGATTAACTGATAAGCATATATGTGTTTCTACCATTTATCTTTTTCCTCTTCTATAATTTGTTCCACAGTATAATTTTCAAATAATTCTCTATCTATCTTAACCATGAAATCATTCGGAGTCACAGTATGTGCTAATAGTTGGAATAGCTTTTGAATCTCTTTTTGTCTGAATTTTCCTCCTGCAGCATAGTTCCCTACAGTAGCATCATATATAGCACGAGACTTTACACGGGGGTAGTAAGCCCAAATAAACAAGGTCTCTACTATTTCTTTTGATAATTCTTCTTTTCCAAATCTCTCTGCAAAAAGCGAACAAATATTTAGGAACAAATTATGACACTTTAGATAGCGTCCTTTTGAACTATTGTAAATTTTCGACATACCTTCTGGATAATCTGAACTATTCTTTTCCCTATCAGTCTCATCAGAAAAAACTAACTTTTCATTTAAAAAATTCTTATGTTCTTTAATAGTCTTATGGACGGATTCAATATACTCAAAAAATTTACTTCCATCAATGATTGGCATAGTTATTGACATAGGGAAGTTTTCAATATGACGATATAATTCTAGGTATGGAAAATTCTGACTTAAATCAACACCTTTAAAATCATCAATAAAATCCTCTGTAAAACGGAGATAAGAACCATAACGCTTGTTTGTCAATCCTGTCTCTCCTCGAGACCAACGTCTCATACGAAAAAGATGTTTATCAAATAACTCTTTGAGACTTAAATCTTTATCTTCTACAAATTGCTCCCACTTTTCCACAATCTTTTCATCTTCTGAATCTTGCTTGCGAAGATGATAGGCTTTGAGCAAATCATGAGGTTCTAAAGATTTTCCACGATTATTCTGAGAATCAAATAACTGAAAGGCTTCAGATAATCGTTTCTGTGGCATAGTAATCACGGAGACAGAACAATTTTCCAATAAAAAGTTGCAAATATCTTTTGCCTGATTTTCGCCGACCAATTGAGTCAAATTTTTCCACTCATTATAATTTTCACTCGCATGATAGCAAGATAGCTCTCCAAATTCAGCACTACTCAGCAGTTGCTTAGCACCCTTATAATTCTCTAAACTATCTAATAAATGAAGAAACAAGGAAATTGAAATTAGCCGTTGCTGTCCATCGACAATATCTAAGTATCCATCATTTTTATGTAAGATAACGGAACCAATCTGATATTCCTTTTTCCCCATAGCATCTCGTAAATCATAAAAAAGATTACGTATATGTTTTCTGTTCCATTTATATGGTCTTTGATAAGAAGGAATCCGCAAATTCCCTTTTTTCAATAGTTCTCCAACCTTTTTAGAAGTAAATTGAATAGTCATTTTATCCCCATCTATATTTATCTATCATTTCTTGAACTGTTTGCTTCATATCCTCTACTAAAATCCGAGGAGATAAAACAGTAACTGCTTCCCCTTGTCCCAGCAACCAGCGTTTAAGCCCTGGTGTGTGCTGACTTTCAAACTTAAAATGAGTCCAATCGCCATTTTTCCCAACTATTTTTGCATTTGGAAATTGATCCATCACAATCGTTGGATCGTACAAGTACTCGATTTCAATACTGATTTTCTTCCCGATAAAAGCATCTACTCTCTCGTTACGAATGTCACCATCTCTAAATTTATCTCGATAAGAAATAGAGGGTTTCTCTATACCACTAAGAGACCATGACTGGATACGGTCTATTCTTAAAGTAATATAAGTAGCATGTTTCAACTGGTAGACAACCAGATAGAAATAATGACTATCATAGTAAAGAGAGACTGGTAAAACAGTCTGCCTCTTAGAAGACTCAGAATAAGGTTTTTGATAGATAATGTCTAGAACCTGTTCATGTAAAATAGCTTCTGATAAATTCCAAATTTTCTCTATTCTATCTTGTTGATCCGTTAAGGGAGCATAATTAAGCTTTTCACTACCAATAATCTGCTCAATTTCTTTCTGGTCATCACGAGGAACTAAAATCAGTAAATTATTTAGTAAGCTATCAATTTCTGGCCTATTCAGTGCTCGATTTTCCAATAAAATCTTTGAAATAACGAGTATATCCTTTTTATTAAAAACTGCCTTACTTGATAGGCTATACTTATTCGTCTTACGGTTATAAAGCAAATCTCCACTAAAATCGGGATGACTGGATAAAATATCACGAAGGAGCGAAAAATCTCTCTGTATCGTCTTTTCGCTAACCTCAAATTCCTTAGCCAGTTGCTTTTTTCCTAGTGAAGAACCTAACTGTAAACGTAAAAAAATTGTTAGTAGTCTCTCTTGATCATTCATTTGCAATTTCCTTCTACAGATTATTCAAACAATATTATTTCTAGTACATTATTATCACTTCTATAGTCTAACTAGCACTTTATATTCAAAACGATTAAAGCAAAATAAACTAGCCCTTAGGTGATTTCAACTGTACCACTATGCCAGATTCGAAGAACTCAACTACGGATTCATCCATATTTTTTAAGTCTTCGGGTAAGCAGTCTGAATATACAATGAAGAGTTTGCTTCTTTTCTTATTCTCTTTGAATTGCTGCATCCAGTATTCCTGTACCCTTTGATCAGCCTCTCCCAAAAGTTGAACTCCCTCCAGAAAAATCAAGTCATACTCTGTATACTCCATTTGCAATTTTAACCATTGACTATGTTTAGAAAAAATCAAATTATCTCTCACTCGATAATATCCAAGTGATGCTATTGGAGTAGCAGGTTTTATTTTAGTTAACGTATAAAACAAATGCCATCTGTCAGTCTCTGAAATACCGCAAATGTAAATACATTGAGAATCTTCTTTTAAGTCTATTTGTGGGAATCCAGTCCAATCACTCCCATCATCTTTCAAGCCTTTTTCAAAATTGTAAATTTGCTCTTCAATTGACACGTTAGAATTTAAAATTCCTTGATCCACCATATTATACTCTCTTTTCTATTATTTTTAAGAGAATTATAACAAATCAAGTGGACATATTTTGTCCACTTAATCAAAATAAGCAATTTTTTTAAAACAACTCATCAAACAGACTCAACTGGTTGTCCTCTGGCATATTGCCCAGAATTCCCATTTCATCCATCTTTTCAACTAAAGTTGAGGAAAGTCCACCACGCTTGCGGAGTTCTGTTTTAGAAAGGAACTCACCTTCTTGACGAGCTCGCACCAATTGCTTGGCAACGTTCTCTCCAAGACCATCCATAGCGACAAACGGTGGGATGAGGGTGTCTCCATCGATGATGAATTCGGTCGCATCACTGCGGTAGAGGTCCAATTTGCCGAACTTAAAGCCACGTTCCCACATCTCATTGACGATTTCAAGTGTTGTGTAAAGGTCAATTTCTACGTTGGAAGCTTCATTGTTCTTTCGTTTTTCAGCAATTTCTTGCATCTTGCGCTTGATAGCATCCAAGCCTGCCCCCATGGTCTTGATATCAAAGGCCTTGGCACGGATGGAAAAGTAAGCACAATAATAATAAATTGGATGGTGAACCTTGAAGTAGGCTACACGCAAGGCCATCATAACGTAGGCTGCCGCATGGGCTTTAGGGAACATGTACTTAATTTTCCCACAAGATTCGATATACCACTCAGGCACATTGTTGGCCTTCATAGCTTCGATATAACCGTTGCGCTCTTCTTCAGAGATTTTGAGCCACAATCCCTTACGTACACGCTCCATGATAGTAAAGGCCATCTTTGGATCTAGACCAGCGTGCATGAGGTAAACCATGATGTCATCCCGACATCCGATAACGGTTGACAGGTCTGCAATTCCAGCCTTAATCAAATCCTGGGCATTTCCCAACCATACGTCGGTACCGTGAGACAGACCAGAAAGCTGTAGCAACTCCGCAAAGGTCGTCGGATGGGTTTCATCCACCATTCCTCGAACAAAGTTGGTTCCAAACTCTGGAATTCCAAGCATACCGGTCGAGGTGCCGATTTGCTCAGGTGTCACTCCCAAGATATCTGTACCTGAAAAGAGGTCCATGACACCAGGATCATCCATAGGAATATCATTTGGATCAATGCCTGACAAGTCCTGGAGCTTGCGAATCATGGTCGGATCATCGTGTCCCAGGACATCGAGCTTAAGGACGTTCTCATCGATATCGTGGAAGTTAAAGTGGGTGGTTTGCCATTCAGCAGTGACATCATCTGCAGGATACTGCACAGGAGTAAAGTCATAGACATCCATATAGTTAGGGATAACAACGATTCCCCCTGGGTGCTGACCGGTCGTACGCTTAACACCTGCAGCTCCTTGGGCTAGGCGCTCTACTTCGGCTTCACGGTAGAACTTGCCATAGTCACGCTCGTAACCCTTAACAAATCCATAGGCTGTCTTGGCAGCCACCGTACCAACCGTTCCTGCACGGAAGGCATACTCTTCCCCAAAGATATCACGAACATCCAAGTGGGCGCTCGGTTGGTCTTCACCTGAGAAGTTCAAATCGATATCAGGTACCTTATCCCCATCAAAACCAAGGAAGGTCTCGAAAGGAATGTCCTGTCCATTCTTGCTGAGCTTGTGCCCACAGTTTGGACAGTCTTTATCTGGCATATCAAAACCTGAACCGTAGGAACCATCTGTGATAAACTCACTGTACTGACACTGACCACAGACATAGTGAGGAGAAAGCGGATTAACCTCGGTAATTCCAATCATGGTCGCAACGAAACTGGATCCAACAGACCCACGGGAACCAACTAAATAGCCTCGTTCGTTGGAGCGCTGCACTAGCATCTGTGAAGCTAGATAAATCACGGCAAAGCCATTCCCCAGAATAGAGGTTAGTTCTTTTTCAATCCGCAAATCGACAATATCTGGGAGTGGATTTCCATAGATTTCAAAAGCTTTTTTATAGGTTAACTCGGCAACCGTTTCCTCGGCTTGGTCAATGAAAGGTGTATACAAATCACCTTTAACGACCTCAACAGTCTCAAAGATTTCTGCTAAGGAATTGGTATTTTCAATGACAATCTTACGAGCTAAATCTTCTCCTAGAAAGGCAAATTCATCCAACATTTCATTAGTTGTTCTAAAATGTGCCTTGGGTAGCGGAGCTGGTTGGGCAGCTTCTCCATGGCCGATCGTTCGGTTAATCATAGCTCCCTGACCTAGACTGCGGACGATGATTTCTCGATAAATTTCATCCTCAGGTTCGAGATAGTGGACATTTCCTGTCGCAAGAACGGGCTTACCGAGACGGTCTCCGACCTCTATCAAACTCTTGATAATGGTCTGAAGCTCCTCCATGTCCTTAACTTGCTCTTTGGCAATCAGAGGTGCATAGATAGCTGGTGGCATGACCTCGATAAAATCATAGTATTTAGCTACTTCGACTGCCGCATCTACACCTTGTGATACGACTGCATCAAAGACTTCCCCTTCCGTACAGGCTGAACCTAAGATCAAACCTTCTCGATGGGCATCTAGTACCGTACGTGGAATCCGTGGAACTCCTTCAAAATACTGGGTATTAGAGAGGGAAACCAGCTTAAAGATATTTTTCAAGCCCACTTGATTTTTCACATAGATGGTCGCATGCTTGACTCGAGCTTTTTTATATGAATCCGGACTGATTAAATCAAGGTTTAATCGTGCCAAGTTAGTAACACCGTGTTTTTCTGCTACTTCTTTGATAAAGATAAAGAGCAGACGGCCAGTTGCTTCCGCATCATAGTTGGCCATATGGTGGTGTTCTAGAGCTACACTAAAACGTTTGGTCAAGGGTCCCAAACCATGTCGCTTGTACTCTGGATAGAGATTTCTAGCGAACTCTAGCGTATCGATGACAGGTTGAGTAATTTTTGGAAGACCGTGACGCTCATAGTTGGCATTCATAAAACCAACGTCAAAGCTTGCATTATGGGCTACAAGAACGGTATCTTTACAGAATTCTTGGAATTCTTTCAGAACTTGAATCAAGGGTTTAGCGTTTTTTACATGATCATCAGTAATCCCTGTCAATTCAGTTGTAAAGGCTGATAAGGGGTGCCCAGGATTGATAAATTCATCAAACTCAGCAATGATATTGCCCTTATACATCTTGGAAGCTGCCACCTGAATCAAATCATTATAGATTGCTGATAGACCAGTTGTTTCCACGTCAAAGACTACATAGGTAGCTTCAGAAAGATCCATCTCCACTTCGTTATAGACGATAGGAACACGATCCTCAACGATATTAGCTTCCATCCCATAGATCAGCTGAATACCAGCTTTCTTAGCCGCCTTATAGCCATGAGGGAAGGATTGAACATTCCCATGGTCCGTGATTGCTACCGCCTTATGTCCCCATTTAGCTGCTTTCGCAACGAGTTCTTCAACTTCAGGTAGAGCATCCATGGTGGACATATTGGTATGTGCATGGAACTCAACCCGACGTTCTCCCTCTGGCATCAAGTCTTTACGCTCATAGTGGACGACTTCCTGAACATCCTGTACATTCATGGTCAAGTCTCGCGTGAAATTATTGACCTCAACATTCCCACGAACACGGAGCCAAGAATTTTTCTTGATCATGTCAAACTTCAGAGCTTCTTCTTCATTTTTAACCCATTTTTGCATGGAGAAGCTAGATGTATAGTCCGTCATCTTGAAATTAATTAAGACACGACCTGTTCTAGTCACCTTCTGCTCGACATCAAAGACAACTCCTTCAAAAACCAGACGATTTTCCTCAGTATTAACCTCAATCATAGGAGTAATCTCTGCCTTGTCTAGTTTTGGCTTGGCAGCTGCCTTCTTGGCTTGAAAATCAAAGACAGGCTTATCCTCTACTGGAGGTGGTGGCGCCATCTGTTCCAATTGTTCCATAGCCCGAAGGGTTTCTTCATTAGCAGCTTGGATAATCATTTGATTTTCCGTCTGAAAGGCTTCTTGTTCTTCCCTTGTGAGCTCTTCATTTTTTTCTAAGATGCAAGAAAGTTTAGGAAAGCCAAAAAGTTCCAGCTGTTTGCTAAGATTTGGCAGATGATTTTTTCTAAAATGCTCTGTATCTGCCGCTTCAGAGGCTTCGATAATCAACTGGTCATTTTCAAAGCGAACCTGAAAATTCTGATATATAGAACGAAAACCTTGACTAGCGCAAGGACCATCCGAAAAAGCCTCTCGATAGTAGGCTTGTAAAAGTTCTCTAGAAAATTCCTGATTTCTCGTTTTTATCTCAAAACTAGCCTGATTTCCCGTTTTTGAGAATTCTTCTTTCAAGCCTCTTTTCAACTCTAGAAAAAGTTCAAAAGGCAAGATATTTTCAAAAACAAAATGAAACTCCCAAACTTTGCTTCGTTTATGAACAATGACTTGTTCTATTTCAGCCTGAGAGAAGGCCTCATGATTTCTCATTTCAGCGGGGATTCCCAACTGATTCATTAAAATTTCAAAAGTGGTTGACATCCATTTTCCTCACAATATACTCCTTCTATTTTACCATATTTGAGGCACTTTTTCCTATTTCTACCAAACAGAAAAAGAAGCCACAAAGTGACTTCTTTTAAAGTGACGGTGAATTATTCTTCACCTTTGTTTTTCTTAATGATTTCTTCTTGTACTGACTTAGGTACATCTTCGTAGTGATCGAATACCATCATAAATGTACCACGTCCTTGTGATGCAGAACGAAGAACTGTTGCGTAACCAAACATTTCAGCAAGTGGAACGTAAGCACGAACGATTTGGCTGTTACCGTGTGCTTCCATACCATCTACACGTCCACGACGAGCAGTTACGTGACCCATAACATCACCAAGGTTTTCTTCTGGAACAGTGATGGTTACAAGCATCATTGGTTCAAGGATAGCTGGTTGTGCAGTCTTAGCAGCTTCTTTAAGTGCAAGAGATGCAGCGATCTTGAAGGCAGTTTCAGATGAGTCGACATCGTGGTATGAACCATCGTAAAGCTTAGCTTTAACGTCAACCATTGGATAACCAGCAAGAACACCGTTAGCCATAGATTCTACCAAACCTTTTTCAACCGCTGGGATAAATTCACGAGGAACCACACCACCGACGATTGCGTTTTCGAATTCGAATCCTTTTCCTTCTTCGTTTGGAGTAAATTCAATCCATACATCACCGAACTGACCTTTACCACCAGACTGACGTTTGAAGAATCCACGTGCTTGAGTAGAAGCGCGGAATGTTTCACGGTAAGATACTTGAGGAGCACCTACGTTCGCTTCAACTTTGAACTCACGACGCATACGGTCAACAAGGACGTCAAGGTGAAGTTCACCCATACCAGAGATAACTGTTTCACCAGTTTCAACGTTAGTTTCAACGCGGAATGTTGGATCTTCTTCAGCCAATTTTTGAAGGGCGATACCCATCTTATCTTGGTCTGCTTTAGATTTAGGCTCAACCATCAATTGGATAACTGGTTCTGGAACGTTGATTGACTCAAGGATGATTTTAGCTTTTTCATCTGTCAATGAGTCACCAGTTGTAGTGTCTTTCAAACCAACGGCAGCAGCGATATCACCTGAGTAAACAGTGTCGATTTCTTGACGGCTGTTAGCGTGCATTTGAAGGATACGTCCGATACGTTCACGTTTACCTTTAGAAGTGTTCAATACGTAAGAACCTGATTGAAGAACACCTGAGTAAACACGGAAGAATGTCAAACGACCTACGAATGGGTCAGTCATGATCTTGAAGGCAAGAGCTGCAAATGGCTCTTCATCAGATGCTGGACGAGTTTCTTCTTCATCTGTATCTGGGTTGATACCTTTGATCGCAGGGATATCAAGTGGGCTTGGAAGGTAGTCGATAACCGCATCAAGCATCAATTGAACACCTTTATTCTTGAAGGCAGAACCACACAATACTGGGAAGAATTCAACGTTGATAGTCGCTTTACGGATACCAGCTTTCAATTCTTCGTTAGTGATTTCTTCACCTTCGAGGTATTTCATCATCAATTCTTCGTCAGTTTCAGCAACTGCTTCGATCAATTTTTCACGGTATTCTTGAGCTTGCTCAAGGTATTCAGCTGGGATGTCTTCTTCAAGGATATCTGTACCAAGGTCATTAGTATAGATTTCAGCTTTCATCTTGATCAAGTCAATGATCCCACGGAAGTCATCTTCAGCACCGATTGGCAATTGAATTGGGTGAGCATTTGCTTGAAGACGATCGTGAAGTGTGCTTACTGAGTAAAGGAAGTCAGCACCGATTTTGTCCATTTTGTTGGCAAATACGATACGTGGAACTCCGTACTCAGTTGCTTGACGCCAAACTGTTTCAGTTTGAGGCTCAACACCTGATTGTGAGTCAAGAACTGTAACCGCACCGTCCAATACACGAAGAGAACGTTGTACTTCGATTGTGAAGTCCACGTGTCCTGGTGTGTCGATGATGTTTACGCGGTGGTTATTCCATTGAGCTGTTGTCGCAGCAGATGTGATAGTGATACCACGTTCTTGCTCTTGCTCCATCCAGTCCATTTGTGACGCACCTTCGTGAGTTTCACCGATTTTGTGGATTTTACCAGTGTAGTAAAGGATACGCTCAGTTGTAGTTGTTTTACCAGCATCGACGTGAGCCATGATACCGATATTACGAGTTTTTTCAAGTGAAAATTCGCGTGCCATGAGGTTTGTTTCTCCTATATTTTTTATTTCTATTCTATTATAACACGATTTAATAAAAACGGATAGGCAGGACCTACCCGTTCTCAATGTTTATCTTGTTATTGTTGGTTTCAACTTGTAGATAAGTTGAGTTGAACTTGAGCTATAGTTAGTTAGCCGATATTAGCTCAATTGAACCCGGGCTAAGAGCTCATGTTAACTGATTTGAACCCGAGCGAGGCACGGTGCAAAAAAGATAAACTGCTTTGTGTTCACGGAACACTGCATCAGTTTCCTATTTTTGCCTTGGGCCTTTACCGCTCTTGGTATCATAATCTAGTTGAGCTCAAGCTAAAAGTCTGGAGAAAAAGATGAATCTCATTGGTTGCAATCGCAACCTGCTTCGATTCCCTATTTTCTCTGGGACTTTCTTAACGCTTTCGCATCCTATATTACCAACGGAAGTGTGCGAAGGCACGGTTAGCTTCAGCCATACGGTGAGTGTCTTCACGTTTCTTAACTGCTGCACCAGTGTTGTTAGCAGCATCCAAGATTTCTTTTGCAAGACGGTCTTGCATTGTGTGTTCACCACGAAGGCGAGCGATTGTTACCAACCAACGAAGTCCAAGTGTTGTACGACGTTCTGGACGAACTTCAACTGGGACTTGATAGTTAGAACCACCAACACGACGTGCACGTACTTCAAGTACAGGCATGATGTTTTCCATAGCTGTTTCAAATACTTCAAGTGCATCGTTACCAGTAACTTCTTTGATTTGTTCAAAAGCACCGTAAACGATTGAAGCAGCTGTACCACGTTTACCGTCAAGCATAACGCGGTTGATAAGACGAGTAACTAATTGTGAATTGTAAAGCGGATCTGGCAATACGTCACGTTTTGGAGCTCTATTTTTACGACTCATTTCTCTTTATCCCCTTTCCTTATGCTTTTTTCGGACGTTTAGTACCGTATTTAGAACGGCCTTGTTTACGATCGTTAACACCTGCAGTATCAAGTGCACCACGGACGATATGGTAACGTACCCCTGGAAGGTCTTTTACACGTCCACCGCGAAGAAGCACCACACTGTGCTCTTGCAAGTTGTGTCCGATACCTGGGATGTAGGCAGTAACTTCGATAAGGTTGCTCAAACGTACACGAGCAAATTTACGAAGGGCAGAGTTAGGTTTTTTAGGTGTCATTGTTCCAACACGAGTTGCAACACCACGTTTTTGTGGTGAAGAAACGTTTGTTTGAACTTTTTTATGACTGTTGTAACCAACGTTCAAAGCTGGTGATTTAGATTTTTCTACTTTTGATTTACGCGGTTTGCGAACCAATTGGTTAATTGTAGGCATCTACATTCTCCTGTGTTTTTTTATTTTTGGTGATGATACACTTGGTGACAGCTATCATCTGTGTGTACTTTTGCAACATTTGTCAGCACGTCCCTGTACACTCTTGAGAGACCAAAAGTAAAAAGTACCGTCTATTATTGTACCACGTTTTTTCTATTTTTGTCAATATATTTCTTCTTATTTTTTGACTTCTTTGCTCTTAAATTTAGTTGAAAACGCTCGCCTACCAGATAGATTCTCCAATCGACCACATAGACAAAGCTTCTTGTAATTGTCTAAAAAATGGTGTTTAATAGTTTTGTAAGCAAGAGATCTCTATTACAACTTTTACAAAGGAGAAAATATGAAAGTTAGACTTGACATTGATCAACAATACGCCGAAGAGCAAATCATCATAGAAGCACCATCTTTGTCCCCTAGAGTTCAAAAAGTTCAAAACTTTGTTCAATCACTGGATCAAAACGAAACTCTTAAAGGAAAATTCCAAGACCAGGTCTACTTGATTCAGATTAGTAAGATTCAACGTATATATATTGAAAATCGCAAAGTCTTTGCTGAAACGGATAGCCAAACCTATGCGCTCGACATTCGTCTTTACCAAGCAAGTGAAATTCTACCTGCTTCCTTTATCCAAATTTCCCAATCGGAAATTGTCAACATCGATGCTATTAGTCATCTAAAACTAACCTCTAACGGCTTGATTGAAATCTATCTAAAAAACGAAAGTTTTACCTACTCATCTCGCCGTTACCTCAAAGCTATTAAGGAGAAATTAGAACTATGAAAAAACAAATTTTCCACGATGCCACAACTGGTATCCTCATCGGCCTCATCCTATCTATTATCTTTTCTTTTATCTATTCACCAAGCAACTACGCACCTCTCAGCCCTGAATCTCCCGTTGGTCAATTCATGAGAGAGCATCAAGCCCATGGTTCTCTGGTCTTGCTCTACTCTACGATTATCTGGGCAGCTATTGGAGTCCTCTTTAGTTTTGGTAGCCGTCTCTTTGCCAAAGACTGGAGCCTTCTTCGTGCGACTGTCACTCACTTCTTCCTCATGCTATTAGGTTTTGTTCCTCTAGCAATTCTGGCAGGTTGGTTTCCACTTCGCTGGACTTTCATTCTTCAACTCATCCCAGAGTTTGCCATCGTCTATCTCATCATCTGGGCGATTCTCTATAAAAGAGAATCAAAGAAGGTTGCCCACATCAACCAATTATTGGCTCAGAAGAAATAATACAACAGAAACCCACTCACAGGACTGAGTGGGTTTTGATTTATAATTTTTGTTTCCATTCTAACAAGAGGTTCATGGCTTGCATCGGTGTCATATTGTACACATCTACTTTAGCCAATTCTGCTAGGATAGGATTTTCTTCCGCCGAGTCAAATAGGGAAATTTGTTCAGAAACTGCATGTGTTTGTTTCATTGGAGCAGGACTTTCCTGACCTTGACTCTCTAATTGAGTTAAAATTTCATCTGCTCTTTTCAGCAAGTCTACCGGTAAACCTGCAATCTTAGCTACGTGAATACCGTATGATTTATCAGCTGGTCCTGCTTCGATCTTGTGAAGGAAGGTAACCTGACCATTTTGCTCAAGCGTTGCTACATGGACATTGACCAAGTGTTCAAGGTCAGTTTCAAGACTAGTCAATTCATGGTAGTGAGTTGCAAAGAGAGTCTTGGCTCCGATATGTTCATGGATATACTCGATAATTGCCTGGGCCAAGGCCATGCCATCATAAGTTGCCGTTCCGCGTCCAAGCTCATCAAAGAGAATGAGAGAATTCTCAGTCGCATGCGCAATAGCATTATTAGCTTCCATCATCTCGACCATAAAGGTTGACTGACCTGACACCAAGTCATCTGCTGCACCGATACGGGTAAAAATCGCATCAAAGATAGGCAGTCGAGCACTTTCTGCAGGGACATAAGAACCCATCTGAGCCATAACCGCTGTAATGGCTAGTTGACGCATGTAGGTTGACTTCCCGCTCATATTAGGCCCTGTAATCAGTTGGATGCTAGTATCTTCATCCATTTGGATGCTGTTGGGAATATAGGTTTGGGCTCCCATGACCTTTTCAACAACAGCATGACGACCTTTTTGGATATCAATTTGTGAATCTTGTGTAAATTCTGGTCGAATCAAGTGCTGATTTTCTGCTACTACTGCCAAACCTTGCAAGACATCGACAGTAGCGATTCCTTGGGCCAGGGCTTGCAGGCGTTGGATATACTTGCCAACCTCCTCACGGATCCGCATAAAAATTTCGTATTCAAGATTGGCTGATTTCTCACGCGCTTCTAACATTTCTCCTTCGA
The DNA here is from genome assembly GCF_047460685.1 of Streptococcus infantis. Lineage (GTDB taxonomy): Bacteria > Bacillota > Bacilli > Lactobacillales > Streptococcaceae > Streptococcus > Streptococcus infantis_AD. The sequence continues at coordinate 37,727 of NZ_JASHFS010000008.1, read as the reverse complement.
TACGAGCCAACTCCTCTGTCCCAAAACGTTCAGAGTTTTTTAGCGTAGCCTTACGGAAAAAGTGGGCTGGTACGTTACCAAGCTGCGAATTGGTCACATGGAAATAGTAGCCGTCTTTTTTATTGTAGTCAATCTTGAGCGTACTGATGCCAGAATTTTCTCTTTCCTTAGCCTCAATCTCAGCAATCCAGCTGGTTCCTTCTCTCAGTACCCGACGATACTTGTCCAAGGTCTCATCAAAGCCAGTCCGAATAATACCACCTTCGGTAATCACGTGAGGAGCCTCAGGAGCAATGGCTGCGCTAATGAGATTTTCCAACTCAGGAATAGGATCTAATTGTTCAATCAGATAGGCAAGAGCTGGTTGCTCCATTCCTTCTAAAATGGCTCGAATTCGTGGAACACTTCCCAAGGTAGTCGCTAATTGCAAGAGGTCTTTAGGATTACTTTTCCCAAAAGAAACACGACTAGCCAGACGCTCTATATCGTAGACTCCCTTGAGGCTTTCTGTCAAATCACTACGTTCAAAGAAATAATCCAGAAAGACCTGTACAACCTCCTGACGTTCAAGGATACGATCCTTATCAATCAAGGGACGGTGGATCCAAGAGCGCAAAAGTCGCATCCCCATGGCAGTCTTGGTTTCATCTAACAACCAGAAAAGACTCCCTTGTTTCTTGCCAGAACGAGCATTTTCTACTAGATCTAAACTAGCCTTGGTCGCATAGTCCATCTGCAAGAAATCCTTAATTTCATAACGGACAACTGGCTTCAAGTGGTTGAGTTCTCTCATCTGAGTCCGATGGACATACTGGAGAAGCTTACTGCTGGCAGCTTGTTCAACAGGTGCCAAGCGTGGATCCAGTAGATGGATGTCTTCAAATGATTCTTGCTCATAGGAAAGCACCAAATTCATTTGACGGCTGAGAATCTGTTCTTCCCCTTCAGTTAAGGCGTAGCCGATGACAACTTCTCTTGCCTTAAGATTTCGGATTTCACCACAGACCAGGGTAAAATCTAATAAACCTGTCACATAAAAATCACCCGTCACTAAGTCCATGTATGCCAAGCCAAATTGCTGACCGTCACGGTCAATAGCCACCAAAAAGTTGTTTTGACTATCTGGTTTACTACTATCGACGACTGTACCAGGGGTAATCACCTGCACAACCTCGCGCTTAACAACCCCTACTGCCTGCTTAGGATCCTCCATCTGCTCAGCAATGGCAACCTTGTAGCCACGCTCAACTAGGACATCGATATACTGTTGCGCTGAATGATAGGGAACTCCAGCCATGGGAATAGGATTTTCAGCATTCTTATTGCGACTGGTTAGTGAAATTTCTAGTATCTGGGCAGCATTGACTGCATCTTCGTAAAATAACTCATAAAAATCACCCATACGAAAGAGCAAAAAAGCATCTGGATATTGTTTTTTAATATCCACATACTGTTGCATGCCAGGTGATAATTTTTCTGTCGTCATCCATTCTCTCCTTGTTAAAAATAGTCTTGAGAGAGACTCCCAAGACCTTATCTATCCTTCATCAAATCTAACAAACGATCTTCCATGAGTTTAGCAACATGCTGATCTCGGCAGATTACCAAGAGAGTATTGGCACCCGCAACTGTTCCTAAAATCCATTCATCCTTGTTGGCATCGACAACATTGGCTAAAACTGCGGCTTCACCCAATTTAGTGTGCAAAACTAAGGTAAACTCAGCTCTTGCTACACCTTCCAAATGATGGGATAAAAACTCAACCAGGTCAATCTTCTCTGTCTCATTTGCTAGTACGTAGTAGACCTTATCATTTTTCTTAACCTTGGTCAAGCCCAGTTCGCGAAGGTCACGCGACAATGTCGTTTGCGTTACAAAAACATTGCGTGCTTCCAACCGATCCTGGATCTCTTTTTGAGTCCCTAATTTTTCCTCAGTGATCATCTGCTTGATCAACTGATGACGTTCTCTTTTTCTCATAACATCCTCTCTAGTGAATATTTATAACATTTTACAACTATTTAATAAGAACATTATACCAAAAAAACTGAATATTTCAAAAAAAATTCTTATCATTCCTCAAAATTGTGATAAAATAGAAGAAAAGTCCAAAGGAGTTTATAATGAATACAAAACAATTGATCGCTAGCGAATTGGCTAGCGTCATTGACAGTCTGGATCAAGAGGCTATTTTAAATTTACTGGAAACCCCTAAAAACTCAGAAATGGGAGACATTGCTTTCCCTGCTTTTTCACTTGCAAAAGTCGAACGTAAAGCACCTCAAATGATTGCGGCTGAACTGGCTGAAAAAATTAACAGCCAAGCCTTTGAAAAGGTTGTTGCAACAGGACCTTACGTCAACTTTTTCCTTGATAAATCTGCCATTTCTGCTCAAGTATTGCAAGCTGTTATCACTGAAAAAGAACACTATGCTGACCAAACTATTGGCAAACAAGAAAATGTTGTTATCGACATGTCTAGTCCCAATATCGCTAAACCATTTTCTATTGGCCACCTACGCTCAACTGTTATCGGAGATAGCTTGTCACATATTTTCCAAAAAATCGGTTATCAAACAGTCAAGGTCAACCATTTGGGAGATTGGGGTAAACAGTTTGGAATGCTGATTGTTGCCTACAAAAAATGGGGCGACGAAGAGGCTGTAAAAGCTCATCCAATTGATGAACTTCTTAAACTCTACGTTCGTATCAATGCTGAAGCTGAAAATGACCCAAGTTTGGATGAAGAAGCACGCGAATGGTTCCGTAAACTGGAAAATGGAGACGAGGAAGCTCTCGCACTTTGGCAATGGTTCCGTGATGAAAGTTTGGTGGAATTTAACCGCCTTTACAATGAATTGCAAGTCGAATTTGACAGCTACAACGGGGAAGCCTTCTACAATGATAAAATGGATGCAGTTGTAGACATTCTTTCTGAAAAAGGACTTCTTGTTGAGTCAGAAGGGGCCCAAGTTGTCAATCTTGAGAAATACGGAATTGAACATCCAGCCCTTATCAAGAAATCTGATGGTGCAACTCTCTATATTACACGTGACTTGGCTGCAGCCCTTTACCGTAAAAACGAATACCAATTTGCCAAATCTATCTATGTCGTTGGTCAAGAGCAATCTGCCCACTTTAAACAGCTCAAAGCTGTCTTGAAAGAAATGGGCTACGACTGGAGTGAAGACATTACTCATGTTCCTTTTGGTTTGGTTACAAAAGAAGGGAAGAAACTCTCTACTCGTAAAGGGAATGTCATCTTACTAGAGCCTACTGTTGCAGAGGCAGTTAGCCGTGCCAAGGCCCAAATCGAGGCTAAAAATCCTGAACTGGAAAATAAAGACCAGGTAGCGCATGCTGTTGGGGTTGGAGCCATTAAATTCTATGACCTCAAGACCGACCGTACAAATGGATACGATTTCGACCTAGAGGCTATGGTATCCTTCGAGGGGGAAACTGGACCTTACGTTCAATATGCTTACGCTCGTATCCAATCTATCTTACGCAAAGCAGATTTCAAACCAGAAACAGCTGCCAACTATAGCTTGAATGATCCTGAAAGCTGGGAAATCATTAAACTCATCCAAGATTTCCCACGTATTATCAACCGTGCGGCAGATAACTTTGAACCTTCTATCATTGCTAAATTTGCAATCAACTTGGCTCAAGCCTTCAATAAATACTACGCTCACACTCGTATTTTGGATGAAAGTCCAGAACGCGACAGTCGCCTAGCTCTTAGCTATGCAACAGCAGTTGTCCTCAAAGAAGCACTTCGTCTGCTGGGTGTAGAGGCACCAGAGAAGATGTGATTCGTTACAAGAGACTGGAACTAAAGTTCCTAGTCTCTTGACGGCAATCGCTATATGGCGAATTGCCTAAACGCTTCACTAATTCACCTAACCAAATAATATCGATTTGGTTAGGCTCATGTCGTAGGCTTTTAATCACTTTATTGTAAAGCAGTCTAAGTAACTAACGCCAAATCCTATAAGGGATTCGGCTAGGCGCTTCACTAGTCTTTCGATAGAAATATTATCGATTTCTACCGAAAGACGTCGTAATCTTAAAGTGACTGGAACTAAAGTTCCTAGTCTTTTGAAGGTAATCGCTATCGGGCGATTTACCTAAACGCTTTACTAATTCATCTAAAAAATAACATCGATTTGTTTAGATTACGGATCTTGGTTTGGTGCTAGAGTCAGGGGCAGAACAACCACTTTTTTAGCTATGCTATCGTCTGCCTGATTTTATATCGTCATTACTTGAAAAGCGAAAAATCTTTTTCGCTTTTCTCTTGTTATTAACTTCTTTATCACACAGGGAGAAACTTTATGAGCCAATATGCTTATATTTTAGTTGTCATCAGTCTTGTCGCTCTTTTTCTCGTTAACAAATACGAAAAGGAAAAACTACAAGGCCTTCTACAAGAACAGCTTTTAAAGGATGAAACTTTTCGAGCTACTATCAAGGAAAAAATTCAAACAACAGAAAACATCAACGATGTCATCGACTACATCAACAAGGGATATCGTTTAGGGATCCCCATTTCAAAAGAAATCGTTGACGAAATTCGCAACTAACAAAAAGACTCGAGATGACATTTCTCGAGTCCTTTTCTATTTTTTCCGGAGAACTACGATTCCCACCAGTATAACAATTCCTAATGATGCCATGGTTCCGTATGCTGACAAACTTTCATCAAGAAATTTCTTGGAGAACTGCAACAGAGCGAACTCTAAGAGTAGCAAAGCACTGCATAGCATAATATCCTTGAAGCTTGGTTTTCGTTTTATATACTTTAAAAATGATCTCTGTAGTTTACTCATTTCGATTGGTCTCCAATGACAAAATCAGACCTATCACACTACCAGCTATAAATACCCACCAGCAAATCCTGATATCTTGTAAAGCTAAAAAGGAAAATAGAGACATTCCAAAAGGTAATGTTAAGGAAAAAATCATACTCAAGAAGTTATTACTTCTAGCTAATACGTCTGAACTCAAATTAGACAGTAACAGAGTATCTAATTTAGGCATTGATTTCGACATAAAATACATAACAAAGGCTAAGCAAATAATACCGACCAGAGGAGGAAAATCTAAAATATTGGCAATAGCAAGTAATACAAATAGGAGAGCATTAAGGGATAACAAATTTGAAAAAGATAATTTCCCAAAATAATCATTAGGAGTTAAACTTCCAATAATAGCTCCCCCTAAGCTGACACCTTCAATCAAAAAAAGAGCTTGGGCATAACTGAGATGATAGATATCATGGTCTAATAAGTAAAAATGATAAATACCTCCAATAGCACCTCCTAAAGTGTTCATAATTAGAATAACAAGTACAATTTTGAATAAGGATTTACTTTCCTTTTTTCTAAACACATAGTCCATATCTGCATAGATTGTTTTCATTTGTTGGACTAAATTAATTGGTTGAGTCTCCACAGTTATAGACAAATGTGTCAGTTCTTTTCTATTTTTTAACAAAATCAGAGAAGATAACAGAAAGAAACCTGAGTTCACAATTGCAACTAAAGAAAAATTTTGTTGACTTGTAGTGAGTATCCATACCCCCAGAGCTTGACCTCCTAGATTTGATAAATAAGATACAAATTGAGTAAAGGAGTAGGCTTCATAGAGTTTATCTTCTGAAATATTATACTGAATAATCGGCATACGTAATCCCGCTGTATAATCTGATAAGACATCTGAACATATATTCATTAAACAAATAAAGGCAAAAGTAAAAAAATTAGAATCACGAATTACTATCGCAATCAAGAGAAATAAAATACTTTGCAAGCATCCAACCCAAATAATCATCCTTGCTTTATTTTGAGTCTGATCAGCCTTAATTCCCACATAAAAAGTAAATAAGAATGGCAAAATCGTAATCATATTTGCCACAAATACAGCTAGACTTTTAAATGGCAAACTAGCAGCATAGACGACAAACACCAAATTATAAATATATGCTCCACTTGAACTTAAAAACCTTGATAAAGTAAGTATTCTAAATAGATGATGTTTTAAAAATAGTCTCATAACAGATCGCTCCTATAGTTTAAAATTTTATACATATTTATGATTTGAGGAGATTCTTCTAAATTTCGGAGCGCAACCCTTTGCAGAATAAACCCACTTATTAGTAGTTCTTTTGCTATTAAAATAAAATCATCATTAGGAAAATATTTACAAACTGCTAATAAAGTATCTGCAAGGCCAATCATCCCTCCCCAATATCCAGAAAACTGAGCATATTCAACCAACAAGCTCGAACTCAAATCCAAAATAATATCCTTGTACTCAAATGGATCGATGTATAGTAACATTCGAATAATACCCGATGTTCCATCCAATAAATACGGAGAGGCCGTTGTTGAAGAATTTTTTAAAAATTTTTTACCGTCTATATCTAACGTATTTGATAGTACAATCTCAACACCTTTGTTTATAATTTTTTTATCAAAAGAAATATTATGTAAGAAAATTAAAAAACCAGATAAACCTTCTAATCCAAAATCACGAAAGTTATTAAATAAGGTTAATATTTCAGCAGATGTTGTATTTGTAGTTACAGAGAAGATTACTCTTGATTCTAATAGATTAAAAAATTCTTGATTGCTTAGTGGCAATAATTCAGTATTTATCCAAGCATCAATTTTTTTTTCTTTATTTTTTCTAACATATATATTTGAAAATATTTTTTTAGAAGTAAATATATCTGGTTCATCACTGAATAAATATTTTATCAGAATATCTATATTAGTATCAATACCTTTTTGAAGCAGTAATTCTTTGATGTTATCAATTTTAGAGTCTCTTTCTCCTTTTAACTGTAATCTACCTAGTAAAAATAATATCAAATTTGCGATTTTATAACAATCTGCTTTTTTACCTTCTATATAATTCCATTTTTCTAGACAGATATCGTTGTAGATTCCTACTAATGGACTCTCATTTGATAAATAAGAATTTTCTAAGTCAACAAAGTATAGTTCCAACATATTTGTAATTATAATATTGTCTGGATGAATATCATTCAAAACAATATTTTCTTGATGAAAGTATCCGACTAATTCTATTAGTTTTTCGAAAATTTTTAAAAGAGTAAGAAATTTAAAATAATTTTTAGTGATGTCGTTTTTAGAGTAGGAATATAAATTATAATCATCTACAAAATCTTTTAATGCAACTCCATCTATGAATTCATATATAAAATATCCATTTGTCCACTCATTAATTTTTTCCAATGGCTTAGGACTGTATTTAATAAATTTACTAGATATAATCCACTCTTTTTCTCTTAATTTTCTTCTTTCTATATTCTCATGGGACAATATATGGTTTCGACATTCCTTTATAATGACTCTCTCAGTAGATTCCTTTTGATTAGCCAAATAAATATTACCACCATTGCTACTTTTTAGAATAGAATTTATTTCATAATTATCAGACATATACGTATCTATAAATCTCTGAGGCTCTTGAATATCTTCAATCCATTTAGGTAAATCAAAATAGACTTTTTGATAATCTTGCCAAATTTCACCATCTGGTCCATACATAGTTGGAAAACCATCAATTAAATTATTTTCATTAACTATGTTGCATCCAAATCTGTAGAAAATATTATTAGAATTTTTATAGTTTCTATCGCTTAGTATATAAATGCCTTGTAAATTACAAGGTAATTTTTGATAAATCTTTTCAAGTAACTTTATACAATTCTCTCTATTCCTTGGATAAATTGTTATAAACTTCCCTGATTCCGCCAATGATTCAGTTTCAGAAAAATTTTTATAAATTTTATTAAAGTCAGACAAATACTTGTACATAGCTCCTTCTTGCTCTAACAACTCACTAACTACATCAAATACTTGTTTATAATTATTTATAGTGGCAGAAATATGAATTTTAAAACCAAACTCTTCCAATTCATATAAATTTTCATTACAATATGTAAAATCCGTTCTATCCATAGTTCACCTTTTTACAAATAGATAAAGGAGTATGATATACAAGTCCATACTCCTTATAAAACACTACCAATCTATACCTTAGTTCATTATCCTTTATGAACTGTGCACTTGTATGTTGCTACAAATTCTTTGACTGGTTCTGCATGTGTTGATGCAATCATTGCAAATTTTGTCATTTCTGTTACCTCCTTTATTTTATGAATCAAGTATAACAAAAAAAGCGGGAGTCCCCACTTTTTTGTAATATATTTTTCTTCAAAATAGATAAATTATATTCTAGAAACTATTAAATATGCAACATTAAGAATCGAATTTATTTTTTGTCAGCTAACACCATAAGAATATATTACAACTCCTTGCATGAAAATTGATTTAAAAAGTAGTTTTCATAGTATGTCGCACCATCTACGTATTCTAAATCCTTCAAAATCTCAATACCTCTCTTAATTCTTACACCCCCTTTATCCGATAATGTAAAAATAGTATCGTAATAACCTTTGGCAATCATATAAATAATTTTAAGATAGGCTTCTTGCTCTGGTAAATCTCGCTTTTCAATCTGAAAGATGAAATAATCTGCCTTTAACTTATCTTTTTCCTCTACTGCTTTAAATAGTCCATTAATTAAAATCGTATCAATACTAACTTTATTATCCGGTAAAGAACCTAATAAATCTGTTTTTTGTAGCATCTCCCTAGCATATTTAAAATAGAGCGGAAGAGGAAACAAGGTAGAAATGGTTGAAAATAGTTCTAATTCGTAATTTCCCCAAATATCAATAGTAAAAAAATAGTCATAAAGAAAATCCAACTCTTCATCAGTTGCTGTTGCTTCTAAATCAAAAAATACCAGAACACTTTTGATACGAATCATTTGTAAAAGATAGCTTTTTTCAGCACTTGAGGCATACTTTTTAGATGTCCTTTCGTACAATGCTTGAAGAGAAGCAAGACCTTCTTTTTCATATGTGTTCCAAAGATTTTCTGTAAAAGTCAAATTCTTTTTCTGAGCAAAACCACGTACCAAATACATAAATTCATTCAAATCAGAATGAATATGATCTAAAGCAGTAATTAATTTCACAGATGATAAATCAGCCTCCCCTCGTTCAAATTTGCTCAACATGGAATAAGTAAACTCTCCTCCCGTCGCCTCTTGTAAGGATATATTCCGACTCTTTCGTAACTCTTTAAAAATCTCTCCCATATTTTGCATATTGACTCCTCACACTTCTTAACTATCTAACTCATACAAGTCCGCAATAATCCCTGCAACCTTTTTAATATCTCCCAGCATTCCACGCATCTCAAAGTCAGCTAGAACAGGGAAACCAAAGCGTTGGCTGTATTGTTTAGCCGTCAAACAGTATTGATTGTTAAAGTTACGATTACCGGATCCTACAACACCAAAACACTTGCTGGCATTGTCACCATAGGCGATAAAATCCCCTACTGGAGTGGTCAAAATCTCCACATCTCCGTTATCAACACCATTGCCACCTTCTAGATAAGTCGGTAGGAAAGCCACATATGGATTGGACATCTCAAAGAAATTTTCCCCCTCCTTGACCAAATCTTTAATATGGATCTTTTCCACTTCAATGTTCCCATACTGTTCTAATAGGTAAGCCTTCAATCGTGTTACGAAACTCTCCGTATTTCCGCTCAGACTGATATAGACTAAGGAAATTTTTTTCATTTTCTCCTCCTTTTTGAATCATAAAAAATAACTACCAAGATTGTATCTTGATAGTTATGCTTTGTCAACTCTTAGGCAATTTCTTCCTCTTCTTGAGCTTCTGTTAATTCTTTTTGCTGACGCCACATCTTATAGAAGACGATTGCTAGGAAGATAACATTGAGTACGATCCCCAAAATAGCAGAACCTTTGGCACCAAGCTCCGCTCCCATACGGATGTTAGGGTCTGTAAAAAGTGAAACCGCATCCTGAACGCCGATAAAGTTGTAGATAGAACCAACGATGGCAACGAAGACATAAGCAAGATAAGTGTAGTTAGCCAATTGGATGTTTTTACGAATAAGGAAAACCAAAGCCACAACAACTAGAATAACAGATAAGACAACCAAGAGAATGCTGAAGACAGAATGACCATGCTCCGATACCTTAATGGTGTAAGCAACGAGCTCCTTAGCATAAGTAGCATTAACACCTGATGCTGATGTTTCTAAATTGCTCATACCCTCCGCAGTAGGTACTGGAGATATGATTCCAAATAGTGACATTGCTGAGAGTAAGGCTGATAAAATCAGCAATACCCAAAGATAGATTGGTTTCTTTTTCATAAAAGTAACCTCCTCATAATTTTTTAATTATTATAGCATATTTTACGAAGGAGAACAACTGTTACAAGTTCGTTTCCACCTGTTTACGGTAGGCTTTAGGAGACTTCCCACACAGTTTTCGAAAAACCTTATAGAAATAACCTACATTACTGTATCCAACCGTATAGCAAATATCCTCAATACTATCATTTGTAGATAGCAAGAGTTGCTGGGCAGCCTTGATACGTTGCTTATTGAGAAGCTCTGCAAAGGTGGAATTGGTTTCCTTCTTGATCAACTGCCCCAAATAAACGGGATTGATAAAGAGATCCTTACTGATATCCTTAAGAGAAAGCTCTTTTTTGTAGTCTCTACCAATAACTTCAAGTACGCTGACTACATTTTCATTCATGCGGTATTGACCAAAAAAGGAAGTCAAGGTCTCCTTGGTATAAGCGACTAAGTCCTCAAAAGTTGTAATGGCATGGATGTTCTTGACAATATCTGTCATATCGTCTGCTTTCAAATGTTCAAAAAGATGGAAAACATCCATGACAAACTGGGTAAAGAGCTGCTTGGTAATGGAAACCCTCGGTGTGTTTTCAAGGACGATCTTCTCAAGCAAGGTCAATTCATCAATAATTTGCTGGAGATTTCCTTGAATAATCACCCGATAGATAGGTTCGTAGTAAGAAAAGAGACTTTCAGACTGATCTAAATTGACCGAACCATAAAAGAGAGTCTTTTCAACATCACGCTTCCATTTTTCAAAGTTGGATTGATAAGGTACTTCAAAAGGCATGACCAACAATCCCTCAAATTCCTGATCAGCAAGGACAATCTGCCAGTCTTGACCTAGGACGTAGTAAGGAATGACAAAATTCCCTTGTTTTTCTTTTGAAAGCCCAATCCACCAGTTTTCTTTTTGTGTGAGATAAGCAAGAAAGGCTTCCTCATCCAGTTGCTGACTCAAGATTTCTGGCTCTTGAACCTTCTCACGAAGTTGAGTGACGATTTTTTCAAGTAAATGTCCCAGCTCGACCTTATCGACTGGTTTAACCAGATAATCAACCACGCTGAGATTCATAGCTTTTTTGACGTAGTCAAATTCTTGATAGCCCGATAGTAGGATATAATAAGCATCTGGCAACAAGTCCTTCATTTCCTGAATCATTTCAAGTCCTGTTTTGTCAGGCATGTTGACATCAGATATCACAATATCCACAGGATGTTCTCGGACATAGTCCAGAGCGTCGTCAGCATGATTGGCTGTAGCGACGACTTCCATATCCCATTTTTCAAAAGGAATCAAACGCTTGAGACCTTCGGTAATCATGTACTCGTCGTCCACTAATAGTACTTTATACATCTTTATCCTTTCTCCTCATCCTGAATAGTAATTCGATAACGAACACCTTGGTGTTCCATTGATTCCACACTAATGTTATAGCGATCCCCAAAATAGAGAACAAAGCGCTCATGAACATTGACGATTCCAATGGACTGGCGTTTCCCACTATAATCCACCGTATGTTCAAAGGTTCTCTGAGCTAATTTGTCCTGGATCTCTGCTAGCTTATCAGCAGGCATTCCACGCCCATTATCGGTTACCAAGATTTCGACATATCCTTCTTTTTTCAAAGCCTTGATACTGATCACATTATCTGTACGTCGATGATCGACTCCGTGGGCAAAATAATTTTCCACCAAGGGTTGGAGGGTGAATTTTGGAATGCGCATTTCTTCCAATCCAGGGTCAATCTTAAATCCATAAGCAATGGATTTTGGATAACGCACCATACAGAGATAACTGTACTTCCGACAAAATTCCACTTCTTGCTTTAATGTTGTTTCTCGTTCGTCAGAGATGTTGTTACGCAGGAGACTACTGAATTCGTAGATAATATCCGCTAGTTCATTTTGGTTTTCCATGACCGCGTACATCCGTAGAAACTCCAGAGTATTATACATAAAATGTGGATTTATCTGAGCTTGTAGGGCGCGCATATTGGCATCTTTTTGGCTCAGCTCCAGCTGGTAAATATCGTGGATATTTCTCTCCAGTCGGTCCAACATGTCATTTGTCGTTTCAGCGATTAAAAGTAATTCCTGATCTTTCTTCTTAAGATCAATTCTTTTGCCTTGTTCCCCCTGCGCAATATCATGGATTGTCTCCACTAGGTCAACAACTTGTGCTTGATACTTGGAGAATGTCTTCTTCAAAGTCGCATATAAAATGACGATAAAGAGGGCACTCAGGGCAAGGATGATGCCTGAACTAGCCATACTGCCACTAAGTACATAATCTCTAGGCACAGCTACTTGAACCTGATAGCCATGAGACGTTACAGCAAGCAACCAATTTTCACGATCACTTTTTTCACCCAGATGAAACATATCCGTTTCAAAAGGAGAGGTAATGATCACAGCGATAGGAATGGTTCCTCTGGTATTGTCAATAGCCTTATAAAAAACATCAGAAATCACAGAAATGTAGATCACACCTAAAGGTAGATCTGATACTGGGTCCGATACTGGGATGGCAAAACTATTAGCTTCTGGCTTGAAACCTTCAGCAGGTAGTTTATAGCCACTACGATTGTCTCTTTTGGAGACATAAACTTCTGTCGAATCCTGTAAAACGATGGCTACGCCTGTTACAAAATCATTGCGCACATAGAGATCATCGATATTTTCATAAATGGATATCGAAATATAAGGCGACGCCTTACGCTCTAGTTGCCAATAAAAATAATCGGGGGTGCTGAGGCTAAAGTACTTATAAATCCCTTCGATGCGTGCCTGATTTTCTACTAAATCTTGAGCTAAACGAGCTGACTCACGATAATAATATTCAACCTCACTCACTGTCCGTGTTAAAACCCGCTGGGAAACATGCTCCGCTTCTTTTTCGCGATTATCCCAGTTTACATAGGAAATCAAAAGGGCAAAACTGGCAATGATAACAATCATCACCCAGCTATAGGTTCGAAGGAGCGAATGAAGCCAAAACTGTTTCATTCTATTTGGACGCCAATTTTTCATGAATGTTTTCATAAACGGGCTCCAATAAATCACTAATAAAGAAATGCCACATTCCAATTCCCACAAAAATGATGAGAGCCGGCATGTAGAAGGCAATGATGGCTAACAAGATACTTCCAAGAAGAATCTTAGCCATGGCTGACAGACTCATAAAAATTCCGATGAAAGCAAGCTTTAGAGTATTTTTGTAGGATAATTCAAAGTAAACCTGCAATTTTAAAGATACCGTATAGGCCAAAAATACCAAAACCACCAGAAAGATATTTAGAAAAGTTGCTGCCAAGTGGATAATGGTCTGATGCGGCAATTGAACCATCAGATATAAACCATAAATCAAGAGCAAATCAAGTCCCAAAAAAGTATAAAAGCTCAGATTGCTTTTGATAAAATTGCTCTTAAATAAAGTCCATGCTTCCTTGAAACGATAAGCACGGTAAGAATAGCCGTGTTCTGCAAATAAACTCATGAGAGTCGCACTAGCTGGCGCTATACCAAAAACCACACCTCCCGCTAGTGTCAATAACCAAAAATAAGCCGTTGCAATCATCCCCAAAAAGAAACGATGAAAGACTAGCTCAATAAAATTTCCCACGGTTTGCCTCCAAAAAAATAATCTAGAACTATTATAACATATTTCAAGCGCTCTCAAAAAAGAAGAGGAAAGAAAAGGTAGTAAGTCCGAAGTAAGCATCCATCCTTGTCAAAGAGGTATACAAATGAATAAGTATATAGTTGTTTAATAAAGGTATTTGTACTATAATAAATATATAAATACCGATTGATGATCAAAAAGCAAACTTTTCCCCCAGGGCAGATGTACATCTTTGCAGATTAAATAATTACTATTCAAATCAATTATTGGCTTTATAAAATAACGAAAGGAGTACCAGTCATGACTATTTCTATTTTAAGAACTACTTTGTTTTGTATTGCGCTTGTATTGAGTCTTTTCTCTGATAAATTGTTCAAACAACATGCAAAAGTCGGAAAAATAATTTGCACTATAATCTTATTAATTGCGGCATTGTCATTTCTGTTCTAAGTTATTTTAGGAATACAGGAATTAGTTCGTCCTGTATTCTTTTTTTCTGCCAAAATGTACATTGATCAAATAAATGACAAGTTGATAAAATTGATATGTAATTTCAAAACAAGATAAAAACGCTCTAGTCATATTGTCTAGAGCATTTCTCTATATATCCGAACATCTAATTTATTTCACAAAGAATGTAGTTTTTCGGTTAATTTTTATTGCAATACATCGAAATTTTAAAATTCAAGAATCGCGTTAAATCAAGTTTTTTAAACATCTAATAATATGCTTTTCTTTTATCAAGCAATATGTGAGGCCCACTGATGAAATTACTGACATAAGGATTCTCCTTTTAATTTTTTTCTATTTTTGTTTATCATATATTTAAATGTTTGTCTATCAGTCACACATTCGTAATACACATTTATACAAAAAAGCTTTTTGCTACGGAAGTCTTTAATAATAGCAGTTTACATTTATGATTATTTTCCATTTAATACTATTTTACTGTATGTACCAATTTCAAATATATTTTTCATGCATTGTACCCTTTATTTATCACATCCTTAACTGTCTATAAAAATCAGCATTCATTTCTAACAATTCTTTAAAAGGGACTATTTTTCTAGCTGCACCTGATGGAGTGTACTCCATTGACCAAATAAAAGGATAGGTCAAAACAACTTCATTTGATTCAAGCGATAAATCTAATGTGAACAAATCTGGTACTATCAGTTCTTGATAAAATGTGTCTAACTGATTTGTCGTCACCCAAAATAAAAAGTCCTTATAATCTATCTCCAAATCCTCCCATTCTAATGTATCGGGAGCGAAATATTCTATTGCATTAAATTTTTCAATATTTATTGCAAATAGACCACCCAAGATATCATAAGCTATCAAACAACGACTCGAGTTATAACATTTTGAAAACAATTCATTACAGTAGCTGAATCCATTCTCTGAATCATTCCCCAAGATTTTTAAATAACCATTCACAGTTACATAAGAAAAATGTTCTAAGATAAACTTCAGTTCTTGTGGTCTTTCTATACTATCCGTTAGTTTTTTGTTAAATTCAAGGAATTTAATATCATTAGAACTTTTATCAAATTCTGCAATAATCTTTTTCGTAGTTAACATTTTATTCGTCTACCCTATCCCATTCAATTTTACACTCTTGCTTCATTTTTATTTATATGCACAACATTAAAGAAGTTCAATCGCAGATACTTCATTATCTAAATCAACAAATTCAAACTTCTCAGGATATTGCAGATAATCAATACATTTTTTAATAACATGAAAAAACTCAGAGAAACAATGTTAAAATCATCAAAACATTTGATTTCTCTGAGATAAAATTTACTGATTGTACTCGAAACCTAGATCGTTCTTATCTACGATACTGTTTCAAGAAACGAGTCATCTTTTCTTGAATTTGGGCTAACTCATCTACGCGTGGTAGATAAACAATACGGAAGTGATCTGGTTCTTTCCAGTTAAAGCCTCGTCCATGAACCAAAAGTACTTTTTCTTGCTTCAAGAAATCAAGAACAAACTGTTCATCATCATCGATACGATACATATTGCGGTCAATTTTAGGGAAGATATAGAGGCCAGCTTTAGGTTTAACTGCAGACAAACCTGGAATATCTTGAATGGCATTATAAATAAAGTTTCTTTGTTCATAGATACGACCACCTGGCAAGAGCAATTCATCCACTGACTGGTGACCACCTAGTGAAGTTTGAACCACCTGCTGAGCCAAGACATTAGAACAAAGGCGCATGTTTGAAAGCATGTTGAGGCCTTCAATATATCCCTTTACATGATGTTTAGGTCCAGACAAGACCATCCAACCCACACGGAAACCAGCGATACGGTGAGATTTAGACAGACCATTCATGCTGACACAGAAAAGATCTGGAGCCAAACTTGCTACTGGTGTGTGGACATTACCATCCATAACCATACGGTCGTAGATTTCATCCGCAAAGATAATTAAGTCATTTTGACGAGCAATCTCAATAATATCTAACAAGAGTTCCTTAGGATAGAGGGCTCCAGTTGGGTTATTTGGATTGATCAAAACGATAGCCTTAGTATTTGAACTAATCTTAGACTTGATATCATCTAAGTCAGGATACCATTCAGCTTCTTCATCACAGACGTAGTGAACGGCATTTCCTCCAGCCAGGCTGACTGCAGCAGTCCAAAGAGGATAGTCAGGCATAGGGACCAAGACCTCATCACCATTGTCCAAGAGACCTTGCATGGACATGACAATCAACTCACTCACACCATTGCCAAGGTAGATATCATCGATGCCTACATTAGGGAATTTTTTCAATTGGCAATATTGCATAATTGCTTTACGGGCTGAAAAGATACCTTTTGAGTCCGAATAACCTTCACTATCACGCGCATTCATAATCAAATCATGGATGACCTCATCTGGTGCTGTAAAGCCAAACTCAGCTGGGTTTCCTGTATTCAAGCGAAGGATTTTTTCTCCATTTGCTCGCATACGCATGGCTTCCTCAAGAACTGGTCCACGAATATCATAAGCCACATGCTCCAATTTGATTGATTTGTTAAATTCTTTCATTTGAGTTCCTCAATTCATCAGGATAGTTAATATTATACCACTTGATAGAAAAATCGTAAATCGCCTAGTACTATTCCACAAAAAAACCTTGCTTAACGCAAGGTGAACAGAGCAAGGTCGATTTCTTTCTATTTTTGGGAGAAGAAAGAGAAAAATATGCACCTCTAGTAAGATATACGTCTAAATCTAAAGTCTCGCATATAAACTTCGAATCGAAAACGAAGGCATCGTTATGGGTGATAGTTGCATGAACTCATGAATTTCTTCCTGTGTCCAGCAAAACGCAAAGAAAAAATAAGTCGACTCAACAAACAACATAGACGATGTCTGGGCTAATTCGAGTCTGTTTGTAAAGAATTTTACCATATCACTGACTTCTTTCCCCTGCCCTGTCACTTAATATTATACACTAAAACTTTTGCATTTTCAAATAAGTACATATAAAAAGAACTCTTTTTAAAGTGCCACCTAAATATTTAATTGAATATGATTCTACTTTGGCAACAAAAAAGAGAGAACCATGTGATTCTCTCAGTTTTTACTTCTACAAATATCTAGAACGAAATTTAATTTCGCCAGATTATTTCGCAATTTCAGCCAACATTTTTTCAATATGTTGGATTGATTTTTCGCGACCAAGCAAGTAGATGGTTTCTGGTAGTTCTGGCCCATGCATCTCCCCTGAAACAGCGATACGGATTGGCATGAAGAGGTTCTTCCCTTTGATACCTGTTTCTTTTTGAACTGCTTTGATTTGTGGGAAGATGTTTTCCACCACAAACTCGTCGTCTGACATAGACTCAAGTTTTGCTTTGAAGGCTTCAAGTACAGTCGGAACCGTTTCACCAGCCATGACTTCTCGCTCAGCTTCTGTCAATTCTGGGAAGTCTGAGAAGAAAAGGTCTGTCAATGGAACGATTTCGTCCACTGACTTCATTTGTGGTTTGTAGAGTTCCACCAATTTTTTAGCCTTGTCTGTCAAACGCCCTGCTTCTTCAAGGAATGGTTTTGCCATTTCAAAAATAGTCTCGAGGTCTGCATTCTTGATATAGTCATTGCTCATCCAGTCCATTTTCTTCTGATCGAAGGCCGCTGGAGACTTGCTGAGACGGTTTTCATCAAAGAGTTTAATGAGTTCCTCGCGAGAAAAGATTTCGTCTTCTCCACCAGGGTTCCAACCAAGAAGAGAGATGAAATTAAAGACTGCTTCTGGAAGGTAACCTTTCTTGCGGTAATCTTCGATAAATTGAAGGGTATTAGTGTCACGTTTAGATAACTTCTTACCAGTTTCAGAGTTGATGATTAAGGTCATGTGACCGAATTCTGGTGCTTCCCATCCAAGCGCTTCATAGACCATGAGCTGTTTTGGTGTATTGGCAATGTGGTCATCTCCACGGATAACGTGAGAAATTTGCATATCGTGGTCATCAATGACAACGGCAAAGTTGTAAGTTGGGTAACCATCTTTCTTCTGGATGACCCAGTCACCGCCGATATTGCCGCCTTCAAATTCGATATCACCTTTGACCATATCGTGCCACTTGTAGATACCAGACTCATTCACTGCCAAACGAACCGTCGGGATGATGCCCGCTGCTTCACGTTCTGCAACGTAAGCTGCTTTTTCTTCTTCGCTCATACCAAGGTATTCGTTGATGTAACGAGGTGTTTCACCTGCTGCTTCTTGACGTTCACGTTCTGCTGCCAATTCTTCTTCTGTAACGTAAGATTTGTAGGCTTTTCCTTCAGCTAAGAGTTGGTCGATATATTTTTGGTAGAGTTCCAAACGCTCAGACTGGCGGTAGTTTTCATGCGTCTCTGGACTTTCATCCCAGTCCATGCCTAACCAACGAAGGTTTTCAAGCTGTGAACGCTCTCCGTCTTCGACATGACGTTTGCGGTCAGTATCTTCGATACGGATGATAAAAGTTCCACCATGGTGGCGTGCATACAAGTAGTTAAACAATGCTGTACGGGCATTACCAATGTGTAATAGTCCTGTTGGACTTGGTGCGTAACGCACACGAATATCTTTTGACATATCTTCTCCTATAAAGTCTCTAGGCGTCTGCCTTTTCGCTCTCTATATTATATCACAAGTCTCGCCAGAGTCCAATTTCTCTTTTCGAGAAAAAGCAAAAAGAGTGGTAAAACCACTCTTTTTAGTCAATTATAGACGAGCGTTGAGTTCTTTGCTCAATTCTTCAAATCCTGGTTTACCAAGAAGGGCAAACATGTTACGTTTGTAAGCTTCAACACCTGGTTGGTCAAATGGGTTGATAGCGTTCAAGTAACCTGAAAGGGCGATAGCCAATTCGAAGAAGTAGATTGTGTAACCAAGAGTGAAGGCATCTTGCTCAGGAAGAGTCACGTACATGTTTGGTACGTCACCGTCAGTGTGGGCAAGAAGAACACCGTCAGTTGCTTTTTTGTTAACGAAGTCAACGTCTTTTCCTTGAAGGTAGCCAAGGCCGTCAAGGTCTTCTTCCAAAGTAGGGATGATCACGTTCTTACGTGGTTTGTCAACACGAACAACTGTTTCAAACATGATACGAGTTCCTTCTTGGATAAATTGACCCAATGAGTGTAGGTCTGTTGAGAAGTTAGCTGAAGTTGGGTAGATACCTTTTTGGTCTTTCCCTTCTGTTCAAGCACCCCTTGTGGATGCATTTGCTGGAAATTCCCTTGCACTGACTGGCTAGTTTGATTGACTTGCCAATCAACCACTGCGTCATCTATTTTTTCTAATTTAGACCCAGAAGCCTGGACTTTTTGTCCAGGCTCTGAATCAATTTTTTAGACTTTTATTTTTCTAAATTGCTTGATTTGAAATTTTATTATGGTTAAACAGTTTCAAAAATCTGAATGGTAGAATCTTTATCAATTACTACCGCTTGATCTGCTACAACATGGAGTGTACCAGGAAGGCTCCCCTCTTTTGAACCATCAAAAGAAATCGTGATATGTCCCAGTCCAGTTAAATTTTTTTCTACTACATTTCCTACGGAACTAATCGAATATTCCTGATTATCTACCACCAGCTTGCCACCTTCTAGTATTGAACCTAGCAGATTTTTATTATCAATCTTAAAACAATACTCTGATAAATCTTCCGGTGCTTCTTCTCCAAATAAAATGAGCATATTGGCATCTTGAATCATATTCTGAGCTTCAGACCCTACTTGAATTACTTTAGTTTCAAAAATTTTCTTCATCTGATTTCTATTCATACTTTCTCTAATTTGTCATAAACTTAGGCTTATAGATAAGTTTAACATAATATAGCTACTCTGTTTACATGCGTCTATCAAAGGTCTACTGATAAAGACCAATACTAGCTATCCAAGCAACTAGCACCCGCGGAACACCATTGAGAAAGCGTGAATAAAGTACCGAAGGGACACCAACCTCAACTGTTTCAGCCTTGGCTTCAGATAGGCCGAGTGCTACAGGAATGAAATCACAACCGTTTTGAGTGTTGATAGCAAATAAAGCTGGCAGAGCCATTTGGGGCGGAATAGTCCCTTTTCCGATTTCGACTCCAATTAAAGTTCCAATAATCTGACTAATAACAGCTCCGGGACCTAACAAAGGAGATAGGAATGGTAAGGAACAGATAAAGCCAATTAAAACGAGTCCCCAGATGTTCCCCGCTAGGGGAACCATTAATTTTGCCAGCCAATTTCCAACACCGGATCCTTGAATAACCCCAATCAGCAAGGAAACAAAGGCCATGAAAGGAATTATTGTATTGAGCATTGTTTGGATGGCTTCACGAGCAGCCTGGTTGAAAGTTGCAACGACCTTACCAGCCCCCATCCCAATTCGTGCTACAATACTTGTTTCAGCTTTTTGCTCTGTAATTTTTTTACTAGTATCGTAAGTTGGCTTTTCAGTTACCACAGTTGTCGCTTTTTCGTCTTCATTAGCAGCAGAAATTTGATTAAGGCCAACTGCTGACACATAGATTTCCTCGGTTATATATTGAGCTAGAGGCCCACTTTTCCCTGTAGCAACAATATTTATTGTAGGGATTCCCTTTTTAGGATAAATACCACAGCGAAGAGTACCGCCACAATCCACGATTGCTAAAGCAATTTCCTCATCTGGGATAGAAGTTTTAAACCCATTAACAGCTTCCATACCGGTCAAATCAGCAATTTTATCTACAATATCTGGCTTTTCTCCGCCGCCAGTAATATAGATGAATTTATGCTTAGCTTCACTAGGTGTAATGACCAAAGGTCCTCCGAAACCGCCATTTCCTTTAACAACTTTTATACTCTTATATGACATAATTTCACTCTTTCTATAAATCAAATGTTTTACTCAAGGTAACACCTTGCTGTTTTGCTACATAAGCAGTTGTAAAATCGGTTACCCAACCACCTACAAAGTTCATGACAAGCCCAACAAGCATGTAACGAATGGCTAAGTCCATTTGACTTAAACCTAAAGTTTGAATTCCTGTCGCAATTCCCATCCATACAAATAATTCCCCAGGATTGATATGTGGAAATACACCATTTGAAGTATGGCAAAACTGCATCTGAGCTGCTACAAAACTAGGTTTATAATATTCTGGTAAGAAACGTCCCATACTGATTGCCATCGGATTTCCCAGCATAAAAGCTGAAATGAAAGGTAAAATCATATACCGGCTAACAGGATTTTTGGCAGAAATCTTAGCCAAGGAATTGACCTTCTCTTCTCCCAAGAAAGCGATAAGGGTATTCATTGCAATCAATAGCATCAAGACAAGAGGTACAATATTTGTCATCCAGCTAATAAAGGTTTCTCCACCTAATTGGAAGAGTTTCATAAAACTCTCTGCAAATTCTGTAATGTAATTCATAAGGAACTCCTTTTCTTATTTTTTTTAAATAACTGTTTAATAGATAATTGTAAGTAATCCGCATAAAAGCCGAATCCCAGAAAAGAATCAGAAGAACTTGTCTCTTTCTCAATACCTGCCTCATGCCAAAGATAGACTTTTCTAGCATCTTCTATAGCTGATTGCATCAACTTATTTTCTTTTCTCACAAGAGGATTATACTTGTCAAAATAATGGATGTCTTCTCCAACATAATCGTCCATATTTTGAAAACGCGCTAAGATTGTGACTCCTTGCATTTTGCTAGCTTTAAGAACCCGACCGTTTTCATCAACCGCGAACATGACAATCGTACCGGATTTGATTCTTCCGGATTTTCTGCCAATCGCTACGCGCCCCAGTTTCCGGAGCATCGTATAGGTCTTATTGAAGTCTTTGAGTTGCTGCCAGCCGAGGAACATTTGAAATATATAAGCTGCCATGATAAATACAGCGAAAATTATTAGCGAATTCATTAAAATACTCCTTTGCTCTTAGAAAATGATAGAAATTCTGTCTCTGTTTCTACAGCCCTCAATGCTTCTTTTAGAGAAGGCTCTCCTGCAATTCGAAAAATGTCGTCATACAATTCCAGCAATTCACTTTCCATTTTTCTTTCAATTTCTGAGGGTATAGCGACTAGAAAGATAAATTCAATCCAATCATCTCCTTTTTGATAAGGCTCTTCTAGTTTTCCAAACATTAAAATAGTTTTTGCATAACCTTGGTTAATTGTATGGGGAAAAGCAATTCCTCCGCCAAAAACGGTTGATTGTTTTTTCTCCCTATCAATTATCCGATTTCTAAAACCTTCATCAATCATCTGAAGTTTCTCTAACTCTGCAACCATATTTAGCAAGTATTGATGATAGGTTTTTTGTGGACCTAATCGAACAAATCGTAAGCTGACTGTTTCTAGATTTCTTTGATGAAAAGCATTGGCTCTCTGCCATTCTTCCCGCAACCATTGATCATCAAAAAGATGATTAACTTGAATGACTGGAGATTTAGAATCTTTATATTTTAGAGGAACTGTCGTAAAAATCGCGAAATAGTCCTGATTCAAATCCACATTAAAATCCTCTTCAGAATACTGAGTAATGTCTACATCATTTCCAAGGATTCGTCTGAGTTGCTGAATAATCATCGCAGCAGTTCCTCTTCCTGTTGTGCAAACTACAGCTATCTGCTTGCGAGAACTATTTACAATAGAGTTTTGCTTTCTTAAAATCATTTCAAAATACAAAGCCAAATATCCGATTTCAGATAATTCCAATTCAGAACCAAAAATTGCAGATAGTTCTTCTCCAGCAATTTTCGCCATTTCAAAAGCAAAAGGATATTGAGTTTGAACCTCGCCATGAAATATATCATTAGCTTGCACATGGAAAATCAGTCGATTGATTAAGGGGCCTAGATGAGACTTGATTTCTTCAAATAATTCTTCATCATCAAAGTTAACCAACATTGTTTCTTTGACTTTCTTGACAATCCCTTGAAAAATGTTTGCAAGCTGTTCAGATTGATAAGACGGCTTGCTTAAAGTGTCAATAAAACGGACATTAAAAGGAAAACACAAAAAGTCTATTTCAAACTGACTGAGGGAAATCTTATAAGTCATCACAATATGATAGATTAATTTCTCAACCAAAGGGGTCTCTGTTAAATCATTCCTATAGTAAGGAATAGGACAACTCAACACCCTAGATGCATGAATACGCTCCACCATAATTGAAATGGTCTTTCGAAGGAGTTCCTTTGTTTCTTTCGGGATTTTATACTCCTGGAGTAGCGTCTCCAGAAAAGAAGATGTTGCCTCGGTGAGTGTCCTTCCTTCAAAGTAAGGGGCCACTTGGTGAATATAGAGCAAGCGCAAATTCAGCTCGTCCCCCAAGACCTCCAGCCCACGGTTGGGCTTTCCTGAAATAGTGATAGAGTAACTCTCTGCCAAAGATTTTACTTGTTTTAAATCCTTATTAAGGGTACTTCTACTAACACCTGCTTCCTCAGCCAAGTCGTCAATAAGAAGAGGGGAGTTTGACTTAATTAAACGTTTTAGTAAATAGGCAATTCTTTTACTGGAAGAATTGAAGTCACTCTCCTGTTTTAAACTACCAGATAAAATCCTTTCCAACTCTGTATAGTCATACACTTCTAACATTAACTTATCATCTTGTGAGATAATCTGGATATTAGGAGCCAAAACATCATTTAATTGTTGGATACTCTTTTGCAAGGTTTGCATACTAATATCCAGCTCTGAGCGCATATCTACCAAGGAATAAGTTGGCTGTGAGACCATTTTTTCTAAAATGTTATACCATCGATTTACTAAGGTCAACTCTCTTCCTCACCTTCATTTTTTTAACCGCGAGTTTTCCCTCCAGCAATATTTGTAGTGACTCCAGTTATATAGCTAGAACGATCTGAAATATAGAATGCTACAAGATCAGCTACTTCCCGTAGTTTACCACTTCGTCCCAAAGGAGTTGTTGAAGTTGAAGCATAACCAGCTCGAATATCTTCTACCGTCTTTCCACGGGTATAAGCAAGAGCTTCCTCATAAGAAAGAGTTCGAAGCCCCGTGGCTTCCATAATTCCTGGAGCAATTCCAACCACACGTACACCATGCTTACCCAGCTCTTTCGCCCATGAACGAGTGTAACTATAGACTGCTGCTTTTGTTGCAGCATAGGCACTTTGTCCTTCAGAACCTTCCAAACCTGCTTCTGAAGCCATGTTCACAATTACACCTTTTCTATTTTTCACTAAAATACGTCCTACTGCCTGACTAACCAAATACAAACCTTTTTGATTAATCATTGTTACTTTTTCAAACGTTTCATCGTCTAACTCGTAAGGACCTTTAGGATTTTCTGCATCAATTAATAATCTGGGAACATTAATCCCTGCATTATTGACTACCGCATCAATATTGCCAAATCTTTCAACTATTTTGGCAACACCCTCTTCTACTTCAGAGCGAGAAGTTACATCAACTTTTACAAATAATAGATTCGGGTGACGCAAATCGTTGTCGCTAAGATCAAAATTCGCTACATTGACTCCTAATTCCAGCAATTCTTCAACGATTGCCTTACCGATCCCAGATGACGCGCCAGTCACAAGAACTGTTTTGCCTTTTATGTTTAACCAATCATTCATTTTGATACCTCTCAAATTTTATTTACAAGGCAATTATACAGCGCTTTCATAAAAGAATTAAGACACTCTTTTTTACACTTTTAAAAAAAATAATAAACTAATTAAGAGGCTTGTACTAAAAATCCACAAGAAATGAACTTGTGGATCTTTTTATATTCTAAATGAACTCAAAGCATATGAGAATCAAAGGCGTGCATTCAACTCAGCACCCAGCTCTTCAAAGCCTGGTTTCCCAAGAAGAGCAAACATGTTTTTCTTATAAGCTTCAACTCCAGGCTGGTCAAATGGATTGATACCATTCAGGTAGCCAGAAAGAGCAATAGCCAACTCAAAGAAGTAAATAGTGTAGCCCAAAGTGAACTCATCTTGCTCAGGCAGTGTCACAAACATATTTGGAACTCCACCATCAGTGTGTGCTAACAGCACTCCATCTGTAGCTTTTTTATTGACAAAGTCAACATCTTTTCCTTGCAAGTAGCCAAGACCGTCCAAGTCTTCTGCCAATTCAGGAATCAGCACATTTTTGCGAGGTTTATCTACACGGATAACTGTTTCAAAGAGGATACGGGTACCTTCCTGGATAAATTGTCCCAGAGAGTGCAAGTCTGTTGAGAAGTTAGCTGAAGTTGGATAAATCCCTTTTTGGTCTTTCCCTTCTGACTCACCAGCCAGTTGCTTCCACCACTCAGAGAAGTATTGCAGAGATGGTTCATAGTTAGCTAGAACTTCTGTCAGATAACCTTTACGGTACAAGATATTGCGTACAACTGCATATTGATATGCTTCATTTTCAGCCAACTTATCAGAAGCATAAGCCTTGCGAGCAGCATTTGCTCCTTCCATTAACTTGCTGATATCAGCTCCTGCAGCTGCGATTGGCAAGAGCCCCACTGCTGTCAATACTGTAAAACGACCACCTACACTATCAGGCACTACAAAAGTATCCCAGCCATTAGCATCTGCTTCAACCTTAACTGCACCTTTAGCGCGGTCTGTAGTTGCGTAGATACGTTGGTTAGCTTCTTCTTGACCGTACTTCTTAACCAAGAGTTCTTTGAAGACACGGAAAGCAATAGCCGGTTCAGTTGTTGTACCTGATTTAGAAATCACGTTTACTGAGAAATCTTTGTCTGATACATAGTCTACCAAATCAGCCAAATAGCTTGAAGAGATAGAGTTTCCAGCATAGAGGATCTGAGGTGCCTTGCGTTCTTCCTTTCTTTGCAAGTTTACAAATGAATTATTCAAGAAATCAATAGCTGCACGAGCTCCTAAATAGGAACCACCAATACCGATTACGATCAATACCTCACTATCAGATTGGATTTTAGCAGCAGCCTTTTGAATACGAGCAAATTCATCTTTGTCATATTCTTCAGGTAAGTTCAACCAGCCAGTCATTTCTGCCCCAGGACCTGTACCATTTCGCAGAGCAGAATCTGCTGCAGTCACTTGAGGCTGCATATAATCTAGTTCATGTGGTGCAACAAATTTATCTAATACTTTTGAATAATCAAATTTAATATGTGACATAATATTCCTCCAAAATTTCTTCTCTTCTATCATAACCCTTACCTTAGATTTTTTCAAGTTTTTATACTGAATTTTTCCAAATTTTATCATAATTTAAACATTTGCGTAAAAAATGTTACAATATTAAAATTTGAACGAAATAAGACAAAAAAACGACTAGGTTTCCAGTCGTTATAATTCATTCAATAAATACTCAAATAATTCTAAGTTGCCATCTTCTTCATTGACCAAGAATTCTGGATGCCACTGGAGACCAATAATACGGTGCTCATCAATAGATTCGATTGCTTCAACAGTTTGATCACGTGGATCCACAGCCGTCACGCGGAAATTGGGTGCCAAGTCTTTAATACTCTGACGATGTACTGAGTTAACCTGACTTTCTTTACCAAATAATTTAGACACTACACTGCCATCCACTGTCTCAATAGAATGTGAAGTCCCAAAAGGTAGACCTTGCCAATGACCTTCAATATCCTGATTGAGTGTCCCACCAAAAGCAACGTTGACAAGCTGAACGCCACGGCAAATGGCTAAGATTGGTTTGTTCTGACGCAAGGCTTCTTGTAGAAGAGCTAGCTCAAACTCGTCGCGAGCTAGGTTATAGTCGTCGCTATCAATTGTTTTTTCCTCACCATAAAACTGAGGATGAACATTTTGTCCCCCAGTCAAGATGAGCTTATCAATCATTTCTACATAGTCATGGACAAGTGTCTCATCACCAACCGGAATGACCAAAGGAAGTCCGCCAACCTGACGAATACTTTCAGCAAATTTACAGGATACAGATGAGTGGATGTTTTTTCCTTCTGCGTCTACAGGACATAGGTTTGCCGCTACTCCAACAACTGTTCTTACCATTACTGACTTCCTTTCGTTCTCCATTGATAATCTTATCTTATCACCCTTACCCACTCCTGTCTAATATGTATTTTTTAAGTCCGTGATAAAATTTTTTTATCAGAAAAAGTTGCCCAAAATTAGGACAACTTTTTTGCTTATACTCAATGAAAATCAAAGAGCAAACTAGAAGCTAGCCGCAGGTTGCTCAAAACACAGTTTTGAGGTTGTGGATAGAACTGACGAAGTCAGCTCAAAATACTATTTTGAGGTTGCAGATGGACGCTGACGTGGTTTGAAGAGATTTTCGAAGAGTATTATTCAAAGACAAATTGATTATGGTACAGTTCGGAGTAAAAGCCTCCAAGCTTGAGTAATTCGTGATGATTTCCTTGTTCGATAACTTGACCATCCTTAAGAACGATAATCTGATCCGCATTGAGAATGGTTTTCAAGCGATGGGCAATCACAAAACTAGTTCTTCCTGCCACAATAGCTTCCATGGCATTTTGAATCTTGCTCTCTGTTACAGTATCCACGTTTGATGTTGCCTCATCCAAAATTAAGACCTGCGGATCTGTCATCAAGGTACGGGCGATGGAAATCAACTGCTTCTGACCGGTTGAGAATACGCTCTGATCATCATTAATTAAGGTATCGTACTTATCTGGTAGACTTTCGATATATTCATGGATATGCGTAGCCTTAGCTGCTGCTTCGACCATTTCCTGACTGGCATCTGGTACTCCAAATCGAATATTGTCACGAATAGTTCCGCTAAACAAAACAGAATCCTGTAGAACAATTCCTACCTTACTTCGCAAACTGTCTAAATCAAACTCGCGAATATCTGTTCCATCAAAGCTGATACCACCTGCATCCACATCATAAAAACGATTGATTAAGTTCATGATGGTTGTTTTCCCTGAACCTGTCGGACCAACTACCGCAATCATTTTCCCTTTTGGAGCTGAAATGCTGACATCCTTCAGAATTGGTTTTCCCGGGAGGTAGGAGAAGTCTACGTTCTGAATCTCCACACCCTCTCGCAATTCTGTGAAAACTGGAGCATCTTGAGGACGAATTTCTTCTTCTGCATCAAACATTTCTTGGATACGGTCTGCACCTGTAAAGGCCAGTTGCAAACTTCCCCAGCTCGCCGCTAATTGGATAATGGGCTGGTAATACTGCTGAGAAAACTGGGTAAACATGACAATCAAACCCAGAGCAGTTGCTGTCTCGATATTCTGATCATTCAGCAATACAGCTGAACCTACAAAAATAACGACTGCTGTATTGACCAAACTCATTCCGTTCATAACAGGAAAGAGAATTCCTGAAAACATTCTGCCCTTGAAAGTGGCTTTTCGAACCCGTTCATTTTGCTCAACAAAACCAGCAATCACATCTTCTTGGATACCTTGAACGATAACTGCTTTTTGTCCAGAGATACTCTCATCCATATAAGCATTGAGCTTCCCAACTTCCTTTTGTTGGAGGTTGGTGTATTTTCTTGCCAATTTCAAAATGATAATCAACATGATGACAGCTATCGGAGTGCTAGCAATCGTAATCAAAGCCAAGGTCACATTTTTTGCGAACATGACAATCAACAAACCAATATAAAGGGCAATATTGGTCATAACAGACACCAGACTTTCGTTGAAAGCCTGTAGGATGTTATCCAAATCACTGGTAAAACGTGACAGGATATCACCATCTTGATGGCGGTCAAAGAAGGAAACAGTCAAGCGAGAAAGCTTGCCAAAAAGTCCCTTACGCATCTCATTTGTCGATTCGGCAATAATACGGCTCATCAAAACCATATAGATAAGACTAGAAACCACTAAAACAATCAAAATATAGGCAAGATTAATTAGGAGTCCCAATAGACTTTGCCAAACCATATCTGGATTTCCATTTTGATAGGCTATAACCAAATTAGCCAGCTCTGTGACTGTTTGACCTGCAAATACTGGAAAGAGAGCTTGTGCAATCGTTGCAATGATAATCATAGCAATAACAACGACAAAGGATATCTTATAAACTTTAAAATAGTTCCAAAAGAATTCAAATGTCTTCATCCTACTCCTCCTTTCCTTTTTGCGTCTCGTAAATTTCACGATAAACTGGGTTTGTTGCAACCAAGTCAGCGTGTTTGCCTTGACCAATCAAGCGACCTTGGTCAAGCACTAAAATTTTATCAGCATGCACAACAGAGCTAATCTTTTGTGCGATGATAATCGTAGTCGTCCCCTTCAAATCCTTGTTGAGGGCTTCTTGAACCAAACGTTCCGATTTGGCATCAAGGGCAGAGGTTGAATCATCAAAAATCAAGATACGAGGATTGCTGACAATCCCACGCGCAATAGACATTCTTTGTTTTTGTCCACCAGAAAAGTTAGTCCCACGTTCCTCAACCGGACTTTCAAAGGCCAAGTCCATACGACTAATAAATTCACTGGCCTGGGCGATGCGAGCTGCGCGTTCCATTTCTGAAACTGTCGCATCTCCCTTACCTTGTCTTAGATTATCTGCGATGGTTCCACTAAAGAGAATGGCTTTTTGTAGGACGATAGAAACTGTCTTACGAAGCGTCCCTTCACTAACTGTCCGAATGTCCTTTCCACCAATCTTGATCGAACCTTGCTGAGGATCAAATAATCGTGGAATCAACTGAGCCAAGGTTGATTTCCCTGCACCAGTTGCTCCGACAACCCCAACCATTTCACCAGCTGCGATATCGAAGGATACATTTTTTAGGATAGGTTCTTCATCATTTGGATAGGTAAAGGTAACATTTTCAAAACTGAGACTTCCTTCTAATTCTTCATCTTCCACATCATTGAAAGTCATAGCTGGTTCTGTATCAAGGATTTCACGAATACGACGAAGGGAAATCATGGCACGAGTAACTGAGTTCCCCAAAAATCCAACCATGACGATGGTAAAGATAATCTGACTCAGGTAGTTTACAAAGGAAGCAATAGAACCAACTACTGACGGATCTGACTCTGCCATACCTGCTACAAGCCAGATTGAAAGAAAGACAGCCCCGTATGAAATCATCATCATTACAGGTTGAACGATAGAAAAGGCGTAGCCAATATAAAGGTTTTCACCCAGTAATTCATCGGATACCTGCGTAAACTTAGCAAACTGGTCTTTTTCTCGAACAAAAGACTTAACCACGCGCACACCACGTAAATTTTCTTTGGCAATGGCATTGATACGCTCCAATAAGGTCTGGAATTTTGCAAAGCGCGGTCCCATCATTCCCATCATAAGACCTGTCATGGCGACGATCAAAACGACCATAAGAACCAGCACCCACCACAGCGAAGGCAGAGTGACAACGGCTAATATAAAGGAACCAATAAATAAAATCGGTAGTCGAAAGAGGATTTGGAAGGTCATCATAACGACGTTTTGAATCTGGTTGATATCGTTAGTCATACGCACAACGAGGTTCCCTGCATTAAACTTCTCAATATTGGCGTATGAAAAAGTTTGAATCTTACGAAAGGCATCTTCACGTAAGTCAGACGAAACTCCTTGAGCAATGTAAGCTGCTAACACTACATTGATCCCACCTGCAACCAAACCAATCAAGGCAACAAGAATCAACCAAAAACCGATAGTATAAATAGCTTCATTATCACCCGTTAGCAGGGCCTCTAAAACCTCCTGCAAATAACGTGGTTGCAAGAGTGAACTCGTTACCATTAGACCTGTCATAACCAAGGAAGCCAGGGCCTGCCATTTATAGGCTTTTATTTTCTGAAACAGCATATTTCCCCCTTATAAGATAGACAAAAGGGGACGACAGTTCTGTCAGTCCCTTCTTATGCTTTCATGTTGATACTATTCTAACAAAAAAGAATGCTATTGTCAAAGTACTCAGCTCTCCGAAGCTTGTGCAAGCAAGACATTAGCATTCTATCAATCCTTTAAAAATTCTTCTAAATTTAGTGCTGAATGTTATTGTTCTGAACTATCTTGCTCGTCTAGCTTAACTCGTCCAATTTCACGGTAGCTACGGTCCCCAACAATCTGGACTGAGAACTGACCATCTTCGTACTCTAGAATCGTCACACTTCCGTTATCAAGACCATGTGGATGCATGCCGTTAATGAGGTAAACAATGGTACCAATAGTCATTCCATGGCTGACTACCAGGGCATTTCCTCCACCATTGGCTTCCATTTCCTTGGCAATGGCTTCAAAGCCTTCCCAGATACGACCACTTAGTTTTTCCCAGCCCTCAGCCCAGCCTGCTGTATCCACTTCTACCAAACCTTCAGCTAGCTCCGCATAGGACAAACGATGCACATGATCGACATTAAAAATACGAGGAATAATCCCCATAAAAAGATCTCCATCATAAGCACCATCAAAGCTACCAAAGCACCACTCACGGATTCGCTTATCCATACGATAAGGAATTTGTCCTGTCAAACCTAGTTCCTCAAGGATAATTCCCATAGTTTGGATGGTACGTCCTGAGTCACTCGAGTAAGAACGCTCAAACTTTAAGCCTGACTCACGCAAGCCAATTCCCAATTCATGAATACCTCGCTCACCTTCAGCTGTTAAAGGAGTATCACTCCAACCTTGAGCACGCCCAATCGTATTAAACATTGTTTTCCCATGACGCACTAGATACAATTTCACACTTGCCATTTTTGGTCCTCCATATGTATCTATTATAGCATGATTTCAGGTAAAAACCTCGTCCAAACTACTCTGTGCCGTTCTTTGAAGGTGCTAATTTTGAAGACCTAGCAGTCTCTTTTTTGACCCCTTCTTCTGTTTTCTCCTCACTTCCTTCTTTAGACTTTTTTTCTGTTTTCTTCGTCTTGTCGTCGGTCTTTTTCAAAGGTGGAAAACGAAATTCAAATTGATTTTTTTCTGTAGAAATAGTCGTTGTGAAGAATTTTTCGTCACTTCGATAAGTTGACTTCCCTACATTAAATGACTGTTCTCCACTTTCAGAATTAGCTCTTTCATAGGTTCTCTTAGCCATCGCATAAGCCACCAGTTTCTCTTTATTTAAGACATAATCCTGATGATGAGCTACTTGCCGGTTCAGATAAAACTGCAACAGAAGACTAAAAATACCTGACATTACAAGGGCATAAAGAAGAACGCCTGCTCTAACTTTTTTCTTTTTCAACACGATAGATGAACTCCCTCTCTAGTCCCTTTTCAAACTGAAAATTAAAATGAACATTTTGCCCGTTTTGGTAAATATGAGCTGATTTCAGACCGTAAACCATCGGCTGGTAGCCACGTCCACTGGCATCTGTTTTCCGAAAATCATCTGACTTTGATTTTCCCATGGAAATGGGGTTTCCATCCTGTTTGAGGTAAAGTCTATCATTCTCCACTTTTTCAAATTGGGCTCGATTCAGCTCTGCTTCCAGCTGATCCACAAATAAGAGCCATTCTTTTTGCTCACTTTTCTGCTGGTAGCGAACTTCTGAAACCAAGAGTTGGCTCATAGATTGAAAAAGAAGCAAACTCCCACTAATCACAATAAGAGCAACCAGGGATTCTAAAAGTGTAAAAGCTCTGACTCTACTTATCTTGAATCGCCAGTAATTTTTCAGTTCCATGATACACCTCCAAACCTCTCTCATTCGAGACAACACGAACTGTAAGTCTATTGACAGTCAACTGCTTTTGTCCAGTCTGCAAAGCCATACGAGCCACACGCAAAACTTCTTCCTGTTCTAAGAGTCTTGCTTCCTGTCGTCTACTTTCTTGAATCTGCCCTAACAAGAGGGTTGCAATACTGGCAAAAATAGCTAGTGAAATCACTGCCTCCAGTAAAATAACCGCCTTAATTTTTTGCTTCTTGAATACGTTTAATCTTCCCATTTCCTATATTTAGTCGGTAGCGAACCACTTCTTTCCTTGTTTGAAATCTGATGCTAACCAGATATGAACTCCCCCCTGCCTTATCAAAGGTGATTGACTGATTGGACTGAAGCTGAATCCCTTTAGGGATGGCCAATTTCTGATAGCCATTACTAATGCTTCTCTCTTCTAAAATCAAGTTCATCTTTTGCTGGCTAGCCAGACTTCGCTTCTGGGTTTCTCGGTAAAGTTCCTCAAACTCCATAAAGAAAATTTGTTCTTCCACCGCCGCAAAAGTGGATTGAACTGAACTTGACAAACCCAAGGCCAAAATGCTTACTATCCCTAAGACCAATAGACTTTCTACCATGGTAAAAGCCCTAATCCGCAACTGTTTGACTTGTCTTTTGTTTATCATGATACTCTTTGTAAGCTTTTGCTTGCTCAGCAGTGATACGTCCATCTGCCTGTAATTTGCTTAGACTAGCATCTTCATTTTTATCTAGAGTATAGAGTTCAGCTTGGCTTTCTACCACCTTGACGACTGCTGCTTTCCCCTTATCATTCACTGCATCCTTTTGCTTAGTTAGGTTTGGCACAAACAATAAGAGTAGAACGCTAATGATGAGCAACACCACCAACATTTCTACCAGTGTGAAAGCTTTTGCCTTGGCTTCTTTTAATTTCATCAACATTTTTTTCATCTAAAAATTTACCTCCATATTTTGATACATAGGCAACAACATGGCTGCGTACAATAAAACGATTAGCAGAGCTACAAAAATAAAGACCAGGGGTTGAACTAAGTTCATCGTACGATTAACTCGAGTAAAGAATGCCTCCCAAGTTTTCTCTGCATAGATTTCCAATTCGCTTCCCAACTTGGACTTGACCTCTCCATATTCAATGATTAATCCCAACTCTCTTCTAAAAAAAGGATAATTCTGCACAACCATAGAAAATTCATGCCCATTTTGCAAGGACAGGGATAAATCATGTCCGATTTCCTTAAAAAGAGGATTTCCTTGCTCCTGCATCATTTGAAAAATCTGTGATAGCTCCAGACCTTGACCAATCATATTGCCCCATTCCCGAGCATAATAGGCCGTCAGATAATATTGAATAAACACACCTAGAAAGGGGATTCTAGCTAGAAAAGAAAAGACTTGTATCTTCTTAGATTTCCTGTAGAAAATCAGCCCTGTTAAAGATACTAGAGCTAACGCTAGAACAAGCCCAAGAAAAATCTGTGGCAAGTTACTAATCACTAAGGTAGCTATATTACTACTATCTAGTTGAGGTAAGAGATAATTCCGCAAACCCAACATAATGAGCAGTAAGAAAGCTAACAAAATGACTGGATAGGTCGCAACTTCAATTAACTTCTTCTTCACCTTAGCAAGATTATCAAGATACTCTTCAATTTTCCCTAAACTCAAATGAAGATTTCCATGAACTTCAGCCAAGGAAAGTTGCGTGACAATAGCACTCGAAAAACCTAAAGTTCTCATCATTTCCGAGAAGGATTTCCCCTGCGAGAGTCCTAAGCGCATCTGAGATACATATTTCTTTTCCAACAAAAGACTTCTATCAAGAAAGGAAATGATTTCTACCAGATGAAAACCACTGGAAAATAAATTGTTAAAAAGAGTGATGATTTTCTTCTGCTTACTGGTAGCTAATTTTCTCCGTTTCAGCTTGAAGGGCAGTGATATGTCCTTCTTTAAGAAGCTGGTCAATTTGTCCATTCCACTTTTCTGCCTGGTGTTCTTGGTAATTTTTGTTTGCAAAATCAATAATTCCTCCTCCTGCGATTAGTCTTTGGTAACAAACACCTTGTAAAACTACTGCAAGTTCATCTTCACTGACACCAAGTTCTAAGAGGCGCTCATAAACCCCACGAACACTCTTGGCATGGATTGTCGAGAATACCGTGGCACCTGTCAGACTAGCTCGTACAACGGCACGGGCTGTTTCGCTATCTCGAATTTCTCCAATGATTAAAAGATCTGGACGATGTCGTAGGGAAAGTTTTATCAAGTTCTCATAGCTAAGTCCGATAGCTTCATTAAGCTGTAACTGTAGCATCTCTTCCTGCTTAATTTCTACTGGATCTTCAATAGACATGACCTGTTGTCCCTTAAACAATGACTTGGCTAATTCATGCATCAAAGTAGTTTTGCCACTTCCTACGGGGCCTGCAAAAAGATAAAGCCCGCGTTGCCTAAAACCCTTTTCCAGTTCCATAAGGTCCTGAAACCAGAAGCGCAACTCTTGTTCTTGATCATGCAAAAGCCGGATTACTAGACTCTCATGACCACGATAATCTCCCACCGTCGATAAACGTAATGAAGAAACCTTGTCTCCATGCTGATAATCACAGGAACCAAGCTGACTACGGCGTTTTTCTCCAACGTTCATCCCCGCAATAAACTTAAAATGACTAATGACAGCCCCCAACTTTTCAAAGTCATAGGTGTTAATCAAATGTCTCTCATCTCCAACTCGCATATGTAGCTCATAAATCTTTTCTTTAGGAACAAAATAGATGTCCTGAGCTCCCTGTTTTTTGGCCAGTGTAATCAATTCTTGTGCAAGTGTTTGTACCATATCTTCCTCCTCATTCTTATTATTCGAAGAAAATATAAAAAAGAAGAAACAACTTCATTAAAAAGTTGTTTCTTCTTTTTTTATGCGACAAGTACGGTGGATTTCTAAACCAGTCTGCTTTTCGTAACCAGGTCTAAATTTTTCATCAGGAATGACTTGACCATCTTCCAACAAAGCCAAGGAATGATATTGCTGAAGAAATTCATCGCATTCTTCACACCAGCGTTTATCTTCTGGATCCCAAAAAATAGTCATCAAGTCTCCTCTACTTTTGTAAAGGGGAATCTCCTTTTCTAACTCAAACCAACAAGACTTATAATATTTCAAAGCGTCATAATAGTTATCAAATTTTTTGCTCGCAATGACGTCGTCTTCCCAGCCTTCTATAAACCACCACGGTTCAAAATCTCCGTACATTTTTATAACTCGATACATAGTTTAACTTCCTTTGTACCGTATATTATAGCGAAATTTTGAGAACAATGAAAGAATTTTGCTCATTTTCACGAATTATATAACATTTTCAAAAAATCCAGCTATTCAAAAACGAATAACTGGATTTAAAAACAAGATTAACCTTCTGAAATATCGTTTTCAATGATCACTTTAATCGCATGATGATCGGCGGCCTTACTAAATACTTCATAGGCCTTTTCTATTTCACTAAGTTTGAAATAATGAGTTACCAATTTTTCAGGTTCAATTTTATGACTTTCTAAGGCTTTCAAAAGCTGAGGAGTTGTATTGGTAGAAACCAATCCAGTAGTAACATTAATGTTACGAATCCAAAGAGTGTCCAAATCAAACTGAACTGGCTTACCATGCACACCACAGTTGGCTACTGTTCCGTCTACACCGATAATCTTTTGACAGAGATCAAACGTTGCAGGAATTCCTACCGCCTCAATAGCGACATCTACACCTCGACCATCTGTCAAATCATAAATTTCTTGAATTGCCTTTTCAGGATCTGAAGAATTAATCTTATGAGTAGCACCGAAAGAAACTGCAGTATCCAAGCGGTTATCGTCTAGGTCCACCATAATCAATTTAGCTGGTGAATAGAATTGTGCCGTCAAAAGAGCTGCCAATCCGACTGGCCCTGAACCAACGATAGCTACACTACAACCAGGCTCAACTTTCCCTTTTAAGACACCAATTTCATAGCCAGTTGGCAAGATATCAGATAACATAACCAAAGCTTCATCAGACAAGTCAGCTGGAGTATGATAAAGAGTATTATCAGCATGGGGCACACGAAGATATTCTGCTTGCATACCGTCAATCAAATGTCCAAAAATCCATCCACCTTCGT
Source organism: Streptococcus infantis (assembly GCF_047460685.1). Classification (GTDB taxonomy): domain Bacteria; phylum Bacillota; class Bacilli; order Lactobacillales; family Streptococcaceae; genus Streptococcus; species Streptococcus infantis_AD. Next base: position 563 of record NZ_JASHFS010000008.1, on the reverse strand, counting down.
CTTCACAGTGAGCATAGATTCCCTTTTTACAGTAGTAGCATTTACCACAGGCACAAACACAAGAAATCAAAACCTTATCGCCTTTTTTGAAGTTTGAAACTCCTGCTCCAACTTCCTCTACAATACCAATTCCTTCATGTCCTAAGATTGTTCCACTCTTACAAGCAGGAACATCCCCTTTAATAATATGAAGGTCTGTACCACAAATAGTAGTCTTAACGATACGCACAATAGCATCTGTTGGCTTGCGAATAACTGGTTTGTCAACATCAACAAATGACGCAAGGCCTGGTTTAACGTAAGTATAAGCTTTCATAAGCAATCCTCCGCTTTTTTATTTGTATTGTTTATATCATAATTGTAAGCCTTTTCAATATAAAAATCAAGTAATATGTGAAAGTGTTCACGAATTTATTAAAAAAAGTAGAAACTAAAGTGAACTGCACCCCAAAAGTTAGACATAAAAATCTAACTTTTGGGGTGTTTTTATTATGAAATTAACTTATGAAGATAAAGTTCAAATATATGAATTAAGAAAGAAAGGAGAGAGCTTTAGACAACTT
>NZ_JASHFS010000007.1:0-116838 GCF_047460685.1 Streptococcus infantis | reverse complement strand
ATTTCGGAACTTTGACAACTTTAAGAAACGAATTTTCATCGCTCTGAATATAAAAATGAAGAGGACATCAATTGTCCTCTCCAGATGTTAGTTTTTATTCAACCCACTACAGTTGACAATGAGCCAATAAACCACCCGCTATGCGGGTGCGCGTCGAAGGTTATACAAAAAAACTCCAAACGCGATACAATAAAGGTGTTCAAGCCAATTGTAAAGCGAAAGGAGAAAAATATGGCACAAAAGGCACATAGTTTATCGCACACAAAGTGGCACTGTAAGTATCATATTGTGTTCACCCCTAAGTATAGACGAAAAGTAATCTATAATCAATATCGAAGTAGTTTAGGCGAAATATTTCATCGCTTGTGTAGTTATAAAGGAATTGAGATTATCGAGGGTCACTTAATGCCAGACCATGTACAATTGAGTGTAAAAGAATATGAGGATCCCTTTAGGGATAGTGGTAAGTAATACCAAGGCCTCTTTAAGAGGCGAGTGACGAGCCAGCTTGAACAAGGTGAAAGCCAGCGTCTTTAGGCGCTGGCTGGTAATTTGAGCTTATAGTCCTGGTTCAAACCACCTGTTAGACGGGTTGTCATTATTTATCTTTCAGAGGTCATTTTTGTCTTTTTATATTTGCCACTTTATTAATATTTAATATTTTTATAAGTTTGTTAGATTTGAGTGTTTTATTTTAAGTTTTTTTTAATAGGTCTTATAAGTAATTCTTTAGTGGATTGTGTGGTCTTGCCATCATAGTTTAGACAGTATTTGTTTCTCTTTCATTAGGAAAATTTTAGATCTTTTTTTGAAATGTAGTATTGTGCACCTGATCTGTTAGTTGTCTTTATCTGTTATTTATTTGAATATTCATTATAGTACATGATAGAAGTATCTTCCCTGGTTCTTCTATTTTTTTGTTATACTCATTTTATCAATAGAAATGGAGTCAAATAAAATGATTGAACAGATTTATGAACAATATCTTGATTTTTATGATGTTATTGAAAAGGAATATAGTTATTTAGTAGATAATGATTTAGAATGGGAAGTTTTTCATCTTAGATTTTTACTCTATTATTTAGCTCGGTACAAGTTTGATATTATGCATCCTTTATTTTCTTACCACTATAGAGCTTGCTACCGTTTGTACATTGAACAGTTATTGATTTCAAATGACTGGGTTGGGGGATAATTTATAATTTTCATATTTCCGAACGATTTTATAGTTTTTTCTTTTCATAATATAAATTTACAATATTTTTTTGATATTAATTTTCTAATTTTCTCTAATTCCCTAATGTTTCTGGTTTTTGGTCTTGAAAAAATTGAGAATCTTTATTATAATAAATTGTAAGATATAATTGCAGGTGAGATTCCTGCCATGTATGTGAGAAAGGAAGAGCCTAAGGGCTCAGACAAGATTATGACTTCAGTTGTTGTTGTAGGTACCCAGTGGGGTGATGAAGGTAAAGGGAAGATTACAGACTTCCTCTCAGCTAATGCAGAAGTGATTGCACGTTACCAAGGTGGTGATAATGCTGGTCACACAATTGTGATTGATGGAAAGAAATTTAAGCTGCACTTGATTCCTTCTGGAATTTTCTTCCCTGAAAAAATTTCTGTCATTGGGAATGGGATGGTTGTAAATCCTAAGTCACTTGTGAAAGAGTTGAGCTATCTTCATGATGAAGGTGTTACAACAGATAATCTACGTATTTCTGATCGTGCGCATGTTATTTTGCCGTATCACATCGAGTTAGACCGTCTGCAAGAAGAAGCTAAGGGTGAAAATAAGATTGGTACTACTATCAAGGGTATTGGTCCAGCTTATATGGATAAGGCTGCTCGTGTTGGAATCCGTATTGCAGATCTTTTGGATAAAGAGATTTTCCGTGAGCGTTTAGAACGTAACCTTGCTGAGAAGAATCGTTTGTTTGAAAAATTGTACGAAATCAACCCTATTTCAATTGATGATATTTTTGAAGAATATTATGAATATGGTCAACAAATCAAGCAATATGTCACAGATACTTCTGTTATCTTGAATGATGCACTTGATAATGGCAAACGTGTTCTTTTTGAAGGTGCACAAGGGGTCATGTTAGATATTGACCAAGGAACTTATCCGTTTGTTACTTCTTCAAACCCTGTTGCTGGTGGTGTGACAATTGGTTCTGGTGTTGGTCCAAGCAAGATTGACAAGGTTGTAGGTGTATGTAAAGCTTACACAAGTCGTGTTGGTGATGGTCCATTCCCGACTGAATTGTTTGATGAAGTGGGAGAACGCATTCGTGAAGTAGGTCATGAGTATGGTACTACAACAGGTCGTCCACGTCGTGTAGGTTGGTTTGATTCAGTGGTTATGCGTCATAGTCGACGTGTTTCTGGAATTACGAATCTTTCTTTGAACTCTATCGACGTTTTGAGTGGTTTGGATACAGTTAAAATCTGTGTAGCCTATGATCTGGATGGTCAACGTATTGACTACTATCCAGCTAGTCTTGAGCAATTGAAACGTTGCAAACCTATCTACGAAGAATTGCCAGGTTGGTCAGAAGACATCACTGGAGTACGTACTTTGGAAGATCTTCCTGAAAATGCACGTAACTATGTTCGTCGTGTTAGCGAATTAGTTGGCGTTCGTATCTCTACTTTCTCAGTAGGTCCTGGTCGTGAACAAACAAATATTTTAGAAAGTGTTTGGTCATAAGAGATTTTTAAGATTTGTTTAAGATAGTTCAGCTATACTATAGACAGTTACAAGAAGACCTCCTAACTTGTTGTAACAAATATCCTAAACTTTTCTTTTTCATAATAATCTCCCTATAAAGTCACCGCATTCGGTGGCTTTTTTTATGTAGTGAAACATGGTATAATGATAAAATTGATGATAGTCAGTGAAAATTAAAGAGTAAATTAGTTATGAATCGATAAAAATATTATTTTGAAGTTGCAGATGTTAGTATTACATTATGCTAAGGGAATTCTGATATATTTGGAAGAGATTTTAAAAGATAATAAGCAGGAAAAGAGAGAAACTATGGATTATACAGTTGAAGAAAAAGAAGCATTTATGAGAGAGGCCTTGAAGGAGGCAGAGATTGCTTTAGAGCATAATGAAATCCCAATAGGTTGCGTAATTGTAAAGGATGGAGAAATCATTGGTAGGGGCCACAATGCACGTGAGGAGTTGCAACGTGCGGTCATGCATGCGGAAATTATGGCCATCGAGAATGCGAATCTGAGGGAAGAGAGCTGGCGTTTGTTGGACTGCACACTTTTTGTGACCATTGAGCCTTGTGTCATGTGCAGCGGGGCGATTGGGCTTGCCCGTATCCCAAAGGTAGTCTATGGGGCTAAAAATCAGAAATTTGGTGCAGCTGGAAGTCTGTATGATATCTTGACAGATGAGCGTCTTAATCATCGTGTGAATGTTGAGACGGGGATTTTAGAGAGTGAATGTGCAGGTATTATGCAGGAATTTTTTAGAAATCGACGGAAAAAATAATTTCTCTTTTAAAATCTTTGGGAATGTGGTATAATAACTAATGGAGCAACAGTTCTGCGTGAAGCGGGTCAGGGGAGGAATCCAGCAGCCCTAAGCGAAGTGAATTGTGTGCTCTTTTTTCGTACATTCAAAAAGCCCTTTAATATCAACACTTTAAGGGGCTTTTGTTTGTCTTGTGTAAGGAAAAGGGGCAGACGAGGGGCAGAATTTAAAATTTTATCTTGTCTAACTTGCTAGATATGTCTGATACCATTTTTTGAGTGACATGGGAATAAATCTCTAGTGTGGTCTTTGAGTCGCTATGTCCTACTCTATCCATGATAGCAGTCAAGGGGATACCTAATTCAGCAAGTAGGGATATATGGGAGTGTCTGAACATATGTGTAGTGATGTTCTTATCTATGCCGATTTTCTGTCCGTGTCTTTTCAAGGCTGCAATCACCCGGACATTTGTTATCGGCTCTCCTAGAGTGTTGATGAAAATAAAATCTGTATCAAATCCATTTGTTGCATTCTCTATTATCTGCTCTTTGATAATGTCTAACACTTTTTGAGGTGCTGTTATAACCCTATCAGATTTGACTGTCTTTGGTGTAGTTCTCTCTTTTTGTCTGAAATCGTATGTATGCTTGATGTGAATGGTCTTTTTAGAAAAATCTATATCCTCTTTGTAATTTAAGGCAGCAAGCTCTCCATACCGCATGCCGGTAAGAAAAAGAACTTTAGCTATTCGGATATACTTTGTGATTCGATAATCACAAAGGGCCTCTTCTTTTAAGTTTTGGATGAATAACTTAAACTCTTTCTGATCTAAGTATTTTGTATTTTTCTTTCTGAGATCGTCAGTTGTAATTACCTTTCTAGGCATTTCAACAAATAGCATTTCATTTGTATCGATGTAATTCATTCTGACCGCGAATTTCATTATCTGATTAAGCTTGAACTTTATTTTAGAAACATAGTTATGAGACCTTCCATCTTGTAATAGCTGATCTACCACTTTTTGTAATAATCGTCTATCGATATTTCTAACTAAATAGTCGCCCTCTATCTGCTTTAAAATCTCTTTTTTTACATTTTTTGAAGCGTAGACGGTTGAATTTTTAACGCCGTGTTTCCAATTCTCCTCGAATTCCTCATATAGTTTTTCAAAAGTTATATCAGAAACAAAATGTTGTTTTTCTCCTAACTTTTGTTTTATCTTCTCTTGCAACAAGATAGCAGCTTGATTTCTTGCCTGGGGAGTTTTCTTCTCCGTGGTCACTGAAACTTTTTTTAATTTCTCAGTATATGGATCTTTATATCGCTCAAAAAATTTGTATTTTCCGTTGGGAAGTTCTTCCATCCACATTGCGTTTACCTCACTTTTTTGTTAAAATGAGTATAAGAAAACGACCTTTTGAATGGTTGTTTCTTATACGTAAGTTCCTCACACTCAGAGTCGCCAAACTTTGCGAGTGTGGGGATTTTTATTATTCAAATCCTTTGAAGCTATCTAAAATCTTATCTTTTGAGTCAGTCGGGTTAACAATCATAACAACGAAATCACCGTAAATTGTAACAGGCTGATCAAGTAGTTTTTTATCTTTCTTGATTGTTGCAAAATATGGATTATTTTCCTCGTATTGATATACTTCTACTGAGCTTCCGTCTTGTAAAACGAATCCTTTACCATTTTTTGCTTGTACTAGCGAAGATGATTTTTCTTGTTCTCGTTCAATGGTAAAACCATTATCTTCTAGCGCTTTCTTGAAATCATCTAAACTGGTCGCTTTTTTAGAAGCAGGTTTTTCGCTTGCCTTTGTTTCCTTGACCTCGGATTGTTCTGTTTTTGGCTCTTCAGAACTACCTTTTGTAGTGGATTGGTTACTAGAGCAAGCTACTAGAGTAAAAGTAGCAGTAAGCAAGATAGTTGATGTGGTTAGTAATTTTTTCATGGATAATCTCCTTTTTTTATTTCTCTCTATACAAATCCACGACTTCGCCGATAATTCGGAAGTCGGTCTCTGGTGTGATTGGCATATCCTTGTACGCTGGGTTTAAGCTATGTAGGTATGCCTGTTCTTTGTCAATGACAAGCTGCTTGATATAAGCATCGCCGTTGTAGTTGAATACTCCGATAACACCGTTATTTAAGTCCACGCTGGTTTGAATGAATACCAGGTCGCCGTCGTGATAGTCAGGCTCCATGGAGTCCCCTTTGATTGGAATGACGAAGTCGGCATCGATATCTACTGGTAACTCAATCCGCTCCACTCGTACATCGTTCAAATACTGGCCTGTACCTGCAGAAGCTGGGTGGTCGTAGTAGTCGTAACTATAAAGTTGGATGACTTCCGATACTTCGTTTATCTTCGTTTCTTCTTCGTTTTGACTCTCCAGAAGTTCCTCAGATGTCCGTAGCACGATTTTTTTATTCGGGGTAGTTAATTGCACCACCTTATCCGTAATTTGCTGTGTGAGCGAATCTGGAGTGTTTGGGAGGGGCAAAATGGATTCTTCTTTAAAAGTAGTATCTATATCTGATTTTTTTATCTTAAAGTAGTCAGCTAATTTTTGAATAATTCCAAAAGAAGGAGCGCTGCGAAGATTTATATAATCAGATAGAGTACTTGGTTTTATTCCAACAGCTTCGGCTAATTGTTTTTGAGTGATTCCTGCTTCTTTTCTATATTTTGTTATATTTTCAGCAATGAGCTTCATTCTTTCATTATTATCCAAGACAAAAGTCCTCCTTTTCTAATTCTCATTATATATCATTTTAAATAGATAAACAATCAAAAATACGAAAAAATCCTACTTTTTTGATAAAAACTATTGACAATACGAAAAAAACGTATTATAATTAAATCAAGCTTAGAGATAAGCAAATAAAACGAAAGGAAAAAGAGATATGCGGAGACGCAAGAAGCCTGAAAAGGCAACAAAAAAGGAACCGTGGCTAGACGGTCCCAAAGCTCTGGTTATCTCAACGGTTGTTACAGCCAGTGTTGAGTTAATCAAACACTTCTTGAAATAGAAGTGGGATGAGCGGGGCGAAAGCCCCAAGGCTCACCAATAGTATAGCATATCTCAGAGGTTTTGTCATGAAAGACAAGAAGAAATTTTGGAATGTGGTCTGTTGGCTACTCACCGGGTCTATCTGGGTGTACTTCATCTGGAAATGGTTCTTTTAGAAAGGAGGTAAGGAATGAACGAACTAGAATGGTTTTACTTTGCTATCATTGTCAATACTATCATCGGCTTTGCTACGTACTACGCTAGCAAAAGATATAGAAAAAAGCGCATCAACGAGTATAAAAAAACACACGATGATGAGCTTGAAAGAATTAGAAATAAATTTAATTTATGACTTCTCCAATCATTTTATTTTGATTATACAACATTTGAAAGGGGTGAGAAAATGAGGCTAAGACGATATCCGTATAGCGGAAAAAGAAAAAAGCCTACCGATCAAGCGATAGACTTTGTAATAGATCAAAGTGCTATTCTTCAATTGGTTGTTCAAAATTCCCAATTGAAACACCCAGAATCTGATCTAAAAATAGACAAACGTATGGCATTTTGAATGGTCCACCGATTGAATTGGTGCGAACTTCAACATCTACTAAAAAGATTGCTGTTGGATTTTTTTCATCGTATTCAGAAACTCGAAGATTTTTAATCGTTTGAGCAATCGCAGATATGTGAGGATAATCATCATTATCAGGGGTGTAAGGTTTGCCAATATATTGTCCAGCAGCTGTTTGGACTATCAACTTGTGGCCTGTATCCTCAGCAATAATCCCATGTGCGAGTAGAATATCATATTTTGCTAAGTTGTTACTCATATTTTCTCCTCCTTTCTGTTGAATTTTTTGACTAAAACGGGAGAGGTCTTAGTCAATATATATTATATGCTAAAAAACAATGATTGTCAATATATTGTGTGATGATGGGAGTTTATTTCGTTTGTGGCACAATATATAGTGTAATAGCATATATAAGCACAAAAAATATAAAAATAAAGCTAGATAAGGAGAAAAACGGCTATGCTTTGGGAAAAAATATCCGAAAAACTTTCAGAAAGAAATTGGACAGTTTATAAACTTTGTTTAAAAGCAGGTATCGGACCAGCTGGAATCTATCGTTTAAGAGATGGAGAGGTGAAAGATTTATATTTTGACACAGTTAAGAAAATCGCTGATGCGTTGGAAATCAGCATAGATGAATTAAGATAAGGAGGTAGGAACGTGCAGTGGACTTTAGAGGCTATGCGAATCAACAAGGGACTTACTCAAGCAGAGTTAGCAGATAAATTTGAAGTGTCAAGCCAAACAATTGCCCGACTAGAAAAAGATAGCTCGGATATCGGTTATCAACTATTGAAAAAATACATGCTTTTTTTCAATGTAAAGTTCGATGATATTTTTTTGGGAAAAAAATACGAAAATTTCGTAAGAAACTAAAACAAAAACTGAAAAAGGAGAAATTATGACGGATGAAAGAAAATATAAAACATCTTCATGAACGCATAAAGCATTTTCAGTCATTGATTGATTATATGTCTGAGCGTGGGCAAAAGTATTATTTAGAAAAAGATTGGTTCGATAACCCAACTCTAATTTCTATAGAATACGCAAAAAAAGAAGTAGAACAAGCTCAGAAAAAGCTAGAACTACTTCCTAGACGGTCTGTTATGGGATGTATTTTGCGATTACTGCACCGATTATTCCATAAATAAAAAGGAGGAAAGGAATGGAGGATATTATTAGAGTTCTGGAAAAAGAAAGAGACCATCTTGATAAAATTATCAAGTCGATCTCTAATAATGGGAATTTTCTTAGGCCACCATATCAAAGGAGACCTGTTTCGGTCAGTGAGAATCTGAAATTGATTTCTCAAAATCTTGATAAATTAAGCGAGCGAGTTCAACAAACCACGAATCAACATTCATGATTTCAAGATGACGAAAGAAACCTGTTTTGGTTTCCAGTTCGGAATCGTGTGCATAACGTAATATTTCTCTAGCAAAGATGGTTTCAAAATCAAAATCTTTACCATCATCGTAGATGTCGCGTTTGCTTGCCATTGTCAAATATTCTTTAAAAGTCATGACTTATCTCCTTTCTAAGTTGATAAGTCAATTATAACAAAAAGCACCTAACGAAAGTCAGGCGCTTACTAAAATTACTAACTAGATTATATCACAGAAAGGAGCAAAAATGGAAGCAGTTGAAATTGTAAGAATTAAAGATGTGATCATCGAAAAGGTTTCGGCTAATGATGAAGAATTAGAACATATCTTTGGATGCTCAAAACGGCAAGCAGGAGACATGAGACGAGAGATGAAGAAGCTACCTAGTCAACAGAAGCACCTTAGGAATGATGGCCAGCTTGTCACAATCAAAGGTTTTGACGAATATCTGCAATATCGTGGGACTCAAGCTTGGAAAAAAGAAATGTTGAAAAGCAAGAAAATGAGGTCAATAGGATGAACTTTTTAACAAAAATAAAAGACTGGTTGGGAAAAGAAATAAATACTGACTGGAGAATCGTAGCTTTGGATTTAAACAGAGCATTGATTGACCTTCAAGAAAAATACCAACAAGCAAATCAGCGTATAGCAGATCTTGAAAATATTGTGGCGATTTATGAAGAAAAGGAGAAAGCGAGATGATGGAGTACATTTACCTGGTAACAATAGTTGGAATCATCCTGTGGTCACTAGTAAATAAACTAGATGATCACGCTGAAATGAAGCAGAAAGAACGTCAGCTGATGGCAAGTAATGTCGCACGGATGAATCTGAGAAACTCAGACAAGCAATTTACTTATGACGTGGAACCGCCTGTAGGGCTAGTTAAGGAGTAGAAAGATGACTCAAGCTGAACGAATCAGGGAATATTATAGAGAGCACCCTGCTGCCTCATGTGATGAAGTGGCTGAGGTTGTTGGTACAACAAATAGCAACGTAAGGGCGAACCTGGCTAAAGATATCAAGGCAGGCAGATGCGTTCGCTTGGAAGATAAGTCATACGACTATTCGCCTTACTTTAATCACACAACGGAACTCACCGAGTTGGTTGATTGGAAGAATGACAACAGACGTGAGTGGGTGGATATGCTGACAAGAGCAGCAGAGAAAGAAACTGATAGCAACGTTATGCGTTTGCTGATTAAAGAAGCAAATAAACTGATGAAAGAGGTGACTAAGTAGATGGTTCGAAATAAATTGACAGATTTGACAAATACTTTGTTTGCCCAACTAGAAACGTTGGACGACAGGGATCTTACAGCAGATGAATTAAAAGTGGAATTGCAGCGCTCGAAACAAATGGTCGCTATCTCAGGTCAAATCCTACAAGCTGGCCAGTTGGCGCTAGATGCCGAGAAGCTAAAAGATAAGGTAGGTGAAGTTAATGCCCCGATCGCTTTGCTGGAAGGATGAATACACGGAGTACATGCATGAGATATGCCCTGGTCGTTTAACCCCGGAAGTGACCAGGTTGCTGAACGAAAAATTTGGGACGAACTATACCAAGACTCAAATAGGAGAAGTACGCAAACGTTTAGGATTACCAGTTGGAAAAGTCTATCAAGGTCGATTACTGACAAAGGAGCAACACGATTATCTTGTATCGATCCAAGAAAATAAGATTTCTCGTGATGTCGCAAATGAAATGAACCAAAAATTTGGCTTATCGCTAACAGAGAAACAGATTAAGAGTTATCGGAGAAATAATAATCTACATAGTGGTTTGACGGGAAGATTCGAGAAAGGTCAGACTCCCCACAATAAGGGGAAGAAGTACCCCAATATGCCAAAAAACAGCGGGCAGTTCAAAAAAGGTAATAGGCCTCCTAATTATGTTCCTGTCGGTACAATCAACTACACAACAGATGGTTATCCGAAAGAAAAAATCGGTGAACCTAATAAATGGATGTTGAAACATCGTAAGGTTTGGGAAGACCATCACGGTCCGATACCAAAAGGGTACTCAATCGTTTTCCTAGACGGAGATAAAACAAACTATGATATTTCAAACCTAGCTTGTTTATCTAAAAACGAAATTGCTAGAATGAATCAAAATCATCTATTCACGTCCAACGCTGATTTGACTAAATCTGGTATTGGACTAACAAAACTTACAAACAAAATCAGAGAGGTAGAAAAAAATGGCTAGTTTATACGAACTAACAGGTCAGTTCCTGACAATTTACCAATTGGATATCGATGACGAAACAAAAGCAGACACGCTTGAGGCGATCGATTGGCAAGGGCAATTCGAACAGAAAGCGGAAGGATATGCCCATGTTATCAAGAATCTAGAAGCAGACGTGGTCATGTACAAGGCTGAGGAAGAGAGCTTCAAAGCAAAGAAACAGGCAGCGCAAAAAAAGCTGGATTATGTTAAAGATAACATTATGACAGCGATGAAGGTCACAGGTCAAACTGAGGTCAGAAGTGGTGCGCTGACTTTGAAAGTACAGAAAAATCGTGAGTCTGTCCAAGTGGATGAAGGATTACTGCCTAAGAAGTACTTTGCTAAGAAAATTGAATTGAAACCGGACAAAACCACACTCAAAGAATTGTTGAAGGCTGGTAAGAAAATTAAAGGTGCGGAACTTGTCCGGACAGAAAAGTTGGTGATTAAGTAATGGAATTGATGAACAAAACACGAGTAACAGATTCACTAGCAGTCGTGATTGGACCGGAATCAATTGAAGTACTTGTTACTGAAGGTTTTCTATTCGATGTTGCGATTCGTTTTGTGAAAGTGGATGAAGCAAATCTTGATCAAGGAAATGAAAAGCCGGTATTTACTCCGGAGTACAAGCTGGTCACAGTCGCTAAATACAAGGAAAAACCTATCTTTGAATCCGAGGAAGATATTCGAAGATTCGAAAAACAAGCAAAAGAAGTTAAATCGCTATTTGCCTTTGCAAAGGTAAATAAACAAAATTGGTTTAACACAGCCCTTTATCCAGGTGTTCTGACGGAGAAAGTTGGTGTCTGATGAAAATTTTAGCAATTGATCCAAGTAGTAATAAAATCGAAACTAGTACAACAGGAATTGTACTCTTGGATAATGCAAAACTTGTTGACTATTGGGTGGTCCCTTATGGCGCTCAAAACTTCAAATCCTGGTTCAAAGAGATTGGTTGCAGTCTTGAGTTTGATATAGTGGTCGTTGAAAAATTTGAGGTTAGGGACAATGATTATTCCAGAGACAACACAGTAGTTGAGACCATTGCAGCTATCGAACTATGTTATCCGGACTTGGTTCTGCAGCGTAACGCAGGTTATCAGACGGATATACCAAATGACTTGCTGAAAGCTCTTGGGCTATGGTCCTTTGAAAAAAGTCACCACAACGATGTGAGAGCGGCTGCAAGACTTGGGCTCTTCTATGCCCAGAGGAACGATATTGAGGAGGTGATTGTGGACATTGGCAATCGAATTACGCAAATGGCAAGCTGAAGCAGTTAAACGAAGTGACCGTGATTGCCCTGGTATTTTCCTTGAGGCGTATGGAGGGCGTGGCAAAACTATCTGTGCTTTTGAAATAGCAAAGCACAAGAAAGCCAAAAAGGTCCTAGTAATCAATAATCGGTTGGCCATTCTGGAAGGCTGGAGTAGTACTTATCAAAATCTAAGCTACAATACTGATTTTGAATTAGAAACCATGACGGACCGCAGATTGCAGAATAGACTTGCAAGCGGTGAGTCTATTGAGTGCGATGTGTTCATTATTGACGAGTGGCAGAATATGTCCAGCGATGCCAATGTGAAGGCTTATCGCAAGGTCAAACGTGGCTATACTGTAGGTCTGTCAGCGACGCCCATCAGAAAGAAGGGACAAAACTTCTACCCGCTTGAAAAAACATTTTTTGGAATGGCTGATCCTAACCAAAAGGAAAACTGGCAACTAGCCCACGGTAAGATGAAATATTCCAAGTTCAGCTATTCTAAGCAAGAATGGGATGACTTCCGAGACTATGAAAGCTACGTGGCCAATCTGCCAAATTTTTTCCGCTGGGAGGAAGTAGAAGCTATTGAGGAAGCCGAAGAAAACAACGGATTTGAGGTTATCTTTGAGCCCGTCTGGTGCCTAACTGCTAACCCAGAAGAACTGAAACAATTTAGGAGATTAAATATTGTTGGAAAAGATGGCAAGTACGCCATGGCAAAACAGACATTTGGCCGAAAGACTTTCGAGCGATATTTAATCCAGACAGGTTTTGAGGTTGACTTCCCAAAATTGAAAGCAGTGAATGCAGACACTCCAATGTTGCTACAATTGGATCTTCTGCTGGCTAGTAAGACAGAAATGTTGATAGTCAGCAAATCCAAGCAGATTGTAGAGGTTATTCGAGAACGTCATCCAGAAATTGGTATTTGGACTGGAGATAAGAAGGACTCCCTCGAACAGACAAACGTTGTAGCCACAAGCCAGGTGCTTGGTGTAGGTGTGGATGGTCTACAACATAAATTTAAGACTATTGTAATTTTAGATCCTGTTAGTCCGTCTGACGGAGATTATGACGATTATCGCCAACTTTTATGGCGAGTAACAGGCAGCCGTCAACAGCATGACGTGCGTGTCATTGAATTTTATTTCTAAGGAGAATCAAAATGAAACTTTCAAGTGATTATATTGTAATGCGTGACAAACGAAGCGGACATTTTTTAAATGAACTCAAGAACAAACATTCTTCATTAGCTACCAAGGCCGGTTTTGTAGACGATATTCGAGGCGCCCTTACAATGCCATACAATTCTTATCTAGAACAGAAAACGGCGGTAAAAGCATTGGCCAAAGTACACGGAATGGAGATTGTTCGGGTTAAGGCTACATTTGATCTAACTTATCCAAATGGTGGCGATGTTCAAAAAATCGAGCGCGAGAATAAAAATATTGGTTTGTTTGATCTATTGAGAAGTTTATAGAAGGGGGATTTATGGTAACAAAACAACAATCTCCAATCTTTATCACTTTACAGAGCATCCAGCAGAAGTTGGTTGCTCCGAAAGGGCAGTATAACAGTTTTGGGAAGTATAGCTATCGAAGCGCCGAGGACATCCTAGAAGCACTGAAGCCAATCTTGCAGGAACACGATGCAGTATTGATTTTGCAAGATGGAATTGTGCAAATTGGCGACAGGTATTATGTTGAAGCAACTGCGACTTTGTATGCAGTTGGTGAAACTATTGGGACTACAGCGTATGCTAGAGAAGATGATAGCAAAAAAGGGATGGATGGTAGTCAGGTTACAGGGGCGGCTTCAAGTTATGCACGTAAATACGCGCTAAACGGACTCTTTATGATTGATGATAATAAGGATCCTGATACAGATGAATATCACAATCAGAATAACCAGGAATCAAGCAAGCAGCAAAAACCAGCTGGTCAGAAAGAACAAACAGCTAAAGCTTCTTCAAAAAGTAACGGATCAAGAAATATTACTGGAGAAGAAGCAAAAGCACTCCGGACTGAATTAAAAAACATGGCAGAAGCAACAGGGAGTCCTGCTGCAACAATTGGGAGATGGTTTATCGATAAGATGGGTGTTGACAAACCTGAGAACATTCCAGCTTCTCGTTTAAAAGAAGCTCAAAAAATTATCGCAGATGCAAAGAAAGCAAGAGGTATTGAATAATGGGATATACGGAACTGGGGCGCAAACGTCCGATTGAATTACAGAGCGCTTATTATGATAAGATCCTAGTTTATCAGCATCAAGGTGAGATTTGGGGTGTATGTTATAAGCACGGAGAAATTGATTGTGTTTACAACTACACTAAGAACGATTTCTTTTGGCTTGAAATTTCAGATATGTCCTTGAAAGAAATTGTTACTAAAATTATCCAGCCTTTGAAGAGAAATTCCCCAGGATCATACGGATTTGATGAACGTACGTTCAGTAGAATTTTGGAGGTAATAAAACAATGATCAATAATGTTGTACTTGTAGGGCGTATGACTCGTGACGCTGAGTTGCGTTATACCCCATCAAATGTAGCAGTTGCGACTTTTACTCTTGCAGTAAACCGTACATTTAAGAGTCAAAATGGCGAACGTGAGGCTGATTTTATCAATGTCGTTATGTGGCGTCAACAGGCTGAGAATCTTGCTAATTGGGCTAAAAAAGGCTCACTTATCGGGGTGACAGGTCGTATTCAGACTCGTAGTTACGATAACCAGCAAGGACAACGTGTTTACGTGACAGAGGTCGTGGCTGAGAATTTCCAAATGTTGGAAAGTCGTAATCAACAAAGTTCGAATGATACATTTGGGAATGGCAATCCGATGGATATTCAAGACGACGATTTACCGTTCTAAGGAGTTACTAAATGGGAATGAAAGAACATGCCTTGGCTTATCAAAAAAAAGGATTTTCGGTTATTCCTATTAGTCCTTCGAATAAGCAACCGATGATCAAATTTGCTGATAAACCAGCTATGACTGCGCAGGAAATTGAGGATTTTTGGAGTCAGTATCCGGATAGCAACATTGCTGTTCGGACTGATAAATTCTTCGTTATCGATGTGGACTTACACGGTAAGCATAACGGATACGAGAGCTTGGCCAATTGGGAACATCTGAACTTGATAACTCCAACGTTGCAGGCAAGAACTGCAAGTGGTGGCAAACATATCTTTTACTTTAAACATCCTGATGTGTCTATGACTCAAATGATAGGCTTTCTGCCTGGTGTGGATATCAAAGCACATCCAAACAATTACGTACTAGTAGCTCCGTCTAAAACTCCCAAAGGTGTCTATACTTGGGACAAGAAAAAGTCCAAAGAGGGGGGCACGATGGTTACTGCTAGTCGAGCACTTGTCATGGCCATTAAGAAAGAATACAACAAAAAGAATCCGGGTAGCGACCTGGATAATATCTACTACCAAATCAGTAAAGGTGCTGGTAAAAGAAACCGTACCACAGAACTCTTTGAAATGGTTGTCATGGGGTTTGGTGATGAAGGTAGCAGAAATGATACACTTGCAAAATTTGTAGGCGGACTATTGAGCAGGTCAGTAGAACCGAACTGTATACTGCAACTAGCAGAAACAGCCAATAACAATTCGGTAGAGCCTCTTAGTCACAAAGAATTAAGTAGGACTGTTGAATCCATGATCAAGAAACACATGAGGGGAGGTGGCCATAATAGGTGATGTTGTGAATATTTCAATCAAGCAGTTTTCGCGCAGGAAGAAAAAAATATTGAACGAGGAAGGCGAAGAGGTTGAAATTGAATCTATCGTGGCCGACAGTCCCAGAAATGTACTACTTGCAATGAAGAGCGATAACAAGCTCAACGACTTTCTCAGGCACAATGAATTTACTGGAGAACACGAAATTGTAGAGGATGTCAAACTGGATGCCATTCAGTTAAGAAAGGGGCAGCTACCGTCGGCCTTCGAATCCTACTTGAGTGTATACTTGGAAAATCATTTCAAGACAGTTTTCAAGGCTGGAGCACTAAGAGACGGCATTGAAGCATTTTTTGCAGAAAAAACCTACAATCCGGTTAAGGAATATATGGAAAACGCATATGAGTCATGGGATCATAAAGAACGACTTGCCCAGGTATTTCAAACTTGGTTGGGTGCAGAGGATAGCATCTTTGTTCAGAAAATAGCTGTCATGTTCTTTGTTGGTGCGGTTTCTAAGGTTTTTAATCCCTGGGTTAAATTTGACTACACGCTCGACTTGGTCGGTGGCCAAGGTGCTGGTAAGACCACCTTCTTGCAAAAGATAGCTGTTGACTGGTATACGGATTCAGCTAAAGATTTTATGGATAAAGATAACTATGAGATCATGCTGAAATCCCTGATTGTCAATGATGATGAGATGGTCGCGTCCAGAAAGACTACTTTTGATGAGTTGAAAGCGTTTGTAACTAAAACAGAACTTTCTTTCCGTAGGTCGTACGGTCGAAGAGCTGAAAAATTTCCTAAAAACTTTGTTATCGCAAGGACCAGCAATAAAATTGAGTACCTGGGAGACAAGACTGGTGAACGGCGCTTTCTGCCCATACTGGTGGATGCAGGTCAGCAGTTTGTCAAGCCATTTGATATGACAGAGCATGATGTGATCCAGCTTTGGGGTGAAGCAGTAGCTATCTACAAAAAAGGATTTATACTTACCTTTGATGATGAGTTCGAAAATGAGCTTGCGGTCTATAAGGAGCGCTTCACTTATAAAGATGAGGCCGAATCGCAAGTCTACGATTATCTTGAAATGCTAGTCCCAGAAGAATGGGAAGACTTTTCAGTTTCTCAGCAATATCAATATACCTGGTGCTACTTTAATGATGGTAGCTATCGCAATGAGTCCGGCCTGATATATGAAGGTGTGAAGCTTCAATCGAGTGTGTCTGCCAAACAGATATTAAAGAATGTTTTTGACATTGATAGTGCGAGAGGTGAAAAGATTGCTAGGAAAATCAAGTTGATTATGGACAATAATCAGGATTGGGAATACAAAATTAAGAAGGTTAAAGGGAAAACAATACGTGCATATTTTAGAAAAAATATACAAACAGAAGTGATGTAACCTCGGTGAAAGTGATGTAACCTTTTGGGTGAAAAATGGTCAAAAATCATGCTTCGGTTACATCAGGTTACATCATTGATGTAACCGCAAGAAAAACCAGTTATATCAATGGTTTGAGTGCTGTTTTTGATAAAATTTTAAAAAAAGTGATGTAACCCTCCTAAAGCCTTGATACTACTGATGTTTTAGTGTGTCTATTAGTAAGGTTACATCATTTATATAAAATATTTAATAAGTAAAAATAGCAAGAGCTATAAACGTTGATATAACAGCATTCTTGTTTTTTATAAAATATGTTTTTCAAAAAGTGATGTAACCTGTAACCTCGGAAAAAATATTCACAAAATAAGCATATTATTTAATATAAAGGAGAGAAAATGTCATACACAGTAACATTATTTTTTGACAACATGGTAGATGAAACCCACTTTTTCAAAAAGGAGGGAGATGCTGCCAAATGCAAGGCTCAGCTAGAAAGCAAGTATCGAGGGAATCGAATGTATAAAGTTAAGATGGATGAGGTGATGACTTGAAATTATTTCTTAACGAAGATTGTATGGATGTCATGAAACGATATCCTGATGGTTACTTTGACTTAGCTATTGTAGATCCTCCATATTTTTCCGGACCGGAAAAAAGAGAATTTTATGGGAACAAAATCAGTCCTATAGGAGTCCATAGATTGTACGGCAAAACAACTAAATGGGAAGTTCCGGGGAAAGATTATTTTGATGAATTATTTAGAGTTTCAAAAAATCAAATTATTTGGGGCGTGAACTACTTCAACTACTCTTTCGGTTCTGGCCGTATCGTATGGGACAAGGTTAATACTCATTCAAGTTTTTCAGATTGTGAGTTAGCGTACTCCAGTTTACATGATAGCACGCGCTTATTTCGCTATATGTGGAATGGCATGATGCAAGGGAAGTCAATATCCGAAGGTCATATCCAGCAAGGAAACAAGGCTTTGAATGAGGTTAGAATTCATCCAACCCAAAAACCCATCAATCTTTATTTCTGGTTGCTGCAAAACTACGCAAAAGCCGGAGATAAGATTCTTGATACTCATGTCGGTTCAGCAAGTAGCTTGATTGCTTGTCAGGAGTT
This sequence comes from Streptococcus infantis, assembly GCF_047460685.1. Classification (GTDB taxonomy): domain Bacteria; phylum Bacillota; class Bacilli; order Lactobacillales; family Streptococcaceae; genus Streptococcus; species Streptococcus infantis_AD. The sequence continues at coordinate 98,671 of NZ_JASHFS010000007.1, read as the reverse complement.
AGGTTTTGAGTATGTTGGTTGTGAGCTTGACAAAGACATCTTCAACCTTGCTCAACAGAGACTCAATGATTATGAAAAACAAATAAAATTACTTTAAAAGATGAAAAGGAGGATTTGGTATGATACCAAAGTTTAGAGCGTGGGATAAATTTGACAAGGTTATGAGAGATGTGACATTGCTGGATTACAATCAAGATTTTGTTGGTTATAGTTACCCCGTATTTATGAAGAGTACAATGCACATGGAGCTCATGCAATCAACAGGACTTAAAGACAAAAATGGCAAGGAAATCTTTGAGGGGGATATCCTTGCAAATGGTCCAGATGTTATGTGTATGAAGAGGCATAACACGCTAGGTTTTTATGTCGAGAAAAAAGGCGGGGTTGAATTTATTGCAGACGGTGCAGTTTTAGAGGAATTTGAAGAGGATGCTAAAGAGATTGCTGATAGCCTTGAAATCATCGGCAACGTCTATGAAAATAAGGAATTTTTGGAGGTAATAAATGAAAAACGAAAATAAAGACTCCTTACCACAAGTGTTAGGCGGTTGCTTAGGTATGATACTAACCTTATTTATCAGTCTATGGCTCGCAGGAGTAGTCATTCATTACGGTTGGAATAACATCATTGCAGCAACATTTGAAATCCAAAGAATAACATTCTGGCAGGCTGTCGGAATTGATTTACTCATTACTGCGATTACTGGAAGTCCGAAAGGTGATACAGAAAAATCTTGGTTGGAGATCCTGGGTAAAGTTATTTACTGGTATCTTGTTCTTTGGTTTTTGATGTGGATTGTGGTAAGTCTTTTATAAAACAAAAAAAGCCAAGACACTCTCTGCCTCAGCTAAATTCCTATTAAAATTATTATATCACAAAGGAGATAGAGAGTGAAGGCTAAAGAGCTTTTAAGCGAATTGCAAAATCTTGACATGGATATCCAGAGTCGTATCGACGAAATCAACGAGCTTGAGGCTGGTCTGCTCTCGAGTCCGAAGTGGGCCGATGTAAAAGTGAAGAGCAGTCAGACGAAAAAGGTTGATGATGTATATGTTCAACTTATCACGATGAGGAATGAAATCGAAAAGGACACGAATATCATTATCAATCGTAAGCTGGAATTAGGTCGCATGATTAACAAGCTGGCAGATCCAAAGCATAGAACAATCCTGAGAATGACTTATATCAATAAAGGTACGGCTGATAGTATTTGTTATGACTTGAAAATGAGCCGTACAACCTATTACAGATTGAAGAATGAGGCAATTTTAGCCTTGGAAGAAGTCATCTGATGTTATAGGTTAAAAATGGGACTATTTGGGACGGCACGGTTCTAAAAATCTGTTAGAATGGTAGTATCAAGAATTGAAAAGAGAGGTCTTGAAAAGGTCACTCATTGAGTGGCTTTTTTGATTTTGTGAATGGAGGTGATGGAAAATGGGATGACTGAAAAACAAAAGATTTTTGCCGATGAGTACATCATCTGCTTAAATGCAACACAGGCTTATAAAAAAGCATATCCAAATATCAAAAAGGATGAGGTAGCTCGAGCAAATGGAAGTCGATTGCTAGCAAATGCTAACGTCAAATCCTATATAGAAGAGCGATTGGAAGAGTTGAAATCTAAACGTGTCGCTGATCAGCAAGAAGTGCTCGAATTTTTGACTTCTGTTATGCGTGGTGAGGTCACAGAGCCTTTGCTTGTTTTAGATGGTGAAGGCACTCAACGTGTCGTAGAGGCAAAACCTAATGTATCAACTCGTAAGAGTGCTGCTGTTGATTTAGGTAAGCGCTATGGTCTATTTACCGAGAAAGTAGATATCAATGCTACAGTAACCGAGACTAAGAAGTTTGACGATATCGTTAGTCAGTTGGGCGGTGATGGACTTGACGAATAGCTTCCCTTTATCTCAAAAGTACATTGATTTTTGCAATAGCTTTAATAATGTTGATGCTGACTTTTTGGAAGGTACAACGGCTGCTGGAAAAACAACAGTGGGTGTTGGTGTCAAGTTTATGCGAGCAGTCAGCAGAAGTTCGAAGAAGTTCCACATCATTGCAGCAAAGACAGTTGGTGTAGCTGAAAAGAATATCATTAACCAAGACAACGGTATTTTAGATATCCACAAAACGGCAGTCTACTGCGGTAATGGTGATAAAGATTCGAAGATTCCTCACATCAAGTTTGAGGGGAAAATTATTTATGTATTGGGATATGACAACAAGGAAAAATGGAAGCTGGTTCTCGGTGGACAGTATGGATGTGTCTATATTGATGAGGTCAACACAGCTGACATTGAGTTTGTTCGTGAGTTGTCCACACGTAATGATTATTTGATGGCAACGCTCAATCCGGATAATCCTGATTTACCAGTCTACAAAGAGTTCATCAACAAGTCGAGACCATACAAAAAATACGCAGGCGATGTGCCGGAAAAAATTATGCGAGACCTATCAGAACCAGCTAACCCTAAATGGCGTTACTGGTTTTTTACGTTTAATGACAACTTGTCACTAACACCAGAAGCCATCCAGAAGAAAAAGGATGCTGCACCAGTTGGGACTAAGCTCTACAAAAATAAAATACTTGGTCTACGTGGCCGAGCAACAGGAATTGTCTTCGTTAACTTTGATGGTAAAAGACATGTGTTGAGTAAGTCTTTTGTAAAGAATACGGTCACGTTCCAGCGGTTCACAGCTGGACTAGATACAGCTTACTCATCAAGCAGTCCGGATACAATTGCAATGATTTTCCAAGGGATATCAGATGACGGGAAGTTATATACGCTGGATGAGGAAGTTTACAACAACGCTGAGCTTGATGTACCGATTGCACCATCCGATACTGTGGTCAAGTTTATCAATTTCCTAGAGCGCAACCGTGGTGAATGGGGGCTGGCGCGTGATGTATTTGTTGATAGTGCGGATCAGGCGACAATTACAGAATTAAACAAATACAAGCGACAATACGGCTGTCTGTATATCTTTAACAATGCTTATAAGAAAACTAAGATTATTGACCGGATCAACTTCCAAATTGGTTGGTTAGCTCAAGGTTGCTACTATGTGTTGAGTCATTGTACGAATCACATCAAAGAGCTAAACACGTATGCGTGGAAAGAAGGAAAAGATGAGCCGGAAGACGCAAACGATCATACAATCAATGCGAATCAGTATGCGTGGTTGCCATACAGGAAGATAATCGGAAGAAAGGAAAACTAAAGTGGGAATAATGGATATGATCAGAAGGAGTATGAGAAGCTTTCTCAAACTGGAACAGGCACAGCCAAATGTCATCACAATTACAGAGGCAATGACGTTTGAAGATAATGCAGCCAAGAACCAAATATGGTACCGTGGCGACTCATACGAACTGGACCAGCTCTACAAGCAATTACCACACAGCAACATCAACTTTTGGGGAGCGACAAGTACTCCTGGGCAAGAAATTAGAAAGATTCACACAGGAATACCTGGTCTCATCGTTGATAGGTTGGTAGATATCACGCTGCACGATATGAATGATTTAGACTTTGCCGAGGGAACGCAAGGTAAATTGTGGGAAGAGATTGCTGAAGATAGCAACTTCCACGATCAACTGCAGGAGGCGATTAAAGATAGTCTTGTGATAGGTGATGGTGCCTTTCGTATTTCATTTGACCCGGAACTTACAACGTTGCCTATTGTTGAATGGGTTGGTGGAGATAGAATTGAAATCATCTACAACCGTGGAAGATTGAAAGAAGTTATCTTCCGCACGCACTTCACAGAACGCAGACGGAGCTATTTGCTCGAGGAAATCTACGGATATGGCTCATTAACTTATAAGCTCTACAGGGGCGAAACTGAGCTAGATATGAGCGCGACAGAGTACACTGCTAACCTTGTCGATGTGAAGTTCGATAAATCCGTTATCTTGTGCTTGCCGTTTAAGATTTACACGTCACCTAAAGTAAAAGGCCGTGGTCAATCTATCTATGATCGTAAGACTGATGCTTTTGATAGTTTGGATGAGTCTTGGAGTCAGTGGATGGATGCTCTTCGTTCTGGACGATCACGAGAATATATTCCTGAGAACTTACTTCCTAGAGATCCCTACACAGGCGAAATTAGTAAGGGCAATCCTTTTGACCATCGCTTTATCAAGGTCGAGACAGCAATGGGCGAGGATGCAAAGAACACAATCACATTGCAACAAGCTAATATCCCGCATGAAAGTTATTTGAGTACATATGTGACCGCGCTTGATTTAGCTTTACAAGGTATCATTAGCCCATCTACACTTGGTATCGATGTCAAGAAGCTAGATAATGCCGAGGCACAACGTGAGAAAGAAAAGGCAACTCTCTATACTCGCAATGCTATTGTGACAGCTCTGCAAGATTACCTGCCAAAATTAATTAGTATGGTTTTGAATGCTGATAGTGTGCTTAAGAAAAACCCACTACAGAAAGTCAAGGTCGACGTGCCGTTTGGTGAGTATGCTAATCCTAGTTTCGAATCACAAGTTGAAACGGTTTCTAAGGCTAAGACAGGTGGTATCATGTCGATTGAAGCGAGCGTTGAGGAATTATACGGTGACTCAAAAGAACAGAAATGGAAAGACCAGGAAGTAGCAAGAATCAAAGCGGAGCAAGGTGTGACAGAAGTCAACGTGCCATCATTGAATGAAGCTGCTAACGATTTTGAGATAGAGAAGGAGGCTGAAGATGCTGAAGACGGTGACGATAGGACAGAGGATCTATCACATGAGTCAGAAGGAAGCGCAGGGACTTCTACAGATAGCGAGTGATAATGTAGAGTTTGGTATCTATGCTGTTGAGAAGAACAACAAGTTGGAAATGTTGAACCTCAAAATGCCTAGTAAAACAGCTTTGAAACGACAATTGAGAAGTTTTAAGGCGCAAGGTTTTAAGGTGTACTGCAATGGCTTATGATGTATCTAAAGCATTTGAGCGAATTGAAAACGATCTGCTTGATTCCATGATTAGAAATCTAGGAAGGCATAAGGCAGAGGAAACTGCTGAAGGTTTTGAATGGGAACAATGGCAGGTCGCTCAATTGAAGGAGCTTGAACGATTTAAGCGAGCTAATGCCAAAAAATATAGCAAAGAGTTCGCCAATATCAATAGCAAGATTTCCACTGCTATACAAGAAGCCTATAAGCAAGGCATGGATGATGAGGAAATGTCTATCCTGGAAGCTATCAAGAACGGTTTTGAATTTAACAGTGGAAAAGATAACCTAGGGGCTTCATTTTTTGCTATCAACGAACGAAAGTTGAATGCGTTAGTTAACTCAGTCGAGCATGATATGAAGACGGCAGAGCATGCTGTATTGCGGTATACAGACGACCAGTACAGGCGCACAATATTTGATGCTCAGGTAGCAGCTAACACAGGAGCTAAGACTTATGAGCAATCAGTAGATATGGCCACCAAAGATTTTCTAAGTCGGGGAATCACATCCATCCAGTACAGTAACGGCGCCATGGTCAATATTGTATCGTATGCTGACATGGCCATTCGGACAGCAACCAAAAGAGCCTACCTAATGGGTGAGGGAGTCAAGCGCCAGGAGTGGGGGATTCATACTGTTATCTTAAACAAGCGATCGAATGCATGTCCTCTGTGTATGCCTTTTGAAGGTAAAGTATTGATTGATGATGTCTGGTCAGGAGGCAGTGCGGATGATGGTCCATATCCATTGTTAAGTTCTGCAATGGCAGCTGGTTTGTATCACCCTAACTGCAAAGATAAGCATACAACTTATTTCCCTGGGATCAGTAGCGAACCAGAGAAAATATTTACAAATCAGGAATTGGACGACATCAAGGAGAGACAGTTACTGGACAACAAAGTTCAGCATGCTAAGCGACAGGAGAAACGTTTTAGCAGATTGTCACAGTTCAGTCTTGATAAAGACAATATTCAGAAGTACACATTAAGGGCGGAAGAATGGTCTAAACTTAAGTCTAATGCAGAAGAAAATCTGAAATACTTTGAAGCGGAAAAAGGATACAAATTATACCAAGAGCTTTCTCTCGAAAGTGATAGTGATTACAAGAAATTCATCAATCGTCAGAGATTGCCTAGAGATACTAGTGGCGTAGCTTCGAAGAAGATTGCTGCAGAGACACGACACATGTATATAGAGGCGACTCGAAAAAAATTCAAGGATGGTACAGAGCTTGGACAAGCCTTGTTTGCAAGATTGGCCGACCAGGAGGCGATTGCAACTATTGCAGAAACAGGGGTTGTGAGATATGAATCTGGAAAACTCTTCCTGAATATGTATAAGGACGTAGACGACCCTCGCGGACCTGGTACTGGTTATTTCCATGAATTTGGTCATCAAATAGATGATAAGCTGGGTTGGGAATTCACAAAGGATAATAAAATCCTGCAACTTCTGCGTAAAGACTTTATCAATTTATCTGACGAGACTATTTTCGAGGCAATCCATATCAACGATAAAGCCTCTTCGGCATCTGATATATTAGGCGCGTTGAGTGAAGGTAGAATACAAGGTAAGTATTCGCACTCGCTCGTTTACTGGGAGAAAAAAGGAAATATAGAGAGCGAGTTTTTTGCGCATGTCTTCGAGGCACAATTTGATAGTGAACGCCGAAAAATACTTGAAAAAACCTTTCCTGAGAGTTATAATTATGTTATAAATAAACTAAAGGAGAGGTAGTCATGCGGGTTATCGAAAGCTATCTACGTGTAGCAGAAAAAGCAGATACATTTAGCGAAATCTTTGGGTATCGTTTAGTAGCCCCGATTTTTCCTGTAGCGGCTATCTATGGACCACAAGAAGAGAGTGACATCTTTGAAGCAAAATTGGACAAATGTATCAAAGATCAATACGATTATTTTGCAGATGAGTACGGCTATGATTCAGATGAGAAAAGACGTAGACTGCAACGTGAGAAGCATGTATTTTACGATTGTTAATATCACAGAGCGCCGACAAGGTGCTTTTTTTGTACTCAGATATGAAAAAACGGAGGAATGAAATGTTAGAAAAAGCAAAACAATTGGCATCACAAGAATTTTCGCGCTTATCAGATCGTGAAATCAAAGCAGAAGACTGCTTTGTAGTTTGGTTTAGCAAGACCCTGCAAAATTGGAAAGCTCTTGTTAGTACGAACGCAATTACATCAAGCGAACCTTGTGGAAATTATGCAGAAATCACGCATAACGGAGACAAGAATGAGACTTATGTGGATGTTTACGCCAAGGTTTCAAATCGTGCTATTAAAGATTAGGAGGTGATCCGACATCTTGACTTGCAGGAATAAACTGCTATAAATCACTGTAAATTGCTATAAACCGCGTCGAATTCGAGGCGGTTTTTCTTATACTCTAACCGTATGGAATCCCGTACGGTTTTCTTTTTGTCCGAAGACTAAAAACTACGTGGAGACACCAGTGACAATAACTGAAATAGGGAGACACCCTTAAAACTGAAAGGAGAACGCTATGTTCAAACGCAAACTATTTTTCCATAATGCCGATACAGGAACTGGCTCTGCAGGTGGACAAGACACGTCAAGCCAAACTCAACCAGCTAGCACTCCTGAGATTGACTATGACAAAATCGCTAGCATTGTCGAAGGCAAGCAAAAGGTTGCTGAAGACACCGTGCTAAAAAATTACTTTAAGCAGCAAGGATTGAGTGGTGAAGAAATGGCTCAAGCTATTACTGCTTTTAAGTCACAGAAAGCTGATGCAACACCAGACGTCACATCACTACAGCAACAGTTAACGCAGGCACAAGCAAGTGCATTGCAAGCTAATTTAGAGAGAAATCTACAATTAGCAGCAATCGAGGAAGGATTGCCTGTTGGTGTACTGCCTTATGTGATGAAATTGGCTGATATATCAACTCTCACACTTGAATCGAAACCAGAAGATTTCAAAGCTATTGTCGCAAAAGTTTTGGAAGACGTTCCTGCACTGAAGCCAAACAAAGAAGAATCAACTGGGTTTCAACAAATCGGATCTACCGGTAAAACACAACAAACTAACCAAACTGATGCCATTGCTGCAGCGTTTGGTCTTTAAGAAAAAGGAGAATTAAATTATGACAGTTTATAACTACGCAGAACAATTCGAACAAGCTTTGCATCAAAAATATGCAAAAGAGCTTGCGTCTGTAGATTTGTTTAACTCAAATCCGCAAGTGAAATTTATCAACGCTCAAACAATCAAGCTGCCGAACATCACAGTGTCTGGTTACAAAGACCACAATCGTCAAACTATCGGTTTTAATTCTGGAACAATCTCAAACGATTGGGAACCAAAGAAACTCGAACATGATCGCGACATCGAATTTGCAATCGATCCTATGGATGTTGATGAAACAAACCTGGTCGTCTCTATTGCCAATGTCCAAAATACTCTGGAAACTGAACAAGGTATTCCTGAAAAAGATTGCTACGTGTTCTCAAAACTCTACACAGAAGCAGGCAAGTATACTGCTAACGGTGCTACTATCGACACTACAACATTGACTGCAGAAAATATCTTGCAAAAATTTGATGACGCCATGGAAAAAATGGACGAAGCAGGTGTTCCGTCTGAAGGTCGCATTTTGTACGTCACTCCAGCTGTCAACAAGCTCTTCAAACAGGCTAAAGACATCCAACGTGTGCTAGGAGTGAATGGTTCAAATGGCGATGTCAAACGCTCTATCTATAGCCTTGATGACGTTAAAATCAAACAAGTGCAATCAGCTCGCATGAAATCACAATACAACTTTACAAATGGTTGTGTCGCAACAGATGAAGCGAAACAAATGAACTTCATCTTAATCCACCCATCTTGTGAAGTTGCTCGTGAAAAATACTCTTACATCAAAGTATTTACACCAGGGCATGACTCACGTACAGCTGACAACTATTTGCTCCAATCTCGCTTCTACATGGATGCATTCTTGATCAAGAATAAAGCAGCTGGTATCTTTATCAACGCGACAGCGTAAGAAAGGATGGTGTAGTATATGGCATTAAAAGCAATTAAAGGCGCTCGCGTCTATGATATCGATGAGTCAGCGATCAATGATTTTGTTGGTCGTGGCTTTGAAATCTACGAAGATGGTGAATTAAAATATGGTGAATCTGTCGACAAGATTTCAAAAGAGGAGTACGAAAAAGTTTTGGCTGACTTGAAAAATGCTAAGGCTGAAATCAAGAAGCTGAAAGAATCTAAGGAGTAACAGTCATGTATGCTAGTCCAGATTATTACAAAAAGACGTTTGTTGGTGTGATTTCTGCTGATTCAGAAGTTCTGGCTAGCAAACTTAAATCAGCTTCTGACAAGATTGATATACTTACATTCAACCGAATCCGTGGCATTGGATTCGACAATCTGACACCATTTCAGCAGGAAGTTATCCGAAAGGCTTGTTGTCAGATTGTTGATTTTGAGGAGGTTAATGCTGATTTGATAGCTACTACAGTTTCAAACTACAGTATTAATGGTGTGTCAATGCAATTAGGATCAAATTGGAACATTGCCACCGAACAAGGTATTGTTATTTATCGCAAAACCTATGAACTTTTGAAGCAAACAGGATTGACGAGGAGGGTTATTTGATGAAATTTCCACAACTTGTCTTACCTCAATTTTGTCAGACGCCAATCACAGTCACAGTCAACCAAGAGGGAGTTTCTGAAGATGGCGAACCTTTGGAGGCGTTTAGAGAAAATCTAAAATGCAATTATCAGGACGGTGCCAAAACAGTCCTAACCGAACAGAAGAAGCTGGTCCAAATTACTGGGTCAGCTTATTTCGTTGGTGATATTGCACCGTATTTGCCTACATTGAGCGGTGGGACTGCAATTGTATTTGGTATTGTCAGGAGGATTGTGGATAGCCGGAAAGCTAGAAATCCAGATGGGACTGTCAACTATACCTACATCGGATTGGAGTGATGCTATGTTTGTGAATTCTACAGTAAAGCTAGATTTTGGCACTATCCGCAAACTGGAAAGGGCTCAAATCATAGCACTGGAACAGACTGCTGAATACCTGCATACGGAAGTTGTGCAGGCGCAGGTAGTGCCTTTTGATAAAGGTGTGTTGCAAAGCGAAGCAATGGCTCCAGACTACTCACGTTCATCCCAAGGTGTAGTAAGCCTGGTACATTCCACTCCTTACGCAAGACGATTGTACTTTCATCCTGAATATCAATTCCAGACGAAAGAAAATCCTCATGCAAAAGGAAAGTGGTTTGAGGATTGGGCTGATGGTGGCAAGAAGTCACACAAAATAAAACAAGCCTACGGGCGACTTTACAAACAAATCACGGGGGTTTAAGCATGATTACATTAGCTGAAGTCCGTGACTGGATTAAAACATTTAATGCAGCTAACAACTACTACATTGGCAAGATCGATAATAAGCAAGAAAATAGTATAGGCATTTACCAACGAAAGACAATCGATGGTCCTCGGGTAGCAATCGGAGGCAGATCACTGACAAGCTATGATGTCAAATCAATCAGCATCTTAATTCACTGGAACAAGAATGCGAATGAGACTGAGAAGCGTGCTCAGTACCTCTACAATCGTCTATTTGAGGCTGAATCGGTTGTTATCGGTGGAACACCTATTAAGATGATTGCCTTATTACAGAACGAGCCTGTGGACGTAGGAACAGATGATAATAACGTGTATGAGCGTGTTATCGAGCTTGATTTATATTACGAAAGAGAGGGCAACTAATGGCTCAGAAAACTGGGGTATTCCCCGTATATGAAAACCAGTTCCAAGTAAATAAAGGAACTGCAGGAGTTGAATCACTTGTTGATATTGCAGACATGGAATCATTCTCAGTATCATTTGACAATGGTGTTGAAGAATGGAAACCATTTGACCAAAAAGGTTGGACACGTCGTTTGATGACTGCGAAGTCAGTTACAATTTCTGTTTCTGGTAAACGAAACGTAGGTGATGCCGGTAACGACTACATCGCAGGTCTTGCGTTTAAAAATGGTCGCGATTCTGAAGCGGACTTCCAATGGACTTTCCCAGATGGAACTAAAATCAAATTTAAAGACGCGGTTATCAATCTTAAGGACTTTATTTCAGGGGATTCAACTGGTGTTGCACCATTGTCATTTGATGTCATGTCAAATGGTAAACCGGAAGTGGTGCCAGCAGGTTAATTTAGAGGGTTTCGACCCTCTTTTTATTTTAAGGAGGAAATATGGCTGAAGCTGAAGAAACCAACGCAATAGCAACCATGGCTTTTATTGATATCGATACAGGTATCGAATACAAGGCTGGAGATACCGTTGATTTAAGCGGTAAATCCAAAGAGCGAATCGAAGCTATGGCAACCAAAGAAAATCGAACTGGTCAAGCAATGATCAACATTTTATCTGAAGAAAAGGAAATTGAATAATGTCAAAAGTAATTGATATCACAGAAAAACTTAATTTTGAAGAAAATCCAAAATTGAAAATTAAGGATGCTGAAATTGAAGTCAATACAGATGCAACAACTGTACTGACTCTGATGCAGACTATCGGGGATGAAGAAGGCACTCCATCTGCCAAAAAAATGATGGAAATGTTTGAGCTAATCTTCCCTGAGAATAGTCGTAAAACACTTGATGAAATGCATTTGAATTTTGCTGATTTAACTACAGTTATTGAAGCAGCGATGACATTGGTCATGGGAGAAGAAGAAGCGGGAGAACAGTGAGCCATACTATGACCTATTTGAGGATTTCGATTTAATCGTCAGTTCTCTTAGGACACAGTATGGCTTATCTGTATACTCTAATGAATTTAAGAATATGAAGTGGAAAGAGTTCAAGGCTCTCTTAGCTGGTTTGTCCGGAGAAACACCGCTTGGTCGAATCGTCCAAATTCGAAGCGAAGATGACCCTAAAATGCTAGAAGTATTTTCAGAAGGTCAGCACCGTATTCGTAATGAGTGGAGACTTCGACTGGCTAAAGAGAAAACAGAACAAGATTTGACTCAAGTTCTTGAAGAATTAAAACAAGCCTTTATTGAGATGGCTAAGTAGGAGGTGATAGCTATTGGCACAGACAGTTGGCCAGATTGGTCTTGACCTTGTCGTCAACGACAAACAATTTAAAGGGCAGATGAGTGGCTTGCAAGGGATGGCGACGAAAGCTGCCAAGATGCTTGCGGGAGCATTTGCGATCAAGAAACTTGTTGATTTTGGAGCTCAAGCTATCAAACTCGGCTCAGATCTCAACGAAGTACAAAACGTTGTTGACGTTGCTTTCCCACGTATGAGCAAGCAAGTTGATGACTTTGCAAAACAAGCTATGTATACCTCTGGGTTATCAGAGACCATGGCAAAACGATACATCGGTACATTCGGTGCGATGACTAAAGCTTTTGGTTTTAATGAACAAAAAGCTTACGAGATGTCAACAGCCTTAACTAGTTTAGCGGGTGATGTGGCATCTTTTTATAACATTAGTCAAGATGAAGCCTACACAAAGTTGAAATCAGTCTTTACTGGTGAAACAGAGACGCTTAAAGATTTAGGTGTTGTCATGACTCAATCAGCACTTGATGCCTATGCAATGGCTAATGGCTTTGGAAAGACGACACAAGAAATGTCTGAGGCAGAAAAAGTTGCTTTGCGGTTTGCATTTGTAACAGACAAGCTTTCACTGGCTAGTGGCGACTTCGCTAGGACATCTGATAGTTGGGCTAACCAAGTTAGGATTATGAAGCTACAGTTCGAAAGCTTTATGGCAAGCGTCGGAGTTGGCTTGATTAACATTTTTACCCCAGTTATCAAAGTTATTAACTTTTTGCTCAGCAAATTGCTGACAGTAGGTAATGCTTTTAAAGCATTGACGGAGCTATTTACTGGCAAGAAGTCAATGAAAGGCTCCGGTATCCAAGAAACTGCTGATGCAGTTGGTAATTTAGGAGAGGCTTCTGATGGTGCAGCAGGAGGAGCTGGCAACTTAGGAAAAGCCGCCAAAGGAGCTGGAAAGGCAGCGGATGGAGCTGGTAAAGCAGCTAAGAAAGCTGCCCAAGAAATGAAATCTCTCATGGGATTTGACCAAATCAATAAACTATCTGACTCATCCGATAGCGGAGATGGTGGTGGAGATTCCGGAGGCAGTCCTGGTGGTTCAGGCGGCGGAGGTGGTGGAACACCTAAAGGCGCTGAAGTCGATATGGGGAAAATTGCTGAAGGTGGGAATCAATTAGACGGTCTGTTTGATGGATTATTTAAACGATTGCTTGAACTCGTCAAATTATTTCAGGACGGTTTCAATGCTTCATTTAGATTCGATGGTGTTGAACGCCTTCAGAGTGCTTTAAAACGAATCGGTGAATTACTGCAAGAGATTTTTACAGATCCAAAAGTTGTGGCTTCATTCCAAACCATGCTTGATAAGATAGCTTATGCTCTAGGGCAGTTTACTGGATCAATAGGGACTGTTGCTCTCGGGATAGGAGTCTTTATAGCCGAAAGTATAGCTAATGGCTTAGAACGCCAAAAAGAGCATATTAAAGGCGCTTTAGTATCCCTATTTACGAATATAGGTGGCATTGCAGAATCAGCTGGAAATATCGTCCAGATTTTATCAAATGCATTCTATGACGTCATCACATCGTCTGGAGCAGTAAGAATTGGCAGTGCGATTGTATCTGCAATTTTAAGTATCGGTTCAACGATTATTGATGTTGGTAGTAGCTTAGGTCGGGATCTTATGAAAGGATTAGAGATAATCGTTTCGGATAATGCCCCTGGATTAGTTAAGTTTTTAGCTGGTGCATTAGATAAGTTAGCACCATTGTTTGAAACAATTGCAAAAGCTGTTGATGAATTAGGAAATATAATTAAGCGTAACTATGACAATGTTGTTAGTCCGTTTATTATTGGTTTTTCTAAAGGATTATCTAAGCTAATCGGACCTATCACTGCATTTGCTACGGTATGGAAAACAATAGAATTCGCTTCAATGATAGAACAAGCAGGCGGACTTACGGCTGTTTTTGCTAACGTTAAAGCTGCATTCGATAATGTTGGAACAGCAATTCATGCCGTAACAATTGCTAAAGTAAGAGATATTGCAGAAACTGCTATCCTAAACGCAATGTATGCAAAGGATTTTGTGGTTAATACAGCAACATTGATTGCCGAAAAAGGTCGAGAGGTGGTTGCTTGGGGATTGAGTACTGCGGCTAAAGTTGCTGATACTGCAGCTAGTTTTGCAGCAACCGCAGGAGTAACAGCATTGAGCGCTGCAACGTGGGCGCTTAATGGGGCTATTGCAGTCTTGACCAGCCCAATAACTCTGGTTATTGCAGCAATCGCAGCCTTAATCGGTATCGGTGTCTTACTCTACCAAAACTGGGATACTGTTGTTGAGTTTGCTAAAAATGCATGGCAAGGACTATGCGATTTTATCAGTGGTATTTGTAAAGCGATTGGAGAATTTTTCAGCGATCTATGGACGAAACTACAAGAAATCTTTGAGCCAATAGGTCAATGGTTTGGCGAGAAGTTCCAGCAAGCATGGGACGCTATCGTTAATATCTTCACGCCAATCGGCTCATGGTTTGGACAACGTTGGGCCGACGTGACTAGCGTTTTAGCTAATATTGGGGCATGGTTTACTGACATGTTCCAAAAAGCATGGACTGGGCTAACAAACATCTTTAGCAAAATAGGTTCTTGGTTCTCTCAACGCTACAATGAGTTAAAAAGCAATCTTGCTTCGATTCCTGATTGGTTCAAAGAAAAATTCCGCAACGCGTGGACAGGTTTGACAGGTATCTTCAATCCTATTGCAAGTTGGTTTGCAGGGAAGTGGAGTAATATTCAATCTGCTCTTGCTAGTATACCAGGGTGGTTTTCTTCAAAATTCAGCGAAGCATATAACAATGTCAAGAATGCATTTTCGGGCATTATCGGCTTCTTTAGCGGACTTTGGGGGCAAATACGCTCAACGTTTACTCACGTTGGAACCATGGTTGGAAGCGCCATTGGTGGTGCTGTACGTAGCGTTATTAACGGGGTGCTTGGCACGGTAGAAAGCACAATCAATAGTGGTATCAGCTTACTCAATGGTGCTATTAGCGTGATTAATAAATTACCTGGTGTAAACATCGGTGGTTTTAGTTACATTGGACTACCTCGACTTGCTCAAGGTGGCTTTGTTAAGGCCAACACACCACAAATTGCCATGATTGGTGACAACAAGCATTATGGTGAGATTGTTGCCCCGGAAAATAAAATGCTTGAAATGGCACGTCGTGCAGCGGAATTGTCAAATAATGGCGGTGGACCAGAAGTTCTAGCATTACTGACACAGTTGTTGCAAGCGGTTCGTACTCTTGATTTGACAATTGATGGTGATAAAATCACTAAGAAGATTGTAGATAAAATCAATGAAATTGCAATTAAAACAGGGGAATCCCCCCTCATGATTTAGGAGGTATGCATGAGTGAAATATCAGTAGGTGGAGTAGCTCTTGCTTCTCCAGTTGAAATCAGTATCAATAATGAGATTATCTGGTCATCTTCCACAGGGCGTAGCGCTAGTGGATTGATGACGGGTGACGTCATTGCAGAAAAACGTACATTCTCCATCAAATGGGGAATTATCACAGAAGCAGAAAGAAATCTTATCAAGTCTAAATTGGTAGCCGGATTTTTTACTGCAAACATTTTAGGACAGTCTATCACTGGTTATCGCGGAACTATCACAGAGACAGTAATGGGACGTCTGAGTGACGGTGTGACCTATTACAACGGCTTATCTGTATCTATTATCGAGCAGTAGGAGGGATTATGCTAGAAGTAACATCAGATTATATCAAAGCAATAGAGAACCATCTGCGCGTGTTTGAGGCTAACTTTGACTTAAATGGTAAGAGATACACAAAAACCAAAATTGCATCAGCTACTTACGATAGTTCCATCGGTAATAGTAATGATTTTACAATTGGTGGTGGATACATCAACAGCCTAGAAATTGAAATTAAAGAGATCATCGAAGGTCTGCAAGAAATGATGCCGGCAACAATGTCGGTAGCAATTGCGGGTAAAACTGTCCCACTTGGCAAGTTTTTTGTCGCCGAGGTCAAGCTAGACCGTAATGATAAAAAGACCAAAATTAAGCTACAGGACGAGTTTATTAGATTATCTGGTACTTATGATAGTCAGCTTACTTATCCAGCTTATACAAGGGATATTTTAGCCGAAATCGTGAGATTGACAGGTATCACGACAGATACTAATATCCAATTAGTAAATGATCAAGTTGCGAAGAAACTAGAAAAAACAAGTTATCGTGAGGCGTTGGTTTACTTGGCACAATTATCAGGAAGATTCGTCAGATTTAATCGCAATGGGAAGCTTGATTTTATCAAATTAAAGACGACATCGAGACATATTACCAAAGATATGTACAAACCTGGTGGATTAGAACGTGATGAGATACCTTACAGATTGAAAGGTATTGAGTGTAAGTCTGCTGATAAGGTTGTGTATAAATCAGGATTGTCCACAGGTAATATCATGAAGTTAAAAAATCCATGGGTTACACAAGAAATTCTGGATCGTGTCTTCAATGAATACCGAGACTTTAACTTTTATCCATATACATTGTCCTGGCGTGGTGATATGGCTATGGAAGCTGGCGATTGGGTTACAGTACACTGGGATGAAAATATCTATTTTGATATTCCAATGTTGTCCTACAAACTTTCGTTTGATGGTGGTTTATCTGCCCATAGTAGTGGAAATGCTGCTGGAGTTGCACAAGGTACTTATAAATATAAAGGAGCCATACAACGTCAAATAGAGTATTTAGACGAACTTATCACTAAACAAGGTAGTATGTATCTTGATACGTCAAGTCCTACCAACCCCAAAAATGGAGATATATGGTTTAAACCAAATGGTGGCTATGTTGAAATGTGGGAGCGTGTAGAAGGTTCGTGGGTCAAAAAGGCAGATAGCGCTAATGTCGGAGAAATTGTCGATACGATAACCACGGATGAATTGCTAGCAAAAAAAGTCTCCGCAGCAATTGGTAATTACATTACATTAAATGCCAAAAATATAACTGCTGGAGATCTGGATTTAGCACGTTTGCGAATCATGAATGGTTTGCAAGAGATTGTTTCTGTGCGCGACAGTAAAGTTGTGATGAACATTGATAAGCTCACAATAAATTCTAAAGACGTAGCAACGAAAGAAGATCTAAAAAAAATTGAACTGACTCCTGGACCTCAGGGGGAACGTGGGCAACAGGGGGTGCCTGGTATCCAAGGTTTGCGAGGCCCTAAAGGCGACCAAGGTATCCCAGGGCCGAAGGGAGATCCTGGTAGAGATGGTATCGCTGGTAAGGATGGAGTGGGTTTAAAATCTACCGTTATTGCTTACGCATCGTCTACATCAGGGACTAGCGCTCCTAGTTCTGGATGGATAAGCACTGTTCCAGTTATTCCAGCCGGTCAATATCTTTGGACTAAAACAACCTGGAATTACACAGACAACACCTCTGAAACTGGCTACTCAGTAGCTAGGATTGGTAGGGACGGAAATACTGGTAGAGATGGTGTCGCTGGCAAGGATGGCGTGGGGATTAGAGATACTGCAATTTCTTATGCTAGTTCAATTACTGGAGATATCCCCCCATCAGGGCAGGTACTTGTAAATAGTAATCAAGTAATTAGGCCTAATATGAGCGTTCTAGATAATATGTACTATACCAATCTGGTATTTAATGTAATCAGTGGTGCTAAGTATCGTATCTACGCTAAATCTTCCAATGGTGTATTTTCTAACAATCATAATAATCGAGGTGGTAACAATGTTGTCATTTGGGGGGTAAGCCTAGAAACAGGAAATAGACATTTTATTATCTCAGACTCTAATACTGGTACAACTGGTACAGAATTTACCTGGACTGGCATCACTGGTAGAGCAAAAATTCGAGTAAATACTTACAACCCAGACAACTCTACTCAAGTTGAGTATATTCACCTTGAATCAGTTGATGATACTGTTTGGGGTTTGACAATCCCTAGCGTACCAGCTGGCCAATACCTTTGGACAAGAACTACATGGAGCTATACAGATAATACCTCTGAAACAGGTTTTTCTGTGGCAAAAATGGGTGAAACTGGACAAAAAGGAGATAGAGGAGACCCTGGTCCCAAAGGTGACCGAGGAGAAAAAGGAGAAAAGGGAGATCGTGGGGAACGTGGGCTACAAGGACTCCAAGGATTACAAGGTGCTAAGGGTGACCAAGGTATCCCTGGAACTAAAGGAGCTGATGGCCGTACACAGTACACTCACATTGCCTACGCTGATACTATCTCAGGTAGTGGATTTAGCCAAACTGACGCTGACAAGTCCTATATAGGGGTCTATGTTGATTTCAACTCAACTGACAGCGTCAATCCTGCTGATTATCGCTGGACGAGATGGAGAGGTTCAGATGGCTTAAACGGTAAGGACGGCCCTCAAGGCATTCCAGGTAAGCCTGGAGCAGATGGACGGACTCCATATTTTCACCGAGCCTGGGCTAACTCCGCTGACGGTCGTGATGGTTTCAGTACAACTGATAGCACAAATAAGCGCTATCTAGGTACTTTGACGGATTTCACAGAGGCAGACAGTCAGGATCCTGCGCGGTACAAGTGGACAGCTCTCTTTGATAATGTTTCTGGTGGAAATCGTAACTATTTCAAAAACGGCAGAACTCAGCAAATCAACACAGGAAATCGTGAAATGTATGATATGCGGACTTTTATTGTTGATGAATTTTGGAAAAATCCAGATAGGCTTAAACCGAATTATGTTCGTATCTCATTTGAAATCTCCTTATCTCCTGCTTTATCAAAAGATACACAGGTCGCTGTGCATTTTTCGGCTGCCCCTTGGTACAGCAACAGACTCATGCTCAAAGCTGGAGTTACTACTCCGCAAAAATTTGAGTTTATTATCGATTTATCAAAAGCTAATGAAACATATAAGACAAATAATGTTTTTATCAGATTTGGCACAAATTACGGTTTTCCAGCTAATCTTACAGTCACGCTTGAAAATGCCATGTTATCCATAGGCACCAACTTTCTTGGCTATGTTAAAGCCATTGAAGATGTTGAAACTGACATCAATTCCAAAGCTGACCATAAATTGACTAATGACCAATTAAATGCTCTAGCTGAAAAAGCTCAACTTCATGACGTTGAGCTAAGAGCTAAAGCTACAATGGATCAACTTAGTGATTTAGAAAAAGCCTATAATGCTTTGGTAAAATCAAATGCAGACAACCAAAAAAAATCTGAATCTGATTTAATCGAAGCGGGCAGGAGAATTGAGTTTTTATCAATAGAATTTGGTGGTTTGAAAGAGATGAAAAAGTTCATCGATACCTATATGAGTGCTTCAAATGAGGGGCTTATCATTGGAAAGAACGATGCTAGTTCATCAATAAAAGTCAGTCATGATAGGATTTCTATGTTTTCTGCAGGTAAGGAAGTAATGTATATTTCGCAAGGTGTAATCCATATTGACAACGGTATTTTTACCGCGTCAGTTCAAATCGGAAGATTTAGAACAGAACAGTATTATCTTGACAAAGATGTGAATATTGTTCGGTATGTAGGAGGTTAATAAGAGGAAAATGACTAAATTTATCAATTCTAGTGGCCCATTGCACTTGAATATTTATATTGAACAAGTTAGTCAGGACATCGCTAACAACTCCTCTAGAGTTAGTTGGAGAGCTACCGTAGACCGGGATGGAGGTTACCGGACTTGGAATGCTGAAAATGGAAGTGTTTTATCCGTATGGCTAAACGGGACCAGTGTTTACAAAAGTAACCTCAGTTTCGATACTCAGGGACAAGAGACTACTCTTGCTTCTGGAGAAACTACTATTCCTCATGAAAGCGATGGGACAAAGACTTTCTCAGTATGGGCCTCATTTGATCCTAATAATGAAGTTCACGGAAATATTACTATCTCGACTAAGTATACGTTATCCAGCTTGCCTCGTTCTAGTTCAGTAGCTGGTCTAGACGGAGATAGAAATCTAGGCTCTCGTCATACTATACGAATCGACAGAAAAGCAAGTTCATTCACTCATCAGGTTTGGTATAGATTTTTTGGAAGTGACTGGATAGATTTAGGTAAGAACCATGGGACAAGCGTTTCCTTTACTCCAGAACTAGACTTAGCACGATATCTACCTAAATCTAGTTCTGGGGTTATGGACATCTGTGTTCGAACATATAACGGTACTACTCAAATCGGTAGTGACGTGTATTCTAATGGATGGTACTTTAAAATCCCAGATAGTGTAAAGCCTACCTTCACAGGTCTTTCATTAACTGACATGAATACGGTCGCAAGACAGCTTTTGAGTGGAAATGACTTTTTACAAATAATTTCAGATATCCAAGTAAACTTCAACAATGCATCTGGCGCCTATGGATCTACTATTACAGGATATCGAGCTGAAATTGTTAATAAAAAAATGGTCGTAACAAAAAACGGTGGTAGTTTTGGTATCATGAACTTCAGCGGTTTGGCGACCATTCGAGCTTATGTTATCGATAGTCGGGGTAAACAATCAGATACTAAAGATATTACTATCAACGTGATTGAGTATTATGCCCCCTCCTTTAGCTTCTCCGCACTTAGAACTAGAGGTAATCCAAATACATTGCAAGTGTTAAGAAATGCCCGAATAGCCCCTATAATGCAGTCAGGAAAGCAAAGGAATGTAATGTCCTTAACTTTCAAAGTCGCTCAGATAGGTAATGAGAATTTCACGGATGATAATGGTAGTGCATCTGGTAATTTTACAAGTGTTCATACATTGACTAATTCAGCTGCTAACATGGCGGGGAATTATCCATCGAATAAATCCTTTGTGATTATTGGTAAGCTTGAGGACAAGTTTACAAGCGTTGAATTTTCTACAACAGTAGCAACTGAAAGCGTAGTAATGTCCTATGATAAGAACGGGCGTGTAGGCATCGGTAAGGTCGTAGAATTTGGGAAACCAGGATCATTGGATGTTTTAGGTGACATCTACTCAAACAGCAAGTTGATTCAGCAACATCAGCTGACAAAAAATGGAGGAAACTCCTTGAGCGCTGAGATTGATTGGAACAACTACACAGATTCAGGTCAATACATGGGTTATAATCTATCAAACTCTCCTCAAGAGGGCAATGGTTGGAAACATGTGCAGGTCTTTAAACACAATGATAACTGGGTAGTGCAAGTAGCTTATGATTTTGACGCACAAGTAATCGCCGTCAGGGCGAAGAAAAACGGCTCTTGGAACGCTTGGAAGAAACTTGCAATACAGGATGATATTTCAAGGATAACTCAAAATACAGCCTGGCAAAATGCTAATTTACAAAATGGATGGGTTCATCATCCTGAGTATGAAAAAGTCCAATTTTCAAAAAATTTTGACGGGATTGTTTATTTAAGAGGGACTTGTAAAGGAGGAAAGACTACTCGTGAGTCAATTATCTTTACTTTGCCTGAAAATTTCAGACCATCCACAACGCTATTCAAAATCGCTTTAAACAATGACTATGGCTCTGCCGTTGTCGGAGTCTATCCAAGTGGAAACGTGGTTGTGAAAAATAATGTTGATTCAAATTGGCTAAACCTAGATAATATTTCATTCAAAATTTAAAGGAGGTTCTATGAAATTAGAGTACGGGACAAAGTCCCAAGAATTTGATGCAGGCGGAACAGCATCCGCTACAAAGGTCACGTTAGTCAATGCAGACGGAGCTATCGTACCTATCTTGCTACCAGCTGATAAAATCGGTTTGTCAAACACAGAGCTTTTTGAAATGGCCCTGGAGGCTCTCTACCAAGAGAATTTTCCACAACGTGCTGAGAAGGAGAAGTTTAACCAGGTAGAAGCTCAGTTGCAACAAAACAAGGAAATGGCAGCCAAGGTGGAGCAAGCTACCACTGAGAACAAGGAAAATCTTGATACAGTCTCAGCTATCACTGAAGTCTTGGTTGCCTTGGGCATCTCTCAAAATGGAGGCATGCCTACTTATGCTTATTCTAAGGTAGCTGCATTCATTAAGCCACTTGTTAAAACCACTCGCTACTCAAACGGTGACATCGTAGCCATGCCTTATCCGTTTGATACTAATCCAAAATGGCCAAAGGGCACGCTGACCATCTTCAAGTTCCAGATGCAGGCGACAGAGGGCTACACTTGGAGAGAGCAGCCGCTATCTGACATGCTACAACAAGGTGTGCTTACTGTAGTTATGCCACGGATTGATTAAGGAGGATATATGCAAATCGAATTTTTCAATTTTTTAAGAAGCGTCGTCCAGACTGAAGACGGTCTGGTCTTGTACGCCCTAGCACTAATTGTCTCCATGGAAATCATTGATTTTGTGACAGGAACGATTGCGGCTATTGTCAACCCTGACATCGAGTACAAGAGCAAAATCGGCATCAACGGACTTCTTCGCAAAATTTTAGGAGTCCTCTTGCTGATGATCCTCATTCCGATGTCTGTCCTCTTGCCTGAAAAGACAGGTTTCCTCTTCTTGTATTCGATTTACCTCGGGTACATCGCATTTACTTTTCAATCCCTCGTTGAAAATTACCGTAAATTAAAAGGAAATGTTACTCTTTTTCAACCATTTTTAAAAGCATTTCAGCGATTGATTGAGAAAGACGAAGATAAAAATAAAGGAGAATAACACATGATTAACTGGAAAGTACGTTTTAACTTAAAAAACAAAACATTTTTATTGCGAGTGGCATTCGCACTAGCTTTGCCAATTCTCGCATATTTCAATCTTAAACTGGAGGACTTGGTCAGTTGGGGAGTCATTTTAGACTTGCTTGGCAAATTCTTTGCAAACCCTTATCTTGTAGGATTGACGATTGTAAATATTCTAAATATCATTCCAGATCCAACAACTGCAGGGCTTTCTGACAGCAAACGGGCTCTTGACTATCAAGAGCCAAGCGGAAATTAGGAGAAAATAATGAAGAAAAACGACTTATTCATCGATGTATCTAGCCACAATGGATACGATATTACAGGTATTTTGGCTGACATGGGTACACAGAATACCATCATCAAAATCTCAGAAAGCACAAGCTACCTAAATCCGTGCCGACATACCCAAGTAGAACAATCAAATCCTATCGGGTTCTACCATTTTGCGTGGTTCGGCGGAGACATAGAAGAAGCTGAAAGAGAAGCTAAATATTTTCTGGACAACGTGCCTAAAAAAGTTAAATATCTGGTGCTAGATTACGAAGACCACGCTAGCGGAGACAAACAGGCAAATACAGATGCTTGTATTCGTTTCATGGAAATACTCAAAGAAAATGGCTACGAGCCAATCTATTACAGTTACAAGCCATTCACGCTTAATAATGTTTATTATGAGCAGATTCTTGCGGAATTTCCAAATAGCCTTTGGATTGCCGGGTATGGGCTAAATGATGGAAATGCTGATTTTGAGTATTTTCCAAGCTTGGACGGCATTCGCTGGTGGCAATACTCTTCAAATCCGTACGATAAAAACATTGTTTTACTAGATGATGAAGAAGCTAAAGCCAAATGGAAAAAGAATGATACCGGATGGTGGTATGAATACCCTGACGGCTCTTATCCAAAAGAAGAATGGGAAAAGATCGATGGTACCTGGTACTACTTCGACGAGAGAGGTTATTTAATAGCTTCTCGCTGGTTGAAGGATGATGGCAAATGGTACTACCTCAAAGAAAGCGGCGCAATGGCCGTTGGTTGGGTATTTGTGAACGGAAAATGGTATTATCTTGATTCTTCAGGAGCGATGGTCACTGGCTGGGTTCAATACAAGGACAAACTATACCATCTCAAAGAAGAGAATGGCGCAATGTCTTCAAAAGAACTTGTCAAAGTCGAAGGAGGCTGGTACTACGTCAATGAGGATGGCAGTCGTTCAGACAAACCAGCACTCGATGTATTACCTGATGGGCTCATCACGACAAAATAAAACAGAAAGAATAAAAAATTATTACACTAGACCGCAGGCTCACGCTTGCGGTTTTTTGTTTGCTCTGAAATAAAATGTGGTATAATATATCTATAATCTTATTTACCACTTTCTGAAAACACTAGCGGCAACTAGTGTTTTTTGTTCTAAAAGGGGCAAAAAAGGGGCAAAAATGTCGTAAACCTCTGTAAAACGATGTAAAAAATCAACTTTACCCTCGCTTTAAAGCTCTAAATTTCAACGTATTGTGAAACAGTGTAAATTATAGTATCGCCTATAACTGTTGTGTGCTCTTTTTTTGTGCTTTAAAGAAAATAGTTTAAGTGTGGCTAAAAAAGAATGAGTTTGTTAATAGAAGGGAAAATAAGTGACACTTGAAATATCTTTAAATTTTTTTGTATGATTTTATTGTTTGCTTTTTGATAGGACACTTTTCTTGCTAAATTCCCAAACTAAGTTCCACTGGTTTTAATAATGCTTGATTTCATCGTTTTTGTATCCGAAAAGAATCGAAAAAAAGAGCGCACAAAATCCCCACATCTGAAAGCGTTTCAAATTAAGTTCTGCTATGGTGGAAGTTAGTGTGAGACGTTTGAATGGGGTTGAAGGTTAGTTTTTAGATCTTATGTTGGAGTAATTTAGAAGACTGACAGACGTCTTCTGCAGGTATTTTAGAAATGCCGAGAAGCTTAGGAATTTCTTCTCCGTAAGTAAAAGCAAAGAGTTCATAGGCTGATTTTCCATTCAAAGCAGCGCGCTTGACGCTATTGACATGTGAACAAACGAGATTGATGTCCTCTTGAGTTAAATTGTTAAAGGAAGTTCCCTTAGGTAGAATGTCGCGAATCAACGTGTGATTTTTCTCAATTCTCCCTTTCTGGTCAGAGCGATTAGGGTCACAAAAGAAGAGTTTACTCTCTCCTCGGACATCCATTTCGATGCCATCGACCCTGGCAAACTCACCACCATTATCTGTGAGGATGACAGGAAAGAGTTGGAAGAAATCTTTGTCCGCTTGGTGAAGAGTGTTCTTGATTTTATAAAGGTGTTTGGTAACCTCAAGGGCAGTTTTATTCTCCAGAAGCCTAGCGAAGATAAAGTTACAGAAAGACAGGTTGAAGGTAAGTAGGACTTTACCTCCCATTATGCCCATAACTGTGTCCATTTCCAACCAAGAGTCTAGTTGATTAAGTGCTAAATAGTTTTGGAAATCCTCATAGGAACGGCCTTCTTTAGCTTCTTTAGGGATGGAAGGTAGCTTACTTTTTCTTCTTTCTTTAAATTTAACGGCTCTGGCTAGATCAATAGGAGCGATAGACAGGTATCCTTTTCGGATGTGTCTATAGACGGTTGAGGAGCTGACATTAAGGTTATGAGTCTTGAGGATATGATAGATGTGTTGGCCCTTTTTAACCCCATCAGAAATGACTTTGTCCATGTCCCAGAGAGTCTGAGAGTTGAGAGGAGTTCCTTCACGAGCTTCGACAAGAGTTTGTTCGTAGTGCTTTTGAGCTTGTTTAGCGAGGTAGAAGATTTTTTGATAGCCACAGTTTTGTCTTCTTTTAGAGCACCCATTACAGACAAAGGGAGCTTTATCAAGTAGAGGGCAAGGAAGGTTGTTAGAGGTAGAGTCTCTAATTTGTTTGTTTCGTTTGACTTCTTTAGAAACAGTAGTCGGGTCTTTTAGAATAAGTTGCCCAATAGCTTTGAAGGTTTCACTGCGCTCTAAACCTAGTTGGATATCATGACGGTCTGAAAGTGTAAGGTGTTTATGTTTTGTCATAGTGGACCTCATTTCTAACTCAAACGTCTCACACTTAATTCCACCATAAAAATCCGTTTTAGACTGATTTCCACTTTGGTCAGGAAAGTGGAAGTTACTTTGAGAAATTACCGGACGCTTTTCTTTATTTTATATAGAAGATTTTTCGTGCTTTTTTCGAATAAATAAGATAAAATAGCCTAGAATGAAAGATTAAAAAGAGGGAAAATATGAAAATTCGTGGTTTTGAATTAGTTTCTAGTTTTACAGATGAGAGTTTGCTACCGAAGCGTGAGACAGCACATGCAGCTGGTTACGACTTAAAGGTTGCTGTGCGTACGGTCATTGCTCCAGGTGAGATTGTCCTTGTTCCGACAGGGGTCAAGGCTTATATGCAACCGACAGAAGTGCTTTATCTCTATGATCGTTCTTCAAACCCTCGTAAGAAGGGCTTGGTTTTGATTAACTCTGTGGGTGTCATCGATGGGGATTACTATGGTAATCCTGGGAACGAGGGACATATCTTTGCACAGATGAAAAACATTACTGACCAAGAAGTGATTCTTGAAGTTGGGGAACGCGTGGTTCAGGCTGTCTTTGCTCCATTTTTGATTGCGGATGGCGATGCGGCAGATGGTGTTCGGACCGGTGGATTTGGATCAACTGGGCACTAAGATGAAGATTATCTTTGTACGTCACGGGGAGCCAGATTACCGTGAGTTAGAGGAGCGTTCCTATACTGGATTCGGGATGGATTTGGCGCCCTTATCTGAGAAAGGAAGACAACAAGCTCAGGAACTTTGCAAAAATCCTTTGTTTGGCTCAGCTGATATCCTGGTGTCTTCTGCAGTGACGCGAGCTTTAGAAACGGCTTTTTATGTATCCTGTGCTACTAGCCTTCCTTTGAGAGTGGAGCCATTATTGCATGAATGGCAAGTCTATGAAAGTGGCGTAGAGAATTTTGAAAAAGCTCGTACTCTTTTTCTAGAAAATAATGGATCCTTACCTCCTAATTGTCCTATTCAATATGAGACAGCTGAGGAAATGAGGTCTCGGTTGCTAGAATCTATGGGCAAGTATCGAGACTATCAGACAGTCGTTGTTGTCACCCATCGAATGCTCATGCGCCAATTTGTACCAGACGAGAAGATTGATTTTTGCCAAGTGATTGAGTGTGAGATAGAGATATAGAAAGAAGCACAATTAAATGAGCTATAAGGATTTTCAAGCTTTTACCGCAGAAAATTGTCAAGGGTATAAGAAGGTGTATGAGATTAGTATTGGAGGTTTTCTTTACTTGGCTTTTCTTCCAGGAGACTATCAAAAAATCCTTTGCATTTCTTCAGAATATATGTCCATCATCGATAGTGAAAAAAATCAAGTCACTCCAATAGATGGGGATTACGATGAGATAGAGTTAGTAGCTATGTGTGAAGTTTACGACTCTCCTATCCCTATTGCTGGACAATATGGTGGAAACCTTCCTTTGTATAATGGTAAAGACATCCGAGTGACAATGGCTAAAGACCAATCTGAAGAATATCCGATTTTAACCATTTATTGGGAAGAGAATAAAGAAACTAGGACTCAAATTTATCAAGGTTATTTACCCTATATTTTTGGTTTTAGTCCTGATGGGAAGTATTATGTCCATGCGGATGATGGTGGACTGATTGTTCTGAAAAGAAATAGTTACTGATTTGGAAAATTAATAAGAGATTTTAAAATGAAAGGATTAGAATCATCGCAAAGAAAAAAGCGACATTTATATGTCAAAATTGTGGGTATAATTCCCCTAAATATCTAGGACGTTGTCCAAACTGTGGGTCTTGGTCTTCTTTTGTAGAAGAGGTTGAGGTTGCCGAGGTCAAGAATGCGCGTGTGTCCTTGACAGGTGAGAAAACCAAGCCCATGAAACTGGCTGAAGTGACCTCCATCAATGTCAATCGAACCAAGACAGAGATGGAGGAGTTTAACCGAGTTCTTGGTGGAGGTGTGGTACCAGGAAGTCTTGTCCTGATCGGTGGGGATCCAGGGATTGGGAAATCAACTCTGCTCTTACAAGTCTCAACCCAGCTGTCTCAAGTAGGTACTGTTCTCTACGTTAGTGGGGAGGAATCAGCTCAGCAAATCAAACTCCGTGCAGAGCGTTTAGGTGATATTGATAGCGAGTTTTATCTCTATGCAGAGACCAATATGCAGAGCGTACGGGCAGAAATAGAGAGAATTCAGCCAGATTTTCTCATTATCGACTCTATCCAGACTATCATGTCTCCTGAGATTTCTGGAGTTCAGGGTTCTGTTTCCCAGGTGCGTGAGGTGACTGCAGAACTCATGCAGTTGGCTAAGACTAATAACATTGCCATCTTTATTGTCGGGCATGTGACCAAGGAAGGAACCTTGGCTGGGCCTCGGATGTTGGAGCATATGGTGGATACGGTTCTTTACTTTGAAGGGGAACGCCACCATACCTTCCGGATTCTAAGAGCGGTCAAAAACCGTTTTGGATCGACAAATGAGATTGGGATTTTTGAGATGCAATCAGGTGGCTTGGTTGAGGTGCTCAATCCGAGTCAAGTTTTCCTAGAAGAACGTTTAGATGGAGCAACCGGTTCGTCCATCGTGGTGACTATGGAAGGAACCCGTCCTATTCTTGCAGAAGTGCAGGCCTTGGTAACACCGACTATGTTTGGAAATGCCAAGCGGACTACAACAGGCCTTGATTTCAATCGTGCTAGCTTGATTATGGCTGTTTTGGAAAAACGGGCAGGTCTCTTGCTTCAAAATCAGGATGCCTATCTCAAATCAGCTGGCGGTGTCAAATTAGATGAACCTGCTATTGACCTGGCTGTTGCAGTTGCTATTGCTTCAAGCTACAAGGACAAACCAACCAATCCTCAAGAATGTTTTGTGGGAGAGTTGGGCTTAACTGGAGAGATTCGGCGTGTGAATCGTATCGAGCAGCGCATCAATGAAGCTGCGAAACTTGGATTTACAAAAATCTATGTACCGAAAAATTCCTTGACTGGTATCAAGTCCCCTAAGGAAATTCAGGTAATTGGAGTGACGACTATCGGAGAAGTCTTGAAAAAAGTATTCTCCTAATAGTTGTACTCAGGTTTAGATTACTAATTATTTTATTGCTAACATTTATTAAAACAAGGAGGAATTTCTGATGAAATTTTCTATGGACAGTCATATGCAATTTCCTTTGGTAGAGTTGTCACTCAATCAAGGAGAAACCGTCTATATCCAGCGAGGTAGTATGGTTTACCACACGCCTAACGTAAGCCTCAATACCCAGCTCAATGCTAGCGGTTCTGGTTTGGGACGTTTTGTCAAAGCTGTGGGGCGTTCCATGGTTTCTGGCGAAAGTACCTTTATCACGCAAGCTGTTGCTGAGTCTGACAACGGCAACCTTGCTTTAGCACCAGATACTCCTGGTCAAGTGATTGCTCTCGAGCTAGGAGAAAAGCAATATCGATTGAATGATGGAGCCTTTCTAGCTCTTGATGGTACAGCTTTCTATACAATGGAGCGTCAGTCTATTGGGAAGGCTCTGTTCGGAGGGCAAGGCGGTCTCTTTGTGATGACAACCCAAGGTCAGGGAACGCTTTTGGCAAATGCATTTGGTTCGATTAAGAAAATTGAACTCCAAAACCAAGAAGTGACAATTGACAATGCCCATGTGGTGGCTTGGAGCCAGTCTTTGGACTATCATATCCACTTAGAAAATGGTTTCTGGCAATCTATTGGTACAGGTGAAGGAGTGGTGAATACCTTCCGAGGTACTGGTGAGGTTTATGTACAAAGTCTCAATCTTCAAAGCTTTGCAGGCTCTCTCAACAAGTATATCCAAAAAGAATCATAACAATAAAAACTAGGATAGGGACCCAAGCTAGATGCTAGAAGTTTCTGTTCTAGTTTTTTTATATGGAAGTTGAAAACTGATAAGACAAAGAAAAGATGGTAAGATAGAAGATAAATAATTTGGTTTTCAAATTATCTTAAAAGTAAGAAAGTGTGTTGTCATGTCGTATTTTGAACAGTTTATGCAAGCTAACCAGGCTTATGTTGCCCTGCATGGGCAGTTAAATCTGCCAATCAAGCCGAAAACAAGAGTAGCCATTGTGACTTGTATGGACTCACGTCTGCACGTTGCACAAGCTTTGGGGCTAGCACTTGGAGATGCTCACATTTTACGGAATGCGGGCGGTCGAGTGACAGACGATATGATTCGCTCACTCGTGATTTCCCAGCAACAAATGGGAACAAGAGAGATTGTGGTTCTTCATCATACAGACTGTGGTGCTCAAACATTTCAAAACGAAGAGTTTCAAGAACATTTAAAAACAGAATTAGGAGTTGATGTCTCGGGTCAAGATTTTCTCCCTTTTCAAGATGTTGAGGAGAGTGTTCGTGAGGATATGCAGTTACTTCGAGAGTCTCCACTGATTCCAGATGATGTCGTTATTTCAGGGGCTGTTTATGATGTGGATACAGGCAGTATGAGAGAGGTATACTAACTTTTCCTTTGTAAGTTTCATCTTCCCATGAGATAGAATGTCTAAGTTGTCACATTTCAGCTTGAATATAAGGAATATAAATGAGCACAAGGCAAGGGTATAAATGTCTACTCTTGTCTTATTTTTTATTGAAAAATCAAGAAAAAAGCGCTACAATGGTAGTTGGAAAAATGTTGTGAAAAAACACAAGCGATACATAAATACTGGAGGAAATCATGTCTTTTTCTGATTTAAAGCTGTTTGCCCTTTCTTCAAATAGAGAATTGGCAGAGCGTGTGGCGCAAGAGATTGGAATAGAGTTGGGAAAATCGACCGTACGTCAATTTTCAGATGGAGAAATTCAAGTTAATATCGAAGAATCAATCCGTGGAAAACACGTCTTTATCTTACAATCAACTAGCTCACCTGTAAATGACAATCTGCTAGAAATTTTGATTATGGTAGATGCTTTGAAACGTGCCAGTGCAGAATCTGTCAACGTTGTTATGCCTTACTATGGCTATGCACGTCAGGATAGAAAGGCGAGAGCGCGTGAGCCAATCACTTCAAAACTTGTAGCAAATATGCTTGAAGTAGCTGGAGTGGATCGTTTGTTGACGATTGACTTGCACGCTGCGCAGATTCAGGGATTCTTTGATATTCCTGTTGATCACTTGATGGGTGCTCCTTTGATTGCAGATTACTTTGAGCGTCGTGGCATGGTTGGTTCTGACTATGTGGTTGTCAGCCCAGACCATGGTGGGGTGACTCGTGCTCGTAAATTGGCAGAGTTTTTGAAAACTCCAATTGCTATTATTGACAAACGTCGTAGCGTAGACAAGATGAATACCAGTGAAGTGATGAATATCATTGGTAAGGTAGAAGGCAAGACTTGTATCTTGATTGACGATATGATCGATACAGCTGGAACTATTTGCCATGCGGCAGATGCTCTTGCAGAAGCTGGTGCTGTTGAAGTTTACGCAAGCTGTACGCACCCAGTTCTTTCAGGGCCTGCTATGGATAATATCCAAAAATCAGCTATTAAGAAATTGGTTGTTTTGGATACTATCTACCTACCAGAAGAGCGATTGATTGATAAGATTGAGCAAATCTCTATTGCACATCTCTTGGCAGATGCTATCATCCGTATCCACGAAAAACGTCCTCTATCTCCATTATTTAGTATTGAGAAAAAAATCTAACGAATTCGTTGGATCAGACAAAACTCCTAACAAAGTGATAGGCCTTGTTGGGAGTTTTTTGGTAGCAGAATTCTGCAAACCCTTTCAAAATGTGCTATACTGATGAAAAAGGAGGATTTTTATGACTCAAGAATTTATCAATCCGAGTGATGGCGTGATTCGTCAGTATCTAGCAAACAGTAAAACTCTAGCAGTAGTGGGCTTGTCTGACCGTGAGGAGACAACTAGCAATCGAGTGACCACGGAAATGCAGGCTCGTGGCTATAGAATCATACCAGTAAACCCTAAGGCTGCAGGTGGGGAAATCTTGGGAGAGAAGGCTTATGCCAGTCTAGCTGAGATTCCTTTCCCTGTAGATATCGTTAATGTCTATCGTCGTAGTGAGTTTCTGCCTGATGTGGCGCGTGATTTTCTCAAGGCAGATGCTAAGATTTTCTGGGCGCAACTAGGACTTGAAAGTCTAGAAGCGGAAGAAATCTTGCGTGCTGGAGGTTGCGATGATATCGTGATGAATCGTTGCATCAAGAGAGAACATACACGTTTAATTCTTGAACAATAAAAAGGTAGCTTGCGGGCTACCTTTTGTGTTATACTCAATGAAAATCAAAGAGCAAACTAGGAAACTAGCCGCAGGTTGTACTTGAGTACGGCAAGGCGACGTTGACGTGGTTTGAATTTGATTTTCGAAGAGTATTAGAAAATACCGATGAGCGTTTGCATCCCGAGACTAGTCAGGATGATGGCAATCCAGCAGAGGGCACCAAGAAGAATGGATTTACCGCTGGACTTAATCATAGCGATGAGGTTGGTTTTGAGACCAATAGCACTCATAGCCATGATGATGAGGAATTTGGAGAGTTGTTTGAGAGGTGCAAAGAAGTTATTGCTGACACCGAAAGAAGTGAGAATGGTGGTTAGCAGAGAAGCTAGGATGAAGTAGAGAATGAAAACAGGGAAGATTTTTTTAAGTTTTACCCCTTGGTTGTTTCCTTGTTGACGACTTTGCCAGTAAGAGAGGAATAGAGTGATAGGGATAATAGCTAGGGTACGGGTCAATTTGACAATGGTGGCAGCTTCGAGAGTATTGGACTGGTAAAGACTATCCCAAGCGCTGGCAGTGGCTGTTACAGAGGAAGTATCATTGACTGCAGTACCTGCAAAGAGGGAGAAGCCCTCGTTTGATAGGTGAAGCCAGGTTCCTAGGGTTGGGAAAATAAGAGCTGCCAAGACATTGAAGAAAAAGATAACAGAAATGGCTTGTGCCACTTCTTTTTCCTTGGCATGGATGACAGGAGCTGTCGCTGCAATGGCAGAACCTCCACAGATCGAAGATCCAACTCCAACCAAGGTGGCTAGCTTTGTATCAAGGTTAAAAAAGCGTTGGAAAAAGAAAGCTATAATCAAGGCGATAGAAATGGTTGAGAGGATAACAGGGAGGGAAGATTTTCCAACTGCGAAAACTTGTGAGATATTGAGTCCAAACCCAAGCAAGATAACAGCATACTGAAGCAATTTCTTGGAGCTGTAAGTCAAACCAGCATCTAGTTGTTTATAGGAAGTGAGAAATGGGTGGAGAATCATGCCAATAAAGATGGCAAAAACAGGAGCTCCTACAACAGGCAGAAAGCCTCCTAAAACCCAAGAGATGATAGAAATGATCAGACAGGCTAACAGTCCTGCCCAATTTTTTGATAGAAATGACATAAAAACCTCCAAATAGAATCTGTTACCATTATAGACCTGTAAATAGGAAAAGTAAAATAGAAAGTGGAAAGCTATTCTATCATGTATTTTTGCGGTCGGGGGGCTTTTGTAGTATAATAGAGATACGTTTTGAAAGTAGGAGGTATCTATGGACTTAACTAAGCGCTTTAATAAACAGTTAGATAAGATTCAAGTTTCGTTGATTCGTCAGTTTGACCAGGCTATTTCTGAGATTCCTGGGGTCTTGCGTTTGACCTTGGGGGAACCTGATTTTACAACGCCAGACCATGTCAAGGAGGCGGCCAAACGAGCGATTGACCAGAACCAATCCTACTATACAGGGATGAGTGGCCTGCTGACTCTACGTCAGGCAGCCAGTGACTTTGTTAAGGAAAAGTACCAACTGGACTATGCTCCTGAAAATGAAATCTTGGTTACAATTGGGGCGACAGAAGCCTTATCTGCTACTTTGACGGCTATTTTGGAAGAGGGAGACAAGGTGCTCTTGCCAGCTCCTGCTTATCCAGGTTATGAACCGATTGTCAATCTAGTTGGGGCAGAGGTTGTCGAGATTGACACGACTGAAAATGGTTTTGTCTTGACTCCTGAGATGTTGGAGAAGGCTATTTTGGAGCAAGGTGACAAGCTCAAGGCGGTTATTCTCAACTATCCAGCCAATCCGACAGGAATTACCTACAGTCGGGAGCAGTTGGAAGCTTTGGCAGACGTTTTACGCAAGTACGAAATTTTCGTTGTCTGTGATGAGGTCTACTCAGAATTGACCTATACAGGGGAAGCCCATGTGTCTCTAGGAACGATGTTGAGAGACCAGGCTATCATTATCAATGGTTTGTCTAAATCGCATGCTATGACAGGTTGGCGTTTGGGCTTGATTTTTGCTCCTGCGGTCTTCACAGCCCAGTTAATCAAGAGTCACCAGTACTTGGTCACTGCCGCAAATACCATGGCGCAACATGCTGCGGTAGAAGCCTTGACAGCTGGTAAAAACGATGCGGAGCCTATGAAGAAGGAATACATCCAGCGTCGGGACTATATTATCGAGAAAATGACTGCTCTTGGTTTTGAGATTATCAAACCAGACGGTGCCTTCTATATCTTTGCTAAGATTCCAGACGGCTACAATCAAGATTCCTTTGCTTTTCTGAAAGATTTTGCTCAGAAGAAGGCCGTTGCCTTTATTCCTGGAGCAGCCTTTGGGCGTTACGGGGAAGGATATGTTCGTCTGTCTTATGCGGCCAGCATGGGGACTATCACAGAAGCCATGAAACGACTTGAGGAGTACATGAGAGAAGCATGATTCAGTCTATCACGAGTCAAGGATTGGTGCTCTACAATCGCAATTTTCGGGAGGATGACAAGCTCGTCAAGATTTTTACAGAGCAGGCTGGTAAGCGGATGTTTTTCGTCAAACATGCTGGACAGTCCAAACTAGCGCCAGTAATTCAGCCCTTGGTGTTGGCTCGATTTCTCTTGCGAATCAATGATGACGGGCTCAGCTATATCGAGGACTATCATGAGGTGATGATTTTTCCCAAGATTAATAGTGACCTCTTTGTCATGGCCTATGCAACTTATGTGGCAGCTCTTGCCGATGCTAGTTTGCAGGATAATCAGCAAGATGCTTCCTTGTTTGCTTTTTTACAAAAGACTTTGGAGTTGATGGAAGAGGGCTTGGATTATCAAGTTTTGACCAATATTTTTGAAATCCAAATCTTGACTCGATTTGGAATCAGCCTCAATTTTAATGAGTGTGTCTTTTGCCATCGGGTTGGCCAGGCTTTTGACTTTTCTTTCAAATATGGAGCCTGCCTCTGTCCAGATCATTATCATGAGGATGAGAGACGTTGCCATCTCAATCCCAATATCCCCTATCTGCTCAATCAGTTTCAAGCTATTGATTTTGAGACCTTGGAGACCATTTCGCTCAAGCCTGAAATCAAGCAAGAGCTACGCCAATTTATGGATCAACTCTATGAAGAGTACGTTGGGATTCACCTAAAATCAAAGAAATTTATTGATTCCCTAGCAGACTGGGGACAATTACTAAAAGAGGAAAAGAAATGAAAAAAATCGCAGTAGATGCCATGGGAGGCGATTATGCACCTCAGGCCATCGTTGAGGGCGTCAATCAAGCCCTAGCTGACTTTTCAGATATCGAGATTCAACTCTACGGAGATGAAGCTAAAATCAAGCAATATCTGACAGCGACAGAGCGCGTCAGCATTATCCATACGGATGAGAAGATTGATTCAGACGATGAACCTACGAGAGCTATTCGGAAGAAGAAAAATGCCAGTATGGTCTTAGCGGCCAAGGCTGTCAAAGAGGGTGAAGCAGATGCTGTTCTTTCCGCAGGAAATACAGGTGCTTTGTTGGCGGCTGGGTTTTTCATCGTGGGTCGTATCAAGAATATTGACCGTCCTGGACTTATGTCAACCTTACCGACTATAGATGGGAAAGGTTTTGACATGCTGGACCTTGGTGCCAATGCGGAAAATACAGCCCAGCACCTCCATCAATACGCGGTTCTAGGTTCCTTCTATGCTAAAAATGTTCGTGGCATTGTGCAACCACGTGTTGGCTTGCTCAATAACGGAACAGAGAGTAGTAAGGGCGACCCGCTTCGTAAGGAAACTTACGAATTACTAGCAGCTGATGAAAATTTGAACTTTATCGGAAATGTGGAAGCGCGTGATTTGATGAATGGCGTTGCGGATGTTGTCGTGGCAGATGGTTTCACGGGAAACGCTGTGCTCAAATCCATTGAAGGGACAGCCATGGGAATCATGGGCTTGCTCAAGACAGCTATTACAGGTGGTGGTCTTCGAGCGAAACTAGGTGCCCTCCTTCTCAAGGATAGCCTCAGAGGTTTGAAAAAACAGCTCAATTACTCAGATGTTGGTGGAGCAGTCTTGTTTGGTGTCAAGGCACCGGTTGTCAAGACTCATGGCTCAAGCGATGCCAAGGCTGTGTATAGTACAATCCGCCAGATTCGTACTATGCTAGAAACAGACGTAGTTGCCCAGACTGCGCGTGAATTTTCAGGAGAATAATATATATGACAGATAAAGAAATTTTTAACCGTATCGTGACCATCATCCAAGAACGTCAAGGAGAAGACTTTGTAGTCACAGAGGCCTTGAGCTTGAAGGATGATTTGGATGCTGATTCGGTAGATTTGATGGAATTCGTACTAACCATTGAGGATGAATTTGGAATTGAAATCAGTGATGAAGAAATCGACCATCTTCAAAGTGTGGCAGATGTATTAAAAGCCATTAAAGATAAAATCTAACATATAGCAACATGCAAGTCATGTTGTTTTTTTGTTTTTCGAAAAAGATAAGATTTTGAAATTTTATAGTTGAGTTTACGAATAAAGAGATAAGAACAAAAAAGGAGGATTGCTGATGTATGTGACAGGTCTTTATCCGTGGTTGATCAAGTGGTTTTTAAAATAAATTTGATTTAATTGTTTATTTTAAAATGATTTCTCGAATAGACAAGTGAGAAGAAGAGGAAGGAGATTACTTCATGTTTATACCAAGCTTGTATCCATGGTTAATTAAGTGGTTTTTGAAATAAATAAATTTATTTTAAATTATTTTTCGAATAGATAAGTAAGAAGAAAAGGAAGGAGATTAGAAATGATTATTTCAGTTATTTATCCAATTTGGCTTTTAAAATGGTTTAAAGGTTAAAAATTGCAAACAAAAAACTATAAAAATAAAGGAGAAAAAAGATGACAAACTTTGACAAAATGGAACAGAACTTTGTAGCTCTTACAGAAGAAGAGCTAATGGAAGTGGATGGGGGGTCGGTTACCGCCGTAGTTGTAGGAGGTGTCTTACTAATTGGTGGTATTGCTTGGGGCTATTTTATGTAATAATAAGGAGAGAAAAAATGAATTTAAATAAATGGACAGAATTGACAGAAGAAGAATTGATGAATACAGAAGGTGGATCAATTACCATAGCCACGGTTGGTGCAGGATTGGCAATTTTCCTTGGTGGTCGATTAATTGGTCAAGATTTAAAACGTAAATTTGGATAGAAGTGAACTTGTATGAAAAATCTAAAAAATGTAATGGGAGCCTTTTTAATTATTTTTGGAGTGCTTTGTATATTGGGGGATTTACATGTAATCACCTTTAATGTTGAAAAATATTTCCAAACAGAGTTATTTGTTCCGATGCTTATTTTGATGATGAGTTATTTAGATTCAGGTAAAGACAAGGTTTAAAGAGAACTATTATTAGTATGTGGCAAATGCTATAGAATAATCATCTTTTAGTTGTTATCAATGAAATAAGAACTAAAAAAATGGAGAAATAAATGAATATCTCAGAAGAATGTGCGGCTATAATTATATCAGCCTCAGGAATAGTAGGACTTTTGGTTGGAGTAGCTATTGGATTAGCTAGTATTATTTAAAAAGGAGTAGATGAAAGATGAAGAAACTGGATGAAAAATTTGCTATTATGACAGAGGAAGACTTGGCTGTAACTAAGGGAGGTTTCATTGTTACTACTTCTACAGCAGTGGCTTGGGGTGTTTTAGGAGTCGTTACCTATATGTATGGGCGTCATTTGGGAAGTAGACGTTAATTTAAAAATTTGTGGCAAATCGTAAAAGAAAATCAAGTATGAATCGCAACACTGATCTCAATACATTGTTACCATAGTTCCTTTGGTGGCAATGGGTCTCAATCTCGTACTTCATGTAATTCGTACAGGTTCGTTGTTATCCTTTGATTGGAAATGGTATTTAGTTGGATTGATTGCCTCAGGCTATTTTGGGATTTTTTGCAACGATTTGTCAAAAAATAATCCAAACTATAAATGATGAATCTGAATGAAAAGATTTTGTGCGTGTGAATGGCGGAAAAACTCTGCCATTCTTGTCAGATAAATAGGAGTCTGCTATGAAAAAATTTTTATTGGGATTTGCTGAAGGTTATTTTATCGTGTCAGTCATTATCTATATTGTAACGTATTTGATTCTGAAAAAACCGATCAATACCTTGTTTTATCTATAAGCCTATCCAATTCTGCTTGGGTTGGTTTATGTAGGATATAAGTACAAAACAAAAGAAAGTAAGATTGGAAATTGATGGAACATCAGATTGGGGTTTGAGATGAAAGTCGTTCAAGTGTTACAAAAAGCTTGGCTAGAGTTTACTGTATGCTGCAGTTCGATGGTTTATATCATTGTTAGAATAGTCGCTGATGTAAACAAAATAAATCTACCTGAATGGTTTGAAAATTTTGACATACCTACAATTTCACTATTCTTGATGGCATTTATTTTACTTTATAGAAGTGAAGAAAAATATGATAAAGGATGATAAAATGAATCTGAACTTTGTGGCTCCAGTATTAGGGCAATCTTGGGGAATATTGGGGTGTTAAGCTGATGAACTGTTGTCTGATTTTAGTTAGAAAGATATTCGTATGTTTAAAAAAGAAGTGATATTATTAGGGCTGCTTCTGCTAGTACGTATTGTACTTTCTATCATGCAAGTTTTAATGGATTTTAAACTATTGCTAGGAAAGTATAGTGTAAATTTCATGGAACTTTCAGATTTATTCTCTTATCCCCTACTTTTTTTAATCATTTACATAGCGGTAAAATATCATGCTATCCAGAAAATAAGAGGTAAAGAAGATAATCAGGATGGCAATAAATAAGACTTAAAAAATTTTTCTAACATTCCTTTTCTTATTTCTGATGAATCTTTTGCTTTTTAAAGTACTTGCTGGTCTAAGCTTTAAGGTGACAATGAGTGAAAAAACTATCTTGTACCACCCTTGTTTTCATTATATGATTGACAAAAAATTGGAAAAGGTAAGAAATATTAATCATTATATTTTCTAGGTAGGACGTTTGTTCTACCTATTTTTATTTAGGAAAAAGTGCTGTTCAGGTGCAGTTATTGTTTTTTTAGAAATAATTTTCTTTTTGCTTCTTTGTTTGTATAAAATAATCTTACAAAGTTTTCTTTGGAGATTGTTAGGAAAAGGAGTAGGATATGAAATTTGGGAAACGTCATTATCGTCCGCAGGTGGATCAGATGGACTGCGGTGTAGCTTCATTGGCCATGGTCTTTGGTTATTATGGTAGTTATTATTCTCTGGCTCACTTGCGAGAGTTGGCCAAGACGACCATGGATGGGACTACGGCTTTAGGCTTAGTCAAGGTTGCTGAGGAGATTGGTTTTGAGACGCGAGCAATAAAGGCGGACATGACCTTGTTTGATTTGCCGGATGTAACTTTTCCTTTTGTGGCTCATGTGCTTAAGGAAGGGAAAATGCTCCATTATTATGTGGTGACTGGGCAGGACAAGAACAATATTCATATTGCTGATCCAGATCCTAGTGTTAAGCTGACCAAGATTTCTCGTGAGCGCTTTGCTAAGGAGTGGACAGGGATCACTATTTTTATGGCACCATCTCCGACTTATAAGCCTCATAAGGAACAAAAAAATGGCCTTCTCTCCTTTATCCCTATATTAGTGAAACAGCGAGGTTTGATTGTTAATATCGTTTTGGCGACCCTCTTGGTAACCTTGATTAACATTGTGGGTTCTTATTATCTTCAATCAATCATTGACACTTATGTACCAGATCAGATGCGTTCAACCTTGGGCATTATCTCAATAGGGCTAGTCATCGTTTATGTTCTTCAGCAAATCTTATCTTATGCTCAGGAGTATCTCTTGATTGTTTTGGGGCAACGCTTGTCCATTGATGTGATTTTGTCTTATATCAAGCATGTTTTTCATTTGCCCATGTCCTTTTTTGCGACACGACGGACAGGGGAAATCGTGTCTCGTTTCACGGATGCAAATAGTATCATTGATGCGCTGGCTTCGACTATTCTGTCAATCTTTTTGGATGTATCTATTGTCTTGATTATTTCAGTAGTTCTATTTTCGCAGAATAGCAATCTCTTTTTCATGAGTTTACTAGCTCTTCCTATCTACACAGTGATTATCTTTGCTTTTATGAAGCCCTTTGAAAAGATGAATCGGGATACCATGGAAGCCAATGCGGTTCTGTCTTCTTCTATCATTGAGGACATCAATGGCATTGAGACCATCAAGTCTTTGACCAGTGAAAGTCAACGTTACCAAAAGATTGACAAGGAATTTGTGGATTATCTAAAAAAATCTTTTACCTACAGTCGGGCAGAAAGTCAGCAAAAGGCTCTGAAAAAGATTGCCCAGCTCTTGCTCAATGTTGGCATTCTCTGGATGGGGGCTCTCCTAGTTATGGACAATAAGATGAGTTTGGGCCAGTTGATCACCTATAATACCTTGCTTGTTTATTTTACAAATCCTTTGGAGAATATCATCAATCTGCAAACCAAACTTCAGACAGCGCAGGTAGCCAATAACCGTCTGAATGAAGTTTATCTGGTTGCATCTGAGTTTGAGGAAAAGAAAACAGTCTCAGATTTGAGCTTTCTAGAAGGAGATCTGACTTTCAAGCAGGTTCACTACAAATATGGCTATGGTCGAGATGTCTTGTCGGACATCAATCTGACTATTCCACAAGGCTCTAAAGTGGCTTTTGTGGGAATTTCAGGATCAGGTAAGACGACCTTGGCTAAGATGATGGTTAATTTTTACGATCCAAGTCAGGGGGAGATTAGCCTGGGTGGCATCAATCTCAATCAGATTGATAAAAAGGCTCTGCGCCAGTATATCAACTATCTGCCTCAGCAACCCTACGTTTTTAATGGAACGATCTTGGAGAATCTTCTCCTCGGAGCTAAGGAGGGGACGACCCAGGAGGATATCTTGAGAGCAGTGGAGTTGGCAGAGATTCGGGAGGATATTGAGCGCATGCCACTGAATTACCAGACAGAATTGACTTCGGATGGAGCGGGCATTTCAGGTGGGCAACGTCAGAGGATCGCTTTGGCGCGTGCTCTCTTGACCGATGCGCCTGTCTTGATATTGGATGAGGCGACTAGCAGTCTGGATATTTTGACAGAGAAGCGAATCGTGGATAATCTCATGGCTTTAGATAAAACCTTGATTTTCATTGCTCACCGCTTGACCATTGCTGAGCGGACAGAGAAGGTTGTTGTCTTGGATCAGGGCAAGATTGTCGAAGAAGGAAATCATGCCGATTTGCTTGCACAGGGTGGCTTTTATGCCCATTTGGTGAATAGTTAGAGAGGAGAAAAGATGCAATCAGAATTTTTAGAAAGTGCGGAGTTTTATAATCGTCGTTATCATAATTTTTCTAGTTATGTGATTTTTCCGAGTTTTATCTTGTTTTTGTTTCTGCTAGTCTTTTCAATCTTTGCACAAAAGGAGATAAGCTTGACAGCTGGGGCTACTGTCGAACCTAGTCGCATCCTTGCCAATATCCAGTCAACTAGCAACAATCGCATTATTGCCAATCATTTGGAAGAAAATAAGTTGGTCAAGAAGGGAGAACTTCTCGTTCAATACCAAGAGGGAGCAGAAGCAGTGCAGGCTGAGAATTATGCTAGTCAGTTGGAAATGCTCAAGGATCAGAAGGTTCAAATGGAGTATTTAAAAGCAAGCCTTCAAGCAGGAAGTGATCAATTTCCAGAAGCAGACAAATTTGGCTATCAGCATAGTTTTTTAGATTATCTAAATCAAGCTGCTAGTCTGCGGAGTCAGGTTGAGCAACAAAATGCTAGTATATCATCTCAAAATGCAGCAGCC
The DNA here is from genome assembly GCF_047460685.1 of Streptococcus infantis. Taxonomy (GTDB): domain Bacteria; phylum Bacillota; class Bacilli; order Lactobacillales; family Streptococcaceae; genus Streptococcus; species Streptococcus infantis_AD. The sequence continues at coordinate 56,733 of NZ_JASHFS010000007.1, read as the reverse complement.
AGTGGTAGTCAGGCAGAATTAGGCAATATCATTGGCGAAACCCAGTCCAAAATTAAAGAATATCAGCAAGCCAAGTCTGCCATTCAGGGTGATGGACACTTAGAGAGTGATCATCCAGCTTATGCTATTTATCAGTCTTATCAGTCAACAAAAGAGCAGGGATCGGAATCCAAACAGCAGGCCCTATCTCAAATAGATGCTCAAATCACTCAGTTGGAGTCAACTCTTGCAGGTTATCGAGTACAGTATGCAGGTTCAGGAGCCCAGCAAGCTTATGCATCTGGATTAGGAAGTCAGTTGGAGTCATTAAAATCTCAGCAACTAGCCAAGGTAGGTCAGGAATTAACGCTCTTGGATCAGAAAATTCTTGAAGCGGAGTCGGGTAAAAAGATTCAAGGAAATCTTTTAGAGAAGGGGAAAATTACAGCAACAGAAGATGGTGTTCTACATTTGAATCCTGAGCATAGTCGATCTACCATCATTCCAGAAGGAACGATCCTCGCTCATCTTTTTCCGCAGTTGGCTAAAGAGAGGAAGGCAAAACTAACAGCTTATATCAGTTCTAAGGAAGTTGCTGGTCTCAAGCATGGAAATGAGGTACGATTTACAACGGTAACGGATGCCAATAAGCAGCTAGTGTTGACATCCAAGATTACCAATATCGATACCAGTGCGACTCAGACAGAAAAGGGTAATTTCTTTAAATTAGAGGCAGAGACGGATTTGAATGCTGAACAAGCAGAAAAACTTCGTTATGGACTTGAAGGTCGTTTGACTATGATTACAGGTAGGAAGAGTTTTTTACGCTACTATCTTGACCGCTTTTTGAAACGAGAATAAGGTTCGCATTCTAATTCAAATCAATCTTAGAAAATCGCAAATGAAAATTCGTTTGCGATTTTTCTGTACTTTTTCAGATATGATATCAAATATAGTTCGTGAAATATTTGATTTTTAGTATCTGTTGTGTTAGAATGATGTAAAGTAATACGAAAGGCGAACAAAAAATGTCCAGTAAACTTATTTATACGGGAAAAGCTAAAGATATCTATACTACAGAAGACGAAAATGTGATTAAGTCGGTCTACAAGGACCAGGCCACCATGCTGAATGGAGCTCGCAAAGAGACTATTGAGGGTAAAGGTATGCTGAATAATCAGATTTCGTCTCTTATTTTTGAAAAATTGAATGCTGCTGGTGTAGCTACTCACTTTATCGAACGTATTTCTGATACCGAACAACTTAACAAGAAAGTTACCATCATTCCTTTGGAGGTTGTCCTTCGTAACGTGACTGCGGGTTCTTTTTCAAAACGTTTTGGTGTGGAAGAAGGTTTGAATCTGGAAACTCCAATCGTTGAATTTTACTACAAGAACGATGATTTGGATGACCCATTCATCAATGATGAGCATGTCAAGTTCTTGAATATTGCCAACGATGAGCAAATTGCTTATATCAAGGAAGAAACGCGTCGTATCAATGAATTGCTGAAAGATTGGTTTGCACAAATTGGTCTTCGCTTGATCGATTTTAAACTGGAATTTGGTTTTGATAAGGATGGCAAGATTATCTTGGCAGATGAATTCTCACCAGATAACTGCCGCCTCTGGGATGCTGAAGGGCACCATATGGACAAGGATGTTTTCCGTAGAGATTTAGGCAGTTTAACGGATGTATATAAGGTTGTGTTGGAGAAATTGCAGGGCTTGAAATAAGTTGTTTGAAACGAAAAACCTTCGTCTTTCAAGTAAAAGGACTCAGGCTGAAAAGGTCTACTAGACCTTTTCACTCCGTAGAGATTTAGGCAGTTTAACGGATGTATATCAGGTTGTGTTAGAGAAGTTGCAAGACTTGAAATAAGTTGGTTGAAGCGGGAAACCTTCGTCTTCAATAGCCTGTTGGAATAGAAATAAAGGAACTAAAATGGATAAACGTATTTTCGTTGAGAAAAAAGCTGATTTTCGTGTGAAATCGGACTCTTTAGTAAAAGAATTACAGCATAATCTTCAGTTGAAAACTTTGAAGGATCTTCGGATTGTTCAGGTTTACGATGTTTTTGGTTTGGCAGAGGACTTGTTTGCGCGTGCGGAAAAACACATCTTCTCTGAGCAAGTGACTGATACTGTTTTGGACGAGGCTGTGGTTAAAGCTGATCTTGAGAAGTATGCTTTCTTTACCATCGAAAGTTTGCCTGGTCAATTTGACCAACGTGCGGCATCTTCACAAGAAGCTTTGCTTTTGCTTGGTAGTTCAAATGATGTAACAGTGAACACAGCGCAACTTTACTTGGTTAACAAGGATATTGATGCAAATGAGTTGGAAGCTGTCAAAAACTACCTTTTGAACCCAGTGGATTCTCGTTTCAAAGATATCACTGTTGGCATTGCGAAACAGAATTTCTCTGAGTCTGACAAGACCATTCCAAACTTGGATTTCTTTGAAAGCTATACGGCAGAAGATTTTGCCAAGTATAAGGCTGAGCAAGGCTTGGCCATGGAAGTAGATGACCTTCTTTTCATTCAAGATTACTTCAAGTCAATTGGACGTGTACCAACTGAGACTGAGTTAAAGGTTTTGGATACTTACTGGTCAGACCACTGCCGTCATACAACTTTCGAGACTGAGTTGAAAAACATCGACTTCTCAGCTTCTAAATTTGAAAAACAATTGCAAGCGACTTATGACAAGTATATTGCCATGCGTGATGAGTTGGGACGTACCGAGAAACCTCAAACCTTGATGGATATGGCCACTATTTTTGGTCGCTATGAGCGTGCCAATGGTCGTTTGGATGACATGGAAGTGTCTGATGAAATCAATGCCTGCTCAGTTGAAATTGAAGTGGATGTTAATGGTGTGAAAGAACCATGGCTTCTCATGTTCAAAAACGAAACTCATAACCACCCAACTGAAATTGAACCATTTGGTGGGGCGGCTACTTGTATCGGTGGTGCCATTCGTGACCCATTGTCAGGACGTTCATACGTTTATCAAGCCATGCGTATCTCAGGTGCTGGTGATATTACAGCGCCGATTTCAGAAACTCGTGCTGGTAAATTGCCACAACAGGTTATTTCTAAAACAGCGGCTCATGGTTATTCTTCATATGGGAACCAAATTGGTCTTGCAACAACTTATGTTCGTGAATACTTCCACCCAGGTTTCGTTGCTAAGCGTATGGAGCTAGGTGCCGTTGTCGGTGCGGCTCCTAAGGAAAATGTGATCCGTGAAAAACCTGAAGCTGGTGACGTGATTATCTTGCTCGGTGGTAAGACTGGACGTGACGGTGTCGGTGGTGCGACAGGTTCTTCTAAAGTTCAAACGGTTGAATCTGTTGAAACAGCTGGTGCTGAGGTTCAAAAAGGGAATGCCATCGAAGAACGTAAGATTCAACGTCTTTTCCGTAATGGGGATGTGACACGTCTGATCAAGAAATCAAATGACTTTGGTGCTGGTGGTGTCTGTGTGGCTATCGGTGAATTGGCTGATGGTCTTGAAATTGACCTAGACAAAGTGCCATTGAAATACCAAGGTTTGAATGGTACAGAAATTGCTATCTCTGAATCTCAGGAACGTATGGCTGTCGTGGTTCGTCCCGAAGATGTAGATGCCTTCGTGGCTGAATGTAACAAAGAAAATATTGATGCTGTTGTGGTGGCGACAGTAACTGAAAAACCAAATCTTGTCATGCACTGGAATGGTGAAACAATCGTGGACTTGGAGCGTCGTTTCCTTGATACAAACGGTGTACGTGTGGTTGTAGATGCTAAGGTGGTTGACAAGGATGTCAAGCTTCCAGAAGAACGTCAAACATCTGCTGAAACCCTTGAAGCTGATACTCTTGAAGTCTTGGCTGACCTTAACCATGCAAGTCAAAAAGGTTTACAAACCATCTTTGATAGCTCAGTTGGTCGTTCAACAGTTAACCACCCACTTGGTGGTCGCTACCAAATCACACCAACTGAAGCTTCTGTACAGAAATTGCCAGTTCAACATGGCGTGACTACAACTGCTTCTGTTATGGCGCAAGGATTCAATCCTTATGTAGCAGAATGGTCTCCATACCATGGTGCTGCTTATGCGGTTATCGAAGCAAGCGCTCGTTTGGTTGCTGCTGGTGCCAACTGGTCTAAGGCTCGTTTCTCTTATCAAGAATACTTCGAGCGTATGGATAAACAAGCAGAGCGTTTTGGTCAACCAGTAGCTGCTCTCCTTGGATCCATTGAAGCTCAGATTCAACTTGGTTTGCCATCTATCGGTGGTAAAGACTCTATGTCTGGTACCTTTGAAGAATTGACCGTACCACCAACCTTGGTTGCTTTTGGGGTAACAACTGCAGATAGCCGTAAGGTTCTTTCTCCAGAATTTAAGGCTGTTGGTGAAAATATTTACTATATTCCAGGTCAAGCTTTGGCACAAGAAATTGATTTTGATCTTATCAAGTCTAACTTTGCTCAATTTGAAGCAATTCAAGCTGACCATAAAGTCACATCTGCATTAGCTGTCAAATATGGTGGTGTGGTTGAAGCTCTTGCCCTTGCAACATTTGGTAACCATATTGGTGCAAACGTCGAATTAGCAGACCTTGACACTAGCTTGACAGCTCAATTGGGTGGATTCGTCTTCACATCGCCTGAAGACATTGCAGGTGTTGCCAAGATTGGACAAACAGTAGCTGACTTTACACTTTCTGTCAATGATGTAACGCTTGATGGACACAAGCTTGACAGTGCCTTCCAAGGTAAATTGGAAGAGGTTTACCCAACGGAATTTGCACAAGCAACTGAGTTGGAAGAAGTACCAGCTGTGGCATCAGATGCTGTGATCAAAGTTAAAGAAACAGTTGAGACACCAGTGGTTTACATCCCAGTATTCCCAGGTACGAACTCTGAGTACGATTCAGCTAAAGCCTTTGAAAAAGAAGGTGCAAAAGTCAACTTGGTACCATTTGTAACACTTAATGAAGAAGCGATTGTCAAGTCTGTTGATACTATGGTTGACAATATCGAAAAAGCTAACATTATCTTCTTTGCAGGTGGTTTCTCAGCAGCGGATGAACCAGATGGATCAGCTAAATTCATCGTCAACATCTTGCTCAATGAAAAAGTACGTGCAACCATTGATAGCTTCATCGAAGGTGGTGGTTTGATCATCGGTATCTGTAACGGATTCCAAGCCCTTGTCAAATCAGGTCTTCTTCCATATGGAAACTTTGAAGATGTAAGTAGCACGAGTCCAACCCTCTTCTACAATGATGCTAACCAACACGTGGCCAAGATGGTTGAGACACGTATTGCCAACACCAACTCACCATGGCTTGCCGGAGTTGAGGTTGGTGATATCCATGCCATCCCAGTATCACATGGTGAAGGTAAATTTGTCGTGACAGCTGAGGAATTCGCAGAGCTTCGTGACAATGGTCAAATCTTTACCCAATACGTTGACTTTGATGGCAAACCAAGCATGGATTCTAAATACAATCCTAACGGATCTGTCAATGCGATTGAAGGTATTACAAGTAAGAATGGTCAAATTATTGGTAAGATGGGGCACTCAGAACGTTTCGAAGACGGTCTCTTCCAAAATATTCCAGGGAATAAAGACCAATATCTCTTTGCATCAGCGGTTAAATATTTTACTGGGAAATAGGTTTTGCAGATTTTCTAATAGATAACCATCAGTAAATGTAAAATCAAGTAGATCTAACTTACGACAATTGCAAATGATTTATTGTTGCGAGTGAAACGAGCTTCTGCCGTATCATTCCGCTCTAGTATCGTTAAGGAATGATACACAAATAAAAATTAGGTATATAAAATGACATACGAAGTAAAATCTCTTAATGAGGAATGTGGTGTTTTTGGTATCTGGGGTCACCCAGACGCTGCCAAATTGACCTATTTTGGACTCCATAGTCTTCAGCACCGTGGTCAGGAGGGGGCAGGAATCCTCTCCAATGACCAAGGGAAATTGAAGCGTCATCGTGATATGGGGCTTTTATCAGAAGTCTTCAAAAATCCTGCGAATTTGGATAAATTGACAGGAACTGGAGCGATTGGACACGTGCGTTATGCGACTGCGGGAGAAGCTTCTGTAGACAATATCCAACCTTTCCTCTTTCGCTTTCACGATATGCAGTTTGGTTTGGCTCATAATGGGAATTTGACCAATGCAGAATCTCTCAAGAAAGAATTGGAACAAAGAGGAGCAATCTTTAGCTCGACTTCTGATTCAGAAATCTTGGCTCACTTGATTCGCCGTAGCCACAATCCAAACCTGATGGGTAAAATTAAGGAAGCCCTCAGTCTTGTTAAAGGTGGTTTTGCTTATCTCTTGATGTTTGAAGATAAGTTAATTGCAGCGCTTGATCCAAACGGGTTCCGTCCTCTGTCAATCGGGAAAATGACGAATGGAGCAGTAGTGGTTTCATCTGAAACCTGTGCCTTTGAAGTCATCGGTGCTGAGTGGATTCGCGATGTGAAACCAGGCGAAATTGTCATCATTGATGACAATGGCATCCAGTATGACAGCTATACAAACGATACTCAGCTGGCAATCTGTTCCATGGAGTATATCTACTTTGCCCGTCCCGACTCTAACATCCACGGAGTCAATGTTCATACGGCACGTAAGCGAATGGGAGCTCAATTGGCACGTGAATTCAAGCATGAAGCTGATATCGTAGTTGGGGTACCAAACTCCTCACTCAGTGCCGCTATGGGTTTTGCGGAAGAATCTGGTCTGCCAAATGAGATGGGTCTCATCAAGAACCAATATACGCAACGGACCTTTATCCAGCCGACTCAAGAATTGCGCGAGCAAGGGGTTCGGATGAAATTGTCTGCCGTTTCTGGTGTCGTTAAAGGCAAACGCGTGGTCATGATTGATGATTCGATTGTACGAGGAACAACATCACGTCGCATTGTCCAACTCTTGAAAGAAGCGGGGGCATCAGAAGTACACGTTGCCATTGGTAGTCCTGCTCTTGCCTATCCATGTTTCTACGGGATTGATATCCAGACACGTCAGGAGCTGATTGCGGCCAATCATACGGTCGAAGAGACTCGCCAAATCATTGGTGCGGATAGTCTGACTTATCTTTCTATTGATGGCTTGATTGATTCTATCGGCATCGAAACAGATGCGCCAAATGGCGGTCTCTGTGTCGCTTACTTTGATGGGAAATATCCAACTCCTCTCTATGATTATGAAGAAGAATATCGTAGAAGTTTAGAAGAAAAAACGAGTTTTTACAAATAAAATTCCCCATTGGAGGAAAGGAAAAGGAATAAACAAATGACAAATAAGAATGCATACGCTCCACGTCTCACTACTGACTAAAAGCTAAAGCATTTGTCAGTAGACGCTTTCTCCTATGGGACCAAAGCTAGAGACCTGACTAGTATTTTTAGATAAAATAATCGTTTATCTAAAAATACGTCGTAGTCTTTCTCAAAAAAGAAAAGGAATGAATAAAATGACAAATAAAAATGCTTATGCGCAATCGGGTGTGGACGTTGAAGCGGGTTATGAAGTTGTTGAACGGATCAAAAAACACGTGGCTCGTACAGAACGCGCAGGTGTTATGGGAGCTCTGGGTGGTTTCGGTGGCATGTTTGATCTTTCAAAGACAGGTGTCAAAGAACCTGTTTTGATCTCAGGGACGGACGGTGTCGGAACCAAACTTATGCTGGCTATCAAGTACGACAAGCATGATACCATTGGTCAGGACTGTGTGGCCATGTGTGTCAACGATATCATCGCTGCAGGTGCAGAGCCTCTTTACTTCTTGGACTATATCGCAACTGGTAAAAATGAACCAGCTAAACTAGAACAAGTTGTTGCTGGTGTGGCTGAAGGTTGTGTGCAAGCTGGTGCAGCCCTTATCGGTGGTGAAACGGCTGAAATGCCTGGTATGTACGGTGAAGATGACTATGACTTGGCTGGTTTTGCTGTTGGTGTTGCAGAAAAATCTCAAATCATCGACGGTTCAAAAGTAGCTGACGGAGATGTGATTCTTGGACTTGCCTCAAGCGGAATACATTCAAATGGTTACTCACTTGTTCGTCGTGTCTTTGCTGATTACACAGGGGAAGAAGTTCTCCCAGAGTTGGAAGGTAGAAAACTTAAGGACGTCCTTTTGGAACCAACTCGTATCTATGTCAAAGCAGCTTTGCCACTCATCAAAGAAGAATTGGTTAACGGTATTGCCCACATCACAGGTGGTGGTTTCATTGAAAATGTACCACGTATGTTCGCGGATGACTTGGCTGCTGAAATTGATGAAAGCAAGGTTCCAGTTCTTCCAATTTTCAAAGCTCTTGAAAAATATGGCCAAATCAAACACGAAGAAATGTTTGAAATCTTCAACATGGGGATTGGTCTCATGCTTGCAGTAAAACCAGAAAATGTGGAACGTGTCAAAGAACTTCTCGACGAACCTGTCTATGAAATCGGTCGGATTGTCAAGAAGACAGATGCAAGTGTGGTGATTAAATAATGGCTAAAAAGATTGCTGTTTTTGCCTCTGGCAACGGCTCAAACTTTCAGGTGATTGCAGAACAATTTCCAGTAGAATTTGTCTTTTCAGATCATCGGGATGCCTATGTACTTGAGCGTGCAGAGAATCTTGGGGTATTATCCTACGCTTTTGAACTCAAGGAGTTTGAAAACAAGGCAGACTATGAAGGAGCCATCGTCGATCTCTTGGATGAACGCCAGATTGACTTGGTTTGTCTTGCAGGCTACATGAAAATCGTCGGTCCAACCTTGCTAGCAGCTTATGAAGGCCGTATCATCAATATTCACCCAGCTTATCTCCCCGAATTTCCAGGTGCTCATGGTATTGAGGATGCTTGGAATGCAGGCGTTGACCAGTCTGGCGTGACTATTCACTGGGTGGACTCTGGTGTTGATACCGGTAAGGTTATCAAACAAGTCCGTGTGCCACGCCTTGAAGGGGATACCCTTGATACTTTCGAGACTCGCATCCACGAAACAGAGTACAAACTTTATCCAGAAGTATTGGAACATTTGGGAGTGGAGAGTAGATAAAAAGTAAATCAAGTTTTGATTATGCAATATTGCTAGGAGAAAAAATGATTGAGATGAAATTAGTAGATGAGAGCAGTTTTCAGGCAGTGCTGGATTTGAAAATATCTGACGCTGATGAACGAGCACGTTTCGTGGCTCCAAATGTACGCTCTTTAGCTGACGCATGGCTCTACCGAGAGAATGGGGATGTGTTTCCAATGGCAATCTATTGGAATAAGCTTGTAGTTGGTTTTCTCCTGTTGGAAATAGATAAGGATGAAGCGGAATACTTTATCTGGAGGATAATGATTGGCCAGCAGTACCAAGGAATAGGTTATGGACGAAAAGCCTTGGAAGTTTTGATCAAAAAGGCTCAGATGGATAGCACTTGCAATCATATTATCGCAGATTATGTGGTTGGAAATGAAAAAATGAAGCACCTACTGACTAGTTTGGGTTTTCAGGAAACAGGATTTATAGAAGAAAATAACGAAGTCGCTATGCGCTTGGATCTAAAGAAAGAGGAATAGAATGACGAAAAAGGCCTTAATCAGCGTCTCAGACAAAGCGGGCATTGTAGAATTTGCCCAAGAACTTAAAAAACTTGGTTGGGATATCATCTCTACAGGTGGGACCAAGATTGCCCTTGACAATGCTGGGGTGGACACCATTGCCATCGACGATGTGACTGGTTTCCCAGAAATGATGGACGGTCGTGTCAAGACTCTCCACCCAAATATCCACGGAGGGCTTCTTGCTCGTCGTGACTTGGATAGCCACTTGGAAGCGGCTAAGGACAATCAGATTGAGCTTATCGATCTTGTTGTAGTTAACCTTTACCCATTTAAGGAAACCATCCTCAAACAAGACGTGACTTATGCTGACGCAGTTGAAAACATCGATATCGGCGGGCCATCCATGCTTCGTTCAGCGGCTAAAAACCATGCTAGCGTAACAGTTGTGGTAGATCCTACTGACTATGCTGTGGTTTTGGACGAATTGGCAGCAAATGGCGAAACAACTTACGAAACTCGCCAACGTCTGGCAGCCAAGGTTTTCCGTCACACAGCGGCTTATGATGCCTTGATTGCAGAGTATTTCACAGCTCAAGTGGGTGAAGTAAAACCTGAAAAACTGACCTTGACCTATGACCTTAAGCAGGCTATGCGCTATGGGGAAAATCCTCAACAAGACGCTGACTTCTATCAAAAAGCTTTGCCAACAGATTACTCAATTGCATCAGCGAAACAGCTTAACGGTAAGGAATTATCCTTTAACAATATCCGCGATGCGGACGCTGCCATTCGTATCATCCGTGATTTCAAAGACCGTCCAACCGTTGTGGCTCTCAAACACATGAATCCATGCGGTATCGGTCAAGCTGATGACATCGAAACTGCTTGGGATTACGCTTATGAGTCTGACCCAGTGTCTATCTTTGGTGGTATTGTCGTTCTCAACCGTGAGGTGGATGCTGCGACTGCTGAGAAGATGCACGGTGTTTTCCTTGAAATCATCATCGCACCAAGCTATACGGATGAAGCGCTAGCCATTTTGACCAACAAAAAGAAAAACTTGCGTATCCTTGCCTTGCCATTTGACGCTCAAGAGGCTAGCGAAGTGGAAGCAGAATACACAGGTGTGGTTGGTGGGCTTCTCGTACAAAACCAAGACGTGGTCAAAGAAAGTCCAGCTGACTGGCAAGTGGTGACCAAACGCCAACCAACTGAGACAGAAGCGACAGCTCTTGAATTCGCTTGGAAGGCTATCAAGTATGTCAAATCAAACGGAATTATCGTGACCAACGACCACATGACACTTGGTGTTGGTCCAGGTCAAACCAACCGTGTGGCCTCTGTTCGTATTGCCATTGACCAAGCTAAAGACCGTCTGGACGGCGCAGTCCTTGCTTCAGATGCCTTCTTCCCATTTGCGGATAACGTGGAAGAAATCGCTAAAGTAGGTATCAAGGCTATCATCCAGCCAGGAGGCTCAGTCCGTGATCAAGAATCTATCGAAGCTGCGGATAAATACGGCTTGACTATGGTCTTCACAGGAGTGAGACATTTTAGACATTAAGAACACTAAAGGGAAGAAAACAGTTTCTTTCCTTTTTTGCTTAAAAATGCGGAGTGAAACAAGATTAAAACGAACGTTTGTGTTATAATATTAGTAAATAATTCGCAAAAGAGGTTGAAAGATGAAGCTATTAGTTGTCGGATCGGGTGGTCGTGAACATGCCATTGCTAAGAAGTTACTTGAGTCAAAAGACGTTGAAAAAGTCTTTGTAGCTCCTGGGAATGACGGGATGACTCTGGATGGTCTGGAATTGGTAAATATCTCTATTTCCGAACATTCTAAATTGATTGAGTTTGCAAAAGCCAACGATATTGCCTGGTCCTTCATTGGTCCAGATGACGCCCTTGCGGCTGGGATTGTGGATGAGTTCAATGCAGCTGGTCTCAAAGCCTTTGGTCCGACAAGATTGGCAGCGGAGTTGGAGTGGTCCAAGGATTTTGCTAAGGAAATCATGGTCAAATACGATGTTCCGACAGCAGCCTATGGGACCTTCTCAGATTTCGAGGAAGCCAAGGCCTATATCGAAGAAAAAGGCGCTCCAATCGTAGTCAAGGCAGACGGTTTGGCCCTTGGGAAAGGTGTTGTCGTTGCGGAGATAGTCGAGCAAGCAGTCGAAGCTGCTCACGAGATGCTTTTGGACAATAAATTCGGTGACTCAGGTGCGCGTGTGGTTATCGAGGAGTTTCTTGAAGGTGAGGAATTCTCTCTCTTTGCCTTTGTTAATGGGGGCAAGTTCTACATCATGCCAACGGCTCAGGATCACAAACGTGCCTATGATGGCGATAAGGGTCCTAACACGGGTGGTATGGGTGCCTATGCGCCAGTTCCTCACTTGCCAGAGAGCGTGGTTGACACAGCGGTTGACACTATTGTCAAGCCAGTCCTTGAGGGGATGATCCAAGAAGGGCGTCCTTATCTGGGTGTTCTTTATGCGGGGCTTATCCTGACAGCTGATGGACCTAAGGTTATCGAGTTCAACGCTCGTTTCGGAGATCCAGAAACGCAAATCATCTTGCCTCGCTTGACATCAGATTTTGCACAAAATATCACGGACATTTTGGATGGCAAAGAGCCAGCAATTACTTGGATGGATAAGGGTGTGACACTAGGCGTTGTTGTAGCCTCAAACGGATACCCACTCGCTTATGAGAAGGGGGTCAAACTTCCAGCCAAGACAGAGGGTGACATCATCACTTACTATGCCGGTGCCAAATTCGCTGAAAATGGACAAGACCTTCTTTCAAACGGCGGACGTGTCTACATGCTGGTCACAACAGCAGACACCGTCAAAGACAGCCAAAACACCATCTACAGCCAACTCGACAAACAAAACACAGAAGGCCTCTTCTATCGAAACGATATCGGAAGCAAGGCAATTCGATAAAGATATAAGAAAAAGCGACGCAGTCGCCAAACACGATAATGGTCTCCGTGGGGAAAAGACCAGAACAGTATCTGTTCTGGTCGGGGAAACTTTGAGACTTTAGGCTCAAAGTTTAGGAATGAAACCGAAGGGTTGCTTCCGTCCCCACCACCTAAGACCATTATCAAAAAAGAAAAAAAGGAAAAATTATGACTAAACCAATTATTTCCATCATCATGGGCTCCAAATCCGACTGGGCAACCATGCAAAAAACAGCAGAAGTCCTCGACAACTTCGGCGTTGTTTACGAAAAGAAAGTTGTTTCCGCCCACCGGACACCTGACCTCATGTTCAAACATGCGGAAGAAGCACGTAGTCGTGGCATTAAAGTCATCATCGCTGGTGCGGGTGGAGCTGCACACTTGCCAGGGATGGTTGCTGCTAAAACAACTCTTCCAGTTATTGGGGTACCCGTCAAGTCACGGGCCCTTAGCGGTGTGGATTCTCTTTATTCTATCGTTCAGATGCCAGGTGGTGTGCCAGTCGCAACCATGGCTATCGGTGAAGCAGGTGCGACTAACGCTGCCCTCTTTGCCCTCCGTCTCTTGTCAGTAGAGGATCAGGCTATCGCGACAGCTTTGGCAGATTTCGCAGAAGAACAAGGAAAAATCGCAGAGGAGTCTACAAATGAGCTCATCTAAAACAATCGGAATTATCGGTGGCGGTCAGCTTGGTCAGATGATGGCCATTTCTGCTATTTACATGGGTCACAAGGTCATTGCACTTGATCCTGCTGCGGATTGCCCGGCCTCTCGCGTGGCGGAAATCATCGTGGCACCTTATAACGATGTGGATGCCCTCCGTCAGTTGGCGGACCGCTGTGATGTTCTCACTTATGAATTTGAAAATGTCGATGCTGACGGTTTGGATGCCGTTATCAAGGATGGGCAACTCCCTCAAGGAACGGACTTGCTCCGCATTTCTCAAAATCGTATTTTTGAAAAGGATTTTCTCTCAAACAAGGCCAAAGTCACCGTTGCACCTTACAAGGTTGTGACCTCAAGCCAAGATTTGGCAGATATTGACCTATCGAAAAACTATGTCCTCAAGACTGCGACAGGTGGCTACGATGGGCATGGACAAAAGGTCATTCGCTCAGCGGAAGATTTAGAAGAAGCCTATGCACTAGCGGATTCAGCTGACTGTGTTTTGGAAGAATTTGTCAACTTTGACCTTGAGATTTCTGTCATCGTGTCAGGGAATGGTAGGGATGTGACGGTTTTTCCAGTTCAGGAAAATATCCACCGCAACAATATCCTGTCTAAGACCATCGTGCCAGCCCGCATTTCGGATCGTTTGGCAGATAAAGCCAAGGCCATGGCGGTGCGAATTGCTGAACAGCTGAACTTGTCTGGAACACTTTGTGTGGAAATGTTTGCGACAGCTGATGACATCATTGTCAACGAAATTGCCCCACGCCCACATAACTCAGGTCACTATTCAATCGAAGCCTGTGATTTCTCTCAGTTTGATACCCATATTCTGGGTGTTCTTGGAGCGCCATTGCCAGAAATAGAATTACATGCTCCAGCTGTCATGCTCAATGTTCTCGGTCAACACGTTGAAGCTGCTGAAAAATATGTCACAGAAAATCCAAGCGCCCACCTCCACTTATATGGTAAAATAGAAGCGAAGCACAACCGCAAAATGGGACATGTGACTTTGTTTAGTGATGAACCGGATAAGGTTGAGGAGTTTGGGAAAGGGATTGATTTTTAGGAGAAACAGCTATATATGACATTTGATAATAAAATATATGAACAGGAATTGATGAAATCATTTAATATTCATCAGTTTGATTTTGTTGAAGAAGGTCTGCCACTACCAATTTTTTATGGTTCTCTATTTAATCGAGAACAAAACATGGAATTTGAGCAGCAGAATAACTTTTATCTGGTAAAAACAAAGTATTCAATTGTTGATAAAACACTTCTTGCTGAACGTAATCAATCAAATGGAGAACAAAAATTTGATTTTAATAATAAGTTTGATTTACAAAAATTAGAAACTAAATTCAATGAATTTGAAAAAAGATTTCAAGAATTTGTAAATTTGGAATATAATAAAATATGCTATTTGGGGATTCCTAGTTCTGAGTGTGGTGTCTATAATATTCCTCAAATTTTAGCCAAGATAATGAATCCTAATCAAGAAATTGAGTTAATAAGAACCATAACAAAGGATAAGACTCATATAGAGAATGGAAAACGTCAAATTTTATTTGATGAGATTACAAAAGGATTAGAATTGCAAGGAGTAGGTGAATTTTGGTGGGAGAAATTTGACTTTGTAGTCGTAATTGACGATGTGACAACTACCGGAAGTTCTTTTAGAATGGTTGACAAATATCTTATCAATAAAGGAGTTCCAAAAGAAAAAATTGTGAATTATTCTCTTTATAAACATCAAAAGGTCGAGAAATGGAATAGTATTGTTGAGAAATATGAGCATTTTGAAAATCCTAGATCAAATTCTCAAATAGATTTAATAATTTGGGACTTTGATGAGACAATTGTTGATTCAAGAAAAAGGAATGTAGAATTTGAAAGCACAATCAACGATAAGATGAAGCTTAAGAAAGGAAACAAATATTTCAAAAATGGGGAAACTTTTTATAGAGCCTCCCCAATATATTCTATTTATCCAGGTTTGGAAGGGATATTTGAGTTTCTTGCTAATGATGGAATGATTTATGAAATTATATCAAATAGATATTATTTAATGGAAAAACTATTTTATCAAGAGAAATTAAGAAAGAAAATTTTTCCTAAGGACGAGGGTGATGGGTGCAAATATGTTAGTTATAAAACTAACGGTGAATATACTAACTATGAAAAATGTTGTTGGCTGGTTCCGACTTTTGAAACAAAAATTGATGATTATACAATCAAATATTTGAAACCATCTCCTGAAACAATTAAAAATGGGGTGGGACTTACTCTAGATACGATAGAGCCTACACGAATTATTGGAATAGGAAATACCAAAAATGATATTATTGCATATAAAGCAGCTGGACTTGAAACAGTCTTAGTTACATGGGGAATCCACTATAGATTTGGTCGAGACTATGGTGCGGATCATGTGTTTCATAATCCAGAACAATTATTAGATTTTCTGAAGAAGAATACTTCAGGGATGTACTCGTTAAAGGATTTTGATAATGCCATTTCTTTAGTTGCAGAACCCCAAATTAATTTCGATGATAACTAATTTTAAAAAAAGTAGAAAAACATGATAGAGAATTATGACTTAAGTACTAAAATTATTGCCTTGAGTGGGCTCAAAGGGATGGGAAGAAAAAGAATTGCTGATTTTTTAGAAGATGTTTTTTCTAAAAGAGGAAGTTATGACTTCACTTTTGAGGATATTTCTGGTAGTAAGATTAGTCAGCTAAAAAATTTAATTAGAACTGATTTGACTAAGTCAAATTGGGATTTTCAATGTAATAAAGCGAAAGAAATTATTGACAATAGTTTAGAAAAGAAAATAGCTACGATTAATTTTAAAGATGCTGAGTATCCTAAAGAGCTAGCTGTTTTACCTAAGAAACCACTAGTATTATTTGTTAAAGGGAATATAAAGTTACTCACAGATACTAAAAAAGTAGCAGTAATTGGCACTAGGCAACCCAGTGTTTTTGCCCAAAAGATGACTTCAAGGATTACAGAGCAGTTATCTAAATTAGATTACACAGTGGTCAGTGGACTAGCTGTAGGGTGTGACTCCTTGGCTCATGAAATGGCAAGTATTACAAATGGTAAAACTATAGCTATTTTAGCTCATGGATTAGATGTTCCAATTTATCCTAAAGTAAACCGTCCACTAGCTGATGACATTTTACGTAATGGTGGAACTCTGGTATCTGAATATCCTATTGGAACAACTTTAAGGCCTAGCTATTTGGTTGAACGTGATGAATGGCAAAGTGGTATGAGTTTAGGAACAATTACTATCGAATCATCAAATAGTGGCGGAAGCAGACATGCAACCTATAAAGCATTAGAACAAGATAGAGCATTAGCCGTTCTTGATCATACTCTCTTTAAGAATGGCAAGGGATGGCAAGTATATTTTTCAAATGATTCCGCTATTTCTTTAAATCAACAATTGTTAGCAGAAAAAAAAGCTTTTCCTCTTTACTCGTTAGATAGCATATTTGAATTTGATAAAAAAATGCAATCAATAAAAGAAAAAGTAAATAAAAAATACAGTCGGATTACAACCAATAAAACTATTGTAACAACTAATAAGCAAGATAACATTATTCAGACTTCTCTTTTTTAGTTGTGGTTTTATCGGTTCATAATATAGATTTTGTTTTATATTTTATAAAACTATTGTGACTAGCAAATAAATAATATTAAGTTCGTAGATTTAACATAGAATGTCAACTATTAATATTATAAAATAGAAAGGAACATGAGTACTCGTATTTTCTAAAACGAAATACAGTATTCGAATTTGATCAATTTTTATGATTCAAATCATCGTAAATGCATTTATTGAAAAGGATAAGACTGGAGCAGTTGTCGAAGTCTTATATGCTAGTAGCAATCACGAAAAGGTCAAAGCTAAGTATGAAGATCTAGTTGCACAATACCCTGAAAACTATTTAGCTATCTATGATCTACCGTTAGATACGGATTTGAATACACTAGATCACTATCCATCTGTGTGGATTGGGAAAGAAGAATTTGAGTAAAAATATGAAAACAAAAAGTGTAGTTGGCAGTATGATCTGGGAAGGGAAGCATAATAGCAAGATAGATAATTTATGTGTCAGTTTTTAGTGATAGAGAAGATATAACTTGTGATTAAAGTTAAATATGTGTGAGATTCAGTATCAAAGAAGAAGTTTTAACTAATAACTAGTTAAGTTTTTCTATATCAAACTCAAATTTTTTATTATGATAATATTTAAGTGAAAGTAGGCTCCTGTGACAGATTTAAATACTGCTATTTTAAATATAGATAACGTCTTATGTCGAAATATTGCTCAAATAGAGGACCGAGGTTTTCTATCCCAGAATATGTTATCTCAACTCAGAAATTTTGTGGAACATATCTCCCTGAAACTTTATTGTGTCGATCAGAATAAGGATGCAGATGTATCTTATCACAATATAGAATCTGGAATAAGACATATTTTTAAAAATTCTAAATATGTTTTTATTAGAGAGTTTCATGAATTATTACAAATTTCTGCTTCTCATTATACTTTAGATGAAAATAATTCAGAAAGACTAATGTTAAAATACTATAGTTACTTATTGCAAATTAAGAATTATTTAAAAGAGAATTTAGATTTTGATGTTTTACATAATTTGGCTAAGTTTCCTATGTATCAAGATTCACAATTAACTGAGTACTATAAATCAATTTCTAAAGTAATAAATGATTCAACAATTGGTTTTGAAAGAGTTTCATATAGTGATAGGTATTATATTCACAAAGTAAAGCCGTTTTTTATAAACAATAGAGTTTACTATGAAGTAACATACTCTATTGCGAATGATCAGTCATCAAAATTAGATAGACTAATTGCGTTTACGGATAAATATATCTTATCTAATTATGCAACATTGTTATGGGTAAAAAAAGTAAATATTGATATTTTAGGAATAACAATGCCCATTCTAATTATAGATAATTGGGAGGTTTCAATTAGACCATGTGAGTTTAATAAACTAAGAGATATATTGAGATTTGATATACCTGACATTCAAACGTCGTATAAAGAATATCAAAATTTAATGAAATTTATACGCCAATATAGGATGAACTTAGTTACTTTGATCGAACTAAGTGATAGTCTTTATATTGCAGCGAAGAAGATAATTTTGAAAGATACTAGGCAACCAAGAATATTTTTACTTTTAGATAGAGTTAGAGAATTAATAAGAAATGAGCAAGGTGGTGCAAATGTCATCAGATATCTATTGTTTTCTATGAATAATAAAATTTTAAAGGAGCAGTATGCTCCTGAAAAGTTTTTGAAAGGCGGGAACCATCAGTTATCTCATTTAAGATTAGATTGGAAATGTATACCGTTTGATAAGATTCCATTTGATTCTAGCTTAAAAAATCATAATCCCAGATTATCAGATCTTTTGGCTTGTATACCGTCAGAGGAAAAAGAGGATGAACTATTTGCTAGATTTATAAAGAACAATTCGGAAATTAGAGGACAGCTTTTTACCCCCATAAAAGAAATCACGGATTTTAAAAATATTTCTGATTTGATACGAATATACAATTCTAAATTGTATCGTACGCACCAACATAGAAAATTACTCTTAGAAAAAGGACATGTGTTCATTAAGGGCTATAAAGATGATGTTGTATATATAATAAATAGATTAAAGAAATTGGCCGCAGGCGGTGTCAAGGGTTATTCGTATTCGGTTCAATCATGGTTGCAAAAAAGACCAGGAACTATTGATGACGATGTTAAAAGAGATTGTTTGATCAAGATGTTTGAAGAATCTAAAGTAGCCTTAATTTATGGTGCTGCAGGGACTGGGAAATCAACGTTAATAAACTATATTTCAAATTACTTCTCAGCAAAAAATAAATTATTTTTAGCTAATACAAACACTGCTGTAGATAACTTAAAAAGAAAAGTTGATGCTCCAAATTCAGAATTTAGTACAGTGGCTAAGATAATAAGGCAGGGAATGTTGAAGTGCGATGTATTGATAGTTGATGAGAGTAGTACAATTAGTAATTCTGATTTTAGAAAAGTTCTGGGAAATATAGAGTTTGAACTTCTAATTGTTGTAGGTGATACTTATCAAATAGAGTCGATTCGGTTTGGTAATTGGTTTGATATTGCACAATACCATATAACAAACAGCAGGTATGAGTTAACTAATACATATAGAACTGATAAAGAAAATTTGTTAATAGTATGGGATAAAATAAGGAATAATGATAGGGATATTTTAGAACATCTATCAAGAAATAATTTTTCTAGTAATCTAGACCCATCCCTATTCTCCTCGACCAATCAAGATGAGGTGGTTCTTTGCTTAAATTATGATGGGCTATATGGAGTAAATAATATAAATACATTTATGCAAGCTCAAAATCCCTCTACAAGTATACCTTGGGGTTCAGCGGGGTATAAAGTCGGTGATCCTATCCTATTTAATGATTCACCGAGATTTTCTCCTCTAATATATAATAATATCAAAGGGACTATTCATGATATAAAAATTGAAGAACATTCTATCACATTTGATATAAAGCTTAAAGATTTGTCGCTCACCTCCCTTGATGTTACTAGTTGTTCAGATATTGACTTTATTGGGAATGACGAAGATGGCAAGACAGTTATTCGATTTTTAGTAAATAAATACAAAAGTACGGATTTTGACTCTAATGATCCTACTACAGTAGTACCGTTTCAAATTGCCTACGCAACTTCAATTCATAAAGCTCAAGGTTTAGAGTATGATTCTGTGAAAGTTGTTATCACAAATGAATCTGAGGAGAATATAACCCACAGTATTTTTTACACGGCAGTTACTAGAGCTAAGGATAAGTTGATAATTTATTGGTCACCTGAGACGGAAAAACATTTGCTTGAGAATATGGAGAAAAGAAATAACTCTAAGGATGGGAATTTCATAAAAATGTTTTTATGACAATATTAGACTTAACAATGTAAGGAGAAAACAATGATCGAACGTTACTCTCGCCCTGAAATGGCGAATATTTGGAGTGAAGAAAATAAATACCGTGCTTGGCTTGAGGTGGAAATCTTGGCTGACGAGGCATGGGCTGAGTTGGGGGAAATCCCTAAGGAAGATGTGGCTTTGATTCGCGAAAAGGCGGACTTTGACATCGACCGTATTTTGGAAATTGAGCAGGAGACGCGTCACGATGTGGTGGCTTTCACGCGTGCGGTTTCTGAGACTCTTGGTGAGGAGCGTAAGTGGGTTCACTATGGTTTGACTTCTACCGACGTGGTGGATACGGCCTATGGTTACCTTTACAAGCAGGCCAACGACATCATCCGTCGTGACCTTGAAAACTTCACCAACATCATCGCTGACAAAGCGAAAGAACACAAGTTCACCATCATGATGGGGCGTACCCACGGTGTGCACGCTGAGCCGACAACTTTTGGTCTTAAATTGGCCACTTGGTACAGCGAAATGAAACGCAACATCGAGCGTTTCGAGCATGCGGCTGCTGGTGTGGAAGCTGGTAAGATTTCTGGTGCGGTTGGTAACTTTGCTAACATCCCACCATTCGTTGAAAAATACGTCTGCGATAAACTTGGTATCCGTGCTCAAGAAATCTCTACACAGGTCCTTCCTCGTGACCTTCACGCTGAGTACTTTGCGGTTCTTGCTAGTATCGCGACTTCAATCGAACGTATGGCGACTGAGATTCGTGGCTTGCAAAAATCTGAACAACGCGAAGTAGAAGAATTCTTTGCCAAAGGGCAAAAAGGTTCATCTGCAATGCCTCACAAACGCAACCCTATCGGTTCTGAAAACATGACTGGTCTTGCGCGTGTTATCCGTGGTCACATGGTCACAGCTTACGAAAATGTGTCCCTTTGGCATGAGCGTGATATCTCTCACTCATCAGCTGAGCGCATCATTGCACCAGATACAACCATCTTGATTGACTACATGCTCAATCGTTTTGGAAATATCGTCAAGAACTTGACGATCTTCCCAGAAAACATGATCCGCAACATGAACTCTACATTTGGTTTGATTTTCAGCCAACGTGCTATGCTTACCTTGATTGAAAAAGGCATGACGCGTGAACAAGCTTACGACCTTGTTCAACCAAAGACAGCTCAATCATGGGATAACCAAGTAGACTTCAAACCACTTCTTGAAGCAGATCCAGAAGTGACTTCACGCCTCACTCAAGAAGAAATCGACGAAATCTTTAACCCAACTTACTATACCAAACGTGTGGATGAGATCTTCGAACGCATCGGTTTGGGTGACTAATAATCACAATAAAAAGCGAGACTTTTGTCCCGCTTTTTATTTGTGCTTAATCTTTTTTCTTGCTAAGTCCGTAAGCTGTGAGAGCTGACATAAGACCAGTAGCAATTAACCATTCTGAGCCTTGAGTTCCTGTTTCAGGTAGTTTTTTCTCTTTTGCTACAGGAGCTGGACCTTGAGGAAGAGCTTTATTTTCCTCAGCAGGAACAGTTGCTGGAGCTGGCTCGCTTGGGATTTCTAGTGTTGGTTTTTCTTCAGCGATAGCTGCTTGCCCTTTTTCATCACCAAGGTGAGTGACAGGATTACCAACTTCTACCACTTGAGTGATAGGTTCTAGGCTTACTTCACTGCTTACTAGAGTCTTAACTTCAGTTCCATCAGTAGCCGTAGTTACAGAGTAGAAGTAGTTGCGACGACCGTTTACACCTTCAGTCACGATACGAGATTGTCCCTTAGGCAACTGATCGGTTTCACGAGTAATAGTTGTAAATGAAATGTCTTCAGTTTGGACATCTAGTTTAGGAAGTTCCTCAGTTGTAGCTGCTTGCCCTTTTTCATCACCAAGGTGAGTGACAGGGTTCCCCACTTCAATCACTTGAGCGACAGGTTCTTGCGCTACGACACTTGTAACCAATGTTTTAACTTCAGTTCCGTCAGCGGCAGTAGTCACAGAGTAGAAATGGCTACGACGACCGTTTACACCTTCAGTCACGATACGAGATTGTCCTTTAGGTAATTGATTAGTTTCACGAGTGATGGTTGTAAATGGAATTTCTTCATTTTGAATGTCAACTCTTGGTTTGTTTTCAGAAATAGCAGCTTGCCCATGTTCATCACCAACATGAGTGACAGGGTTCCCCACTTCTACCACTTGAGTGATAGGTTCTAGGCTTACTTCACTGCTTACTAGAGTCTTAACTTCAGATCCATCCGTCGCCGTAGTTACAGAATAGAAGTAGCTGCGACGACCGTTCACACCTTCAGTCACGATACGAGATTGTCCCTTAGGCAACTGATCAGTTTCACGAGTGATGGTTGTAAATGAAATGTCTTCAGTTTGCACATCTAGTTTAGGAAGTTCCTCAGTTGTAGCTGCTTGCCCTTTTTCATCACCAAGGTGAGTGACAGGGTTCCCCACCTCTACCACTTGAGCGACAGGTTCTACTGTTAACTTAGAATCAAGGAGAGTTTCATGTGCTTCACCATTTTCAGTCACGACAGAAAGGTAATTTGTACGTTCTCCTTTGACACCGACAGTGATGACTTTCTCTTGTCCTGCTTGAAGGTTAGGATTTTCTTTCTTAACAATCTCAAACGGAATTTCTTCTGTCTTAACGAGAAGCTCTGGTCGGTTTTCAACAGCAGCAGGAGTTTCGTTTTCATCAAGACTTCCTGAGTGAGTTGCGGCTGGCTTAAGCCCTAGTCTAGCTGCTTTGAGATTAGCTACAAGGGCATCCAACTCAGCTTGTTTATTACGGTTAAGCTTGTAGTTCAGAGCATCTTTAGCAGCTTTGAGAGCGTCGAGGCTTTCTGTGCTATATCCTTCTAAGTTTTCAGGGATTTGAGCAAGTTCCTCGCGTAGAGCCTTGTAGTCAGCACGGAAGTAGTCTTTGTTGTGATCTGCAAAGGCAGTCATAAGTTCAAAGATTTCTTCTTCCTTGTATTCTGCGCTTGGTCTATCAGCCCAGATAGCTAACATACTACCAACAGTAGGTAGGTCAACTTCAGGATATTTAGTTGAAGCTAACTGGTTAAATGGAGTTTTTTCAGTATTTTCAATAGCTTTCTTGAGGAAGCCACCACCATCTTCTGGTTTTTGACCGAGAATGTAGTACCAATCTCCATTCGTGTTAAGGAATTTATAGCCTTTGCTTGCTAGATATTGAGGAGACGCAAGGTTGTAACCCCACCATCCTTTAGACCAGTAAGAGATGATAACGTCTTTATCAAACTCAACATCATCCTTGTCTTCGTAGTAGAAGCCATCGTTAAAGGCCATTGGTTGCAAGCCTTTTTCTTTAGCCATGGCAGCTAGGCTATTAGAGTATTCAGCAAATTTGCCGTAGAGACCATACCACTTGAGGTAGTACCAACCTTGAGCATTGGTAGCGTCATTAGCATACTCATCTGTACCATAGTTAAAGATCTTAGTCTTGCCTGCAAAGAAGTCCATGTACTTACCGATAAGGGCTTTTGTAAAGTTCATTGCTTCTTCGTTTTCAAGGTCCATAGTTGTTTTTGAAACCTTGTCAAAGTTAGCTTGAGGGTTTGCGATGCCTAATTTTTCCATAGCGACAAGCATAGCATCCATGTGACCTGGGCTATTGATAGCTGGGATCAATCCAATCCCTTTGTCCTTAGCATACTGGATAAGCTCAGTGATTTCAGCTTGGTTCAAAGTAGTTCCGTTAGGATCATCGTAGTAAGATTTTGTTCCTTCGATGATGGCCTTTTTCACATCGTCGCTTGCATAAGTCTTGCCGTTTGCTGAGATACTCATATCGTCAAGTAGGAAGCGAAGTCCATCGTTTCCAAGGAGCAAGTGAAGGTCAGAGTAACCGAGTTCGCTGGCTTTATCTACGATGCGTTTAAGTTGGTCTAGCGTGAAGTATTTACGTCCAGCATCGATAGAGATAACCTTGTTCTTAGCTAGTTTTTCAACTTCGCGTTTAGCATCTTCTTCTTTTTGAGCTTCTGGAGTGAAGGTCAAGTTGCTAACAGCTTCCTGGAGTTTTGCGATCGCTTGATCAATAGTATCTTGTTGAGCACGGCTGAGGTTGCTATCGAGAGCACGGATGGCTTTTTCAGCTTCTTTAACGGCTGCAATACTTTCTTCTGTGTAGCGAGTAAGGTCTGTTGGCACTTCTTTCAAAGCTTGTTCAGCAGACTCGTAATCAGCAGCGAAGTATTCAGCATTTGAGTTTGCGAATTGACGCATGAGTTTGAAGAGACGAGATGGAGAGTAGCGAGCAGATGGAGTATCAGCCCAAGCAGCTACCATACCACCGATAATAGGAACGTCAGCTCCTTCAGTTTTTGGAACAGAAGTAATCGGTGTACTCTTAATACCGTTCAATCCTTGATCGAGGTTGTACCAACCTTGCCCGTCAGCATTACGGCCAAGAACGTAGTACCAAGCATCGTTAGTATTGAGGATTTCGTGTCCTTTTTCAGCTAGTAATTTAGAAGAAGCGACATCGTAACCACCCCAGCCACCAGTCCACATAGAGACGATGATGTCCTTGTCAAAGGTACCAAAACTTGTATCGCTATTATAGTAGATACCGTCGTTGAAGGCCATAGGTTTTAGACCGTGAGATTTGACGATACGAGCTAGGTCATTAGCATAGGCGATGAATTTGTCATAGCCCTTGTCTGGGAATCCATCTTCTGGATACCATTTATAGGCTTGAAGAACGCTCCATCCTTTAGCATCCGTAGCATCGTTAGCGTACTCATCCAAACCGATGTTGAAGATTTCAGATTTACCAGCAAAGTAGCCTGCATACTTATCAATCAAAGCTTTTGTGAAGGCAACTGCTTTTTCATTGTCAAGGTCGACAGTACGTGCTGATTCTTTACCAAAATAGTTAAAGTTAGGCTTTTCAATACCCAGTTCTTTCATGGCATTGAGGATAGCATCCATGTGACCAGGACTGTTAACAGATGGGATAAGGCCGATACCTTTATCCTTAGCATAGTTAATCAAGTCGGTCATTTGGCTTTCAGTTAGATGATTGCCGTTTGGATCGTTGTAGTAGGCGTTTGTTCCGTTTTCAACAGCGCGTTTGACATCGTCGCTCGCATAAGTCTTGTCTCCTACAGTTAGGGACATATCATCTAGCATAAAGCGTAAGCCGTCATTTCCGACTAGGAGATGAAGATCAGTATAGCCATAGTGTTTGGCTTTGTCGATGATTTCTTTCAGTTGTTCAGGAGAGAAGTATTTACGCCCTGCATCGATTGAAACGATTTTCTTTTTAGCTAGTTTTTCATTGACTTGAGCTGCTTTCTCTGTAGCGACTACAGGAGCTTCAACTTTAGCAACTTCTTTGTTTTCTGCCTTTTCTGGTTCTGGCTGCTTAGCTTCTTCAGTTACTTCTGGTTTTGCTGGAGTTTCTTCGGTTGTAACAGTTTTTTCTACGATAGGAGCAGGAGTAGAAAAAACTTTTGGTGCTTCAGTGTTTGTTACAGGTGTCACTGGAGCTGCAGGAGCTACGGCTTCTGGTGTAGGACTAGTTTCAAGTTTTTCTTCGCTGGCCTGTGGAGACGATTCTCCTGCGGCTTGGATAGTAGGTTGATTCTCTGTTGTAGTAGGTACGACTCCATCAGCAGCAACAGCCTGGGCATGAAAGGCAAAGCCGATCAAGACAGAAGCTGCTCCGATTGCGTATTTACGAATAGAGAAACGCTGTTTATTTTCTGGTTTCATTAAATAACCTCCTAATTTATTGTTTTGGTAGCGTTTTCACAAACTGACTCCATTGTATTATCTGAATCTAGCAAAGTCAAGTATTTTAATAAAATACCTATAAAAAATATAAGAAGTTATTTAATTTGAACTGATTTTAATTTTTACTCTGTTTTTAGTAAAATTTCTCCAAATTATAGTTTAAAGTCATTTGATATTTCCTACTAAAAGCTGGCGTGCTATAATGAAAAACAGAAAAGCCTGAAACAATTGTCTCAGACTTTTAAGTTTAGTGATCGCGATCACATGAGATAAATTTAATCTTATAGAAATCAGAACGTTTGTAAGTTTCAATGTATTCCAACACTTGGCCAGTTGACTCAAGTTTAGTTGTCTTGGTTTGGAGAACAGTTGGGAACTGAGAGTCGATTCCTAGGATAGAAGCAGCATGTTCTGGAGTTGGAAATACAATTTCATTGATTTCTTCAAAATGCTCGTCATTCATGTGAATGTGGTAGTCCAATTTGAAACGATTATAGATAGAACTATAGTATTCAAGATTTGGATAGTTTGCATTGATGTATTGTTCAGGGATATAAGATGTGTGGTAGATATAAGTAACACCGTTAGATTCACGGATACGTTCGATTTTGTAATAAAATTGATCGCCACGCAATCCCAATTTTTCTAAGTAGTTAAGCTCGTTACCGCGTTCAATAGAAAGAACAGTGACTTTATCGTCCTTGGTTTCAAAAATTTCTACATCAGAAAATTCTACGAGTTTGTGCTTGCGAGCGCGAGCCACAAAGGTTCCTTTTCCTTGTTGGCGGACAATATAACCGTCTTTAGCAAGGTCGTTTAAGGCGCGAACAACAGTGATTGAACTTACGTCATACATTGCAATCAACTCTGCTTCAGTGTAGAACTTGTCGCCACTTGCAAATTGACCTGAAATGATTTTATTTTTCAATTCATCTTTGATATATTGATACTTTGGAATTGCCATATTTTCACCTCATTTTTTCCTTCTCCATCTTCGATTTTACCATAAATAGTTTGAAAATGATAGTAAATAATGTAAAAAAATAAAATAATATTCTAAGCGATTGACTTACATATTATTTACGGTTAAAAACTCATACATTTATGCTATCTAGATCGAAAATATTTAAGAAAAAAATTTTTTACAAGAATTTTAGAAAACAATTCAGTAAAAAAAAGAAAAATTTTAAATAATTTTCGAAAAATCTATTGACAAGATGGATTCATTAGTTTATCATTTAATATAACAACAAATGAAAGCGCAAACGGAAAAGTATGGGGGGGTAAAATGGCAAGGTTTAAAATTGAGGATGATTTTTACCTAGATGGGGAACCATTCAAAATTTTATCTGGTGCCATTCATTATTTTAGAATTCCTGAAGAAGACTGGTATCATTCATTGTACAATCTCAAGGCTTTAGGTTTTAACACTGTTGAAACCTACGTCGCTTGGAATTTGCATGAGCCAACTGAAGGAAACTTCAATTTTGAAGGCAATCTTGATATTGAAAAATTTCTTCAGACAGCTCAGGACTTAGGCTTGTATGCTATTGTTCGACCATCTCCCTTTATCTGCGCAGAGTGGGAATTCGGTGGTTTACCAGCATGGCTTTTAAATAAAGACATGCGAATCCGTTCTTCTGATCCAGCCTTTGTTGAAATGGTAGGACGTTACTACGATCATTTACTTCCACGTCTTGTTTCAAGATTGTTGGATAATGGTGGTAACATCCTCATGATGCAGGTTGAAAATGAGTACGGTTCATACGGTGAGGACAAAACCTACTTGCGTGAGATTCGCCGATTGATGGAAGAACGTTCAGTGACTTGTCCGCTCTTTACATCTGATGGTCCATGGCGAGCAACTCTGAAAGCTGGTACCTTGATTGAAGATGATCTCTTTGTGACAGGGAACTTTGGTTCAAAAGCAAACTTTAACTTCTCGCAAATGCAAGAGTTCTTTGATGAGTATGGCAAGAAATGGCCACTCATGTGTATGGAATTCTGGGATGGATGGTTTAACCGATGGAAAGAACCAGTCATCACGCGTGAGCCAGAGGAGTTAGCAGAAGCCGTACATGAGGTACTAGAGCAAGGCTCTATCAACCTTTACATGTTCCACGGTGGAACCAACTTTGGTTTTATGAATGGTTGTTCAGCTCGAGGAACTATTGATTTACCACAAGTAACATCTTATGATTATGACGCTCTCCTTAATGAAGCTGGGAATCCAACTGCTAAATACATGGCAGTTAAGGAAATGATGGCAACTTACTATCCTGAGTATCCACAATTAGAACCGCTTTACAAAGAGAGCATGGAAGTTGAAAACATTCCACTGGTTGAGAAAGTTTCTCTGTTCGAAACCTTGGATAGCCTAACAAGTCCAACTAAAAGTCTCTATCCTAAGAAAATGGAAGAGTTGGGACAAAGCTACGGTTATCTACTCTATCGTACAGAAGCTAGTTGGGATGCAGAAGAAGAACGCATCCGTATCATTGACGGTCGAGACAGGGCTCAGCTATTTGTAGATGGTAAATGGGTTACAACTCAGTACCAGACAGAAATTGGTGAGGACATCTTCTATCAAGGAGAAAAGAAAGCGCTCTCTCGTTTTGATGTTCTGGTAGAAAATATGGGGCGTGTCAATTACGGGCATAAGTTCCTAGCAGATACACAACGGAAAGGGATTCGTACAGGTGTCTGCAAAGATCTACACTTCATGCTGAACTGGGAACACTATCCGCTTCCACTAGATAATCCTGAAAAGATTGATTTCTCAAAAGGATGGACAGAAGGACAACCTGCCTTTTACGCCTATGACTTTGAAGTTGAGGCTCCGAAGGACACCTACTTAGAACTATCTGAGTTTGGTAAAGGGATTGCCTATGTCAATGGCCGTAATCTAGGACGTTTCTGGAATGTTGGTCCAACCTTATCGCTTTATATTCCGCACAGCTATCTCAAGGAAGGTGCTAACCGCATCATTATCTTTGAAACTGAAGGGGAGTATAAAGATTACATACACTTAACTCGTAAACCTACACTAAAACATATAAAGGGGGAAAATTTATGACAATTGTAGGATGCCGTATCGATGGACGTTTGATCCACGGACAAGTAGCAAACCTTTGGTCTGCTAAACTTAATGTTTCACGTATCATGGTCGTTGACAATGAAGTTGTTGACAACGATGTTGAAAAGAGCGGATTGAAACTTGCAACACCACCAGGTGTAAAACTTAGTATTTTGCCAGTTGAAAAAGCTGCAGCCAATATCCTTGCTGGTAAATATGATAGCCAACGTCTCTTGATTGTAGCACGCAAACCTGACCGTTTCCTTGGTTTGGTTGAAGCAGGTGTGCCACTTGAAACTGTCAATGTCGGCAACATGTCTCAAACACCAGAAACACGTGCGATCACACGTTCTATTAACGTTGTAGATAAAGACGTAGAAGATTTCCACAAATTGGCGGAAAAAGGTGTTAAACTTACTGCTCAAATGGTTCCAAATGATCCAGTTTCAGACTTTTTGAGCTTATTAAAATAGGAAAAAATTTTTAGGAGGTCATTGTTATGATACAATGGTGGCAAATTTTACTTCTCACTTTGTACTCAGCTTATCAAATCTGTGATGAGTTGACGATCGTTTCTTCTGCAGGTTCCCCTGTATTCGCTGGTTTCATTACTGGTTTGATCATGGGAGATTTGACAACTGGTTTGTTTATCGGTGGTAGCTTGCAGTTATTCGTACTTGGGGTAGGTACCTTCGGTGGTGCTTCTCGTATCGACGCAACTTCTGGTGCGGTTCTTGCGACTGCTTTCTCAGTTTCACAAGGTATTGAGACTGACCTTGCGATCACTACAATCGCTGTACCAGTAGCGGCACTTTTAACTTACTTCGACGT
Organism: Streptococcus infantis; assembly: GCF_047460685.1. Classification (GTDB taxonomy): domain Bacteria; phylum Bacillota; class Bacilli; order Lactobacillales; family Streptococcaceae; genus Streptococcus; species Streptococcus infantis_AD. Next base: position 26,857 of record NZ_JASHFS010000007.1, on the reverse strand, counting down.
ACTTGGTCGTATGACTACTACATTCTTCGCACACCGTATTGATGCTGCGATCGAACGCTTTGACTACAAAGGAATCGAACGTAACTACCTTCTTGGTGCGCTTCCATGGGCTGCTTCTCGTGCCCTTCCAGTATTCTTCGCCCTAGCTTTCGGTGGAGAATTCGTACAAGCAGTTGTAAACTTTGTTAAAGAATTCCAATGGGTTGCAGACGGTTTGACTCTTGCAGGTCGTATGCTTCCAGGTCTTGGATTCGCTATCTTGCTTCGTTACCTTCCAGTTAAACGTAACCTTCACTACCTTGCTATGGGATTCGGTTTGACAGCTATGTTGACTGTACTTTACTCATACGTAACAGGTCTTGGTGGAGCAGTTGCTGGTCTCATTGGCACTCTTCCTGCTGACGTTGCTGAAAAAATTGGCTTTGCCAACAACTTCAAAGGTTTGTCTATGATCGGTGTCTCTATCGTAGGTATCTTCCTTGCAGTTGTTCACTTCAAGAACAGCCAAAAAGTTGCTGTAGCAGCACCTTCTACACCATCAGAAAGTGGGGAAATTGAAGATGACGAATTCTAATTACAAATTAACAAAAGAAGATTTTAATCAAATTAACAAACGTAGCTTGTTCACTTTCCAATTGGGATGGAACTACGAACGTATGCAAGCATCAGGTTACCTTTACATGATCTTGCCACAATTGCGTAAAATGTATGGAGATGGAACTCCTGAGTTGAAAGAAATGATGAAAGTTCATACTCAATTCTTCAACACTTCACCATTCTTCCACACAATCATCGCTGGTTTTGACCTTGCCATGGAAGAAAAAGATGGCGTTGACTCAAAAGATGCGGTTAACGGTATCAAGACAGGTTTGATGGGACCATTCGCTCCTCTTGGAGATACTATCTTTGGTTCACTTGTACCTGCTATCATGGGATCTATCGCTGCAACAATGGCTATCGCTGGTCAACCTTGGGGTATCTTCCTTTGGATCGCAGTTGCAGTAGCCTATGACATCTTCCGTTGGAAACAGTTGGAATTTGCATACAAAGAAGGGGTTAACCTTATCAACAACATGCAAAGCACTTTGACAGCTTTGATTGAAGCTGCATCTGTACTTGGTGTATTCATGATGGGTGCTCTTGTAGCAACAATGATCAACTTTGAAATTTCATACAAATTGCCAATCGGTGAGAAAATGATTGACTTCCAAGATATCTTGAACTCAATCTTCCCACGCTTACTTCCAGCAATCTTTACAGCATTCATCTTCTGGTTGCTTGGTAAGAAAGGTATGAACTCAACTAAAGCAATCGGTATCATCATTGCTCTTGCAGTTGGACTTTCATTCATCGGTAAATTTGTACTTGGAATGGGCGCATAATTTATGACTAAATCATTGATTTTAGTGAGCCATGGACGTTTTTGTGAAGAACTTAAAGGTAGCACAGAAATGATTATGGGTCCACAAGACAACATTCATGCAGTAGCTCTTCTTCCAGAAGATGGACCAGAAGATTTCACTGCGAAATTTGAAGCTGCTGTCGAAGGTTTGGATGATTTCCTAGTCTTTGCTGACCTCCTTGGTGGAACACCATGTAACGTGGTGAGCCGTCTGATTATGGAAGGTCGTGACATCGAACTTTATGCAGGAATGAATCTTCCGATGGTCATTGAATTTATCAATGCGAGCCTAACTGGCGCTGATGCAGATTATAAGAGTCGTGCTTCAGAAAGCATTGTCAAAGTTAATGATTTATTGGCTGGCTTCGACGATGACGATGAAGACGAATAAGGTGTAATAACAGAAATACTGTTTGAACACATTTCATAGAATATAAATGGGAATGGGGCTTACTCCCATTCCCATATTTTAGATAAAAAACAATATAATAATAGATTAGAGGAACTCAATGCTAGATTATACAAAAGAAGAATTGCTTGAGTTGGGGGCAGAAATCACAACACGCGAAATCTACCAACAACCAGATGTTTGGAAAGAAGCTTTTGAAACTTATCAAGCACGACGTGATGAAATTGCAACTTTCTTGCAAGGAATTGCAGATAAGCATGACTATATCAAAGTAATCCTAACTGGTGCTGGAACTTCTGCTTATGTAGGTGATACTCTAGTTCCTTACTTCAAGGAAGTTTATGATGAACGTAAATGGAATTTCAATGCTATTGCGACAACAGATATCGTTGCCAACCCACAAACCTATTTGAAAAAAGACGTGGCAACTGTTTTGGTATCATTTGCACGTAGTGGAAACTCACCTGAGAGTGTAGCAACCGTTGACTTGGCTAAGGCTCTAGTTGACGAGCTTTATCAAGTAACAATCACATGTGCGGCTGAAGGGAAATTAGCACTTCAAGCCCACGGTGATGATCGCAACCTCTTGCTCTTGCAACCGGCAGCTTCTAACGATGCTGGCTTTGCAATGACATCAAGCTTTACTTCAATGATGTTGACCGCACTTTTGGTCTTCGATCCAACTGAATTTGCTCTTAAAGCTGAACGTTTTGAAGTGCTTTCTAGTCTTGCTCGTAAAGTTCTTGACAATGTGGCTGATGTGAAAGAGTTGGTTGACTTGGACTTTAATCGAGTGATTTATCTAGGTGCAGGTCCATTCTTTGGTCTGTCTCATGAAGCCCAGCTTAAAATTTTGGAATTGACTGCTGGTCAAGTCGCGACTATGTATGAAAGTCCAGTTGGCTTCCGTCACGGTCCAAAATCTCTTATCAACGAAGATACAGTCATTTTGGTATTTGGTACTACAACAGATTACACTCGTAAATATGACTTAGACTTGGTTCGTGAAGTTGCAGGCGACCAAATTGCTCGACGTGTTGTTCTCTTGAGCGACCAAGCCTTCGGACTTGAAAATGTTAAGGAAGTCGCGCTTGGGTGCGGTGGGGTTCTGAATGATGTTTACCGTGTCTTCCCTTACATCGTTTATGGTCAGTTATTTGCTCTCTTGACTTCACTTAAAGTTGGTAACAGACCAGATACACCATCACCTACAGGTACAGTGAACCGTGTTGTTCAAGGTGTCATTATTCACGAATTTGAAAAATAAGGAAGAATCTATGAGTAAATTAACATTAAGCCCAAATAAACTTGCTTGCTTGCAAAAACTCTCAGACGAAAATGGGATCATCTCAGCTCTTGCTTTTGACCAACGTGGTGCTTTGAAACGCCTCATGGCTCAATACCAAACAGAAGAGCCAACAGTAACTCAAATGGAAGAACTCAAAGTATTGGTAGCGGATGAATTGACTAAATACGCTTCATCTATGCTTCTTGACCCTGAGTATGGACTTCCAGCTACAAAAGCTCTTGATCCAAAAGCTGGTCTTCTCCTTGCTTATGAGAAAACTGGATACGACACAACAAGTACAAAACGCTTGCCAGACTGCTTGGATGTTTGGTCTGCAAAACGTATCAAAGAACAAGGGGCAGATGCTGTTAAGTTCTTGCTTTACTATGACGTAGATAGCTCTGACGAACTTAATCAACAAAAACAAGCCTACATCGAACGCATTGGTTCTGAGTGTGTGGCTGAAGATATTCCATTCTTCCTTGAAATTCTTGCTTACGATGAAAAGATTGCTGACGCTGGTTCTGCAGAATACGCTAAAGTAAAACCACACAAGGTTATCGGCGCTATGAAAGTCTTCTCAGATCCACGTTTCAACATCGATGTCTTGAAAGTAGAAGTTCCAGTTAACGTGAAATACGTTGAAGGCTTTGGTGATGGAGAAATCGTTCATACACGTGAAGAAGCTGCTACCTTCTTTAAAGCCCAAGACGAAGCTACTAACCTTCCTTACATCTACTTGAGTGCAGGTGTATCCGCTAAACTCTTCCAAGAAACACTTGTCTTTGCCCACGAATCAGGTGCAAACTTCAATGGTGTTCTTTGTGGACGTGCAACATGGGCTGGCTCCGTTGAAGCTTACATCAAAGATGGAGAAGCAGCAGCTCGCGAATGGCTTCGTACAACTGGATTTGAAAACATTGATGAACTTAACAAGGTTCTTCAAACAACAGCTACTTCATGGACTGAACGTGTAGAAGCATAGATCAGAAATAGAAGAAACGACTTTTGTTAATAAAATATCTATGGTTTCTTGACAAAGGTGTTTGTAAATCATACAATAAAACCATAGAGAGTGAATGCGCTTTCTATGGTTTGTTTGCTTAATTGAATTAGAAAAAGGAGAGAAGGATGAAAGCATACACAGAACGTGTATTTGGGAAAGTTGATGGCAAGGATGTCCTCGCTTACCGTTTTGAAACGGAGGCAGGATACCAACTGGAAATCATGACTTATGGAGCAACAATTTTACGCTATGTAACTCCAGATAAGACTGGCAATTTTGCCAATGTTATCCTAGGTTTTGACGATTTCGAAAGCTATGTTGGGAATAGCCCTAAACATGGAGCGAGTGTAGGTCCAGTGGCAGGTCGTATCGCAGGTGCGACTTTCGAACTCAATGGGAAGACCTATGAACTCGAAGTCAACAATGCTAGCAACTGTAACCACAGTGGCTCAACTGGTTGGGATTCTAGCTTGTTTGAACTAGTCGAAGTGAATGATAATGGTTTGACTCTTTACACAGAAAGAGTAGACGGGACAGGAGGTTTCCCTGGAAACCTTAAGATCTGGATTAGCTACAACTTGGAAGAAAGTGGTGCCTACGAAGTTAGTTACAAGGTAACGACAGACCAGGATACCTTGGTCAATCCAACTAACCATAGCTACTTTAACTTATCTGGTGATTTCACGCAGACAGTTGACCGTCATGTTTTCCAATTGAACACAGAAGGTATCTACCCAATCGCTCCTGACGGTGTCCCAGCTAAAACTCCAGATGCTAACCGTGATGTGGTCAAACATATCTATAATGGTGCCTTATTGAAGGATATCTTTGCAGAAGAAGATGAGCAAATCCAACTCGTATCTGGTTTGGACCATCCATTTGCGCTACCTGCAGGACATGACAATGCTGGCTTCCTCTATGACCAAGGTTCAGGTCGCTTCTTGCTCTTCAAGACAGAGGCTCCTTGCTTTGTGGTCTACACAGCAAACTTTGTGGACGAGAGTGTCATCATCGCTGGTCAGCCAATGATTCAGCACAATGGAATTGCTCTAGAAGCGCAAGCTTTACCAGATGCTATTCATAGCGATCTTAAAGATCAAGTCATTCTTAAAGCAGGTGAAACTTTCACCAGCAAAACTCGTTATGAGCTTGTTGTGAAATAATGATTGTTTTCTGAGTAAACCTAGACTTTAACCGTTAGTTATTTACTAGCTGTTAGAATCTAGGTTTTTTGATTCTTGAAAAATAAGGAAATAATCTAAAGTTTAGAAGATAATTCTATATATCAAATATTTTTACTGAATAAAGATGATTGACTTATATTGATAGTTGAATGCTACAATAATATCTAATAGATATATTTATATGATAGCTCTTTTGCTAAAAATAAGGTATAATTAAAATGGAATAAATCTAGGCTTTTGACTAAAAAATACTAGATTTTTATAAAGATTTTTGGGAAAAAAACTCTCTATAGAAGATTCGTGTTCTTGGTCAAAGTTATAAGGGGAAGATTAGCAATGGTATCAGTATCTGGAAAATTCTGTATCTTTTCACATAAAAATAAGCAACATCAGCGCTTTTTTCAACTGTTACCCGATGGTCAAATCAAGGATATTGGTGGAACCGGTCAGAGGAGTTGACTACTGAGAGGCTGGATAAAATCATGAGTAAAGATATTTCAGCTTTCATCAGAGAATTTTTCCGCAAACTATAGAAAGCTAGTAGTGAATTGGGAATCCTACTGAAGAACCGTTTTTCATAACTTTGGAAAAGTATAAAGAGAAATATAAAAATGACAGAAAAATTAGTATAATTGTATCAGTTTACAACGTTGAAAACTACTTACGACAATGTCTAGATAGTATTCTCAATCAAACCTATCAAGATCTAGGGAAAAACTGTGCTGCCCTTAGATATTGTAGCCCATCAAGCAGAACTCTTTGATAAAGTAATCGCCCATGAAGAACCTCAAAAATGGTAGATGAAATTCGACAGATTTTATTAGTTAATAGAAAAAGAAAATAAACGTTAGATAAAAGGGATTGAAAAATGAAGAAAGCAATCGTACTTGGAGCAGATAATGGATATATGGATAAGGTGGAAACTACTATCAAGTCTGTTTGTGCTTATAACGATGATATAAAATTTTATGTTTTTAATGACGATCTACCTTCGGAATGGTTTCGTATTATGAATCAGCGATTGAAAGCTATTCATTCAGAAATTGTAAATGTAAAGATTTCTAATAATCATCTCCGAAAATATCATTTACCAACGGCGCATTTATCATACGCAGCTTATTTTCGCTTTTTTATTCCAGACATACTGAAGGAAGATAAGGTTTTATATCTTGATTCGGATATTATTGTCAATGGAGATTTAACACCCCTTTTTGCAATAGATCTAGGTGATAGCCCAGTCGCAGCAGTTAGAGATGAATTGCAGCAAACAAATTTCAATTCAGGCGTTTTATTGATAAATAATGCCCATTGGAGAGAGCATGCGATTTCAACAAAATTGTTTGAATTAGCAGATCAGTACCATGAAGTTGAGTTTGGTGATCAAGGAATTTTAAACCGATTTTTTGTAGGGCAATGGAAAGAGCTAGACGTCAATTACAATTTTATGGTTGGAATGGATACTATTGCGACACGTTTTCAAAAAGATGAATGGTATGTAAAAGCGAATCAATATGAATCAGAGGTTTCTGTTATTCATTATACAGACGAAAAACCATGGTCAGCTGTATATAATAATCGCTTGGGAGATAAGTGGTGGTTCTTCTATGCTTTAGATTGGTCAGATATTATCTTACGGAAAGAGATTATCAAACATGGTTTAGATGAGCTTACAGAAAAAGAAAAATATCATACTGCAATCTTTACAAATGCTTGCGAGATGGAGCACTTGGAGTTTTTGATAAAAGCACTACCTGAGGTTCATTTTCATATTTTGGCTCATACAACTTTTGCCTCCCAAGTGGTCGATTTACAACGATATTTAAATGTGTCCATTTATCCACAGTTCAATCCTTATAATTTTGAAAATGTTCTTAGCAAAATCGATTTTTATTTGGATATCAATCATTTTAACGAAATTATGAATATCACTCAGGAGATTCATAAATTAGGGAAACCGATCTTTGCTTTTGATAATACCAGTAAGGACCCAACAGGAGGAAGTCAGATTTTTTCTTCACAAACTCCTGAAGTGATGGTAGTGGCGATTAAAGCTTACCTCAATTCGTTAGATAAATGAGAAAGTTTTAGTAGATAATCTAATCATTCGCTAGTTCACTTCTTTTATGGAGTCTATGATTTGATGCTTGTGATTAGAGTTTAGTTTGGAGTTAAAGAATGCTTTACACTTTTAATCTTATGGTGGGTTTAGAACCAAATGGTGTAGATGTTGCTCAAGCATATCGCGGGAAGGTTTTTCGCGACTTGGACCTTCCTGCCAGTTTTGTTTTTACACAGGTCCCTCCTCGCTTTAAATGGGACTATTACCTTTCTTTGGGTCATCTTGAGGAAGAAATCCTATTAGCACATATGTTGTTGACAGATCAGCGTGATATGAGCTTGGGGATCCGTATAGATGATATGAAGCAGCTCTTACACCTGACTGCTGAATATAAGGAAAATAATTGTGAATTGATTTTTCAAGAACAAGATGGTGTGACTACCATTCTACATAAAAACAGTCTAAAACCGGATTATGTGGATTATGTAGATTATTATGTATTTGGTCGTTTACTTCGTAGAGAACATTATGGTAAGAAAAAGCTGTTCACAGAATTTTTTACAGCAGTGGATGCTGGATTTGGTCTAGAAGCTAGAGTTGTTCGCCGACTGTTTCATAATAGAGATGGTTCCATAGCCTTTGAAGAGATTAAGAAAGAACCAGGTGAGGATACTGAAGCAGTTTATCGGTGTGGATCGGAGTGGTTCTATAGTGAGTCTGAATTTTTAGAGCGAGCCTTATCAGAGTTGCAGTTTAGTAAAGAGGATCATGTATTTATTGATCGTCTAGAGAATCTTCCCTTCACATCACCTCTTTTACGTTTAAAAGGAGAAGCAAGATTATCCTGTGTTGTGCACTCTATTCATTATTGGGGAGATCAGATCAATTCTGAATACTATCACCTTTTTCAATATGCCGAGGAATTTGATGATATTTTAGTATCAACGCAATCACAGAAGGATGAATTGGAAAAACATTTAGCATTACTAGGGAAAACTGGTCAAGTTCGCGTTCTTCCAGTAGCTGCCCTAGAACAGTTGCAATTAGCTGATGAACGAAAACCTTATTCTGTGATGATTGCCGTGCGGTTTGAACGCCGAAAACGGTTAGACTTAGCAATCAAAGCCATCGTTGCTTTTCATGAAATTTTTCCAGACGTCAACTTAGATATCTATGGGCAAGGGATGCTATGGCAGGATATTGAAGCAGAGATTGCCAATCTAGAAGCACAAAATTATATCCATCTTAAGGGGCATCAGACAATTTCAAACCGTTTCAAAGAGTATGAACTTTATTTGGCTACCTCGGAATGGGAAACTTTTGGTATAACTTTGTTAGAAGCAATTGGTTCTGGACAAGCTCTTGTTGGTTTAGATGTACCTTATGGAAATCAGACCTTTATTCAAGAGGGTAAAAATGGTTATTTAGTTCCTTTTGATGCTCGTTCGGATGAGGAAATTGTGGTTGATTTAACAAAAGCTTTAGAGAAAGCCTTCAAACAGATCAAACAGCTGAGGGAAGGCTCTTACCGCTTGGCTGAAGAATATTTATCAGACTGCATAACAAAACAATGGTATGAATTTTTGACTAGAGAATGGGAATAAAAAAGCAATGATGTATTATTATCTGACGAGGGAATGGTCTTCAGATGACGATCGCCTAAAAAAAGATTTAGAACTCATGGGGATGGATCTGAAACCATTAACGATTAACAATATTTTTACTAGTTTTTTTTCTAATCATGAAAATTCAAGTCCCTTACACATGACTCAACTTCCCTTACCTCGATTTTGGGAGGTTCTTTCTACAGGTGATATCGTAGCGGAAGGAAATAAAAAAGGGAAGATTTTCTGTTATCCTCAGTGGCCACAAATGGTGGAGTTAGTCGAATGGTATGATAACAAAGGTGTTTGTTGTGCAAGAGATCATTACGATTTATCGGGAACTTGTTTTCATAGAGAAATTTGGAGTGGTGGGAAAAAAGAGATAGACATTTATGGTCAGGAAAGTCAAGAACAACTCTATCTTTTTTCATCTCATAATCGTGCACTTTATCGAGAAGCAAACGGTCGGGAACAGGGCTTTTCTTCAATTGATGAAGCAAGAAAACTGATTTTAGATAAACAATTGTCTACAGGTTATTGTATAGTGTTATCGGATATAAGCTTGCTTAGGGATATGCCTAACCTCTCATCTAATCAGATAATGTTTTACATAAGAGAAGAGTTATCTGTCGAAGATATTTCGTATCTAAAAGATCGTTGTGGGAAACTACTGACTCGAGATTTGAAATTAAAGACAGACAATATGAATCTTCCCCTGATTTATCTACCAACGTTTCTTGGGGCCTTTAGAGAGTTTCGTCCGCATATTTTAATTTTTACAGATACGCAAGAACTAGAGCAAATTGAAGTCCTTGTATCTGCCCTACCGAATTTTGAATTTCATATTGCTGCGCTAACAGTAATGGGAGGGCGTTTATTAGATTTGGATTGTCATGCAAATGTTCATCTCTACCCAGGCCTGTCTAGAGAGATATATGAGAAACTTTTACAAACGTGTAGCATTTATCTGGATATTTCTCATGCGCAGGAAATACTTGATGGTAGCCGTACAGCTCTTGAAAATGGCATGATCCTTTATGCTTTTAAGGACACGTGTCACCAACCAGAGTTTTATGTTACTGACCATGTGTTTCCAAGGGATGGTGTAGCAGAGATGATTGACGAATTATCTCAACTTGTAAATCCAGAAAAATATCAATCTGCTTATGATAAACAAAAGATGAATCCGTACTTAGTGACCAGGGAAGAGTTGAAGTTACTTTTTTAAATGATGGATAAATAAGGGAAGTATCGTGAAAGCTTTAGAATAGATCTTCCTAGATAAAGATAACAATAACTATATAGCGTTTAGCTTAGTATTTCACTTGCTGACAATTTGTGTTTCAATCATCAACTTAGTATGGAGAAATATAATCAAGAGTTTGTGGCTAAGAGAATATGATTGTATCAATCCAGCGATATTTGAAGCACTTAGACTAAAAATTGAAAAAATAAGTGTTATCGTTCCTGTTTATATGTCAGAGACCTATCTTGAAAATGTTTAGATAGCATTCTTCAACAAACTTATCAAAATCTTGAAGTTATTTTAATCAATGATGGCTCAACGGATGGTTCAGCAGCTATTTGTCAACGATATAAGAATCAAGATGCGCGTGTTAAAGTTTTCCATAAGCCAGATGGAGGAGTTGCTTCCAGTCGTAATCGTGCCTTGGAAGCTGTGACAGGTGATTACATTGTCTTTGTTGATAATGATGATTGGCTAGAGTTAGACCATATCCAAAGCCTTTATGATTTATTGGAAAAAACGGATGCAGATATTGCAATTGGTAATTTCACTCAGTTTATTGAAGATCAGGGGAGTTTTTTAATCCATGTAGGTGCAGACAACTATTTTGAACAAGTGTATAGCCCTTTTGATTGGTTCCATCATCAATATGACGGAAAATATAATCTTAGTCAATGTTTTACTGTTCCGTGGGCAAAACTCTATAAAGCGGAGCTTTTCAAGGATATTGTCTATCCAACGTATCAGAAGGTAGAAGACGATTATACGACCTATAAGGTTTATCTTCAAGCAGATAAGATTGCCTATATGAATAAAGCCATTTATATTCATAGAAAACGCTCCACAAGTGTGACTAGAACAGTTAATCTTGCAGATGTTTATCCTTTAAAGAGTATTGAAGAGCGTCTGACTATTTTGAATCTGATTGGGGCACCTCAGGAGTTGTTGGATAAGGAAATTCAGGCTTATAAATGGCGATTATCCATTCATGAAGAAGAATCATTGAAACGCGGAGATATGGAAGCTTATCAACAGATTTTGGTGAAAAAAGCTATTGAGACCAAGCGTCGGTGAGAGCGATAGGATTTATAGACTAGTTGATTAAAGAAAAATAATTAGTACAACTTATTGTAAAATAAAAAAATTCTCTGAAGTCATTCGATTTCAGAGAATTTTTTCTTATTCTTCATCTGGTGTGAGAATCATCGGAATGATGATTGGTTCACGTTCAGTATTTTCGTAAAGGAATGGTCGAATGGCGTTTACGATAGCGCCATTGACAGATTGGACGCTGGCATCTTTGTTTTTCAATGCGATACGAATAGCATTGAAAAGGATACGTTGGCTTTGGCGAATCAAGTCGCCGGACTCTCTCATGTAGACAAATCCACGGCTGAGAATATCTGGTCCAGATAGAATCATCTGAGACTTGAAGTCAACGGTTGCGACAGCCAGTACAACGCCATCTTCAGATAGATCGCGACGATCTTTAAGCACAGCTGCACCGATTTCACCGATACGATTTCCATCGACGTAGATATCTTGAGCATTAAAATGACCAGCGATACGGGCAGAATTTGCAGTAAGGGCAAGCACATCACCATTACTCATGATAAAGATATTGTCCTTCTCAACCCCAGTATCCACCGCTAGCCCAGCGTGAACTTTCTGCATACGGTATTCACCGTGAACAGGCATGAAGTATTTTGGCTTAATCAAGCGGAGCATGAGTTTTTGCTCTTGCTGACCACCGTGTCCAGATGTATGGATATTGTTAATCTTACCATGGATAACTTCAACCCCAGCTTCAGAAATGATGTTAATCAATTTGTTGACGCTAGTGGTGTTTCCTGGAATTGGGCTAGATGAGAAGATAACGGTATCACCAGGTTGGAGTTGCACTTGACGGTGGGTTCCGTTAGCGATACGAGAGAGGGCTGCCATAGGTTCACCCTGACTTCCTGTACAGAGGATAAGAATCTCACCCGCAGGGTAGTCTTTGATTTCATTTGGCTCGATAAAGGTTCCCTTAGGTGCCTTGATGTAGCCAAGTTCAATCCCGTTAACAATGGCCTTTTCCATAGAGCGCCCAAAGACTGCGATCTTACGCCCGGTCTTAACAGCAGCTTCCGTTGCTTGCTGGAGACGGAAGATATTTGAGGCAAAGGATGCAAAGATGATACGTCCTTCGATACCTTGGATAATCTTCATGATCGACTGGCCGACAACCTTTTCAGAGTTTGTAAAGGTTGGAACCTCAGCATTGGTCGAGTCAGAGAGTAAGCAAAGCACTCCGTCTTCACCTAGGGCTGCCATACGGTGCAAGTCTGCAGGTTCACCAACTGGTGTAAAGTCAAACTTGAAGTCACCTGTACAGACGATTTTCCCTTGAGGGGTATGGATGACAATTCCCAATGGTTCTGGAATCGAGTGGGTTGTTCTAAAGAAAGTTGCTTTAAGGTTTTTAAAGGTCAACTCCGTGTTGTGGTTGATTTCGTGAAGTGTAGCATTGCGCAAAAGTCCATGCTCTTCGAGTTTTCCACGGATTAAGGCAAGGGCCAGTGGACCAGCATAGATAGGGATGTTTGCTTGCTTGAGCAAGAAAGGAATCCCTCCGATATGGTCCTCGTGTCCGTGGGTAATCAAGAGAGCCTTGACGCGGTCGATATTTTCGACAATGTAAGAGTAATCAGGAATGACGTAGTCGATACCCAGCAAGTCATCTTCTGGGAATTTAATCCCAGCATCAACGATGATGATTTCGTCTTGGTATTCGATACCATATGTGTTTTTTCCGATTTCTCCTAGACCACCAATGGCAAAAACGCCGACTTCTTCTGGTTTAAGAGTGTAGGCCATATTAGAACTCCGTAATTTCGAATGCGCCAGTTTCTTTTTCGTAGTCTAGCAATTTGTCAGACAAGAGTTCGATATACTCGATATTATACTCTGGACGATTTTCTTCGACAAGTTGGCGAGCAGCGATACGTCCTTCAAGTTCTGAACTAGCATCGATGTCTAAGTATAGTGAGCGTGTTGTTTCACGACGTGGGCTGCGTTCTTTTGTTTCTTGATAAAAAACTTTGTAAATCATATGTTTCCTTTCTGCTTTCAGGTCAGCTATATTCAAAAATGCTCAGTTTGAAGCTGGTTTGATTCCAGTTCATTTTTTGTCTTCATTGACCTTGATTCGTTACAATTATCTCAATTATAACATAAAAAGGGGAATTAGTAAAAGCAGGAAACATGAAAGTAAGGAGCTTGAAATGGGTTTCATTTTACCTTGTATAAGTATTTGAAGACATCCGATGCAAGTGCTATAATAAAGTTAGAAAAGAGGTTTTTCTTGATTAAGGAGGACTAGCTATGCTTGATTTTGTGTTTCACCTATTTGGATGGAAATTCTACATATTGCTACAACTGCTTGGGCTCCTTTTGAGGCTATGTGCTCCTTTTCATTAGATGATGATTTTGAAATATTTGCCTTTAGAATTAGAGAAAGGAGGCTCTCTATGTTTCAACTAGCTATCGCGATTCGTCTCTTGGTATTTGCTGTTTTTGTTGCCTGTGTTTACGGTGGCAATTTAGTATTTGTTCGGCTGGAACATAGAAAAACAGCTTTACACTGGAAAATTCTCTTTGTAACACTGTATTCCATTTTCCTCCTTCTTGTGACCTATGTGGTCTGGCTTGTATTTTACTTTGGTTTGAATGCTTAAGTACTTGTCCTGTCTGTTTGGCAGGACATTTTTGTTTCAAAACAAAGAAAATTCCCATGCGCCTTCTTTTGTAGTATAATAGTAAACAGACAAAAAGATAGGAATGTGTTATGAAAGTATTAGCATTTGATACGTCCAGCAAGGCTCTTTCTCTAGCTATTTTAGAGGACAAGCAAGTTCTTGCCGAGACGACAATCAATATCAAAAAAAATCACAGTATTACCCTTATGCCAGCCATTGATTTTTTGATGGCTAGTCTAGATTTGACGCCTAAAGATTTGGATCGAATCGTTGTAGCAGAGGGGCCAGGTAGCTACACAGGTTTGCGAATCGCGGTAGCAACTGCCAAGACCTTGGCTCATACCCTGAACATTGAGTTAGTGGGGATGTCTAGCCTTTTAGCTCTGGTACCGAGCCAGCAGGAAGGTTTGGTTGTTCCTTTGATGGATGCGCGTCGTAACAATGTTTATGCAGGATTTTATGAAAATACCCAGCCTGTCTTTCCAGAGGCGCATCTGTCCTTTGCAGAAGTTTTGGGGCAAGTCAAAGATGCTGAACAAGTCACTTTTGTCGGTGAAGTAGGAGCCTTTGTGGAGCAAATTCGAGATCAATTACCACAGGCTAATTACCAAGAAACTTTGCCAAATGCAGCTAATCTGGCTCTATGGGCTTGGGACAAGGAAGCAGACTCCTTGCATGACTTTGTGCCAAATTACCTCAAGCGTGTAGAAGCTGAGGAAAATTGGCTCAAGAATCACACTGAATCTGGCGAGTCCTACATTAAACGCCTATGATAGAGGTTAAACGAATCCAACGGCAGCCTGACTTGGATCAAGCCATCTACGCTGTCATGGCAGCTGTTTATTCAGTCAGTCCTTGGACGTTGGAACAAATCCAAGCAGACCTGTCCCAAGACCAGACTTGGTATGCTCTGGCTTACGATGGGGTGGAAGTGATAGGTTTTCTAGCTGTTCAGGAAAATTTATTTGAAGCAGAAGTCCTGCAAATCGCTGTCAAAGGAACCTATCAGGGTCAGGGAATTGCGTCAACCTTATTTGCTCAATTACCGACAGATAAGGAGATTTTCCTCGAAGTCAGAAAGTCAAATCAACGAGCACAGGCATTTTATAAGAAAGAAAGAATGGCAGTCATCGCTGATAGAAAGTCCTACTACCATGATCCAGTCGAGGACGCCATTATCATGAAGAGAGAAATAGATGAAGGATAGATATATTTTAGCATTTGAGACATCTTGCGATGAAACCAGTGTCGCCGTATTGAAAAACGACGACGAGCTCTTATCCAATGTCATTGCTAGTCAAATTGAGAGTCACAAACGTTTTGGTGGTGTAGTGCCAGAAGTGGCTAGTCGTCACCATGTTGAGGTTATTACAGCCTGTATTGAGGAGGCGCTGGCAGAAGCAGGGATTACAGAAGAAGATGTAACAGCTGTTGCGGTTACTTATGGACCAGGCTTGGTCGGAGCCTTGCTTGTTGGTTTGTCAGCTGCCAAGGCATTTGCTTGGGCACATGGACTTCCGCTGATTCCCGTTAACCACATGGCTGGCCACCTCATGGCAGCTCAAAGTGTGGAGCCTTTGGAATTCCCCTTACTAGCTCTATTAGTCAGTGGTGGGCACACAGAGTTGGTCTATGTTTCTGAGGCTGGTGATTATAAGATTGTTGGTGAAACTCGTGATGATGCGGTTGGTGAAGCCTATGATAAGGTCGGACGTGTCATGGGCTTGACCTATCCAGCAGGTCGTGAGATCGATGAACTTGCTCATCAGGGGCAGGATGTGTATGATTTCCCTCGTGCCATGATTAAGGAGGATAATCTGGAGTTCTCATTCTCAGGTTTGAAGTCTGCCTTTATCAATCTTCACCACAATGCCGAGCAAAAGGGAGAAAGCTTATCCAAGGAAGACCTATCTGCTTCTTTCCAAGCTGCAGTTATGGACATTCTCATGGCAAAAACTAAAAAAGCCTTAGAGAAATACCCTGTTAAAACCCTCGTTGTAGCTGGTGGTGTAGCAGCTAACAAAGGATTAAGAGAACGCTTGGCAGCTGAAATCACTGACGTCAAGGTTATCATTCCACCTCTGCGTCTTTGCGGGGACAATGCAGGCATGATTGCCTACGCAAGCGTCAGCGAGTGGAACAAAGAAAACTTTGCAGGATTGGAGCTAAATGCCAAACCTAGCCTCGCTTTTGATACTATAGAATGAAAAGTCAGCTTGAAGCTGGCTTTTTTGCTAAAATATTTTATAATATGTTAAAAAAGTAAAAAGTTTTTACGAATAGAATAGTAAAGGGAATTTTAAAAAGGGAGCTTGCCTATGATTGAAAAACAGGAATTAGGAGAATTTTACAAGGAATTGCGCCTGGCGAGAAAGCTCAAGCAGTCAGATGTGGCTTGTGGTGGACTAACAGCCTCTCAGCTATCCAAGTTCGAACTAGGGCAGTCCATGCTGTCTGCGGATAAGTTGATCCTAGCTATCCAAGGGATAAATGTGACCTTTGATGAGTTTGGTCATAAGCTCAACAACTACCAAGAATCTCCACATATGCGATTTGGTAGAAGGATTGTGGATCGTTTTGCCCATCAAGATATAGCTGGTTTAGAGCAATTGTTGAAAGAAATTGAGCAAGAACAGATGGCGCAGACCTATCGTCGTTTGAACTCTATTGTGATTAAAGATGCTATCCATTCACTAGATAAAAGATATCCGCTAGCAGAGGAGGATAGCGAGTTTTTAACCACCTATCTCTATGCTATCGAGTCTTGGACATGGTTTGAACTCTATATTTTTTGCAATACCATGCCTTTTTTGAGCAATCAAGATTTAATCTTTTTATCAACCTCCTTACTCGAAAAATCCAAGGAATTTAAAGAATTGGCACACAATAGATTATATATGAAAAGTGGCTTTCTAAATATTATCTCAGAGCTTATGGAGCGCAAACTTTTCTCTTACATCCCAATCTTTGAATCTGAGTTGGAGAGTATGCTCCATCCGTATGATGTTTTTGAGAAAGTATCATGGCAATTTTTAAAGAAATTGAGTGTTTTCCTTCAAACCAAGGGAAGCAATCAAAAAGAGATTGAACACTTTATCCAATCTCTGAAAATATTAGAAAATCCACAATTAACAGCTCTTTTTGAACTACGCTTACAGCAATACAAAGCACTTATCGATTAGTTAGAAATGGGGAAATGATAATAATATCAGCAACAATTGTCAATAATGTTATGATTTGTTTCTTCATTTCATGTCCTCATATATAGTGGTAACTATATTATATCAGTGAAAAAGTCAAATCCATAAAAATCGCAAATGTGAAATTTCCATAAGAAAAAATATCAAATATGCGATTTTTTTAAATATGGAATTTTTCGTGTTATACTGTCTTCATTCCATAGTATAGGAGAAAAAAGAATGAAAAAGATCATCTCACGCTACTACTTTTTTGTAGCCATTCTACTTGTCATTGTTTACCAGTACTTCAGTGGTCTGGTTTTAAACAACGATTTTACTGCTGGTCTATCTAAATTTGGCTATTACTTTTCGGATATGATGTTGAACTTTTTGGTGGTTCTGCTTGTTTTTATTTTCATGGTAGGGGCAGGA
The DNA here is from genome assembly GCF_047460685.1 of Streptococcus infantis. Classification (GTDB taxonomy): domain Bacteria; phylum Bacillota; class Bacilli; order Lactobacillales; family Streptococcaceae; genus Streptococcus; species Streptococcus infantis_AD. The sequence continues at coordinate 9,308 of NZ_JASHFS010000007.1, read as the reverse complement.
AAATGGCAACAAATTAACAGTAGAAAATTTAAAGGGTCCTATCTTTTTTATTCCTTTTTAGCTTTTCTTGCTTTATTTATTTGGAATTTTATCAAATTTTTCCTATTCCCACCTACCCAAAATGGACTTGCTTACCAATTCGCTGCTCCGACTTTTACAGGCGCTACGGCATTTTTGATGTATTTTTTCTATCCTGTGATTGCAGGTCCCATTTTTGAAGAGATGATTTATCGTGGATTGGTGATGACCGCTTTGGAAAAAGGGAAAAAATGGGGACTGGACGTGCTTGGTTCTGCTGCTTTATTTGGAATTCTGCATATTAGTGATTATGGTTGGGTCTTGACAGACTTTTTCGTATATATGGGTGGCGGTATCATATTTGCGGTCTTGTTTAGAGTGACAAAGTCTATTTATTGGCCTATTGGACTGCATATAGTCTATAACGGTATCGGGCATATACTTCCTTTGTTATTTTAGAGGATTTTGAGAATCATAAATCAAGTGAAGAGTCCTCATCGTGGTGCTTTTGATTGGGCTGTAGAGCCAACAGGTGAGTGGTTAAGACGTCGTCGATAAAATAGTATAGGAAGTAATTAAATGAAGAAAATGAAAGAAATGAAATTTCACCTAGCAACTGGCTTGTTGCTTTTGACTTATTACCTCATTTTTAATGTCATACCAGACTTAGATTTTACTGTAGCTTTGTCTGATGAGATCTACTATGTGTTTCAGGTTTTATTGGTACTTATCTTGGGAACCGTATCTACAATTATTTTTGTCAAAAGCGAACATTGGAAAGAGTGTGGTCGTTTCCAGTTTCGTTGGTCTTACCTAGGTGTTTTCTTTCTTTTTTCTTATTATTTGTGTGGGCAAATCTAGCAACTCGTATCTTTCCTCGTACGCAAAATGGAAGTACGGTAGTGGAAGTAGCCACCAGTTTGACAGGAATTAGCTATTTTATTACGCGTGTACTTTACGGTAGCCTTATCGCACCTGTAGCAGAAGAAATCGTGTGTCGTGGTTTTTTGATGACAAGCTTGTCTAAATTTAAAAACTACTATATTGATGTTCTTGTTTCTGCTGCCATATTTGGTGCTATGCATGTTTTACAGCATGGTTGGATAACGACAGATTTCATACTCTACTTTGTAATGGGCTTGATATTTTGCATGATGTTTCGATATACACGCTCTATTTATTGGGCCATAGCTTTACATGCTTCATGGAATACCTTCTTGCTCATTGTCAGTTTATTGGTGTTTGGATTTTAGAAGGGTGATATATGAAAAAGATAATCTCACGCTACTACTTGTTTGTAGCTATTCTACTTATCATGGCGGACCAGTTCTTCATCCGTCTGGTTTTACACAGCGACTTGGCTGCTGGTCTATCTGATTTTGGCTATTATTTTTCGGATATGATATTGAATTTTCTTGTGGTTTTGCTTGCTCTTGTTGCCATGATTTGGTCAGGAAAATGGCAACAAATCAATAGCAGAAAATTTAAAGTGTCCTATCTTTTCTATTTCTTTTTAGCTCTTCTAGCTTTTTTTGTTTGGAATTTCGTTACATTTTTTATTTTTCCGTCCACCCAAAATGAAATTTCTTATCAACTGGATCTTCCTACTTTTACAGGTCCTACTGCATTTTTGATGTATTTTTTCTATCCAGTGATTGCAGGTCCCATTTTTGAAGAGATGATCTATCGTGGATTGGTGATGACAGCTCTGGAAAAAGGGAAGAAGTGGGGACTGGATATGCTTGGTTCGGCTGCTTTATTTGGAATCTTGCATATCAGTAGTCATGGTTGGGTCTTGACAGACTTTTTCGTATATATGGGTGGTGGTCTAATAATGGCAGTCTTTTTTAGAGTGACAAAGTCTATTTATTGGCCTATTGGACTGCATATAGTTAATAATGCCATTGCTCAAATTCTGCCTTTGTTATTTTAGTGGATTTTGAGAATTGTAAATAAAGGGATGAGTCCTAATCGTGGTGCTTCTGATTGGATGAAAGGACTCTGGGAAGGTTTGGCTGAAAGACGACGTAAATAAAACTTAAAAGGATCAACGATGAAAAAGAAAGATAAGAAATTCTACTTGTCAACTGTTTTGATAATAATCATCTATTACTTAATTTTCAATTTTGTAGCAAGGTTAGAATTTGTTAACCAATTATCAGATTTTGGATTTTATGGCTTACAAATTTTATTGATAGCTCTTGAGGGGATTGCTGCTACAGTGGTTCTTGTAAAGAGTCAAGGTTGGAAAGAATGCGGTCGCTTCCAGTTCCGTTGGGCTTATCTGGGTGTCTTCTTTCTTTTCTTTATACTGATGTTTGTGTGGGTAAATATAACGACTCTGATTTTTCCTAGCACGCAAAATGGGAGCGAAATGATGAAAGAAGCTGCTAATTTGACAGGAATTAGTTACTTTATTATGCGCATTCTCTATGGCAGTCTCATTGCTCCTATCGTTGAAGAGTTAGTTTTTCGTGGGCTTCTGATGACGGCATTGTCCAAATTTAAAAAGTATTATGTTGATGTCGTCGTTTCCTCCACACTCTTTAGTCTTATCCATGTTTTACAGTATGGCTGGGTGTTAACAGATTTCATCGTTTATGCGGGAGCAGGTCTCTTGTTCGGTATGCTATTTCGTTATACTCGTTCAGTTTATTGGCCAATGGCTCTTCATATCTTGTGGAATACATTTTTAATCGTTGTTAGTTTATTGGTATTTGGGTATTAAATCTAAAATAGTTTATAAGTTGCATCATGAGACTGGCTTCCCAGTCTTTTTCTGTTCTTGTCAGTCAGCAGACTTTTTTCTATTTCACGAATATGTTATAATGATGTTTGCTGTGACTGTTTGGAAAGCAGTTGCTGAAGGAATGATTAGTGAGGAAATCTATGAAAGAAAAAGGATTTTGGGAAGGTGTGCAGGCTGCGGTACCGACGGCTCTGGGCTATGTTAGCATCGGCCTTGCCTGTGGGATTATCGGTTCGCCCTATGTGACACCAGTAGAAATGGGGCTGATGAGTCTCTTTGTTTATGCTGGGAGTGCCCAGTTTGCTATGATAGCCTTGATAGCAGTTCAAGCGCCTGTGGCAGCCATTGCTATGACGGTCTTTTTGATCAATTTGCGTCTATTTTTGTTGAGCTTACATGCGTCGACCTATTTTCGCCATACCAGTCTTTGGCAAAACATCGGTATGTCTAGTCTTTTGACCGATGAGACCTATGGCGTTTTGATGGGTGAGTTGGCTCATACGGATAAGGTTAACCCCATGTGGATGCACGGGAACAACCTTAACAGCTATGTGGCTTGGTTTGTCGGAACTGTTGTCGGAACTGCTCTAGGTGGACTTCTACCAAATCCAGAAATTTTTGGCTTAGATTTTGCCCTAGTGGGGATGTTTATTGGGATTTTTACTTCCCAGTTTCAGATTATGCAAAAACGGATTCCTTTGCGCAATCTCTTCATAATTTTAGCAGTTGTAGCTGTATCTTTCTTCTTGCTCTTGACAGTAGTGTCTCAGTCGCTAGCCGTTCTGTTTGCGACCTTGCTAGGTTGTACCATGGGGGTGGTCTTGGATGGTCAGTAAGTATATTTTATTAGCAATTATCTTTTCTGGCTTGGTGACTTGGATTCCAAGAATGATTCCTTTCATCCTAGCCAAGTACAAGGGTTTGCCGCCTATCGTAGAGCGCTTTTTGAAATTTCTACCAGTTTCTATTATCTTTGCCTTGATTCTTTCAAGTGTGGTGACAGGAAAAGTTGGAAGTCTCCCGCAGATAAAGTGGTTAGATTTTTTAGCAGTCTTTCCAACGGCCTTTGTAGCCTTTCGTTACCGCAATCTGGTTGGGACTGTTCTCTTTGGAGTAGTCTTGATAGCAGTCCTACGTTTGGTCTTTTAATCAGCCATAAAGAAAACCTATCACAAATATAGAAATCATATAATAGCGTAATTTCTTTTTTTCTGTTAAGATAAGATTGTATTCTATTTTGGAGGATTTATCATGAAAAAAATCGTTAAATATTCATCACTTGCTGCTCTAGGGCTTGTAGCCGCAGGTGTATTGGTAGCTTGCTCAGGTGGTGAAAAGAAAGATGCTGCATCTGGTGAAGCAACATCTGGTAAAAAAGAAATCGTTGTAGCAACTAACGCGTCACCAAAACCATTTAACTATGAAGAAAACGGTGAGTTGACTGGTTTTGAGATTGAGGTTGTTCGCGCCATCTTTAAAGACTCTGACAAGTATGATGTCAAGTTTGAAAAGACAGAATGGTCAGGAATCTTTGCAGGCCTTGACGCAGATCGTTACCAAATGGCGGTTAACAACATTAGCTATACAAAAGAACGTGCAGAAAAATATCTTTACGCAGCACCAACTGCTAAAAACCCTAATGTTCTCGTAGTTAAGAAAGATGATAACAGCATCAAATCACTTGATGATATCGGTGGAAAATCTACTGAAGTCGTTCAAGGAACAACATCAGCTAAACAATTGGAAGAATACAACAAACAACACGCAGATAACCCAACTGTCCTTAACTATACAAAAGCTGACTTCCAACAAATCATGGGACGTTTGAGCGATGGACAATTTGACTACAAGATTTTTGATAAAATCGGTGTAGAAACAGTTATCAAAAACCAAGGTTTGGATAACTTGAAAGTCATCGAACTTCCAAGTGACCAACAACCTTACGTTTACCCACTTCTTGCAAAAGGTCAAGATGAATTGAAATCATTTGTTGACAAACGCATCCAAGAACTCTACAAAGACGGAACTCTTGAAAAATTATCTCAACAGTTCTTTGGTGGTTCTTACCTCCCAGCAGAAGCTGACATCAAATAAGTTTGTAAATCATCCATTCTCTCGTAGGTGGATGATTTTGTAACTTTTAGACATATAGTTTAAAACTATATGTCTGCCTATCTAATAACAATTTGCGAAATCAAATAAAGTGTGAGATACTATTACAGTATTATTTTTAAAGGAGAACGAATCATGAAAATTAAAAAATGGTTAGGCGTAGCAGCTATCGCTACAGTAGCAGGCCTTGCACTTGCAGCTTGCGGAAATTCAGACAAGAAAGCAGACAACACAACTACAGTTAAAATCGCGACTGTTAACCGTAGCGGTTCAGAAGAAGCACGCTGGGACAAAGTCCAAGAATTGGTTGAAAAAGACGGAATTAAATTGGAATTCACAGAGTTTACAGACTACTCACAACCAAATAAAGCAACTGCTGATGGTGAAGTAGACTTGAACGCTTTCCAACACTACAACTTCTTGAACAACTGGAACAAAGAAAACGGTAAAGACCTTGTAGCGATTGCAGATACTTATATCTCACCAATCCGCCTTTACTCAGGTAAAAATGGGGAAGAAAACAAGTACACTAAAGTGGAAGAAATCCCAAACAACGGTGAAATTGCTATTCCAAACGATGCTACTAACGAAAGCCGTGCCCTTTACCTTCTTCAATCAGCTGGTTTGATTAAATTGGATGTTTCAGGAACTGAACTTGCTACAATCGCAAACATCAAAGAAAATCCAAAGAACTTGAAAATCACTGAGTTGGACGCTAGCCAAACAGCTCGTTCATTGACTTCAGTTGATGCAGCAGTTGTAAACAACACTTTTGTTACAGAAGCAAAATTGGACTACAAGAAAGCACTCTTTAAAGAGCAAGCTGACGAAAACTCAAAACAATGGTACAACATCATCGTTGCGAAAAAAGATTGGGAATCATCACCTAAAGCTGATGCAATCAAGAAAATTATCGCAGCTTACCATACTGATGAAGTGAAAAAAGTCATCGAAGAAACTTCAGACGGCTTGGATCAACCAGTTTGGTAATAAACATAGGGAGGTGGGAGAGATTTTTTCCACCTCTTGCTTTTATATAGAGACTAAAGAAAAGGAACATCCACTTGTATTGATTCCAAAGGTACAAGTCCTAGTAGAAAGGTAGAGATAAAATGGTTTTCCCTAGCCAAGAAGAACAAATTGAAAAGTTTGAAAAAGATCATGTAGCGCAACATTATTTTGAAGTTTTGCGGACCTTGATTTCTAAAAAATCAGTCTTTGCCCAACAAGTCGGCCTGAAAGAGGTGGCTCGTTATCTAGGCGAAATTTTCAAGCGTGTAGGTGCAGAGGTCGAGATTGATGAGAGTTATACGGCACCCTTTGTCATGGCGCATTTTAAAAGTTCACGCCCAAATGCCAAGACTATCATTTTCTACAACCACTATGACACCGTACCTGCGGATGGCGACCAAGTCTGGACAGAGGATCCATTTACGCTTTCTGTGCGTGATGGCATCATGTATGGACGCGGGGTTGATGATGACAAGGGACATATCACTGCCCGCTTGAGTGCTCTTAGAAAATACATGCAGCATCATGATGATCTACCAGTCAATATCAGTTTCATCATGGAAGGAGCTGAAGAGTCTGCCTCTATGGACTTGGACAAATATTTAGAAAAACATGCGGACAAGCTTCGTGGTGCAGATTTATTGGTCTGGGAACAAGGAACCAAAAATGCCTTGGAACAGCTAGAAATCTCTGGTGGGAACAAGGGGATTGTAACCTTTGATGCCAAGGTCAAGAGTGCTGATGTGGATATCCACTCTAGCTATGGCGGTATTGTAGAGTCGGCGCCTTGGTATCTGATTCAAGCTTTGACCAGTTTGCGAGCTGCAGATGGACGTATTTTAGTTGAGGGCTTGTACGATGAGGTTCAAGAGCCTAACGAACGAGAGTTAGCCTTGGTTGAAACCTATGCCCAACGCAATCCAGAGGAAATCAGCCAGATTTATGGCTTGGAATTGCCACTTTTACAAGAGGAACGTACAGCCTTTCTCAAACGTTTCTTCTTTGAGCCAGCCCTCAATATCGAGGGTATCCAGTCAGGTTATCAAGGGCAAGGTGTTAAAACGATTCTACCAGCAGAGGCTAGTGCCAAGCTAGAAGTTCGTTTGGTTCCTGGCTTGGACCCGCATGATGTTTTGGATAAAATCCGGAAACAACTAGACAAAAACGGCTTTGATAAGGTAGAATTATACTATACCTTGGGTGAGATGAGTTATCGAAGCGATATGAGTGCACCATCTATTCTCAATGTTATTGAGTTGGCCAATAAATTCTATCCACAGGGCGTATCTGTCTTGCCAACAACTGCAGGGACAGGACCTATGCATACGGTCTTTGATGCCTTAGAAGTACCTATGGTTGCCTTTGGTCTAGGAAATGCTAATAGCCGAGACCATGGTGGAGATGAAAATGTGCGAATCGCAGATTATTACACCCATATTGAATTAGTAGAGGAGCTGATTAGAAGCTATGAGTAGAGATATTATCAAGTTAGATCAGATCGACGTGACTTTTCACCAAAAGAAAAGAACCATCACAGCGGTCAAGGATGTGACCATTCACATCCAAGAAGGGGATATCTACGGAATCGTTGGATATTCTGGAGCAGGGAAATCAACCCTAGTTCGTGTGATTAACCTCTTGCAAAAACCATCTGCAGGTCGAATTACTGTAGACAATGATGTAATTTTTGATGGCAAGGTTACCTTAACTGCGGAGCAATTACGTCATAAACGTCAAGATATTGGGATGATTTTCCAACACTTTAACCTGATGAGCCAGAAAACAGCAGAGGAAAATGTAGCCTTTGCCCTCAAACACTCTGGACTCAGCAAGGAAGAAAAGAAGGCTAAAGTAGCTAAGTTGTTGGACTTAGTTGGTCTTGCAGATCGTGCCGAAAACTATCCTTCACAATTATCTGGTGGTCAAAAACAACGTGTGGCTATTGCGCGTGCCTTGGCCAATGATCCAAAAATCTTGATTTCAGACGAGTCAACTTCAGCTCTGGATCCAAAGACAACGAAACAAATCTTGTCACTCTTGCAAGAATTGAACCGTAAACTAGGTTTGACCATTGTTTTGATTACACACGAGATGCAGATTGTCAAAGATATTGCTAACCGTGTAGCAGTGATGCAGGATGGTCGATTGATTGAAGAAGGTAGCGTTCTTGAAATCTTCTCTGATCCTAAGCAACCATTGACTCAGGACTTTATCTCGACTGCGACAGGTATCGATGAAGCTATGGTCAAGATTGAGAAACAGGAAATCGTAGAGCACTTATCTGAAAACAGCATTTTGGTACAACTCAAGTATGCAGGAGCTTCTACAGATGAGCCACTTTTGAATGAATTGTACAAACATTACCAAGTAACAGCCAATATTCTCTATGGGAACATTGAAATTTTGGATGGTACTCCTGTGGGTGAACTTGTGGTTGTCTTGTCAGGGGAAAAAGAAGCCTTGGCAAACGCTCAAGATGCTATCCGTCAAGCTGGTGTGCAACTAAAAGTATTGAAGGGAGGACAGTAAGATGGCAGAATTGATTAAAGCATACTTACCAAACGTCTATAAGATGGGTTGGTCTGGTCAGGCTGGCTGGGGAACAGCAATTTACTTGACCCTTTATATGACGGTTCTTTCCTTCATCATCGGAGGTTTCCTAGGGCTGGTTGCAGGGCTTTTCCTTGTCTTGACAGCTCCAGGTGGTGTCTTGGAAAATAAAGTTGTTTTCTGGATTTTAGACAAGATTACCTCTATCTTCCGTGCGGTGCCATTTATCATTCTCTTGGCAGTCTTGTCACCCTTCTCTCATCTAATCGTAGGGACAAGTATCGGACCAAATGCGGCTATTGTACCCCTATCTTTTGCAGTCTTTGCCTTTTTTGCCCGTCAAGTACAGGTGGTATTGGCAGAGCTAGATGGCGGTGTCATCGAGGCAGCTCAAGCCAGTGGAGCTACTTTCTGGGACATCGTGGGTGTTTACCTATCAGAAGGTCTACCAGACTTGATCCGTGTGACAACTGTAACCTTGATTTCCCTTGTCGGTGAAACAGCTATGGCGGGAGCGGTCGGAGCAGGTGGTATCGGTAACGTAGCTATCGCCTATGGATTTAACCGTTTCAATCATGATGTAACAGTCCTTGCGACACTCATCATTATCCTGATTATCTTTACAATTCAGTTCTTGGGAGACTTTTTGACCAAGAAATTAAGCCATAAATAAAAGAGCCGTGTGGCTCTCAGATTGAAGAAAAAGTCAGTTGTGAACAATTTTCTTCAATCTTTTTCTTTTATAGTCACTTAGTTTATAAAATACATGTTATAATAAAGCCATGGCATATAGTACAGATTTTAAACAACGAGCATTAGATTACATCAAAGAGGGACACAGCCATGTCGAGGCGGCCAAAGTTTTTGA
>NZ_JASHFS010000006.1:0-126593 GCF_047460685.1 Streptococcus infantis | reverse complement strand
GGATTGGCTTGCACTGGTTGACGCTGACTGGCTAGCTGACGTGCTTGCTGATTGGCTCGCACTTGTCGATGCTGACTCAGACGCTGATGTGCTTGCTGATTGGCTCGCACTTGTCGATGCTGACTGGCTAGCTGACGTGCTTGCTGATTGGCTCGCACTTGTCGATGCCGACTCAGAAGCCGATGTGCTTGCTGATGCTGACGCGCTTGTTGACGCTGATTCAGAAGCCGATGTACTTGCTGACTGACTAGCACTTGTACTTGCTGATTGACTGGCGCTTGTTGAAGCACTTTGGCTTGCTGACGTGCTTGCTGATTGGCTCGCACTTGTCGATGCGGACTGACTAGCTGATGTGCTGGCTGACTGACTTGCACTGGTTGATGCTGATTCAGATGCCGATGTACTTGCTGATTGGCTTGCACTGGTTGACGCTGACTCAGAAGCCGATGTGCTTGCTGATTGACTTGCGCTTGTTGAAGCACTTTGGCTTGCAGACGTGCTTGCTGATTGGCTCGCACTGGTTGACGCTGATTCAGAGGCCGATGTGCTTGCTGATTGACTGGCGCTTGTCGATGCGGACTCAGACGCTGACGTGCTGGCTGATTGGCTCGCACTTGTCGATGCTGACTCAGACGCTGATGTGCTTGCTGATTGGCTCGCACTTGTCGATGCTGACTGGCTAGCTGACGTGCTTGCTGATTGGCTCGCACTTGTCGATGCCGACTCAGAAGCCGATGTGCTTGCTGATGCTGACGCGCTTGTTGACGCTGATTCAGAAGCCGATGTACTTGCTGACTGACTAGCACTTGTACTTGCTGATTGACTGGCGCTTGTTGAAGCACTTTGGCTTGCTGACGTGCTTGCTGATTGGCTCGCACTTGTCGATGCGGACTGACTAGCTGATGTGCTTGCTGACTGACTTGCACTGGTTGATGCTGATTCAGATGCCGATGTACTTGCTGATTGGCTTGCACTGGTTGACGCTGACTCAGAAGCCGATGTGCTTGCTGATTGACTTGCGCTTGTTGAAGCACTTTGGCTTGCAGACGTGCTGGCTGATTGGCTCGCACTGGTTGACGCTGATTCAGAGGCCGATGTGCTTGCTGATTGACTGGCGCTTGTCGATGCGGACTCAGACGCTGACGTGCTGGCTGATTGGCTTGCACTGGTTGATGCTGACTGGCTAGCCGACGTGCTGGCTGATTGGCTCGCACTGGTTGACGCTGATTCAGAGGCCGATGTGCTGGCTGATTGGCTTGCACTGGTTGATGCTGACGTACTTGCCGACGTACTTGCGCTAGTCATTGCACTTACTGATGCGCTGGTTGAAGCTGACACTGATGCACTTGTTGATGCTGACTCAGAACGATATTTCTTGTCTGAAACAGTTTCATCTTGACTATAAACCGTTGGTGCATATGGTTGATTACCAGATGTTACTTTAGCATTATCTTTATAATAAACTGTTGCAACACCGCTGTCACTTACATCGATGCTAGAAATACGATCACGACCGTTCGGAGTCACTTTATCGTGAGCTTTTCTGATTTCTTCGCGAACTTTGTCCTTATCAGATTCTGATAAATGATTTTTATCCTTGACTTCAGTCAAGTCAATCGCAGGTTTATTAAACAAGTTCTGCAACTGATCTTGTTGAATTCGAATTTCTCCGACGTCAACAGTGTTTCCACTTGGATCTGTAGCATTGAGCCAACGTCCCCAGGTATTTCCTGATCTCCAAGCAAGGTCTTTGTTAGTAACCGCATTAATGGTGAAGGTAGTTTGGTCATCATTTGTTAAGGTATTGATAATATTTGTGATAGGACCAGTTCCCCATTCAGGTCTGTTTTCAAAGAAGTCCGTCAAATCTTTTCGATTACCAGAAACCTTCAAAGTTTTTAATTTACCACTATTATCTTTACCTGTATAGGTAATCTGGATAGTATCTCCTGCATAGAACAAATAGCGACCATTGCTATCTTTCTTAGGTTCCTGACCATTTACAGTAACAGTATAGGTAATTGTTGGATTCACACGTTCAGGAGTAATCTTACTTGTCGTTACTTCTGAATCGAGACCAGCAACTGTAGATTTAGCTGTTACAACACCTGTCGGAAGAAGACCGTTATTGCCATCATAAGCATCCTGCAATTCTGTCGGATCAAATGTGACGCTTGTTTCATTATCTTTAGCTCTCTTCTCGAACGTATGACCTGCCAAAGTCAAGGTTACAAGAGCTCCTGGTGTTACATTTGTAACAACGATCGAACGATTTGGCAAGCCACCAGTTTCATTAGTAGAAGCAACTGAGATAACTGGTGCCTGTGGAATTACCTTAATAGTCACATCGTTCGTTGTGCCATCTTTGTAGGTAATCGTTACAGTACCATCGGTAGCAATACTATAATCGCTAATGCGGTTGGCTACCTGAGGATTTGCAGTTTTCACTGCATCAAGAATCTTGGTGCGTTCATCATCGGTCAACGCATTTGGATTGGCAACTGCAATGGCGTTAGTAGGTTGAGCTCCTGGGAATTTTTCATTCAATTTTCCTTGTGCAACTACAGCCGTTACTCTACCCGTATTATCTGATAAGTCTGTAGCATTAGTTCCACGAGTCCATTTATTTCCATCTTTATATTGGACATTTTCTCCGTAAGTAGCAGTGTACTCTAATACTTTTGGATTTGTTGCTGAAGCTTCAGTAGTGGTGTCCTTAATGCCTGGCGCTGCATCATCTGAAGAATAACCATCTTGGAAAATACGACTGATATCTGAAGTACCATCGTTTAATTTCAGAGTTTTAATCTTACCACTATTATCTTTAGCAGTTAAAACAACTTTAATCTTGTCGCCTGCGAATACTTCGTAACCACTGACTCCTGGACGAACATTATTCTTAATCGATTGTTTTTCCCATAGGCCCGTCTTGTCGTTCTTAATATAAAGTTCAAAAGTTACTTCAGGTGCTACAGTTTCCTTGGTAATAGTTTTAGTCGTTGTAGCTGATTCCAAGGTTTCATTTACACTAGTACCAGGATTTTGGAAAACCTTACTTTGTTTAACAGTTACGTCACCTGTTGGAAGGAGACCGTTGTTTCCATCATAGGCAGCCTTCAAATCTGTCGCAGTAAAGGTTACACTTGTGTCATTATTCCCCGCTGTCTTAGGGAATGTATGTCCGTTTAATGTCAGGGTAACAAGTGCACCCGGCGTCACATTGGTGACTGTAATTCCTTTATTTGGAAGACCACCTGTGTTAGTAACCTGATTATCTGCGATTTGTGGTGCTTGTGGATTGACCTTGAAGATAACTGGAACAGATGTGCTGTTTCTTGCTGCATCAGTAGAACCTTGCGGTAAGGTCACTCTTACTTTTCTTGTGTAGAATCCTGGATTAGCAACCATGGCGTCGTCAGGAGTTTGTTCCCAACTGAATGTTGTACCTGCAGGTATCGCAACTCCAGCATCAGAATTCTTAATAGCATTACTTGGATTGGCAATAATATCCGCTAATGAAGCCTTATCACCAACTGTAGTAACATACTCTTGTTTTGCTACCGGATCAACTACAGTATAGTCAAAGCTAGTTTCACTTGTTAGGGCTGCATTGCTAGATGATACAGTACCAAAACGTCCATTTGGATAGGTAGCTCTTACTGTGTAAGTTGTACGGTGCGACACAGGATTAGTTCCTGTTGTATGCCATACGCTACTAAATTCAGGTGAGCCAGCTTGTTTACTCAATGTGGCACTTGGATTGTTATTCAGGCGATATTCATAAGAGAATGTAGTACCTGATGGAAGGTCACTACTATTGATATAGAGGTTTGAATAGCCACCAATATTATTGGCATAGCTTCCTCCAACAGTTCTATCACTACCTGGAACTGCTTTAAAGGCATAAAATTGACCTTTCACACCATTGTTTGTTTTGGTTTCAACTTTCGGATAGACCGTATAGTTGATGGTTACATCCGTTGCCGAATTATCAGAATAGGTAACACGTGCTAGAGCTGATTGAGCCCCAGTTGCACTAGTAGAGATTGGCGTTACCCAAGAAATGCTATGTCCAGTGACAGCTGGTGTTGAACTATCAACAGGATCAACAGTGACAAAGTTATTTACATTAGCAAGATCTGTCGCAGCTTCCCCTTGCAAAGTATAAACAGTTGGAACTTTAGTTGTAGCATTATAAAGTTCATTTTGTTTGAGTTTATGGAAGGCATAGGTAATACCTTGTTTTCCTTCAAGAACTCTGACAGTATTGCCCGATACGTATCCTTTGGCTGTTGCAACGTTAGTTGCCTTCAACTGATAACCATCAATGTTCAAATATTGTGAAAGATCTACAGTTGTTCCTGGAAGTTGTTGGATAAACACCTCATCCTTACCAGGGATTTCCTCTCCAGTATCTGCATCGATGAAATGAACTGTAACATAGGCACCACGCGCAGAGTATTCAAATTTTTCTAGTCTAAATTGTTGCAAGTTGGTTCCAGAGCCTGTCGAAGCGAAGAGGGCCAAGGCTAGTTCTTCAGGGTTACCAGCGTTATCCAACAAACTTCTCCTTGTATTCTCAAGTCTGAGAGAATTTGTATTAACTGGACGGCCATCTACAAACATATCTCTTGTAGTCGCAATTGTATCTGATTGCAGATTCATAGACCAGGTTTGACCATCATTATAGGTAACAGTCATCACTTTGGTCGTTCCATTGTAGGAAACCTGGTAGTCTCTGAAAGTATTATTCGTTGGATTTTGAGCCAATTTTGAAAATGTACGTATTACTGGATAGACAGTTCCTTGGGCATTTCTGTTGTTACCATTATAGTTATAGGTAAAGCCACCAAAGGCACCGCCACCTGACACGGACCCTGGATCGGCAGATGCTTTATTTACAGCTTCTGGTGCACCCGTATTATGCCATGTATCAAGTTTAAATCCAAAAGAACCTTTAAGATTATCTCCCCCCATACCAAGAGAGGCACCTGAACCATTACCGTTAGCATTTCCGATGACACCAGGTTCAGCAGTTGAAAACACTGTAGCAATCCCATCACCACCATAGTGACCATTAGTATACCCTTCATAGGCATTACCAAGATTGATCTTACCTGTCAAAGTAAAGCTTTCAGTCATATCAATCTTAGTTTTCAAGGTATAGGAACCAGCTTGCCCACTTGTGTTCTGTGTTAAGGTTACTGTACCACCACTTAGATTTGCAGTCCCTGATGTTTTAAAGTAGTTTGCTTGGTTTTTATTGGTAACAATTAGTTTGGCTTTAGAATCATAGCTTGCATTTCCTAAAGAAGCATTTGTATTAAATGGAATACGAAAATCATTTGAAGAAGTCAAAGCTTGACCATTACGGTAGTCACGCGCTCCAGAACTTGCTCGAAGAACTGTGTTGACCACACTATTACGTGTTCTAGTAGCCTCAGAGATAAGAGTATTAAGGTCAGCGTTAGGATCGGTCAAAGCATTTTGAATAGTTTCAATCGTAGCTTTCCCTTTTAGAAGAGCACTTTCAGCACCCTCACGATTTCCCAGACGACCGAGATAGGTTCCAATCTCATCTGAAAGACTCTTGAGTTTTTTCTCTTGCTCTGCTCGTTTTTTGTCAGTTTCAGTCGCAGTTACTAACCCTGTCGCTGCTGTTGTTAACATATCAGCAGTGTTGCCATTGACTTTATCAGAAACACCTGCGCTTGCTGAAGCAGTATTCAAGTTAGCTGGAGTTGACTTATAGGTAATTGTAGCACCATCTTTATCCGCTACTACTTCTTCTACCTTAGAAGTTTCACCAGTAGAACCCTTACTTGTTGAGTTTGTGACTACAGAACTAGTAGAACTCGTTTCTGAGAGGCTTTCTGATCTTGTAAGTGACTCAGAGCTACTGAGTGAAGTTGAAGTAGATGCTGAAGTTGAGGTAGACTCTGATGCAGATGTACTTGCAGACACTGATGAAGACAAGGACTCTGATAATGATTGACTTTCAGAGACTGAAACACTCTCGCTAATAGACTGAGAAGTCACATCTGAAGCCGGAGCTTCTTGATTTTCTTTCCCTACTGTTCCTAGAACAACTTTATCTGCAGTGACAAGTGTATCCTCTGTTTCGATAACTTTTTCAACTGCAGTTTGTTCATTGGCATGGACTTGAGTTTGAACAACAGCCCCACCACCGATAACTGAACCAGCTGCTACTATTCCCTTAAGAACATCGATTCCTGTCAATGGTGTGGAAGAACGCTCTTCAACAACTTCTGTTGACACTTGAGCAGTATCGACTCCACCACGAATGACTTTAAACAAGCCAAAAAGGGAAGTAGAGGCACGTAACCAGTGCTTACCAGACTTGATTAACTTAAATCTTGTAACACGGTCTGTCTCTCTAAATTGACCTTCATTTCTTTTAAAAAACATGTTAATACCTTCCGTTTTTCTATCAATTTTAAAAATTGATGCTGTTTCCTACTTTACCACTTTTTAATGATAATTTCTAGCAATGATAACCGTTAATTACTTAAAAAATACTGATTTACACAGTTCAAAAAAGATCTCCAATACGTCAACTAGGATATTTATATAATAACCAACACTTTCCTCTTTCTCATGAAACTTATTCGCGGTCTTAATTATAGGAAATATTTCTTAAAACTCGTTTTAGATAGATTTTATAATTTCTATAACTTGGTATAAAAAGAACATATCATTTATTCATTCTATAATCCAAAAATACGATGATGTTCACAAGTTGATATTTCAAATTTCCTCTATGGTGAAATGAAATAAAATCTGGACAAATTGATTAGGGGAGTCAAATCAATTTCTAGCAATGTTTTAGAAGTCGAAATGAACTATTCTTTATTTAGCCTACTATAATAGTTATGATGATTCCCCAAACTTAAGCTAAAAATACAAATCATAACCACCCGTCTAACGGGTGGTTTGCACCAGGGCTATAAGCCCAAATTACCAGCCAGCGCCTAAAGACGCTGGCTTTCACGTTGTTCAAGCCTCATTGCTCTTGACTCGTCACTTGCCTCTTAAAGAGGCTTTAGTATTACTTACCACTATCCCTAAAGGGATCCTCATATTCTTTTACACTCAATTTATCTAGTGCTATATCATGCTTTACTCGTTCTCAAATTTTCATACTCGTGAAGAAATCATCCACTGGATAATTTCTTTAATCTTGAATATATTTCTTAATTGTGGCTTCATTAGGCCCTACTGTACTCACATAATAACCTTCCGCCCAGAAATGTCGATTTCCAAACTTGTACTTGAGGTTGGCGTGTTTGTCAAACATCATGAGTGCACTTTTACCCTTTAAATAACCCATGAAACTAGAAACACTTATCCTTGGTGGAATACTGACTAACATATGTACATGATCTGGCATCAAGTGTCCTTCGATAATTTCAACTCCTTTATAGCTACACAAACGATGAAATATTTCACCTAAACTACTCCGATATTGATTATAGATGACTTTTCGTCTATACTTAGGGGTGAACACAATGTGATACTTACAGTGCCACTTTGTGTGTAATAAACTATGAGACTTTTGTACCATGATTTTCTCCTTTCGCTTTACAATTGGCTTGAACACCTTTATTGTATCGCGTTTGGAGTTTTTTTGGTATAACCTTCGACGCGCACCCGCATAGCGGGTGGTTTTTTTGTCTCGCACCTAACGGAGCGAGACGGACTAATAGTCACATAATAAAAAAGAGTTTGAGAAAATCCCAAACTCTACTATTTTTTGATTTTATTTTCTAGCTATCTTTTCATCTTCTTCTAGTTGCTTAACCAATTGATCAACGCTATCAAATTTTACCATATCACGGATACGGTCCAACCAGGAAACGATGACAGTTTCCCCATAGATATCGTCGGAAAAATCAAAGATATGAACTTCAAAACGCTCTTCTTCGCCATCAAAGGTTTCATTTTTACCTAGACTCGCCATACCACGATAGACTTTTCTTTGGATTTCAACGTCAACGGCATAAACACCATCAGCTGGCATATATGTCCGATCCAAGTTGACTAGATTAGCTGTCGGGAAGCCAATAGTTCGACCACGCGCATTTCCATGAACCACTACACCTCTCGTTGGCAAAGGGAATCCCAGAAGTTTGCCTGCCTCTTTTACATCTCCTTCTAGAATGGCTTGGCGAATACGCGTTGAACTAATTTTCCCCTTTTCGTCCTCAACTGGTGGAACAACAACCACTTCACCATGGAAGAGTTCTTTTAAATCCTCAGCTGTTTTTCTATCTGAACCAAGAGTATAGTCAAAACCAACTACAATCGTATCTGCCTTTGCTTCCTTGACATAGGTATCAATGAATTCTTGGGCAGTCATATTTGCTACTCGACTAGTGAAATCCATCAAATACAAGCTCTCAACTCCAGCTCGCTTCAATCTACGTTCACGTTCACTAGCATTCAAAATATGCAATAAGTGTTCAGGTGAGTATTGATTCAGAGTTAGCTTTGGTGATTCGTTAAAAGTTACTAGAGCTACTCCCTGGCGCTTTTCAGCAGCAATGTTAGAAGCTATTTCAAATAATTTTTGATGGCCGAGGTGAACTCCATCAAAATAACCAAGTACAAGGACGTTTGGTCCTGGTGTTGCAATATCTTTTTCTGTTTTAATAGGTACTGTAATAATCATAGTATTTATTATACCAAAAAAATGGCGCTTTCAAAACAATTTAGACTGAATTCAGCACATAAAACTTAAAGTAAACCTTCTTTGACTTCTTTACGGAGTTGCTCTAGACTATCAATACCATATTTGTCCATGACTTTTGGCAGATTTTCGATAATATCTGGACAAGAATATGGGTTGGTAAAGTTTGCTGTTCCGACTCCGATAGCTGATGCACCAGCCAGATACATTTCTAAGGCAGCTTCAGCAGAATCCACTCCCCCTATACCAATGATTGGAAGCTTAGTTGTTTGAGCTACTTGACGGATTAGTTTTAGAGCTACAGGAAATACTGCAGGTCCAGACATGCCACCTATCCCATTTGCAATAATCGGCTTTCTTGTTTTGAGATCAAAACGCATTCCTACAAGGGTATTGATCATGGTGATTCCACTAGCTCCAGCATCTTCTGCAGCCTTAGCAATGGTTACGATGTCAGTAACACTTGGAGTCAATTTGACGTAAACGGGCACTTCTGATGCTTCTACCGCAGCCTTCACCACATCATAGGCCAACTCAGGATCTTGTCCAATTAAAAGTCCATGATTCCCATGATCAACGTTAGGACAAGAGATATTGAGCTCAATGGCTTTCACGTTAGTTGCCTTAGAAATTCCATGAGATACGGCCGCGTATTCTTGTTTTGAAAAGCCAGCAACATTGGCGATAATAGGGAGATTTGGGTATTCTCTTTCAAGCCAAGGTAATTTTTCAGAGAGAACGACTTCTAAACCAGGATTTTGTAAACCAATGGCGTTTAGCATACCTGCTGGTGTTTCTGCAACCCTTGGAGTTGGATTTCCAAACCTGGGTTCTAGGGTAGTCGCCTTAATCATGATAGAGCCTAAAAGGTCTAAATCATAGTATTTGGCATATTCTTGACCAAAGCCAAAACAGCCTGAAGCAGGAATGATAGGATTCTTTAATTCTAAGCCTGGTAGAGAAACTTGTAATCGATTTGTAGTCATGACACTCTCCTTATAAAACAACTGTGCCTGTTTTAAATACAGGGCCATCTTCACACACACGTTGACTAACTGTTTCACTATCAGGCACTTTCAAGACGCAAGCGTAGCAAGCTCCCATGCCACAGGCCATACGGGATTCTAGGGATAGGTAAGCTCTTGGATGGTCGTAAAATGTTTGATTAATGTATTTCATCATACCTGGCGCACCGCATGAGTAGATTGCATCAAATTCTGTGTCAAATTCATTAATCACTACCGATACATTTCCTTTAATACCATAAGATCCATCATCAGTCGTTACAAAGACCTGACTAAATATGGATAATTCATCTTCCAAAATAACAGCATCTTTAGTAGCGAATCCTAGAACTGTTGTGACATCTACACCACGTTCATCTAATTGTTTAGCTACTTCAAGTAAAGGGGGCACACCAATTCCTCCACCGACTAGGAGAACATGACTCTGCTTATCTAAATCAGATAAGTCAAAGCCATTTCCTTGAGGTCCCATAACATCTAAACTATCACCTGGTTTCAAAGTTGAAAAAATTGCTGTACCAGAACCTTCGATACGATAAATAAGATGGCATTGTTTTTTAGCCTTATCTATAGACGAGATTGAAATCGGACGACGCAAGAGATGGGCATCATCAGGTACACGCAAATGTAGAAATTGTCCAGCTTTCATAGCTTCAACCATTTCTCCTTGAAGTACTAGTTCAAAGATTGCTGGTGCGATTTCCTTTTGAGACACTACTTTCATGGTTTCCAAGCGAATAGCACCCATGCGTTTTTTACAATTTGGATTCATACCGTTTCCTCCTTAAATTTTAAGGGGTTCAGAAAAAGAAAAACCTTGCAATCGCAAGGTTTCAGTAAGATACTTACAGAAAAGAATCAAATAAACTGTGTTTATTCGAAGTTTGTGTAATCTATTTTCTATCTGACACCTTGTGAGCCTCTCTGGACTTCCCTTAAAGGTTAAATTTTTACTAGTATACTGTATCAACCCTAAAAAGTCAAGCAAAAATAGGTACGGTGTCTGACGTATTTTAGTTTACTTATTTTTGTGAAGAGAGAATCTTCTCCAATTTTTGATAATCTTTGACACTATCAATTTCATAGATAGAGTTTTCTTCCAATTCCTCTACGTAAACATCTAGTTCTTTGATATTATCTTTAACCATGTTATCCCAGTAGAGATCTACAAATTCCCCACTTGCATAGGCTTTGTCGATAAACCCAACAATTTTCTCAGCTGTTGGAGCGTCCCAGAATGAAACTCCACTCAGGATGCGACCATTCTTACTATCGACGATGATATCTTGAACTTTGTAATCTTCTCCGTAAACTAGGAACCACTCATTATCACAGTCTTCACGATAAACGCTGAAGTATGTTGAACGCTCGATGTCATTGCGGAACATATTTTTGAAAAGATAGTTATCCGCATCGATAACGTAGCTGTTAGCCAACTCTTCTTTTACCAAGTAAAGAGAGTAAAAGTTGTTGTAATCAGCATACTTATCGTTGAAGATCAAACGAACACCGTACTTTTCTTTAAGATAGTCGAACTGTTCTTTCAAATAACCTACAACGATGATAATATCATCGATTCCACGCTCTTTTAAAAATTCAATTTGATATTCAACCAAAGGTTTTTGGTTAACTTGAACCAAAGCTTTGGGTGTATTTTCTGTCATGGGTCTCAAACGAGTTCCCAATCCGGCTGCTAAAATAATCGCTTTCACGCGTTTTCTCCTTTATTCTTTAATAATAATATAAACACCAGCCATTACGATAAGGGAAGTAATAATGGTCAGTAAATTAAGGGGCGAGCCCAAGAAAATAGCTGCAAACAAAACAGTCCATACTACATAACTCACATTTAGACCAGTAGCTTTTGCCGGCTGCAATCGATTAATAGCCATATAATAGGCTAGATAAGAAATCATATTTGATGCTGCAAAGATAATCAAAAGACCCAACAATTGACCATTTGCTACTTCCGCAAATGAATGATGCGAGAAGAGAACAATGACAAGGTAGGACAAGAAAGATGTGACTTGTCGTATCAAGAGTGCTTCGAGTTCACTGAGTTCACTTTCCATAGCGAATGAGCTCAGAACACTTTCACTTCCCCAAGCAAGCGCACAAATCAAGGCACAGAGTATTCCGATATAGAAGGAATTCACTTGTTCAACCTTGTAGGTCTGAGCAATAATGCCTGCTATGATTAACAAAATACCAAATACTGTATTCTTAGAAATCTTATGCTTTAAGAAAAAGAAAGCGAGAATGACAGATACTGCAGGATAAATAGCTGAAACTGAGGATGCTAATGAACTACCGATATATTTGACCGCATAGAGATTGGCTTGCATCCCAATCGGCCCAGCTAAAAGTGCTCCAATAATGACACTGACATTTCGAATGTTCAAGAAGATTGAAATACGTACTTTACCTTCTTTAAATAAAAGATATCCTAGCAAGATAAAAATACTCAGAAAATCGTGTGCTGCTGCTACTACAAAAGGTGATAGGTCAGTAAATATAGAGAAGATATAGGCACTAATGGTTAAGCCTAATCCCCAGAAGACACCTGAAAGTAGACCAAAAGAAACTCCGTTTTTAGTCTTCATCAGAACCTCCCATAGAATCCAACTCTTTCACAGCTCTATTGTAACGAGAGATTCCATAATCTCCGAAATCTGCACCATTTTCTTCTTTGTAAATAGTCCAAAGACTCCAAATGATGTCCTGCAAGATTTTGTAGATACGAATTTTTTCTCTAGAAACTGAAGTCTTGTCACTCTCATAATAACTGAGAAAATCTTCTTCCTCTGCACTAGTAAACTCTGATTCTAGGAAGAGGGCTGCCAAATCCCACATAGGATCATTCATAGAAGAATATTCCCAATCAATCAGATAAAGGTGACCATCTGGTCCTTCTATGAAATTTTCTGGTACTAAATCAATGTGACATGATTTCTTATCAATACCGATTTGTTCAAGCTCTTCTTTCAGAGAAAACACAGACTTTCTGACAGTTTCATAGTTTGGATAGGAAATCTCCCCTTGAATCAAGGTTTCATATTTTTTGATTTCCTCAAAAGGAGCAAACTCTCCTTTTAATTCCTTACCCGAAGCATGAACCGTTTGTAAAATAGACGCAATCTTTTCAAACTTAGTCTTGATAGTAGTGGAATTAAGAGTATTCGCAGATTTAATGTACTGATTAACCTTGATACCTGCTTCAATATCGAAAAGATAATTTTCTACATCAAGTTTTAAATCTTTTAACAAGTCCAGATTAAATTTCTCATTTTGACGGTTAATCAATTTATCTGTGCCTTTTCCGAAAAACTTAACGATATACTGATTTGAGGTTGTCTTAACCAAATAGTTTTGATTAGTCATTCCTCCTAGTTGTTCAACACTTATAATATCCTCATTAGTTGATAGTAAAGATGTCAGTTTTTCCTTAATAATCTTTTCCACGCTCATCCTCCATTAGACTTCCCACTTAAAGACTGTCTTAAAGGCAGTATTTAGGTCAGTTGCAAAAACTCGGTGAATATCTTTGATCTCTCTTACTGGTTCTTCTAAATAAATAATATTTTTCAAACGATTGGCAAATCTCTTAATCTCCATCATTTGGATAGCTTTTTCGAAGTCAACACGTCCTGAACGCGAAGAACCTACTAGTAACAAACCTTTTTCCAAGGAATCTCGAGTATTGATGTTGACCTTGTACTCACTAACTCCCATCATCAGAATAGTACCTTGTGGTTTGATGTAACGGATGAGATCATTGATAGCAGGTCCGCATCCATCACCACCACAACATTCGAAACCATGATCAAAACTAAGATCTTCTGGGATGCTATCCGTAATGTAAAGCTCCTTAGCAAAAGAGAAGAGTTCTAATTTCTCCCAATGACGACCAATAACAATAATCTCAGCTTCAGGCAAGGTATAGTTGATAATATTAGCCATGACAAAAGCTAGACTACCATCTCCAATAACTGCAATACGCTGACGTCTGCTGTGAGATACCGTCATAAAACGATTCATAGCATGCATGCCAACACTGACAAACTCAGTAATGGCGGCAACTGTGTCTTCGATATCTTCGTAAGCTACCACACGATCCTTAGGCAGAGAAACGAATTCTCGCATAAAGCCATCATAACCACTCGACAAGAAATAAGTTCCTGCCATATAGTTTTCATAGAATTCCTCATCACTCTGCATAGGTGGTTGGTTGGGAATCATGACAACCTTCTGGCCAACTTTGTAGGTACCTGTGGGATCAGAAATAACAGTTCCACAAGACTCATGAATCATAGCCATTGGAAGTTTCTTTGATAAAATTTTTGGATCACGTTTTCCTTGATAGTAACGTTGATCCGCATGACAAACCGCCATAAAGTTTGGTCGAATAAGGATATGATTCTCTTGATCAATCTCTTCTTCTTGGTATTTGATATTGATAAATTTGGGTTTTGTCAGTTGATAAATTTGATTAATCATGTCTCTAGTCTTTCTCAATCATGCTTTTAGCAATCTTCAAGTCTGTAACTGTTGTGATTTTTAGATTTGAGTATTCACCCTTAGCCAAGGCTACATCTTTACCCTTAATGACAAAGATTTTACATGCATCTGTCAAAATTTCTTTTTCTTCTGCTGATAAAGAACCATACAAATCAATAAAGTCTTTACAACGGAAGGTTTGAGGAGTCTGTCCTTGGTATAGATGAGCGCGATTTGGAATATCTGTGATGAACTGACCATTTGTACTTTCAACAATGGTATCCACAGCTTCAACCACGGTATCAACAGCATCATGGTTTTTAGCGAGTTCAATATTATCTTGAATCATTCGAAGAGTGATGAAAGGACGAACTGAATCATGCGTCACCACAATATCATCTGCGGTCAGTGGACGGTGAGCATCAATAGCTTCAATAATTTTTTCAATACTAGAATTACGATCCGCACCACCTTTTGTGATGATTATACGGTCCTTGTGGAGTGGTAGGAATTTTTCAACTAAATCTTCTGCGTGTGTAACCCAGTCACCATGAACTCCAACTACAATCTTTTCAATACTTGGTTCCAAAACAAATTTTTCAATAGTATGAATCAAGATTGGGCGATCTCCCAACTCAAGAAATTGTTTAGGTAAATTACTAATCCCCATGCGCGTGCCAGTTCCACCTGCTAAAATTCCAGCGTAGATCATTTTAATACTCCTTTAGTCTGTTCTAAAAAACTCATTCTTTACCATTATATCACAACCTAGCCTTTTATCGAAATAAATACTAGAATTCTCTAGTCAGAAAGAGCCTAGGCATACCTTTAGGAAAAGTAGCTTGAATGATAAAAAGTAGGTTTTCAATTCCATCTTTCCATTAATATAGAGTTCTTCAGAATATCATAGAAAACTTAAATAAACCTTAAACTAAATAAAAAAGTTGAGATTGTAGCTAGAGATAATTCCAAGCTAACAATTCTCAACTCTATTCAATAGTTATTCATTTATTTTTCTTCTTGCTCGCCGATGCCCTTAACGGCTTTTTTAAACTCAGCAAGCATTTTTCCTACTGATTCGCCTAGCTCTGGTAAGCGTTTTGGTCCAAAAATCAACAGTGCGCCAAGGACAATGACGATCAAGCCTGGTGCACCAATATCACGTAAGATTCCCATTTTTTTCTCCTTTCCTTTTTCTCTTAAAAATCCATTTACTAATAGCGATACTAACCTCATATAAAAGGATTAGGGGAACAGTCATCGCTAAATCACTAATAAAATCGGCCGGCGTCAATATAACAGCCAATACCAATAAAATGAAGTAGGCATGACGTCTATAAGCAACGAGTAGTCCAGGCCCAATTAAATCAATTGAGGTTAAAAAAGCAATGATAACTGGCAATTCAAAGATAAATGCTAGTGGTACAGTAGTTTGAAAGACAAAAGCTAGATAATTTTGTGCTGTTAACTGCGTCTCAAATAAGTTTTCACCCAGTCCTAGCAAGACCTGAAGTAAAGCTGGTGTTACAAAATAAAATCCAAAGGCTAATCCTAAGATAAAACAAAGGAAAGTTGCAGGGATATAAGCAAAAATCGCCCCTGCTTCTTCAGTTTTAAGGGCTGGTCGAACAAAACTCCAGACTTGATAGACCGTAAAAGGTAAGGTAAGGCTAAAGGCCATCAAACTTGCCAAACGAAGATAAATCCATAAAATATCATTAGGTCCTAAGACGATCAACTTCTGACTAAAGCCTTGTGTGATAAATTGATAAACCTGATCGGCAAATAATAGTGAAACGCAGAAAACCAGAAAGAAGCAAACAACTACTGCTAGCAATCTCTTTCTAAATTCTACCAAATGTTCAATAATTGTCAATTCCTCTTGGTCCATTACTTTTCACCCTGTCTAATGGTAACAAGAACCACCACGAAAATAAAGAAAAACTGTCCTGCCAAACTTTCCCAACTAGGGTAAATTCCCAATATATCAATACTTGGTATTCCTGCGATCAGATGATTGGGGATCATATTTGTCAACTGTAGAGCATGAATGCTGACTCCCGTCATCTTAAAGGCTAAGGCATAAATCATCCAAGTCAGGATAAAGAAAACCTTATGAGGTAGGAAAAATTTACTGGCCTTGTTCATCACAAAGGCAATCACGACTAAAACTAAGAGGGCCAGAGAAATTCCTAGGACAAAATCAAAACTAGAAATCCTTGGCAGAATACCCACATAGAATAAAATCGTCTCAGCACCTTCACGGAATACGGCTAGAAAACTTAAAGCGAACATAGAAAGGAAAGATCCTGTTTTCGTGACAGTTTGCATCTGCGATTCCATAAAAGCATTCCATTTTTTAACAGAGGATTTGCTATGAAGCCAAATACCGATTAAAATCATCATGATAACCGCAAAAATCCCGACTGCACCTTCGATGATTTCACGGTTAGTTCCTGAGGTGACTGCTGGAAAGGCAATCTGTAGGATATAGGCAATTAAAAGACTGGCCACTATTCCCGCAAATGCACCACCATAGACCCACTTGAGGCCCTGTCTCATCTTAGCAGCTTTCAAAGTTGTCACAAGCGCCATAACAATCAAGAGGGCTTCTACACCTTCTCGGAGCAAGATGAGCATGGCGTCAAATGCATTATAGGAAGTGCTAGTATCAATTTGAGATAGCTCTGCAATCAAGCTAGAAAGCTTTTCTTGATATTCACTTTCCTTCCCCTTAACCATGATGACAGGACTTTCACTTTCAACCTTGGTATAAAGCGAAGGATTGGTTGTACTTACAGAACCCTCGATGGTGGGCCAAATAGTAATAAACTCCTTCATCGTCGCAGCTGCTTCGCTATCTTGACCAGCTTGATATTGAGCCAAGGCCTTTTTTAAAAGATCAATTCCATCCTTTAGGGTCAGATTCGAAGATGTCGTCGCAACTTCTGTACCTTCAATAAAGTTAGAAATGGCTGTCTTCAAATCATCAAAGGATGCCTGAATAGAATCAAAGTTCGTTGGTTCAGTCTCAATGCTACTACGCAGGAAGGAAATAGCTGTTTCCACTTGCCCATAATGAGCTGTACTATGGTCGCGAACCACTGCTTCATTGATGGTCCAGGTTGAATTCATTTTTTTATAGGCTTCTCTTACTGCTTCCAGATCTTGAGAAGCGATTGCCTTGTCTAAGGCTTCAAAACGAGATTCTAATCGTGAAACTAGTTTCTCTTTTTCTGCATCAAGGTCGACTGGATTTTGCTCTTTCTCAAATGTCAAAAGGGCTAAAGAAATCTGAGTTAACTGGTCTTCAGTAATATCACCAGTTAAGGCCAACTTTTCTTGAACTTGTCGCCCTGCTTCAGAGTCAGAATTCTCGACTTTCTCGAAATCTTTGGTCATTTCATCGATTAGTTTTCTAGCCTGATCTTGTTTACCTTCTTTAACAGCTTCAGTTGTATCAGTTATTTTCACAAAGTAGGGACTCAAATTTTCCTTAGCTCCTACCGGAAAAATCAATAGGAAGAAACAAGCAAATAGGAGGATAATACTTTTAGGATTCCAATAATTTCTGCCCAATGTAACCTCCCTTCTCTACTCCACCAAAGCAGGCAAAAAGACCACTACCTATATGGGTAACGTATTCATTCATTTTATCCGTAGCACCTAGATTGGTCTGAACTTTAACAAAGCTATCTGGATCCTTTTGGAAGGAGATAAAGAGCAAACCAGTGTCAAACTGACCAGTCTTTTCATCTATGCCATCAGAATAAGAATAAGAGCGACGCAGGAGAGGCTTATCCACTTCTTTAGCTAAGCGAACATGAGAATCGTCAGGAAGAAGACTCAAGTCCACCTCATCAAATTCGTTTTTCTTGCCAAAAGGAGCTCCACTTTCCTTATAGCGCCCAAAGGTATTTTCTTGTTCCTCGAGATTAGTTCGATCCCAAGTATCTAGAAACATCTGAATGCGTCGAACTGCCATGTAGGAACCATTTCCCATCCAATCCTTACTGTCAGCCCAAACAACCTGATCAAATTCTTTCTCAGTGGTAACATTAGCAGTTCCGTCTTTAAAACCAAAGAGATTCCGAGGAGTTTCCATTCGATTACCGATAGCTGCAAAACCAGATTGACTCCAACGAAGAGTAACGGCATTTCTACCCTTGCGAATAAGGTTGCGAACAGCATGAAAAGCAACTTGCTCATCATCAGCACAAGCTTGGATAACTATATCTCCTCCCGTGTACTTTTCTCGTAACTGTTCCTTTGGAAAAGGAGGCAAATCTCTAAAGAGTGTTGGACGTTTGTTCTCTAGTTTCATCTTTTCAAGGAAACTAGCCGAAACTCCAAAGGTCAGGGTTAATCGATGAGGATTAAGGCCAACTGTTTCTCCAGTATCACTTGGAGGCAGAAGGCTATTGTTACCATCTTTTTTAACCAATTCTCCTACTACAAGTTTGGCACTATAATCCGTCCAATCTTTAAATAACTGGATGATTTTCTCTTTGTCAGTTGTATGCAAATCTAAAACCACAAAATAAATGTTTTTCTGCATGACAGTTGTAATGCCAGCTTGGTGTTTGCCACAGAAGGCTATTTTTTCATCCCCGTACGAGATTTTCTCCTGACCATCAAGCTTAGGTGCGAAAAAAGCAGAAGCACCAGAGAGTCCAAGTGCGAGACCAGCCCCTCCGATACCTGCTTTTTTTAGAAATTCTCGACGGTCCATTTTTTGTTCAAAAAATTTTTCGCCTTTGTTTGTCATATTACTTATTCTCCACCAAGAAATTTACCCATTTGTGATAATGGTTCACCAAGTTTTGTGACTGCTTCAGACAATTCTTTAGTGTCCTCTTTCGTTAAGTCTGTATAGAGTTTATAGTGTTCCTTGTCCGTCATGTGTTTGTCTAACAAACTATTGACAGATTTGAAATCTTCCTCTAACTCCTTAACCAAGGCTGCATCTGATTTTTCAAGTAAAGGTTTAAAGAGTTGGAAAATCTTTTCAGCACCTTGGATATTGGCACGAAAATCATACAAATCTGTATGAGAATAAATCTCCTCTTCACCAGTAATCTTACTTGTCGCTACTTCATTTAGAAGGTCGA
The DNA here is from genome assembly GCF_047460685.1 of Streptococcus infantis. GTDB lineage: Bacteria > Bacillota > Bacilli > Lactobacillales > Streptococcaceae > Streptococcus > Streptococcus infantis_AD. The sequence goes on along the minus strand of NZ_JASHFS010000006.1, from coordinate 107,250 downwards.
CAGCCCCAGTTAGCATAATCTTGTAATCAACATCTACAGTCGCAATCTTAGCCTTCAATTCCTTGATGTCATTTACCAGTTGGTCACCATAAGACTCAGTTCCTTTAGTTGTGTTTTCCTCCCAAAGAATGCGCTCGATACGGTGGAAACCAGACCAACCTTCTTCAGTCTTATTTTCATCTAGATAGTCTGCCAAACGAAAGTCAATCTTCACATCAGATTCACCGAAGCTCTCTGCAATCGGCTCTGAACGTTCATAGGACATACGGATTAAAGGGTATGCCTTTTTAGCTTCCTCTAACTTACCATCCTTCAAAAGTTTAACAAAACCTTCTGTATCTGTTAAAAGTTTATCAATCTGTTCTTCTACAAATGTTTTGTAGTCACTAGTTGCCTTATCCAATAATTTTTGGTTATCTTCTGATAATTTTGCGACCTGAGATGAATCACTTGTAGTTGACGATTGTTCAAAACGAACTGCACAAGCAGATAACAACAATGCCGAAGATAAAAGGATAAAACCAAGTTTTTTCATTAGATACTCCTATTAAATCATGGGAAGTCCATTTGTTTTTAATTCATTATAACATAGATTTTCTAATCATTCAATGAATTGTCAGAAAATTTAATGTTACAAGCTATAAATTAACATTAGACATTTCTATCTAAAATTGATAAAATAAGGAGAAAAAATTGTTAAAGGAAACCTTAAATCTTATGATGAATATGCAAAACATGATGCGTCAAGCTCAAAAACTTCAAAAACAAATGGAGCAAAGTCAGGCTGAACTTGCTGCTACAGAATTTGTTGGAACTTCTGCCCAAAACCTTGTAACTGCCACACTAACAGGAGACAAGAAAGTTACAAAAATTGATTTCAATCCAGCAGTTGTTGACCCAGAAGATATTGAAACTCTATCAGATATGACAGTTCAAGCAGTCAATGCTACTCTTGAACAAATTGATGAAGCAACTAAAAAGAAACTAGGTGCTTTTGCTGGTAAATTACCATTCTAATAGCATAAAAAGAGGCTGATGTTCAATTCAGCCTCTTTTGTCTTACCTAGAAAGTAAATATTTCTGCTGCTTTCTTGAGAAGCAAGTCCGTATATTCAGGATCTTCCTGAGCGGTCTCAAGCTCTTCTTTTATTCTTTCTAGATCATCTGTTATCATACCATCAACTCCCAAACGTAGAGACTTATCAAAGGATTCCGAACTATTGATTGTCCATACATAGAGTTTTTGTTTTGTATTCCAAAGCTTGGTTACAAAATATTCATCTAAGGTAGAATATTCCATGGTATAGCCTGTTGCATTCGTTCTTGGAAAAACGGAATTATAGGGCAGAATGAAATAGACTGGAATTTCCTTATCGTACTGAGTTACTTTTTCAATAACATGATAATCCAAAGATTGCATCTGATGCCCATAGACTTTGATCTTTGCCCCATATTGATCTAGAAAATGATCCATCATTTGAGCACTATCTTTTCGACTTGTTTTAATTTCAATCAGCAATTTCTGATGAAGGTCATTGGCACGATTTATATAATCATCAAAGCTGGATATTTTAGCCTGATAACCATTTTCATAAATATCTAATTGCTTCAACTCATCTAAAGTTAAGTCTTGTGGTGTTACATTTAATCCCGCTAAACTTTTTAGGTTAGCATCATGCATCATGACAAACTGACCGTCCTTGGTTTCCTGCACATCCATCTCAACTAAATCTGGTTTTAACTGAGCTGTTTTTTCTAAGGATTCAACTGTATTTTGGACACCATTTCCATTTGAGACACCTCTGTGAGAGATGACAAGTGGAGGATTGACTACGGGTGCTTCTAAATAAACATAACCCTCAATCGCAAAGAAGACACTGGCGCACCCCATTACACCCCATCTCATGATATGATCTTTCTTTCGTCTTGGCATAATATCCAACTCCTCACCAGTTAAAAAGGAGGTAAACTTAACCAAGAAGTAAGTCAAAGCCATATAGTGGATATTTTTAATCAAAATATAGTTCGAAATAGCAAGAATCAAAGATTCTCGATGTGTGAGACCATCTACTAAAAACTGGCCAACCAATAGTGGGATTAGAAGTAAGTAAAAGAAAAGATTCGTTTTGACAAGAATTAGAAAAAGATGCCAAGCGTAAAACCAAAAATGATTTCTGGTTTTTTCAAGACTGTAGACTACAGCATCCTTGACTGTCATCTTATCATAAAAGATTTTCGGAAGAACAAAAACCAACTTAACAGAAACGCATAAGAAGAGGATAGACAAGATGATAATACCAATCCACCATATCCAATACTTGTCTTCCATATAGGTCTGAATAAATTCAGGTATCACTATTTTATTAAAATAATAAATTTTAAAAATCTTCCTGATAAACGGAAAAATCATAGCGATATAAACGAAGATAAACAAGGCCTTGGAAACAGTCAGACGTTTCATGAAGGCTATACTTTCACGAAATACCTTGCGACTATACTCAATCAAGGTTCTTTTCTCATGATAGAGAAGGTGTCGAGCCCCAATGAAGAGAAGACTTAGTTGAAAATAGGCTACTAAAAGGTTAATGGCTATTAAGATTAAAAACCCAAAGCTAACTAAAGGCGCATGTTTTAAAATTTCAAAAACATTGTTATATGAAATAAACAAATAGCCCGTCTGACTGAGTAAAAAACCTGCTATCAATGAGTTCAGTGGCAACCAAATATAATCTACTAGCATGAAGATTAAAAAAAATAGAAAGAGGATTTTATCCAGATTGAGGTAAATCTTTTTAAAACCCAATTTTTTAGGTTTTTCAGGTTTCATAAAATCTCCTAATCAAAAAGCTGTGATAAATCTAGTCCACCGAAAGGATTAGAGTTCAAGCTACTCTTGGAGTCCAGTAAAATTCTGCTTTCATCAGATTCTAGAAAAGCTTCATAAACACGCGCAGTCATACGTGCATCCTCTAAACTATTATGAGACTGCCCCTTGAATCCTAAAAATTCAGCAACAGTCTGTAATTTTAGATTTGCAATGCCGTGAAGATCCGAACTCCGTCGCTCAAAAGCCTCATCATAGAGATCAACTAGATATTGGCTACTATAATCCAAACCATGCTCCAACAAAATCAGTAAATCACTCTTGGCTGCATTATAACCAACAAGGGGTAACTCACCTACAAAATCTTGAAAATTCTTAAGAACATCTTCCACCTTCGGAGCATCCTTCAAGGTTTCAGATGTGATACCCGTTAAACCGTTTATAAAACTTTTCAATGGTACATCCGTATGAACATATGAGTCAAATGCTCCTACTTCTTCACCATCTTTAAAACGGACCGCAGATACCTGAATCAAGTGAGTTTTATCTTGGTGTTTATTAAATTCCAAATCAAATGAAATATAATCTCTTAATTTTTCCATCTTATCCATTCCTTACTGTATGTGTAAAAAGAAACTACTTGGTTATATCTAGAAACCAAGCAGTTTTTTCTTATCCTCCAAATAAGCGAGCAAAGAAGCCTTTCTTCGTTGCTTGTACTTCTTGCTTAGCCTGATCCAACTCCAACTGAAGGGTTTCTTGGTCCTTCATAGCTTGTAGCGTTAACTGTTGTTGTTGATCCAATTGCTTATCTTTTTCTGCGATTTGACGGTCTTTGACACGCATCTGTTCATCTTTTTCAGCTAACTGTTTGTCTTTGGCCTTTAATTGCTCATAAAGACGGATGATTTCAGCGTTCTTTTCATCAACAAGAATCTCCATCAATTCACGTTGCTTTACATCATCACTAACAGGTTCATCTTCAAAAATGGTCTTTTTGTAGATTTCTTCAAGCTTAATCAAGCCACTGCGAGTTACCACAGTAACTCCTTTATCATTTTTAGTCGTATCTTCTTCAGGTAATTCCTTGACACGGTTATTGATTGCTTGGCGGGACAAGCCCAAGACCTCAGCAATCTCACTAACAGTCATCTCAATACTCATAATATCCTCTGAAAGTTTTCTAGCTTTTCTTTATTTAAATATTATCATAAGCAAGCAAAACTGTCAAATATCACCGTGTTTTCAACCCTTTTTCATAACTTTTTCTGGTCTAAACTGCACTACTTTTTAGATTTTTTAAAAACTCAAAATCAGTTTACAATTTTACCACCAGCTCTAATCAATTGAAAACCTTTCTAGGCTTATAGAGTTGATCCCTTTTCTCTAAAATGGCTAGTAATTTATCACCTTCAAAACCAGCCAATTCCTTCTCAGTTTGTTCCAATTCAATAAAGCGACCAAAACGCACTTCTTCTGCTTGTTCTGGAGTCAAATAAACCTTAACTAAGTCACCTGTTCCAATCTCCAAGGGATGAAGAAAGTCTAGTTGTCCAGCCTCTACTTTTTCGGAAATTTCTTCCAAGGTCAAAGCATCGTCCAACTGTAATCCAGCTGCACTTGTTCGTGTTAAATGAGACATATGAGCTGCATAGCCAAGTTTTTCTCCCAAATCAACTGATAAGGTACGAATATAAGTCCCCTTGCTACATTTTACACGGAAACTAAATCGAGCAAGATTCTCCACATAGGAAATGGGGCTGGTTCTTTCGAAACTATAAATCGTCACCTGACGTTCTGGACGCTCTACTTCTTGACCAGCACGCGCATATTCATAGAGTTTGCGACCATTGACCTTGACAGCCGAGTACATAGGTGGAATCTGAGTGATCGGACCTGTCAGACTGGCAATCGCTTGATCAACAATCTTTTCATCTAAGGGAGACAATACTGGTGTCTCTGCAACAACTTCACCACTAGCGTCTTCAGTTGTTGTAGAATATCCAAGAGTTATTTCTCCTTCATAGACTTTACCCTCGTCCTGCATAAACTCGACCATGCGGGTTGCCTTACCGACAGCAATCGGCAAAACACCGACAACATCAGGGTCTAAAGTCCCTCCATGACCAATCTTCTTAGTTCCTAAAATCCTACGCAGTTTAAAAACCACATCATGCGAGGTCATCCCCGCTTCTTTTTTTAAGTTAATAATACCGTTCATGTCTTGCTTTCTCACTCCCCCTTTAAAGCATCAAACTTAGCCTTTATAGTCGGATTCTTCCGAGTCAATTTTTACTGAGGCATCGTCTACCTTTTATTCTCTTTTTTACAAATTTTAATTAACTATAATTCTTTGTAATTCCTCAATCTCTGGAGGAGGACAATTGTTCTGTTTTTGAATATGTTGTAATACATTTCGTCTTTCATCTAAAGATAATAATGGGAGTATACTTTTGATGCCGTCTAAATAAAAAATATCATTCTCTATTTTATCGGTCTCCATTAATTTCAGAAACATTTTTTTCAACAAATCAAAATTGTTAAGTTCTTCATGATTCAATTTATAATTCATCCCTCGTAAAGATAATTTCTGGTTATAAGTTGTTATGTAATCACTTAATCCCTCTATAAATAAAGCAAATCTATTTTTTTTAAGATTTTCATTATATAATAAATAAAAAATTGTCACTAAATAATTTGCACTTGAGTCAAATTTGAATAATGCGCCCAACCATTCTTTAAAATATCTAAATTCATAGTCTTCTGTAAAAATGATGTTTATCATTTGACTATAGTTATTCTTTGATAAAGAAAATGATTCAATAGTTGGATCTACCCTCTCTAAAGCAACTAGATAAACTTTATCAAGAATTTGATTGTCCTCAATTTTTTTGTTTAGAATATCCCTTACTACATCTGTAAAAACATCCGCAGCTTCGATAGTAATTGTAGAATGATAATACGCAAATCCTAAAAAGGTGTTGTAAGTTACATTGATTCTGTTTGGATTGTATTCATTTAATAAAATACCTTGAGCAAACTCCCTATAATCGGTATCTGTTACTGAATTTATTATTTGAATAATTACATCTCTATAACTTGAATGATTTATAAATAATGATATTAAACATTGAAAATATGATCCCATTTCACTATTTATAAAATGAAGTATATCTAATTGTTTATTATCACCTTTTGGTGTTGAGAGTTCATTCACATTGATACTAAGTAATTTTTCAAAAATATCTATATCCGTATTTTGTTGTTTTATATGATATTCAAAGAATTTCCGATCGTTAGAATCAAAACTTTCTTTGTTAAATCTTTTTAAATATTTTTCTCTAACAATCTTTCTCAAATTTTCTTCTATTTCAGGAAAACTGATAATTTTTACATATAATCTCTTATATTTTGGATATAAGTCATCTATATGATTTTTCAATAAATCAGAAACTTTTTTAGATATTTCATTTGATTCTTTTAAAACAGTAATCAAGAAATTTTCCGTTTCATTTATCGTCTTTTCTTCCAAAAATGAAGAACCCCTTTGTTCCTTTTCGGCGTTGACTAATATCTCTAATACTCTAGATTCATCGTACTCTACAAGATTTTCTTGAGTTATATATGAAAATTGTGAAACAAAACCTCCTTCTAGTGAAGATATCCAATTTCTATAAGGTTTTTTTGGTATTTCAATATTTTTTTCTCTAATAATACTTCTGTGGTTTTTGATAAAAGTGTTTAATTCCTCTCCAAATTGAATATTTGAAAAATCAATTTTATCAATTAACCTCTTAATAAATTCTAAATCCAAATTAATTTCATTATCCAATTGAACAAGCAATTTTTGAATTAATATAGTACTTATTAAGTCTTCAGAATCACTTTCTAAAAACTCTTCCTCTTCAATAAATAATTTTTTGGACTTTACAAGCTCATAAAGAAATTTAACAACATCATACTCTTTTAATTGATACTCTATAGAGTAGTAATTATAACTTAAAAATTCTGGATTATTTAGTATGGACATTAATTTGTTAACACATTCGTAATTTAAGTTAACTTCTACTTCACTATCTTCCTCTATATATAAATCACGATTTTGCTGTTCAAAAGCACTTACTAGCCAGTAACCCAAAAGAGTTTTATCTTTATTAAAGTTAGAATTAACGATATATCCATCTTTGGATATAATTTCTCTCAGTTCATTAAGCTTATTATTATTTGTAAAACTAGAAATTTTATTATCTATCGCATAATTATAGACAAAGAATACATCATCTATAAAGTAATTTTGAGAGCCTTCATAAATTATTTTATAAATCACATCCCACTCATTATCACTTAACTTTTCAATATTCTTAACAATAAACTTCCAAAATGCAAGGACAAAACTCTTTTTAATTACTGTTAGAGTTTCACCCCGAAGCAGAGCATTTAACATTAGCTGATCTAGTTGATTATTATCATTTTCAATAACCTTATCTAAAACAGAGCTTAGATACTTAAAATCATTAGAAATACTATCTAGATTTTTATTATACTCTTCTTGATTTATAGAAGGATTCAAAAGATTGTTCCACTGATTATAAAAATCATGTGTACCCAATTTTTCATTAATATCAGCAACTAATTTTTTTACAAAAAGAGGTAATTTCTCAAATTCATCTCCGTACCAAATAATCTGAGTATGATTTTCTGAGCTAAAAAATCCTTCAACAACACCTCTATAATGTTCATCAACTCTCTGATTACCTGTGTTCTCTGACTTCATCAAGGCATAGTTCTTACTATCTTTACAAAGTAAAGATAAAATTTCATCTTCTTCAAGACCTGCTCCAATAAATAAAACAGTAGGTTTTGTCTCTTTAAACCATGTTACTAAATTTTCAAAATTTTTCCTATTTTTTAAATAGGTTTTTGAATAATCTGCGGATGAACTTACAAAATACTTTACATCACAATCTGGTGTTCCATGGATATGTAGAACATCACCAAATTGTAGCTTCCCATTCTTGTTCTTAGTAAATTCATTGAGATCATTAATAGTAACTACAGAATTCTTTAAACGTTTAATATGATTTTCAATTTCATAGTCGTAGTTAGAAGTAATAAATATTGCATTCAAACTTGCTAAAGCTTCTACTGTTTGATTAACTATTGAATATGGTAATAAATTTTTAAAATATCCTTTTTCAAAATCTAGTCGTCGCTTTTCAAAATCTTCACCAAAAACTTTTTTTAATTCATAGTTTACTAGATCCACTTTACGTTTATTACTAATACTAGATTTGCTAATTAAATCAAAAACTACGTGATGTTCTCTTCCAAGCCTTTTTTCATCACTTACCGATAAAACTTGTCCTTGCCAATACTTAATAAGATGTTCAATATAATTGTTCCAATTAGGATAACCTTGAGCAATTGAAACTCCTGCGCCAATAAAAATTACTAAATTAAACTTTTTTATAGCCTCGGTTACATCATCTATCAAATTTTCATAATTAAGATCATCTTCCATAACTTATTTCCTCACTCCCTCTCAAGCGCTTCAAACTTGGCTTTCATGGTTGGATTTTTGCGGGTTAATTTTTTGACAGAAACATCATCCAGCTTATTGTTAGCTAGTCGGAGTTGGTTTTCTGATGTTGTCAGGAATTTCTTGACCTCTTCCATACGCTTAATTGCCTTGTCGATTTCGTCAATGGCCTTGCCAAAATTGACAGAAGCCGAGTTATAATTCTTTGCAAAAGCTACCTTGAAAGCGTCCAAGTCTTCCTCAAAACGAGTGATATCTATATTTTGTTCCCTGATAAAAGCGAGTTCCTGCTTGTATTTTAGGGAATTAAGGGCAGCATTGCGTAAGAGTCCAATTAGTTGAATAAAGAACTGGGGACGAATGACATACATCTTCTCATATTCGTGGCTAACGTCAACAATTCCTGTATTAAAGTAGTCGTTATCTGCTTCTAGCATACTTACCAAAACAGCATACTCACAGTCTTTCTCACGGCGGTCTTTGTCTAATTCCTTGTAAAAGTCTGCATTCTTATGTTTCTTCTCTGTCCCGTCTGCTTCATTTTTCATCTCAAACATGATGGAAATGAATTCTAGTCCATTTTCATCAAAATCACGGAAGATAAAATCGCCCTTAGAACCACGTGCTGAAACCTTGTTGTCCTTTTCAAAGTAGGCATTTGGAAAGGCAAAGCTACGAACCTTGTTGAACTCACTTTCTGCATAGTGTTCCAAACTTTCACCGATTGCCTTAGTTGATTGTTGCGCCTTGAAATTCTTGTAGAATTCAACCTGCTCACTGGCTGCCTTTAGCTGGGCTTCATAATTTTGTTTTACAGAGGCTAGAGACAACTCATTTTCTTTTTCTTGTAAAAGGAGCTGGTTTTTGACCTGATCTCTTTCTTTCTCTAAGTCAGATAGTGTTTTTTGTAGTTGATTTTCATGCTCTAAGCGCAAGGTAGCCAATTGATTTTCGAGAGCTTGGACTTCTTTTTCCTTCTCTAGCAAGCTTTGACTTGCACTTTGCTCCACTTCTTTCTTAGCCAATTCTTTTTCTGTATTAAAGTTGTTAATTTGACTTTGAAGCTGGGCTATTTCTTGATCTTTTTGAGCCAGTTTTGTCTGTTGTTCATTTAAGGCTTTTTGTTCCACCAATGTCAACTCTTGTTTGATTCGTTCATGCAATTCCTTATCAAACTCTGCAGTGCGAACTTGAGAAAGCAGTTCTGCATATTGGCTTTCATTGACTGTAAATACTTCGCCACAATTGGGACATTTAATCTCGTTCATGTTATTCCTTTAAATTTATCTATTCTACTTTCATTATAGCATGGATAAACAAAAAGAAAAAGTTGGAATGAATCCAACTTTTAATCTACATATGTATCTTCGTTTTTATTTAAGAAGGCGTAAGGTAATCCCATGAGTAGACCACCACCGATAAAGTTACCGATGAAGGTTACACCCCAGTGACGAAGAATATTTCCAATACCGAAGTTTGCGATTGAATCAGCAGCAACACTGAATTTCACAATAGCAAATGATGCAAAGTTTGCAGCGATGTGCTCGTTTGTTAAGAATACAAACATGTAAATGGCTGAAAGAACTAACCAAAGTTTTGCTCCACCATCCTTAACTAAAACGAATGAAAGAATCGCGATATTTACAAAGACATTAGCCAAGATAGCTTCAAGCAAGATAAGTTCATTTGAACGGCCCAACTTCATTTCCACAACTCCAGAAATAAAGCTATCATGGGTAAGGTTTGCATAAGCTGCTGAATGGGCGAAGCCCCAACCTGCTATAAGAGCACCGATCAAATTAAAGAGTGTACAGTATAGAAGAATTTCAGCTGTTTTTCTCCAGCTAATTTTTTTCAAAAAGCTACCAGCTGTCAAGAACATCATGTTAGATGTTACTAACTCAGCATTCAAGAAGACAATGTAAGCCAATCCCCAAGCGAAAACAAATGGGAAGAGGAAACGTCCACTGCCAGGAGCAATCTTATTAATCAAGTCAGCACCAACTGCACCAGCTGCTGTACTAAATGTTAAGAATGCACCAGCAAACATTGAACGGATAGCATACTTGAATTTACTTTGACTGTAAAGACTTTCCTTTTTCTTACAAGCAAATTCAATTTTTGAGATAAATTCTGAAGAAACCATATAAACTCCTAAAACTTTTATTTGTGAATATTATAACATAAAATCGAAATTATGGGAAGGCTTTCTTAATTCTATTTACAATATTTTTATCATTTTTAGCAATCGTTTCCATTTGCTTTGTATCAGCATCTTTAATGTTTTCACCCCTTTATTTTCAAATCCTCTACTCTATATATTTAATATATTTTTTATTTTGTTCTATATTGAATTTACAAAAGAGTCTCTTTAGTTTTCAGCTAAAGTCCATGTACTAATAATTTGTTTGAATTTATAGACAGAGAAAACAACGTTTTTATCAAAAAGTTCTTTGGAAAAAAATCGAGGTCTGGATTTTTAGTCCCGACCTCCTCTATTATTGATTTTCATTTTATTTAGTAAGAGCTAAGTGCTAATCAACATAAGTCTCTTCATTTTTATTAAGATAAGCGTATGGTAAACCTATCAAGAATCCTCCACCAATCAAGTTAGCAATGAAGGTAACACTCCAATGACGTAGAATATTTGGAATATCAAAGTTAGCAATTTGATCAGAAACAATGCTGAATTTAATAATGCTAAAAGATGAAAAGTTGGCTGCAATATGCTCGTTAGATAAGAAAACAAACATAGAAATAGCTGACAAGATAATCCAGAGTTTGGCATTGCTATCCTTAACCAAAATTGAAGATAGAATGGCAATATTTACGAACATATTTGCCAAAATCCCTTCCAACAAGACCAACTCACTAGGACGTGCCAACTTCTTGGCTACAATCTTTGGAAGATAACTGTCGTGTGTCAGGTGTGAAAAAGCCGATGAATTAGCAAAGCACCAACCTGCTAACAGAGCACCAACTAAGTTGAAAAAGGCACAATAAAGTAAAATGGTAAAGGCTTTTTTCCAATCAATCTTCTTTAAAAATGTTCCAGCTGTCAAGTACATCATATTTGAGGTAACCAACTCGGCATTCAAGAAAACGATATAGGCAAGTCCCCATGCAAATACAAAGGGAAATAGGAAATAACCAGCACTTGGAACGATGCTATTGAGTAGATCAGCACCTATGGTCCCAGCGGCTGTACTAAAGGTTAAGAAAGCACCTGCAAACATCGAGCGAATGGCATATTTAAACTTACTTTGGTCAAATAGACTCTCTTTCTTATGGCAATAATAATCAATCTTTGAAATAAATTCTGAAGAACTCATATAAACTCCTTAAAACATCATTGTTAATATTATAACATAAAATATTTTAAGTGGAAATAAATTTTTGTCCTTTACATTTGATTGTTTTTAGTGTTTGTAAAAGCTTCAATTTCTTCTGCAGTCAACCTTACCAGCTATGAAACCCACAAGCCAACAATATCTGACAAAACAGAATCGCAGACATATTCATTCTCACCATGACCATATTTACAAGTAAATAGTGGAGTTCTTATCGCTGATTGATAAAAATTGAAGGCTAACTCTTGCAGTTTTTCTGGCTGAAATTTAAGTCCCAACTCTTGCGCAAGTAGAGTTCTCACTTTGTCCCACTTTTCGCCTTTTGACTGGTAGTTTTGTCGTGCTTTATTGATAAATCTCTGACAGAATTTTGCCAACAAATCCTTGTTTTGGTAGAGTAACCGACAGGAAAAGTCTGAGATAGAACCAGCATGAATTAAGAAAGTAAGCAAGTCATCAAGGCTTTCTGCTACCCGACCAACTTGGCCTTCACTCCCTATAAAGCCAATACTCTCATCCTCAAGAATTACATATTCTCCCCCGCTGCCGTCTTTAGCAAAGGCTATGGGCGAAAGAGAATAAACTTCATTGTTCTGAGAAAATTCAACCTCTTTCAACTGGTCATAAAAGAGAATATCGCATTCTTGCATCAATAAAATTCTTAGTTGTTTATCTTGTCTTATTACTTGTAGTTGATTCATATTAGCTACTCTCCTGGCTTTGACAATTGTCACAAGTGACAACAATTCAATTTTAGCAATCGACTCTTAATAATAATAATAATAGATTTTAATATGGCACTTCTTGGCCACATTGGCAAGATTTTTCACTAACTCCTCGTTTCTTTTGCTTTTCCCAAAATGAAAAGTAAAAGATTTTCCATCTTTCCTTGTAAAATACAGATGATACCTGTCCCCATTCATTCTTCTCCCTCGAATGTAATCAATATCAATCTGTCTAATTTCAGCTAGAGGCACAATCCTTTTTCTAAAAAGAATAATCGTGTGAATGTATAATCTTCCCTTTGCAATATGAAAAGGATCCAACATACTCCCACCACTTTTTAAGGATGTCTTAACTCTTTGGAAAAAAAGATAGAAATAAAATAGTGCTAAAAAAATTAACAAAAATCTAATGACCTGATTTTTCCAAAGAACTTCAAAAACTGAAATACGATAACTATACATATTAAAATAATTCCTTTTTTCTTTATTATACCACTTTTGTTGAGAGTCTGGGGCTATAGAAAAAGACTGAACAGAGTTCAGACCTTTTCATGAATACTTGATATGATTTCATTATCTAGTCAAATCAAGACGTTTACCGATTTTTCCGATAAGAATAGCACCAACAATCAAGGAAGCGAATTCTCCAATACCAGTAGTGAACCATGTAAAGAAGAATGGCGCTTCTGCTACAATGTTCAATTCAGCAGCAATGGTGATCATTGAAATCGAAAAAAGAATTGAAAAGAAGAAATGATCTTTACGAATCAATCCATTAAAAAGATAGTCTTTTTTATATTTGCTAAACAACCATACGCCTAAACTTAGGAAGACAAGCGTAGAGCCTCCACCAACTGCGACATCGATGATTCCAAAACTGAAGAAATTAGCAATCATACAGCCAAGAGTAACACCGATAATGTACTTAGGATTGTAAAAGGCAAGAAAATTCATCATTTCAGAGATACGAAACTGATAAGCACCGTAACTGATAGCATTAAGGGGTGGTGTGATTGTCAAAACCACATAAATTGCTGCGACAATGGCAATATCTGCCATATCACGGATAGTTAGTTTTTTCATGTTTTCTCCTTTAGCGATTAACCCGCGTAAAATATGCTTGGTGAAAGAAGCTAAGCACCAAGGGTTGAACAAGTCAACCTTTCAAGTATAGCACATTTATCTCCTTTATGCTATACTATTTTTATGAAAACATACATAAAAAAATTCTTCGATAATGAAATCCTCTCCTACTTATTTTTCGGGGTTACAACTACTCTTGTTTCGATCATTGTTCGTATCACGATTTTTTACCTTTGCCAACAAGAATTATGGGCGACTGCTCTGGGAAATATAACTGGAATTTTGTTTGCTTTTTTCACCAACGATACCATTGTTTTTAAACAGAAACGAAAAAATTGGTTCAAGCGTCTGATAAAATTTACGACCGCTAGATTCATAACCTTTCTCTTAGACCTGCTGCTGACCTTTATTTTTGTGACGAGCTTCCCCCATATTATCGGTCAGTTTGTAGGTGATAATCTCAATACCATCAATACAATTGAGACTATTTTTGCACAAGTTACTATCATAGTCCTCAATTACATCTTCAGTAAAGTTTTTGTTTTTAAAAAACACTAAGCATATTTCTTGCATTCAACAGATGATTAAGTTATAATTTAGGTTGTAAACATTTCGAAAGGAAAAAGAAAATGTTAAAAGATCTTAAAGAATTTTTGCTCCGCGGTAATGTTGTAGACCTTGCTGTCGGTGTGATCATCGCTTCTGCTTTTGGTGCTATCGTTACTTCATTTGTTAATGATATCATCACTCCACTCCTATTGAACCCAGCCTTGGAAGCTGCGAAAGTACAAAACATCGCTGAACTTGCATGGAATGGTGTTACATATGGTAAATTCTTGAGTGCTATTATCAACTTCCTTGTTGTAGGTACTGTTCTCTTCTTCGTTATTAAAGCTATGGAAAAAGCTCAAAGCCTTACTAAAAAAGAAGAACCTGCTGAGGAAGCTCCAGCTGGACCAACTGAATTGGAAGTTCTTCAAGAAATTAAAGCTCTTCTTGAAAAAAAATAATCATATAGAGGATTCGGTTCAATACTGAATCCTTTTTTATTCTCCTTTTACTGAGCTTAGAAAAAACTTGAGTTCAGCGCTCTTTTTTGATATAATAATTAAAGTTTCCACCCTTAGTGTAATGGATATCACGTAAGATTCCGGTTCTTGAGATGGGGGTTCGATTCCCTCAGGGTGGATATTTTATAAAGAACTTACCAAAATCTGTAGATAAAGCTGTAAGGATTCAGGCTCCATAATATTTCTAGTGGATAAATTCCCTAAAGATATTATGGAGCCAATTTTATTGTTGAAAAAGGTTTGCTTTTACCTTGGTTTCAGTCTAGATCTTTTTGATAATCGGAAAAGCCTCTGTAAGAACGTCTATCCCAAAATTAATTCCCTGTACTTGGTAGTGATAGATGGGGTCAGGATAAAACTTTTGAACTCTGTTTTTAAGGTGAGTGTCTTTCATTTCAAGTAAAATCCCATCTGATAAATAGGGAATTTCTGGTCCACTAAGTAAATCTTCTTCTAGTAAATTCAGGTTCCACCCCTCATCAATAGATCTGCAGAAAAGAATCTTACCAAAATCAATACAGTATTTTAACTTTTGATTCTTTAAGCTCTCAAGAAAAATTTGCAGATGATTTTCTTGAGAAAGTTGATACCGTAATTCATACCAATCATACTCTATTTCCTCACCAATATGAACCCACTTCATTTTTAACCAACCTCTTCTATCCTTATATCACTCTCTTGATTTTTATAGAGAACTAAGTCAAAAACTAGATTCTTTGCACAAATACGAAAATGAACCAAGTCTTCTTCAGCCAAAACTCCACCCGCCCTATGAATCACTTCTGTAATTAAGCTACTAGTTTCTAGCTTATAAATAGAGTATTCAAGCTCTGACGAACTAGGAATCTGATGAAGAACATCATATAAGTTTCTATCTGTAATTTGGTAAAAATGACAGAAGGGAAATTTCAATCGAATCAGATGTTTCTTTCCCTTCAAAGTCATCGTAGAAATCTCGTAATGACTATTTTCGCTAAAAGCTGCACTAGCTTCATATTCATCCTCTGGTACAGATTTCCAGTCTAGCATAAAATCTTTCCCTCCACTATTTTCAATCATCTCATACGCTTTCTCTCTATAAAAATCTAAAGTAGTTTAAAAAACGCACAGCTACTTGTTATTGATTTACCGTTAAATCCATCCTTTTTCCTTAAATTCAGCAATACGAGCTAAATCCTCATCTGAAGGTTTATTGGAAACAATTTCTTTTGTAATAACCGAATACTCTTTGTTCCATTTTTTAAGAATTGCAATAATAGAATCTGAAATCCTGATATCTCTTTTCGAAATTGACTCTAAATTCCACTCTTGAATTTCAGAAAGTCCCATAACTTTTGTGATTTCGATTTTTGAAGCTGCATATTCTTTTTTCTTTTTAGCAAAGTAACCATTTCCTGCTATAATATTTAACTTCTTTTCAAATGGTAATTTATTGCCTATATGCTCGATTTTCTCTCGGATTTTATGATCTGATTCATCGATAAAATAGTTAGTTTGCCATTTTTGAGGGAAGATATGCTCGATTTCCCATTTACTTGGTAATAATGAATCCTGATGTTTATAAGCAAGTGTTTTAAGCAACATTCTCACCACATTACGGTGAGGATTTTGGATTCCTGCTTCAAGTTGAGCTTGGTCTAGTTCTTTGAAATCAAATTTAGGAATATCTGATACAACAATTGCTGAATTTAATTTCAAAATATCACCCTTAACAGCATTGATAGTTGGAATAAGAATGTATTTTGTCATTAGTTCAGCGAGTAATTTATTTAAGAATCTTGCAAATTTATCCTCAAAGTTTTTATCCTTACGATAACAAATATAATATATAATCACCGGATATTTCCAGAACTCATTAGGATATGAAGTAAGTGTATCTAATGTTTGTTTTATCTTTATATTTGATGACCAACTCTCATCTTCCAGCACTTCACCTTTATTAATTACTTTCCATAATTCGATCATTACGAATAAATTATCTAATAATTCAGATTGATAAAGGCGTTCAAATTTGTTACTCGAATAGTATTTTCTGACACCAGGTGTAGTACTTTTAGTATCTTTTTCCAAAGCCCTAAGATAGAACATATAGTAATAAAATAATTGTTGGATACTTTCGTTAGCTGCTGTAGCTTGTTCATCAAGCTCTTTCCAGCGTTCAATAAATGTTTCCTTATCTTTTCCCTCAAGATGGTTATAAATCTTAGCTTTAAATATATCAGCATCAGATAGCGGTAAACCTCTGTCATTTAAAGTAGAGAAAATAGTCAATGCTGTATCTTGGGTATCGGCAGTTATTGGTAAAAGAATAGCTTGATTTAATAGGGAATAAATGAACTGATAAATCATTAAGGGATTCTCACTTGAATGTTTATCAAGTAACTCCTGAAAATGAATATAATTTCTAGAATAATTATCTTTAGAATCTTTATTTGCTCTTCCAGTTTCGAGAATTTTACGAAGAATTTCATTACCTTCATTATTAACAACACGTGATGTTAGAAGAGTAGTCTTATAATCAACTGTTCCAGTCAGTTTATTAGTTCGCCAGATTGAAGGTTCAATCTTACCAATAAAATTGTTTGCTTCTGGAGTTCGTTCTGATAATGGAGAATTAAATAGCTTTGTGTAAATCGCTCTTAACAATAAAAACAGAGAGGTAATACGTTGCTGACCATCAATAATTTCCTGTTCACCATTATCATTTTCATACGAAACGATACTTCCAAGAAAATACGAACCTTCGCGTTCAGTACCACCATTACTGACGGTAAATTCCCATAAATCTTCAAACAGTGTTTCAACCTGTTCATCCGTCCAAGCATAAGGACGCTGATATTCTGGAATAACAAATGGTTTTGTTCTTCCACTACCAAGTAGTGCCTCAACACTCTGTTTATTAACTTCTATTGTAGTTGGCATCTTAAACCTCCATATTATATTTGCTAAAATACTACATTTTTTTATTGATTATTTTGAACACTATATCAAATTGCTTTAACTAGCAATCCTACAAACTTAAAACGAACTTTGAGTAACTATTGCATATCTTCCATGGCTTCTTTCACATATCCTTCTACATCTTCAATCTCTACAAACGATGGGTCTAAGTGACACAAGAAGTGCCAATCTTCGGCGCCTTTTTTTCTATAGACAATCGCTTCGCCGTCTTCACTTCCGAAAAAGCTTCTGTCAACTTCATACCCATTGCGCTCTAAGAAATCTTTTACCTTGTGATAATTTGCTTCTCTGACTTCTACATAGGCTTTCACTTCATCGTTGTTAATGACATAAGCATCGACTTTTGTAGCTCCTTCAATCACTTTATCGTTTGGTTCGGATAGATTCGAAATTTCTTTCCAAATAATGTCCACATTTTCCTCAAAATTAAACGAAAATCTAGATAAAGGGACAATATTTCCGTTAAAGACAATTTCCATATAATCCGGCAAGTGTTTGGGGTTCACATACTCCACTTGAAACCCATCTTCTGTTTCTAAAGTATATCCAGGAATTTGAGCTACAAAGGCTTTTCCATCTTCTAAAGAGTCAAACACGACTAAATCTTTAGAAAAATCATTTTGGTACAATTCCAATATAACCATTGATAATCCTTTCTAAACTGTCCGTACATTATTTTTTCACCACAGGATACTGACTGGCTAGTCTCCATTATGATATTGAAACTTCTTTCTCCCATCGTCTGAGTACATCTTTTAAAGGCTCATCTAGATATGTATAGGCCTTTTCCTTAATCCAATCAGGAATTCCATAAGCTGCCTCTGCCATACTTCCTGTGATGGCAGCAAGAGTATCACTATCTCCACCGAGTGAAATCGCATTTCTGATAGCATCTTCGAAGTCTGTACTTTCTAGAAAGGCAATGATGGCCTGAGGGACCGTATTCTGGCAAGTTTCATTAAATCGATAATGAGGACGAATTTCATCCAGAGTTTTCGATAGGTCATAGCCATACTCTTCCTCTATGTGCTCCTTGATGAGTCTCTTACATTCTGTAGGATTATCGTTGATTGGTTGCTCATAGTCGCCACTATAGCCTCCAAAGTAATAACGACACATAAAGATAGCATCAGATGTCGCCATAGCTCCCTTGACACCCTCTGGATGGTTATGAGTCACCTCGGCAGAAAGTCGTGCAAGAGCTCTCCTAGACGGCCAGGCTCCTGTTCTGGCACAGAAACTACAATCCATGACCCAAGCACAAGGAGAAACACGCATGGCAGAACCATTTCCAAAACTATTATATGGTTCTCGATCGTCGCCATCAACCCAATTACTAAATCTTGCACCGTAACCTGCGTCTAGATACATCCTACCATATTTCTTCATGGCGTCAATAAAGTTATCCTTCTGACCGCCATTCATAATGGCTTCTGCAACAGCACAGGTCATAACCGTATCGTCTGTGAAAAAACAATCATCACGAAATAATGGAAAATCTTTCGTTTTAATATTGTCCCATTCATAAACAGAACCTACAATGTCTCCAACAATTGCTCCAAGCATAAGATTCCTCCTAATGTCCAATGTCACATCTATAAATATACTAAAAATCTACTCTACTTTTTTTAGATCGTACAAAGAATGATACCGCCTCAACGTGTGTTTGCATCTAGCTTTTACTCCTATAAATTCATTAAAGTTAAATTTGGGGTATTAGAGGAATTGAAATATTCTCTTTCTAATCCTATAGATATACCTATTCTGTTCGAGTTTCAGCTAAATATATTCCCCATTCAGCTAATTCTTCAGGCAAGTCATAAACAGTTTTTCCATTACTTTCATAGATTTCAGAGATTCCTGGTGAGGTCTTAGAAAAAGTTTTCCAAGCAGTCACTAGTTCTTCTACAAATTGAATATTATGAGGTTCAAAAAAGTCATTAAATTTCGATAGTTCTTTACTATAAATTGTCACAACATTATAGCTATCAAGCATGATCTCATCATGACTTTTATGCCCACCAAATCCAAACTTACTTAATCCATCATTAACAAGTAAATCACCGTATCTAATCAACAGTGCTAGGCATTCCTCTCTTGAACAAGCATCAATATAATAAACATCCTTATGGGATTCCTTGATAATATTCTTTGCTATCACTTTTTCTCTATCAATACTGACAGGCAATTCCAAAATGAAAAACAAGGGCTCGTCATGAATCGCAATAAAGTGTTGAAAAACCTCTAATATTTTTTCTGCGTGTACATTCGCCATCAAATAATGTTCAGTTAACTTTGTAAATGATTCAAACAGGTTTTCTACCAAGATAACTCGGTGACCTTTTACTAAATTCAACATTACGCATCCTCCAGAGAATTAAAATAATATCCACATTTATAATCTCATTATATCATTAAAACCCGAAAAAGACTGAAACTTCACAGTCGCAGTCTCTTATAAATCTATCTCAATTCCTTCAAGGAAAGTTATTACAATTTGTCCAGCTTCTGAAATAGATTGATATCATGTCAGACTATAGTATCCAGAAGCCCAACTTGAACTATTACTCTGATTCTTATCCTCTATTCGATTAGAGAAGCTACCTTCACGCTCTTCATTATTCCTTTCGTTCACTTTTAAGAGCAGAGAAACTCACTTAGCGGTTCGAACTTACCGTATCGTTTCGTCGTTTATGCATCGCTCTACGACAGCTATGCCTTACTTAAATGAAATCCACTCTGACTTTGATAGACAGGTTATATGTTCTGTGCGAAGAACACTTTCCAAAGCACATGGAACGTTCTCTTTTGTATGATGATAACGGAACCCACATTTTTCCTGAACTCTCTTTGACTTTGTATTGCCGTCAAAATAACCGCACCACAATTTCTCCAGATTCAAGTCATCAAATCCATGTCTCATTATCTCACGAACTGCTTCTGGTATCAGACCCTTACCCCAATACGGAACTCCAATCCAGTAGCCAATCTCAGCCTCAGTATCAGGAATGCCTTTATCATTTGCAGAGCCAATCATCAATCCTATGCTCCCCACTTTCTTTTAAAACAATAGCGTATGTCTCAGGCGCGGAAAAATAACTTTTTATAATCTCCCTGCTATTTTCAACGCTAATATGTACAGGCCAACCTGCAATCGGACCCACCTCGGGATCACTGGCATATTGAAATAAATCAGTGGCATCTCTTTCTTCCCATGGGCGAAGAATCATTCTTTCCGTTTCTAAAATCATTTTTTCTCCTTAAATTCCAACTGTTTATTAAATCACTTCAGATGAAAGTTTTTATAGTGGAGTGAACTTAGAGTAGTACGCCTTGGATTCTAAAACATTTATTAGACATTGTTTTGACTTTCCTAACCTCTTTGTTCATATCTTATTTCAATTAACTATACTTTTTTACCAGCAAGCATACGCACTCAGAGGTTTGCTGTTTTCGTATGATTTCGTCGTAAACTCCTTACTCTACGACAGCTATTCCCCAGGGAACCTTCTCGACCTTCTGTCTCAATTTGTCGCATGGACTTACTCAAAAGGTTCAGTGAACTTTTGAGGATTAGTTACACTTCTCTAATAAACTTACCGCTTCAGAATATCGTATATGAACTATATATATCAGCATTTGTTTTTATATAAATTTATATCATGATACATCATTTTATAGATTTAATATCTAGTCAAAACCGCAATAATATCTGATTACTCTTTTTTTTCGAATAATATTTTCTTCAACTCCTCTATAGCCTTATCTAATTCTAAATATTTCATCAATTCCTCTGATGTGAGCTTATCCTTAATTTCAAGTAAATTTTTCTTTGCATTAATAAATTGACTAATTTTCCATATTTCCTTCATCGGCCGTATATCAAACCTAAATGCATTTTTATACATGTATTCACCAATATTTGTATAGAATTCAATACTACCTTCTTTATCTCTGCCTAAATGAGTATCATATTCTTTTAATACAGGATCTACAAATCCAACCTCTCCATCATTGGGTTTATCTTTATTTTCCGTTGGCCATTTGCCGAGTTTTTTTCTATTGCATGTGAAACAAGAATATACTAAATTGGAATAATCAAGTTTTCTACTTGAATCTATTCTGTCAGGAACGAAATGATCTGGTTCAAAACCTTTTGTTGTAACCTCTTCAGGTTTTCCACAATAACCGCATATATGTTTAAAGTCTTCTCTCAAATGAGGAACATATTTTTTATAGTCATTTTCTTGATTCACATCAATACTTCTACTAATTTCATTTTCTCCATGTATTCGCATAACTTTTACCTGTTTTCGATTTCCTCTACCAAAACATTTACTCTTCCAAGTATTTCATCAATTTTCTGATTAACCTCGCTACTTAAAAGCTGAATTGGCAAGTCATCTACTTCACCATATGCACGTAATAATTTATATAAATCTATAAACTGTTCTTCTTCTATTGCTGATATAGAACCATTTTTCTTTGCTTTGAGAAGATTCTCATAGTCGATATGATATTTATGTAACCTAGTTTCAAAAACATCAACAGCCTGTTTGATCTTTCTTACAAACTCTTCTATATCATTTGCAGCTAAAACATTTCTATCTTCAATCAAATTTATAATTACTAAATTTTCATTTATTGATTCTTCAGGGTAATTAGTTAATATTAAGCATGGTAAATCAGGGACTTTCAAATTTATATAAGTAATTAATTCCGTCCCCAAAAACTTAAATTTATTATTAAGTTTATAATCTATAATAAAACATTTAATACCGTTAGATAAAAGCCATTCTATTATTTCTGGCATTTCAGTAATGCCGTCTGGATATAGTAATTCAATATTTTTTCTTGCTAAACGTACTTGATAATCCTCATATGAATCTCGATCATCATCAATAAATCCTATTCTATACATGTCAGTCCTCCACTTCTATTTCTTTATTAATTTTATAGTGGCATAGAATCCAGAAGTATATTTCATATTATCGGATAAATCTATACTTCCATTATAGTCAGCAACCGTTCTATTTATAATCCACATACCCATACCAGTGCCAATAGTTTCTCCCATTTCATTTCTTCTATCACTTTCCATAGGTTCTAATATTTTTCTTGGATTATCTTTATAGGCACGAGATAACCCTCGTCCAGAATCGCTGTATTTGATAATAATTTCTTGTTCTAAGTCAGATACTACGATTTTTATACTCTTATTATCTGAAAAACAGGATTCAAAAGAACTTACACTATTAGCAATCAGATTACTAAAAATGCTTTCAATATCATAAGGAAAACATTTTAATTGTATTTCTGAACCTTGAAATTCTAAATCTATTGAAACGTTTTTAAGTGTTTCTTCCCATGACTTTACCGTTTGTGATATCAGAAAGATTAAATCTGTTTTTTTCATAGTTCTTTTATCACGTGTTACAGAACCTATTGTTACCTTGAACCATGAATTTAATGAATCTCTCATTACATTAGCTTCATTTACATATTTTAACCCATCTTGTAAGTTTCTATCTAATTCCAAAGCTTCTTTAGCCATAACAATCTTTCTGCTTAGCTTATGAGTTATATCTTTAATTTCATGGACATAAGTGTTAGTAACTATACCAGTTGTAGCTAATGTTCTTAGCAATCTATTCTCATCTTCTAAGTTTTTAATAACTGTATCTTTATGATCTAAAACGGTTTTAGCTTCTTCTGGATCTATAAAACTTTTAGCAGATTCTGATTTTTGATTGAGTTCACTGCTATCATCTAAAAATTTCTTATCTTCTCTAGCAGCCTTTGCTTCTTCTGCTTTCTTATTAATTTCAGCTTGTATCCTTGCAGCTTCCATTATTTTATCATAGCGAGCATCTAACTTACGAAAGACATATTGCCTATCTTTTTCAAATTCCTGAATCACATTAATTAAAAATTCTTTTAATAATACAAATTCCTTTGTTTCTACAATACCTTCTCTATTAGATTGGTCTGGTAATGTAATATTCATGCGAGAAATAAAAATTGATCCAATTATTTGATCAGTATTAACCCTCCACGCACCTGTTTGATGTGAAGGTGCAGCAGGAGATTTGTTTTTTCTACCAGCTAATAACAGCCAGTCATAATCAGATGTTTTGGGTTCTCCATAAGGTCTCACTCTAAAACTATCTCTATATATTTTTATTCCCCCAAAAATATCCCTCTTATTATTACGATTATTCGACAATTTATAGAAATATTTTTCAGCATCTGTTTTTGAAGAAGTCACTTTTTCAAAATACAAAACTCCGGAAAATTCACCTATTGTATTTTTAAACTGCTCCCCACGTTTTGGTAGCATATGTGCAAAGTTTGTTTCTATACAAATATATTTGCCTTTAAAATACTGTTCATCTTCTGAAGTAAATTCAGCTTGTGTAATTATTTCATCAAATCTATCACCAAAGTCAAATTCATTTCTATGTATCTCAATATAAGTTTTTCCATCTTTCAGAACATTAAATTTAATTTTATAATCATAAGAAAAAGCATTCTCAACATCTAATACATCAGCATCTTCACTTGAGTTTTGTTCATCAAAGAAATATACTTGAAATTCACTTTTCATTTCATATGGTATTAATGTTATTAAATCGTCCTTGATTTTTTTTATAACATTATCATTCCATGAGTCTCTTAAAGAAGTTAACTTAAAAATAGTTCCCGTGTTTTTTAAATTATTTAATATTATATTTTTCACTTCGTAATTAATAACTTCATCAAGAAACCCATCTATTGATACAGTTGGTTCATACAAATCTGCTGTTACATCTGTAATATTATCACTCTTTGAAAAATCCTCCCAATCAACCTTCCAAATTAACTTTCCTTCCACAGAAACAGTAAACATTTCACATGTATCAGATATCCTATCTAAAGCAAACCTTCCAATTCCTTTTGCTCCAGTTTGTATTCGACCTGATTTGCTAATAAATCTATCCTTTTTTGTCGATCTTCCAATAGTCATCCAGTGTTTTATAATGACATCCTTTGTCATACCACAACCATTGTCTGCGATATATAGCGAATTAGTTGTTTTTTCATAATATAAGACACAAATCGTAGCATCCGCATCATATGTGTTTTTAACTAATTCAATTATAGCACCGTTTAATTTTGATACATTTTCCCGTCCTATTAAACGAGCTGTATAAGCATCTACATTGAATGATATCTTCTCCATGGTAATTTCTCTTCCTAATCCAAAGTATATTCAAAATTCATAACATCTCTTGCTGTAATCCTCATTGTTGTTCCACTAGCATTAATCCCTATATCATAAACATAATTTAAAAATTCATCACTTTTCAAAATCTTTTCTGCAATTTCTAATGACAAATCTCCTTTTTGATATATACATATCCCTGAATAAGGTACTTGATTTTTAGTAATGTGATGTATTTTAACTTTTTCTGTTATCAAAGTAGATAACAATAATTTTTCTTGATTAAGATGGTTTAATGCTTGTGATCTTCCAAACTCGAACCATTGTGCATTTTTATCTTTATCACGCTTATTTAATCTTTCACTAAAGGATTTTAAATAGTTGTACACTCCTGGAAATTGTTGTATAAACTCTGATTCTTCAAAGCGCAATATACTATTATTTTCTCCATATGAGTATGGAAAAATCAAAAATTCTTTTCGGGCATACTGCAATGATCTTGGACTAACGGCTTCTCTTAATACCGATTTTTCAATTTTATACCCATTAACCAATATATGTTCATTATATTCTTCATATTTTTTTATTATAAATACTTCATTTAATAACGTAGCAATCGAACACATTGCATTAAAATCATCACCAAATTTTCTTTTTGCCTTTTTTTTAACTACTTCTTTTTTTCTAAAAATCCACTTATTTGTTAAACTATTTTTATGCAATGTTATTTCTCGGTTTTTTACCTTATTTACATATTGAATATCGTTATTGTTCTGTGTGCCATTACAAATAATAATAGCAGAAGAAATTAATTTATTTTCAAAGAGTTTTTCTGTTGTATAATCAATTATTACTGACAAATGAGGTAACATAAAGATACGTAATCTATCTGCAAATCTATTTTTAAAAATGTTGTTAGGTATCAGATAAGCTAATTTACCATCATCAGCTAATAGCTTTATAGACATTTCAATAAAAGCATAATAATAATCTGGTTTCCCATCTGAACACACTATAAAATTCTTTTTAATGAAAGATCTTGTAGTTTTATTTAAATCTGAATATGTTATATACGGAGGGTTTCCTATAATAAAATCGAATTTTTCGATAATAGAACTTTTTAAAAAGTCATTCTGTGCAATATTCCATTTAACACAATCAATATTATATTTTTTCGCAACCCTATTTAAATTATCTATACAATTCACTTTGTGCTTCTCATCTATTTCATTTCCGTATATATCATTTTCCAATCCATAGATTATCCTATCTTTAGAAAAATTTTGTTTCAAGCAGTCAATAATATATCTATCAACAATTTCAACAAGAAAAGCTCCATCACCACAAGAATTTTCTAGAACCTTTTTCCCATATAGCTTTTCTATATACCCAACTTGATTTAATATCTCAACGACAATATTGTGAGGAGTAAACACTTGACATTCAATATTAATACTTTCCATATATTCGCTCTCCTTTTTCATATAATTTTTAACTTGAATTAGCACCTTTTCTATTAAATCATCTTAAAATACCTTAAAGCATCGATGATAGTTTCCTCGTTTTCCGGTATGCATTGTGGAATAAACTATTTCTCTTTTTCCAATTTATTATAATGCTCCCTCAGTACAATACCAAATTTCTTTTTAATCTGTGCAATAAAATGTGTCGAAACCTTTAAATCAAACTTTTTCAATATATATATTCCTTGATTGTTTTACTTTCAGCACTTGTCAAATCGAGCTTATTAAGCTTAATTTCACCATCTATATGCTTATCGACGTCGAGTTTGGACAAAAGTGCCACACACTCAACGTGATGCGTTTGTGGGACTCAAAAGGTTTGGGTGAACCTTTTGAGGATTAACTCCGTTTCACTAACAAACTCACACACTCAACATGTGGTAATATTCTGCTTTTATACTAATAAACAAAAGGCAATGAAAATCATTTTAAAATGATACTGTGGAACGGAAAGATTATCATCACTTCCAAAAGAAACGACATCCATAACTCCACTTAGAATTACAATTGATAATTCTCTAACATTAATCATCTAATTATAAAATCGTTACTTTCAATAATGGATAAGCTGATCTAAAATTTAAAATCCTTTTCTTTACTAATTCTATTACTAGCCAATATAGTATAAATTAAATGACCAATAAAAATGATGATAAAAATAACATAGCAGCCAGTCTTACAACTTACTACTTTTCATATGATAATTTACAAATGTCTTTCCAGCCACTCGATCTTTTTAAAATCCTTATTGTTATTGTGATCATTTCGATATGAGTCTTGAGAAGAAGCTTTGTAAATACTTAGATACTGCTCCAGACTTGGAAGACGAAAAGTGATGCCTTCAATGTGAATAAGCTCTATATCCGACTCCGAAACTCCTGCAAAATCAAGTAAGGAATCGATACTTCCAAATTCAACACTCACTCGATCCTTTTGGAATTCATGCTCATGAATATCTATTAAGACGTAGCCTAAGTCTTTCATCACTTTCATTATCTTGTCCCAGTCATAAATTCTGAGATGATCAGGTGCTTCCCAACCTCTAGGGTCACCAGGCACATGAATGTCAATGTCAGACGGCCCCCAATTTTCTTTCGTTCTAAACTCCAATCCCAAAGAACCCATCAGTGTCGGTGTAATTCCGACTCGATTTAAATGGAAACAAATGGTTTTAAATTCTTCAAATAAGAGACTCATGTTTACTCTAAACCTTTCATCTAAATGTTGGTTATTTCTACTTTATTACCTTGAACAAAATCATTTTCATTTTCTAGAGTATATCCAGTTATTTTAGATACAAATTCTTTTCCTTCTTTTAAGGACCCAAATGCGACTAGATCTTTATAAGACGGATTTTGATACAATTCCAACAAATACAACTCTAGTCCTTCTGATTTTTGAACGATTATCCATATTTCACAAACAAGCTTAAACATTCAGCGGTTCGCTGTTGCCGTATCGTTTCGTCGTAAACTCCTTACTCTACGACAGCTATCCCATGGGCAGAACATCTGCTTCTACTTCGCTGATGCCTCAGCTCGTACAAGCAGTGATACTGCCTCAACATGGTGCGTTTGCGGGAAAAGATCAACCGGCTGGACTTTCTTCAATTCATAGCCCAACTCTTGGTAGAGTTTGATATCACGCGCCATAGTAGCCACATTGCATGAGATATAGGCGATCCGGTCAGCTCCTGTTTGTGCGCTTGCCTTAATAAAGCTATCGGTCAACCCCTTGCGTGGTGGGTCGACTAAGATAGCAGTTGGTTGGATGCCTTCCTTAAGCCAATTCTTCATGGCATTTTCAGCTGTATCGCAGACATAGTGGGCATTGATGATATTGTTTAGAGCAGCATTCTTCTGGCTATTCTCTACTGCTTCTGAGATAACCTCTACGCCGTAAACTTCCTTGACATGCTTAGCGACAGATAAGCCAATAGTCCCAATTCCTGAGTAGGCGTCAATCACCACATCATCTTCTCTTAACTCTGCAAAGTCAATGGCTATTTGATAAAGCTTCTCTGCCATTTCTGTATTGACCTGGTAAAAGGATGGTCCAGAGATTTGGAAATCATTGCCCAACATTTGGTCGGTAATGTAGTCTTGACCATAAAGCGTACGCCATTCTTTCCCGAAAATGGCATTGGTATTTTGGTCATTGATATTTTGCATAACTGATACGATTTCTGGGAACTGCTTAATCAATTGTTCGATCAACTGTTCTACTCGGAAAATTTTAGGACGAGTTGTCACCAAAATAACCATGATTTGACCTGAATGATGGCCACGACGTACAACAAGGTTTCGAATCAGACCAGACTGTTCCTTTTCATCATAGGGGTTTAAGTCATAACGACGAAGCAAATCACGTAAAGCCACAATAACTTGGTCAATGATTGGATCCTGGATGTAAAAATCTTCCAACGGCATCAGGTCATGAGAATTCTTACGGAAGAAACCAGTCTCCAGAACACCATTGACACGACGAACAGGAACCTGAGCCTTGTTACGATACTTTATCGGATTTTCCATGCCAAGAGTATCTGCGACCTCTATATCCATGATTCCAGCAATCTTATATAGGCTGTCTTTTACTTGCTTGGTTTTAAACTTGAGTTGCTCTGGATAAGCTAGATGCCCCAAGTCAGCAATGCCTGAACGTAGGTAATCCAAATCTAAGTCTTGATTACGATGTGGAGATTGTGTAAGATATTCCTCTACCTTACCAAAGCCAATCTTCTTGTTGACTTTAAGGACACGCATAAGGATTTTTTCAGTCGGAAGAGCATTCTCTACAAAAAAGACCAAGCCATCGACCTTGGCAACACCTGCTCCTTCATGGGTCAAATCGACAATCTCAACTTCTACAATATCATTTTTCTTTAACATATTTTTCACTTTCTATGTGCCGAAAAAAAGACGGCAACTGTTCTGTTACCATCTATTATACCATGAATTAACCTAAGCACCAAAACTCTTGAAAAAGTTTACAATTGCTTGCCAAATAGAGCTTAGGATATTTCCACCGTCTTGAATAGCTTTATTGGCATCAAAGTTTAGGTCGATATTACTGAAACTATCTCCTGCTTGCGCCACGATACTTTGTTTCAAATCTTTTAAAGTCTTTGTGAAATCTTCGTTGTTGAGAATGTCACTCTTTGAAAGATTAAAGGCAAAGTTGATGATGACATTGATCTGATTCCCTGTTATAACCTGATCCAGCTTATAATTTTTCAATGTATCTTCAACAATCTTACGAACATCATCTTCAGTAAGCTCACCCTTAGACTCTTTTGCTTTAGCGATAGCAGATTTGATATCGGCAAGGGCTACATTGAGTTTATTGGCATCATAGCCTGATTTGTCCTTGTTTTCATCGTTGATGTCTGACAAGGCTTTTAGTTCTTCCTGAGCTAGGTCTTTGTTTTCTTGAGGAAGTTGAACACCATTAGCTTCTAGTGAATAGTAAATACCTGCTAGGGCACTTTCACCTGTTACAGGGATTGGTGCAGCAACGGTGATACGAGCATGTTCCACACCCAAGGTAACTGCCGCATTACGGTACATGTCTTGGGTCACTTTAGTGATATTTTCAGGGGTTTCAATCTTCACTTCAAGTGGAGATTTTTCACCTAATTTTTGAATTTTGGCAGACGAATAGAGCTGGAGACTAGAGTCATTGGCAACGTTCATAATCTTTGAGTAGACATCTGGTGTC
Organism: Streptococcus infantis; assembly: GCF_047460685.1. Taxonomy (GTDB): domain Bacteria; phylum Bacillota; class Bacilli; order Lactobacillales; family Streptococcaceae; genus Streptococcus; species Streptococcus infantis_AD. Next base: position 77,254 of record NZ_JASHFS010000006.1, on the reverse strand, counting down.
ATAGTCTTCAGTTCTTTGGTATCTGTAGAGGCGTTATAGCCGAGTTTTTTTAATGTTTGATTTTTTTGATCTTCAGTGAGAGAAGAACCCAAGACGTACTCAGGTTGAACATAAGTTTCATCAATTACTTTTTGAACATCAGTGGCTGCTTGAGCGCTTTGCAAAGTTGCAACTGCTAAAAGAACTGCAGCACTAGTCAGAAAGAATTTCTTTCGCATGAGACGTTCCTCCTTTTCCTATCTAGGATAGTCTATTAGCCTTAAAGAAAGCTTATAAAAACACCTAGAATTTTCTAAGTGCTTAAAATAGATTAAAAAATTTAATAATATAGAGATTTAGTTGAACCTGTCTAGAGTAATAATAGTTCCCTCCATCTACATAAAGTTCTCCACCTTGAAAGATGGAAATTGGATTGACATATCGATAGGTTTTTCCAGTTGTATTTCCTAAAATCGGAGCAACGGTATCTCTTGAGTATTGTTTAGCTAGGGCAAGGGTATTTTCTTTCCCATTTTGGGCGATAAAATCAATATATGCAGGCCCAAAGTTATAGGCCTGTACAGCAGTCCAAGCATCTACACCCTTTTCTTGTGCTAAATAAAGATTCTCTGTCAAGGTTTGAATTCCCTGACGAATACTGCTCCTATTGTCAGAAATCGTATTTGTAGTACCGCTGGCAGACTCACTAGACTGCATCACGTCACTTTCTTTACCTTTGGTTTCGGTATAAATCATGGCCAAGACTAGTTCTTCATTTGCTGGCGTATCTTGCTCACTTAAAACTTCTCGTACCAAGGATTGATAAGTCATGACCTGCTTCACATCCCGATACATATGAAAAAGTTTATAACCAGTAAATAAGATAAGAACAAGCACCAAGACCCTTCTTATAAATTTAAACATTATTTGCTTTGTATATCCTCGATGTTTTTGATTAAGATAGAGTAGGTACCATTGTCATTTTGGATAAATTCGACCGACTCAGCATCTTGGTAAATATTATTAGGTACGATTAACTCAATCCCATTTGACAGAGAAAGCTTTTGGTTTTCAAATTTCTTTAATTGACGACTAGCATCGATTTCATCAAATTGAACTGGCTCTGGCACTGCTTCCTTGACTTGGTCAATAAAGCTAAGACGTGCAGTGAGATTGTTGTCAAAAAGGTCATTAGCCAATTTTTCAGGAGACAATTCATTGCTTTCTTCAAGATTGTTAAAAATAGCAGACTTGACCTTAGATTGAAATTGAAAATCATCTGTATTAAATGTTTCAGCAATTCTCTGAGCCGTTTTTTCCAATTCCTTGATTGACTTTTTAGGTGAAATCTTTGGCTGAGCCTGAATCAAATTCTCAGAAAAATAGTTCAAAAAAGTCCCGTTATACTTGATTCGTTTTTCAATCAGGTGATATTTTCGGCTTTGAAGATTGACCACCAAGGCCTCATCTGCGCCTGTACCAAATCCTGGAAGATTGTTTTGAGTCAGCTTGATTGGATTATCAACCTCTCCACCAAGGTGGGTCAAGGTCTCACGCAAGGCAATACGTAGAAATGCAAAATGCTCTACTCCTTCTTTAGAAAACTGAACAAAAATCAAGTCATTGGTCTTGAGATTTTCAGAAATACTGAACTCCTCTTTCCAGAGATTTGCCAGTGTCACCGATGTCTCCAACAAATCATCTGTAATATGATTGAAGAAGGGATTTTCTTCTTCGAAAATCCCAGTCTTGGCTTCATCTGAATACACACGTTCGATTTTCTTACGTAAGTATTCTTCGATTTTTGGAGTGATATTGAGAAATTTATCCACTAGAAACAACTCTGTGTCATCCGGGCTGAACTGATGGATAATAGCTTTCTTAATATAAATGTCCATAAAAATTTTAGTCCTCGTATAATGGGAAGGCATCTGTCAAGGTTTTGACTTCGCTTCTTACTTCATCTAAAATAGTTTCATTTTCTGCATTCTTAAGAGTTTTAATGATAAGTTCAGCCACTTTACGACTTTCTTCTTCACCAAAACCACGTGCAGTTGTTGCTGCTGCACCGATACGAATACCACTTGTCTTAAATGGTGACAAAGTTTCGTATGGAATTGAGTTTTTATTTAGGGTAATATTGACCTCATCTAGCAAGTTTTGAGCAACTTTTCCGTTTTCTACAACCTTAGTTACATCAACTAGAAAGAGGTGATTTTCAGTACCACCAGAGATAATACGGAAATCAGGGTCTTGCAAGAAGACTTCTGCCATAGCCTTGCTGTTCTTAATAACATTTGCTGCATATTCCTTGAATGCTGGGTCCAATACCTCTTTGAAGGCAACAGCCTTAGCAGCAACAACATGCTCTAATGGCCCACCTTGGATACCTGGGAAAATAGCAGAATTAATCTTCTTGGCAAGATCTTCGTCATTAGTTAAAATCAAACCACCACGTGGTCCACGAAGGGTTTTGTGGGTCGTTGTTGTTGTAATATGTGCATAAGGGACTGGACTTGGATGAAGACCTGCAGCAACCAAGCCAGCAATGTGCGCCATATCGACCATAAGTTTAGCACCAACAGCATCTGCAATTTCACGGAATTTTGAAAAATCAATAATTTGAGAATAAGCTGAAGCTCCTGCTACGATTAATTTGGGTTTCACTTCTTGTGCTTGTTTCAAGATAGCATCAAAGTCCAAGAGTTCAGTCTCAGGATCAACATTATAAGAAACAAAATTGTAGGTTTGACCAGAGAAGCTTACAGGAGCTCCGTGGGTCAAGTGACCACCTGCTGCTAAATCCATCCCCATGACCGTATCACCTGGCTCAATCAAAGCCATGTAAGCTGCACAGTTGGCTTGACTTCCTGAGTGAGGTTGGACATTGGCAAACTTGGCACCAAAGATTTCTTTTGCACGTTCAATAGCTAGACTTTCAACGATATCTACTACATCAGTACCACCGTAATAACGACGTCCTGGGTAACCTTCGGCGTATTTATTGGTCAAGATAGACCCTTGAGCTGCCATAACAGCCTTAGAAACAACATTTTCAGAGGCAATTAACTCGATGTTGTTTTGTTGGCGTTCTTCTTCTTTGGCAATAGCATTCCAAAGATCTGCATCATAAGCTTTAAAATCATCTTTGTCAAAAATCATAGGTCTTCTCCTTTATAGTGTGACAGGTCTTTAGTTTGTTTCTACAACAAGAATATAAAATCCAAACTAAAAAATGCGAATAAACCGTTTCTGCACTTTATCACAGGTATAACCAACTTTTTCATAGAAAGCATGCGCACCTAAACGATGGTCTGCAGAATTTAAGCGAATAAAGTTATAGCCTCGTTTTTTTGCTTCTTGTTCCAATCCTTGGAGCAAAGTTTTTCCGATACCCTGACCCTGTGTTTGAGGCAAAACAGCTAAAGCTAGGATATTAAAACCTGGTTTTGAATAAAGGGATTCATAAACCTCAGCATGAACATAACCAACTAAGTCATGGCTGGTTGGTTCCTCAAACCCCAGTAGGTAGTGATGAGAGTCTTGAGATAACTTATCTAGTTGACTAGACGTTTCCTCTAAACTAAACGAATAGTCTAAAGCTTCTTTGTTAATCTCACAAATAGCTGCAACATCTCTTGTTTTCAAATCACGTAGCATATCATACCTCCTCAAAAGGAATTGTTGGTATCTTGGCAAGGATATCTTCTCGAGTAATCGCTCCTTGACGTAGAATCTTTACCTTGTCACCAGATAGGTCTAAAATAGTCGAATCCTGACCTGTTAAAAATGCATCGTCTTCAAGTCCCAAGACCTCTTGGTCAAAATCATGAAGGATCTTTCGAAAAGTAACTCCACTTGATTGACCTGAGATATTGGCAGAAGGTCCGATTAAGGGGCCAAATTCACGAATCAAGTCCAGAGTTACAGGATGACTCGGCATGCGAAATCCAACTGTCGTCAAGTCTGAATTGACCCAGTAAGGAACCTTGTCATTAGCTTCTAAGATAATGGTCAAAGGGCCTGGCAAAAAACTTTCAACCAGTTTATTGAGATAAGGTGGCTGATTCTTAGAAAAGTTCAAGATATCGTCTAAACTTGCGACATTGAGATTGAGCGCCTTGTCTCTAGGACGACGTTTGAGCTGGTAAACATGGTCAACTGCCTTTTTATCCAAAGCTTTTGCAAAGAGACCATAAACTGTTTCTGTCGGCAAAACTACAGCTCCACCATTTTCAAGCTCTTTCTTAATTTTCTCCATCATCAACAACAACCATCCTATCTTGGCCAAATTGGTCTTTCAGAGTACGAACTCGTTTCTCTGGAAGATTTTCCATAAAGAGAGCGGGCACACTTTTTCCTTGTTTGTAGCCAATTTCAAGATAAATCTTACCACCATCATTTAGAAAGTCCTTTGATTCTTCCGCAATTCTGCGATAGATCGCTAGACCATCCTCATCTGCAAAGAGGGCTAAATGTGGCTCTGAATGGAGAACATTCAAACCTACTTCTGCCTCATCTACTCGAGATATGTAAGGTGGATTGGATACAATTATATCATATTTTGAAGAAATTTCGGAAAAACAGTCAGATTTAATAAAGGATAATGTTAGACCTTGATTATTAGCGTTTTCCATCGCCAAATCCAAAGCATCTTGAGAAATATCGGCAGCTGTGATTGTCCAATCAGGTCTATTTTTAGCTAAGGCAAGAGCGATAGCACCACTCCCTGTTCCAATATCCAGAACTTTAAGATTTTCCTTTGGATTCTCAGCCAGGGTGAGCTCCACTAGTTCTTCTGTCTCTGGACGGGGAATCAAGACCCGCTCATCTACTTTTAACTGCATTCCAAAGAATTCAGCATGACCGATAATATACTGGGCAGGTATATGATTTGCCAATTTCCTATAAATGTCCTCTACAAACTGTCTTTCTTTCTCTGAAATTTCTTGCTGAAGAGCAAAGACAAAGTCTGTAAAAGATAGATTTTTCAGGCCACGATATACAAAGGAGAGGCTTTCAGCTTCCTCTCCTTGTGCTATCAACTTTTCCTCAAAATCCTTAAAAATTTGAGCTAATTTCATTATTTGTTTAATTCTTCTAATTTTTGAGTTTGGTCGTAAAGAACCAAGGCATCCACAACTTCATCGAGTTTACCAGACAAGATAGTATCAAGTTTTTGAAGAGTCAAGCCGATACGGTGGTCTGTCACACGGTTTTGTGGGAAGTTATAAGTACGGATACGTTCTGAACGGTCACCAGTACCGATAGTAGACTTACGCTCTGCGTCCTGCTCGTCTTGAGCAATTTGAGCAAAGTGGTCAGCAACACGCGCACGAATAATCTTCATAGCCTTCTCACGGTTCTTTTGCTGGGTACGTTCTTCCTGCATTTCAACCTTGATATTGGTTGGCAAGTGAACGATACGGACGGCTGTCGCAACTTTGTTGACGTTCTGTCCACCAGCACCTGACGCGTGGTAGATATCCACACGAAGGTCTTTTGGATCAATATCGTACTCTACTTCTTCCACTTCAGGCATAACAAGAACTGTTGCTGTAGAGGTATGAACACGCCCTTGGCTTTCTGTCACAGGGACACGCTGTACACGGTGGGCTCCAGACTCATACTTGAGTTTAGAGTAAACTGACTGACCAGAAACCATGGCAACCACTTCTTTAAAACCACCAACACCATTCATAGATGCTTCCATGACTTCAAAGCGCCAACCTTGGGCTTCAGCATACTTTTGATACATGGTTAGCAAATCACCAGCAAAGAGGGCGGCTTCATCTCCACCAGCAGCTCCACGGATTTCTAGGATAATGTTCTTATCATCGTTTGGATCTTTTGGAAGAAGCAAGATTTTCAGTTTTTCTTCGTATTCTTCTTTTTCAGCCTTAGCATCTTTCAATTCTTGCTTGGCCATTTCTTCCAAGTCAGCATCTCCGCCTGATTCTTTAATCATCTCTTCGGCATCAATGATATTTTGAAGGACTTGTTTGTATTCGCGGTAGGCAGTTACAGTATCGCGAGTAGAAGCTTCCTCTTTTGAAAGCTCCATAAAACGCTTGGTATCAGAGACCACATCCGGGTCACTGAGCAATTCTCCCAATTCTTCATAACGGTCTTCTACAGCTTGTAGTTGATCATAGATGCTCATTTTTTCTCCTTATTTCTCAATTGTTAAATCATAGATTGCTACTACTTCGTTCTCAAATATTTCCCCAGTTTCTTTAAATCCATAACTGAGGTAACAAGATCTTGCATGTTCATTTTCTGGTTCATAAGACAACCAAAGTTTATTGGATAAACCTGCTGGCGCTGTCCGAACATAGTCTAGCACCTTATCCATAATTGGTTTAAAATATCCTTGATCTTGAAAATGCTTATCAATCATGAAACGAAAAAGTAAATAATTTCCATTACTAATTCCGATTTTTTTATCATAAGCTAACATCACAAAACCTATGATTGCATCATTATCGTAAACTGCCAATGGAGCTACAAAATCTCCATTTTTTGTGTAGACATATGCTTCAGCTAAACTAATTGCGTTAGTAGCAATAAATTGTTTTTGATATTCCTTAACATCCAAATGCAGAACATCAAAATAATTTTCAATTGTAACATCTCTAAGTTCAATGGTCATAGTCTTGTTCCTTTTTAGATGTTATCAGTGGTGCAAAATAATGTTTACGGCAAACCGAGATATAGGTTTCATTGCCACCTATCTGGATCTGCTCACCATCATAGACTGGCAATCCGTCCTGCGTACGCAAGACCATGGTCGCTTTTTTCTTGCAATACTGGCAAATGGTCTTGATTTCGTCAATCTTATCTGCTAAGAGCAGAAGATATTTTGAACCTTCGAATAGTTCATTACGAAAGTCATTTTTTAAACCAAATGCCATAACAGGTATATCTAACTCATCCACAACACGAGCTAGGTCGTAAACATGGTGACGCTTTAAAAACTGGGCTTCATCGACAAGTACACAGTATGGCTTTTCAGGTAAATCTCGGATAAAACCAAAGATATCCGTTGTTTCCTCAATAGCAACTGCTGGTCTTTTCATCCCAATTCGACTTGAAACATAGCCAACACCGTCACGCGTATCCAGAGCCGAAGTCATAATCACAACTCCCTTTCCTTGCTCTTCATAGTTATAGGCTACCTTGAGAATCTCGATCGTCTTGCCTGAGTTCATGGTCCCATAACGATAATACAACTGTGCCATGCTTCTATTTCACGTCCATTTCTAAATTTTTGCTACATTCTAGTATACCATATTTTCTCAAAGCTTTAAATGGCAAAATGTGGTAAAATAGAAGAAATCAAATAACTAGTGGAGGACGCAATTATGCCATTTGTACGCATCGATTTATTTGAAGGACGCACGTTAGAGCAAAAGAAAGCCCTAGCCAAGGAAGTAACGGAGGCTGTGGTTCGCAACACTGGTGCACCTCAGTCTGCTGTTCATGTCATTATCAACGATATGCCTGAAGGAACCTATTTCCCACAAGGTGAAATGCGCACTAAGTAAAGCTTAAGCAATCTGCTTAGGCTTTTCTTTATAAGTGCCATTCGTTGAATAAAACACTATATTTTGTTACAATTTTAAGAGATATTAGTCAATACAAACAAATAAACTATAAAGGAATTGAAATGATTACACGGGAATTTGATACCATTGCAGCAATCTCCACTCCACTAGGTGAAGGGGCTATTGGGATTGTTCGTTTAAGCGGAACAGATAGCTTTGCTATCGCCCAGAAAATCTTTAAAGGCAAGGACTTGAGCAAGGTTGCTAGCCACACTCTTAACTACGGTCATATCGTTGACCCTCAAACTGGTAAGGTCATGGATGAGGTTATGGTGGGAGCTATGAAGTCTCCAAAGACCTTCACTCGTGAAGACATTATCGAGATCAATACCCACGGTGGAATCGCCGTAACCAATGAAATTCTCCAGTTAGTTATCCGTGAAGGTGCTCGTATGGCAGAGCCTGGTGAGTTTACTAAGCGTGCCTTCCTTAACGGTCGTGTGGACTTGACTCAGGCCGAGGCTGTTATGGATATCATCCGTGCCAAGACAGACAAGGCCATGAATATTGCAGTCAAACAACTAGACGGTTCTTTATCTGACCTCATTAACAATACTCGTCAGGAAATTCTCAATACACTAGCACAAGTCGAGGTGAATATCGACTATCCTGAGTACGACGATGTTGAAGAAGCCACTACTGCTGTTGTCCGTGAAAAAACTTTGGAATTTGAACAACTCTTGACCAATCTCCTAAAAACTGCACGTCGTGGGAAAATCCTCCGCGAAGGAATTTCAACGGCCATCATTGGTCGTCCCAACGTTGGGAAGTCAAGTCTACTTAATAACCTCCTGCGCGAAGATAAAGCCATTGTAACGGATATTGCAGGTACTACCCGAGACGTCATCGAAGAATACGTCAATATCAACGGTGTGCCACTGAAATTGATTGATACTGCTGGTATACGTGAAACAGATGATATCGTCGAGCAAATCGGTGTCGAGCGCTCCAAAAAAGCTCTCAAGGAAGCTGATTTGGTTTTACTTGTCTTAAACGCCAGCGAACCTCTAACTGCCCAAGACCGACAACTTCTTGAAATCAGTCAAGATACCAACCGTATCATCCTACTGAACAAAACTGACCTACCTGAGGCTATTGAAACTCAGGAACTTCCTGAAGATGTCATCCGTATTTCAGTCCTCAAAAATCAAAACATTGATAAGATTGAAGAACGGATTAACAGCCTCTTCTTTGAAAATGCTAGCTTGGTCGAACAAGATGCTACTTACTTGTCAAACGCCCGTCACATTTCCTTGATTGAAAAGGCTGTTGAAAGCCTACAAGCTGTTAATGAAGGGCTGGAACTAGGTATGCCAGTTGACTTGCTTCAAGTTGACTTGACCCGTACTTGGGAAATCCTCGGAGAAATCACTGGTGATGCTGCTCCAGATGAACTCATTACACAGTTATTTAGCCAGTTTTGTTTGGGTAAATAAGAAAAAACTAGGTCAAAAAAATGCTAGTCACCTAAAAAGAGGTTGGGACAAAAGATCCCGACCTCACTTTTTATTAGCAATCAAACTTTGACGCGGTAGCTGATTGAACTTTTTGTTCGTCTTTTAGACTCCAAAAAGCTCCTAATCATCCTCGCGGGGCTGGGACGACGAAATCGAATTCTAACGAATTACCGATTTCTTATACGAAAACTCAAAAGAGCGCAAAAAGACTCCCCTTGTGATATAATGAAGGTGAAAAAATTGTATTAGGCTACTGGCTCGTCTCTAGTAGCCTTTTTTGTAGCACAAACTCCTGATAAGTGAGATTTTCTTTCAAAAGGATATAAGCTATTTTAAGAAGTTGATGTGCGAGTGCAATAGTTGCTTTTTGCGGTCCTCTCCTACTTTGAATTTGGTAATAACGCTCTGCTAGTGGACTTCCTTTTTGTCTTTTTGCCGCAAAAACTGCTTGACAGAGACACCTTTTTAAATAGGAATTGCCATGTCTGATTTTTGTGCTCCTCTTTTTACCGGCACTTTCATTATTTCCAGGACACAAACCAGCCCAGGAAGCGAGATGTCCAGCTGTTGGAAACTGGCTCATGTCTACCCCAATTTCCGCTATGATCACAGAGGCTGTAATAAGATCCATACCAGGAATAGAATCTAGGATTTCCACTGGTCTCTCATAGAGATTTAGATAGCCGTTTATACGCTCTTCCAAACAATCGATTTGTTTTTGATAAAAATCGTAAATCTCTAAGGACTGACCTAACATAAAACGATGATGAGCCGAAAAGTACCCATCAAGTGCCTCAAGGAGTTGGGGAACTTTTCTTTTCAAACTGGTATAAACAGATTGATGGATCATTCTTGGGGTAAGGGGCGTCTCATCAATAAGCAGCTGCAGTAAGTTTCGACCAGAAGCACCCATGATATCTTCTATGTAGGTTGTCAGCTTAATACCTCCTGATTGGAGGATTTTATGGATCCGATTGGTCTCACGATTACGGCTCTCTACATAGTGTTTCCGTTGTCGTGTTAGCTCTCTCAATTCTTGAATGGTTTCATCAGGAACGAAACTGCGAGGGAGCAGGCCGATTCGTGTTAATTGGGCAATCCAGTGAGCATCTTTCTTATCTGTTTTTTGACCTGGAATAGCTTTCATATGAGCAGGCTGTGCTAGGATGAGTTCAAAGTCATCACAGAGTTCATGCCAGACAGGTCTCCAGTAAACTCCTGTGCTTTCCATGCCGACGGCTTCTACATGAAATTGAGTGAGAAAATCATGATAGGCTTTTAATCCTTTTGTCGTTGTATCAAACTGAGCCATTTCACGCTTTGGACGAGTAGAAGTGAGCGGCCCATGTAGAATACAAACCACAACAGTAGCTTGATGGACATCAATACCTGCACAAGATTGATAGAGAACATCCATTGTGATTCCCTCCATTTATAAAGTCAGAGAGCTTGTCTACCGATAACGTTGTCGTATTTTTATACTCATGCTCAAGGCGATATTTTGGGGTACTCGTCGGTAGAGTGGATTAGTTTGTCCCGCGAAAGTGATATTCAAGAAATTATCAACCACAAAGCCCTCACTTAGATTATACTTCTAAATGAGGGCTCTTGTCTTTATTTTCGTGTTTCTGTGGGTGACGGCTATGTCGTCATGGCTGTCTGTCCCACCGCCTTTTCTTTCACCTTCTAAGTTATATCCTGCCTTAGCAGAAATCTGAAACAAACCTTATACTCAATGAAAATCAAAGAACAAACTAGGAAACTAGCCGCAGGCTGTACTTGAGTACGGCAAGGCGACGTTGACGCAGTTTGAATTTGATTTTCGAAGAGTATTACCAGTTCTTTTCTATTTTCACTTAGTCTTTAGGTAATTTGCCAGCTTTTTCAAGCATTTTTTTGATTAAATAAGGCATCTTGACATTTTCACGACCTTTTTTCTCTATTAATTTTTTAACAAATTCTGGCATTTGTAAGTCTTGTGATTCATCTAAAATATTCTTAGTTTCATCCGAAGGGACTAATTCATCAAAGGTCTCTTCTTCTGGGAGGAATTCTCTAAATTCTTTATGTTCGTTAGCTCGGACAATATTGACCAAGGCATCAATCAAACGAGAATCTGTATTTGGCATTGGTGGCCGATGGTAGTTCACCTCCAATTCCTGACACAAGTCATAACATTCCACATCGTTGTCAAACAAGACTTCAATGTGCTCACTAATAAAACTAATGGGTACAAAAATATAATGCTCTGGATGTTCTTTCTGCTCTCTAAGATATTCCAGGACATCTGGTTTAATCCAAGGAATACCAATATCACTTTCGCTCTGCCAAGTGTTGGTATATTGCTCTGGTTTCAAGCCTAATTTTTCAGCAATTAACTTGCTATTTTCGAAAATCTGGTCGATATAGGGATCACCAAAATCTAAGGCAAAAATGGGCACACTGTGGGCAGAAAAGATGACTTTAAAGCTATCCTGTTTCACCTTTTCTTTTAAAATCCTAGCAATTTCATCTGTCCAATAGTTTAAGAGGGCTTCTTCTTGATACCAGTCCTTAATAACTAAAAACTGAATTTGTTTGCTTTCCAGAAACTTTTCGTACCCCATGACAGAGTAAAAGGAATAGTGTGGTTCCAAAATCAAGCAAATACACTTTTCAATTCCATCTGCTTCCATTTGCCGAATCACATCTGGAATAAAAGGGGTTGAAAATTTATTGGCAAAATAGACACTATATTCATTTCCCAATCTAGCATCTACTAAGGCAACTTCTTCACGGGTAATTTTTTGTAGTGGAGTTCCTCCAATTCGAACATAATTATCATAAAGTGTTTGAATCTCGTGATCTTGAGGTCGAACTCCACGACGAATGTTGGTAAAAAAATCGGCTACTCCTTCAAAGGTAATCTCTTCTGGGGAACCAAATGTCATCATTAAAATCGCTTTTTTCATATTTGCATCCTTGTGATATTTTTATCTTTTTTATTGTATCACTAAAACAGCCATAAGTAAACGCTAACATAAGAATGTTACCTCCCTTCTGACTTTTGTTTTTCTCTTCTTTCTATGATACAATGGTTTTAAAAGAAGGAAAAAGGAGTTACGATGAAATATCCAACATTGTTGGAGCGTTTTTTGACTTATGTCAAAGTCAATACTCGTTCTGACGAACATTCAACCACTACACCAAGTACCCAAAGTCAAGTAGACTTCGCAACCAATGTCCTCATCCCTGAGATGAAACGTGTCGGTTTGCAAAATGTCTACTATCTACCAAACGGTTTTGCTATCGGAACCTTACCAGCCAACGACCCAAGTTTGACTCGTAAGATTGGTTTTATCTCCCACATGGATACAGCTGATTTTAATGCTGAAGGTGTTAACCCGCAAGTTATTGAAAACTACGACGGTGGTGTTATAGAGCTTGGGAATTCTGGTTTCAAACTTGATCCAGCAGATTTTAAGAGCTTAGAGAAATACCATGGCCAAACTTTAATTACTACAGATGGAACTACTCTTCTCGGCGCTGATGACAAATCTGGTATCGCTGAAATCATGACAGCTATCGAATACTTGAACGCTCATCCTGAAATAAAGCACTGTGAAATCCGTGTCGGCTTTGGTCCCGATGAAGAAATCGGCGTTGGTGCCAACAAATTTGATGCAGAGGACTTCAATGTTGACTTTGCTTATACAGTTGACGGCGGACCTCTTGGAGAATTGCAGTATGAAACCTTCTCTGCTGCAGGAGCTGAACTTCACTTCCAAGGCCGTAATGTTCACCCAGGAACAGCTAAAGGACAAATGGTCAATGCTCTCCAGTTAGCCATCAACTTCCACAATCAACTTCCAGCTGGTGACCGACCTGAGTTGACTGAGGGTTACCAAGGTTTCTTCCATCTCATGGATATAACTGGTACTGTTGAGGAAGCGCGTGCTAGCTACATCATTCGCGACTTTGAAAAAGAAAGCTTCGAAGCGCGTAAAGCTGCCATGCAAGCTATTGCTGATAAGATGAACCAAGAACTTGGTAGCGATCGTGTAACCTTGACTTTGACAGACCAATATTACAACATGAAGGAAGTCATTGAAAAGGATATGACTCCAATCACCATCGCTAAATCAGTAATGGAAAGTCTTGATATTACTCCAATTATTGAGCCTATCCGTGGTGGAACAGATGGGTCTAAGATTTCCTTTATGGGAATTCCTACGCCAAATATCTTCGCCGGTGGTGAAAATATGCACGGTCGTTTTGAATATGTTAGTCTTCAAACCATGGAGCGTGCAGTTGATACTATCATTGGAATTGTAGCTTATAAAGACTAAAGAGATCGGGAAAAAATTCCCGACCTCTTTTTTTATCAGCATCTACTTTTGACACGGTAGTTGACTGAACTTTTTGTTATTCTGCTACTTTTTCTCTTGTTTCTGAAGATGTAGTTGCAGGAGTTAAGGTTGACTCAGCTTGTTTATCGTTTGTTTCTTTATTGGCTGTTTCGGTGTTAACTTCAGCTGGCTTGACTTTAGATTGAAATTCCTGGTTTAATGAGACAATTTCTTGAGCAAGAGCTAGAAGAGCTTGCTTGTCTTTGCTTGCAGCTGACAATTTATCAAACAAGGCATCTACTTTTTCAAAGTCAGCATCAGAACCATTATTCATTTCTAAATAAGTATGAAGGGCAATAACTCCGTTGTATAGTTTTTGATAAAGAACTAAAACCTCTGGGTCTTGGTTGGCATTCTCACGTTCAGTCTGAATGGTTTGTGAAATTCGTTTTAGAAGATCTTGAACTTGTGTGTTTAGTTCATCAAGGTCTGCATCGTCTTTTTCTAGAGCAGCTTTCAGATTTTTCACTTCGTCAGCAAGGGAAGCTTTGACTCCCTCTTCTTTGACTTGAGCCACTAACTCTTCAGCTTTCGTTAAGAGTTCTACTACTTGACCTTTTCGAACATGATTACTTTGTTCCTCAGGTTTAATATCATCATACAAACCTTTCAAAAATTCATAGACTGCCGTTTTAGCACTGTGACCATCCACTTTTTCAGTATCTAAAATTGTTTCAGAAGGTTTATGAGCAACAGATTCATTCTTCACTGCTTCTTCTACCTCTAATTTTGTTTGATAGATTTCAGGGAAGAGTTTGTTTAAGTCAGTCGCCTTAAGGAAGGATTGTGACTGATAAAGGGTCCAAGTTAAGTTGGCAACCTTATTTCTAAGAGTATCATTTAAACGACCATCTGACAGATGTTGATAGAAATACTTAATGTACTCGACTGTTGTAACTCCAGTTCGATCATTAAAGTCCTGTAAGGCTTCTAGTTTTGCTTCTACTGCATCTAATCCAGCCTCATCTTGAGCCAATTTATTTTCTTGGAGCTGAGCCAAGAGATCCTTCTTAGGAAGTCCATAAGCATCCGTATCCAAGATATTAATCTTATCTACTAAAGCTTGATATTTCTTATCTAAAGGACTGATTTCTGTTGGTTTTACGCTAGCATCAACATGGATATACTGCTTGTCAAAGAGATCTAAAGCAGCCAGATAACCAGCTGTAGAGTTTGTTGAGAGCTTCTTCATATTTTCAGAGAATTGTCCCAAGGCAAGCTCAATTTGTCTTTGTAAAATTGGTTTATCCTTGTAAACTTCGCGACTTTCTGCTAAAAGTTGATCAATTTTATTCTGAACAGTAGCTTCATCAAAGGCACCTGGTTGGTAGTTGGATTGCAAGGCAGGAATCTTATGTTTTAAAGCCACTTCATAACCTTTAGTCTGTACTTTAATGTAGTGATTATGGTCTCCGTGAGGAATGACGAAGCTGCCATTTTCCACCTGCAAACTATATGGAGAGACACCATCCCGAAGTGCAGTTGTATAGAGTTCGTTTAGGAAATCAAGCTCTGCATCGCCTGTTTGAAGCGGAATACGAACGTGTTCTTTTCGAACTGCATAAGGGTGAATGTGAGTTGGGTCATAAGCCTGGTCTGGATTTCCAAATACAAAGAATCCATTTGAAATTCGGATAGCTTCAAGCGGAACACCATAGGTTTTAGAGATATAAGCTATCTTTTCTTCATCGCTGGCATCTCGAGAGAAACTTTCTACAGTCTTGGCAAGAGGTTTTACAGGCTCTGCCTGATGGTGACCATGTAAATGTTCTTGCGCTGCCTTTATCTGCTCTGCTGACAAATCTTTTTTAAAGAAATAGTGGGCATGATCTCCATGTGAAACCACAAAACCTTGCTCATCCTCACTAATCACTCGCTCAGCTGCAAATCCATGATCATGTTCTTCTCCATCATTATGATGGTCATGATTAGCATCTTCATGGTCATGGTGGTGTTCATGGTCTTCACTTGGTTTGTTTGGATGTTCTACAGGATTTGACGGACTTACAAGACCTGAAAGTGGCATCAAACGAGCAATCTTTTGCTCCAAAGCAGATAGACTACTATAAGGAATGAAATGGTAGTGATTGCCGTGTGGAATGGCTACCCCAGTTTCCGTACGACTGGTGATTTTAGCTGGGTCAAATACCAAACCATCAGATTCTTGATAGCGTTGACTAACTGGTAAAGCATATAACTGAGCAAGAAGACTTTGGAGGTCGTCCGCTTGAGCTACTGGTTTGTTTGTAGCTGGTTTCTCTGCTTGAGAACTTGGTATAACACTTGGATTTGGTTTATAGTTCGTCAAACTTGGCTGACTTCCTCTTCCAGCTAGATAGGCTTGAGCTGCTGCTAATTCACTTGAGGATAGAGCGCTCTTTGGAACGTAGTGATAATGCCCACCGTGAGGAACGATATAGGCATCACCAGTATCTTCTATGATATCTGCAGCATTAAAGACATAACCATCATCCGTTGTATATCGGCCTTGTGCTCGTGCAGCGAGGACTTCCTTAGTTTCATTTCCTCTATCTGATGTGCCTTCCTGTTTCTGACGCTCAATTTGGTCTTTGGTACGAATATTATCTGCATGGCTAGCATCCTTTAGATAGACATAGTATTTGCCGTCCACTTTGATGATATAGCCACCTTTAATCTCATTAACAATATCCTGATCACGCAACTGATAGCTCGGATCTTTCATGACCAGTTCTTCACTAAAGATAGCATCATAAGGTACTTTACCATTATAGTAATGGAAATGGTCACCGTGGGAAGTCACATATCCTTGATCTGTGATCTTGGTAACAATCTGTTCAGCCTCTATTCCTTCCTTCTTGTTAACTTGGTCAGGTGTCAGAGTTTCATTCTTTTTGGCTTCAGATTTTTCCCCGTCAACGTAGGATACACGTTTGTCATTTTTTTTCTCAGGTGCCTGATGTTGATTTAAAGCATAAGCACAGACACTTAAGGCAAGGACCACTGCAGATCCTGCTAGATATTTTTTATTAATCTTCATAATCTCCTCATTTCAATTCTTCAGCTAAGATAGCCATATTTTCTTCTAGGTTTTCTAAGTAGGACTTGTCATTTTGTGGGTCTGCCTCTAAAGGATTGAGGGTTTTCAGACTCACTCCTGTTGATTTGACAAGTGTATCAGCTACCTTTGATGAAGCGTTACTCTCTGTAAAGATGGTTTTGACCTTATAAGTCTTTACAAATTCCTGGATTTCAGTCAATTGTCTTGGGCTTGGTTCTTGGTCAGGAGAGATTCCTGCAATCCCAAGCTGATTGAGTCCAAATCGTTTTGCCAAATATGAAAAAGCTGTGTGTTGGGTCACAAATGTCTTTTGATTTGCTTTTTCAAAGATGGGTTGGTATTTCTTAGTTAAGTCATGAGCCTTGGCACTAAGGTTCTGTGCATTTTTCTGATAGGTATCCTTGTTGGCACTGTCCAGTTCGGATAACTTATCAGCAATAATCTGTGCTTCTTCTGCAACCTTTTCAGGATCTAACCATGTGTGAGGATCGTACAAGGTCTTCTCATCAATCCCATCTCCAGCCTGCATATCTTCTAACCCAGGCACGCGCTCCAAGGTCATACCTTCAGATGCTTCCAACACCTTTACCTTGGACTTTTGTAGGCTTGGATCCAAACTTCCCGCCCATGACTCTAAAGTATGAGAATGATAGACGAAGACATCAGCATCATAAATGGCCGCAATGTCATTTGCAGAAGGTTCGAAGGAATGGATACCAGAACTAGACTGAATCATCCGAACATCATTCAAGTCACCAGATACTTCCTTGACCATGGCATAGATAGGATAAAAACTGGTCACAATCTTCATTCCTTTAGTTTCATGGCTATTATCTTGACTGGCTTTTTGTCCACAAGCTCCTAAAACAAGAGCAAAGAAGGCAATCATGAGCCATAGGATACTTCTTTTTTTCATAACAACTCCTTAACTAGTATTTAACCATTTAATTAACTAGTAAATAGTTTATCTTTATTTAGAAAATATGTCAAGAATTTTTACACAATTTCATAAAAAAGAGAACAGAATCCATATTCTGCTCCCTTTTTATCTTCTATAATAGTTGTATAGTTACTTACTCTCCTTTAGCAAGACTAATAGCTTTTCAGCTTCTGCCATAATAGTATTGTTGTCCTGAGAACCAAATGACAGGTTATTTTTTAATCCTGTGAGAGTTTCGTTAGCATTGGACTTAAGAATTGGATCCTGAATCTTTTTAAGTAACTCTTCCGCCTCTCTCAGTTTTTCTTCAACCTTTTCAGTTTCAACCTGAGGTTCCTCTGGTTCCGATGGTGATTCTTCTTCTGATTCCTCTGGTTCTTTTAGTTTTGGAGATTCTGCTTTCTCATTTTTCGGTTTTTCTTCGCGAGGTTTTTCCTCCTCAATTTTTTCTGTCTGAGGTTTCTCCTCTGTTGGTTTCTCTGTTTGATTGTTAGCAGCTTGACTATTGTGGTTTCTTTGAACATGGTCGCTCGCATTACCCCAACCACTATCTGAATGCGGACGTTCGTTTGGATGTTCGACATAATACTTCACAGTTTCAAATAGCTCTTCTAAAGTATACCCCTTAGGTGCCTCATAAAGTCCTTCGTCAAACCACTCAAATTTGATGTTATGGTAATGGTCATAATGAGGTATAATCAAACTTCCATTTTTAACTTCCACAGTATGTTGGAGATTGTAAGGCATACGGTCAAGTGGTACCTTCTTAGCTGCTTTTACTCGATTGTAAATCGCTTCTGCTCCCTTAGCCTCAGTATTTCCTGAACTTTGATGATTTGTTGAAGGAGGTGTCAAACCTTTCTCTTTAGCATAAGCTTGACCTGCTGCTCTTTCAGCTTCAGACAAACTATCTTTCTTAATCCAATGACTGTGGCTCATATGCGGAGTTACATAGGCATCCCCCTCATCACTGGTGATATCACGGGGATCAAAGATATAGCCATCTTCTGTTGTATACTTGCCTGCCAACTTGGCTACTTGAATCTCATCATCTGTGTAAGTTATTTGTGCATTTGGTTTTCCTAAACGTTCTGGATGACGAATCGGCGCTAGAAAAGCAAGGATATCATCAACTAACTTGACTTTATCACTTGACTCATCGTTGAGACGTTCCAATAGTCTATCCAAAGCGTCAAAATCAGCTTGGCGCCCTTTATTGGAAATCAAATCTTGATGAACTGTTGCTAGTAAATCATAAACTTTGTTGTAAAATTTTTGATAACCAGATGCAAGATTGGTTTTCTTAGCTCCTAACTCATGAGACAAACTTTCTTGTTTGGCAAGTTTATTATCAATGGCTGCAACAGTTTCTGCTGAAAGTTCCTTGGCAGAAATATAACGCGAAATTCCATTCTCTTCGAAGACATAACCATCAACCACCTTTCGAATCGCCTGTTTTACCAATTTTCCATCAATTGGATTGCTTGGAGCTGGTTGTGGATTTGGTACAGGTTGTGGACTTGGTATTGGGGTAGGCTCTGGAACAGGGATTGGATTTGGAAGACTTGGAGTCGGAATTGGTTTTAATTCTTTACCACCTGCAGTTGTATGATTTCCTTGATAATTTTCAGAAATCATTCTCGCAATCTTCTGCTCTAAATCAGACATTTGAGAATAAGGGATAAAGTGGTAATGATCTCCGTGTGGCACTGCAACACCATTCGCAGTTTTTCTTGTAATTTGCGCTGGATCAAAGACAAGCCCATCTGATTCCACATGTCGTTGGCTGAGTGGCAAGGCATAAAGTTGTTTCAAAAGACTAGATACATCTTCATTTGGACTTGCTTGATAGCTATTATCCACTTGTGGGCTAACAGTTGGAGCCCATCTTCTAATATTTGTCTCAACATTACTATGATTTGTTTGTCCATAAGAACTACTATTCGATGCCTCTGATGAGCTGCTAGAAGAATTTGGTGACGGACGATACCCAACTGAGCTTGTTTGGCCACCTTTTCCAGCTAAAAAGGCCTGGGCAGCAGCAAGTTCACTAGCCGATAAGTCACTCTTTGGAATATAGTGGAAATGATTGCCATGGGGAACGATGTATGCATCACCCGTATCCTCTATAATATCACTTGCATTAAAAACATAGCCATCATCCGTCGTATAACGTCCCTGAGCCCTTGCTAGAGTGACTTCATTGCTAACCTTTGATCCACCATCATGCCCATGTTCTTGCTTCTGACGATTGATTTCTTCCTTACTACGGATATTTTCTGTATGGGAAGCATCCTTGAGGTACACATAATAGCGACCATCAACCTTAATGACATAACCACCCTTGACTTCGTTGACAATATCCTCATTTCGAAGTTGATAATTCGAATCCTTCATCAGGAGTTCCTCGCTAATAATAGCATCATAAGGAACCTTGCCATTAAAGTAATGATAATGGTCCCCATGTGAAGTTACGTAGCCTTGATCGGTAATCTTAACGACAATCTGTTCAGCATTAATACCTTCTCGCTGACTAACCTCATCTGGCGTCAGATTTTCAGTCTTAGCACTAGCCTGATTCCCTTCTATATAAGACACACGATTAGACTCTTTACTAGTCTGTACCGCTTGGTAACGCCCCAATTCATAACTGGAAAGGCTTAATGCTAAAAGAGCTACCGAACCAAGAACATATTTTTTATTGATTTTCATCTTAATACACTTTCTATTTCATTTATTCGTTAAAGAAGAACTACACCTTTTCCTAAAGAACTTCCTTAACCAGTTAAACATCTATTTAGAAAAATAACTCACTTTTAAAACTCCTCCTATTTTCTATATTTCAAACAAGATTTGAGCGAGTGAGTTACCTCTTTATGTGCTTAACCAGTTATTTAACTAGTTAATAGTTTACTCCTATAACATAAATCTGTCAAGAATTTTTTTGACTTTCAGGTAAAATCTAGATAAAAAAGAGGAATATCCCCTAGTATGAGATAGATTCCTCTTTATAATATTTTAGTGTTGAAATGGCATAAAATCCGAAACAAAGGAAATGTTATCCTTATCTTCTGCGTTGACAAGATTTAAAAATAGCTTTTGAAATTCTTCAAATTCATAGTCTGAATGACAAATCCACTCCTTACCCGTCGAGACATACCATTTTCCAAGACTTGCAAGTTGCTCCTTGGTCAAGGATGGTACATGAGAGCAATGTTCAAAGTTAATAATATAAACTTTTTCATAGATTGATTTGATAAAATCTTTGAGCATAAACCTTCCTCGCTTAAATTCTATACCTAATAACTAGTTGTACTATTCAATCACTTGGGTCTCAGCTAGTTTCTTGTACCAGTGAGCTGATTTCTTTGGATAGCGTTCTTGCGTTTCAAAGTCCACATAGAAGAGTCCGTAACGTTTTTCATAACCATTAGACCATGAGAAGACGTCCATGAGTGACCAGATGAAGTATCCTTTGACGTTTGCACCATCGGCAATCGCATCAGACAATACTTCCAAATGTTGTTTCACATAATCGATACGGCCATCATCGTAAACAGTGTTGTCCACAAATTCATCTTTGTATCCAAGTCCATTTTCAGTGATGTAGATTTTCTTGTAGTTTGGATAGTCTTTCTTGACGCGCATGATTTGGTCATACAAACCTTGAGGATAGATGATCCAGTCCCAGTCAGTACGAGGTACATAGTCAGGAGCTACACGACGACCAACACCCTTGATTTGGTATTTAGAGCTTCCTTTTTCTCCTTTACCATTGTGGATGATCTCAGTTTCACCATCAAAGGCTTCCATCCAGTCACTCATGTAATAGTTAATTCCAAGGAAGTCGTTCAAATCTTTAGCTGCTTCAAGTGCTGCAAAGTCTTCGTCACGAAGATCCAACTCACCACCATTTACTGATAAGATGTGGTTTACACCTTCCATTGTTGCATCTGAATAGTGTCCAAGGTAGGTTGCATCTAGAATAAACTTGTTGTGGATGATATCTTCCAACTCAGCAGCACGAACGTCTGCAGGATTTTTAGGATCCAATGGATACTTAGTTGGAAGGGCGTGAACAACCCCGATTTCACCTTTGTAGCCTTTGTCTTTGTACAATTTCACAGCACGTGCATGAGAAACCATCATATTGTGGTGGGATTGGAAGACTTTCGCAAGGTCATATTGAATACCTGGTGGGAATTTACCGACCAAGTATTGACCGTCACCGATTGGTCCAATTTCATTAAAGGTTGTCCAGTAGTTTACTTCTGGAAATTCTTCAAAACAGAAGGCCGCATAATCTACAAAGTGTTCGATGTTTTCACGATTTAAGAAGTCTCCATTTGAGTGAAGAGCTTCAGGTGTATCAAAGTGATGAAGAGTAACGAACGGTTCTACATGACGTTTATGACATTCAGCAAATAACTTATGATAGAATTCTACCCCTTTTGGATTTACTTCACCATAACCAGTTGGAAAAATACGTGACCAAGCAATAGAAATACGGATACCGTTTACCCCATATTCCTCAGCCAACTTTAAGTCCACTGGATATTTATGGTAGAAATCACTCGCTGGTTCAGCTGTGTACCAATAGTTATCTGCTAGGTATTTGTCCCAGGCAACAGAACCTTTACCATCTGTATGTGTAGCACCTTCTGCTTGATAAGCTGCTGTTGCGCCACCAAATATAAAATCTTTAGGAAGTGTTTTTGTCATTTTTTCACCTATTTCTTGATTGGATAAAATGAAAAGCGAGCGGAGAGGAGTTAGTGAGGTACCCATCTCCGTCTCACTTCTTGTACAAAGTCACCAAATAGTGACATAAAGGGGGAAAATAAATATATAATCAGGAGACTGTTTTACAGTCCTCAAGGTCAGTCGAATTGTGACATGAGGAGGTAAAAACGATATTTTTTTACCGACGAATTAACAAGGCGATTAGGAAATTCGCCATAGCGATTTCCGTGATGATAGGAGACTGTTTTACAGTCCCTATCATCAATCGAATTGCGCTTGAACAAAGGCTAGAGCACCTTTACCATCACGAGTCAACTTGATGTATTGAGCTCCTTCAGTCTTAGCCAATTTGATTCCAAGTTTATCTGTTTCAGCCTTCATGTCCTCATAGTTTGATGCTACTTGAGGAGCAAGGATAACAAGGTCAAATTCTGGCAACATCTCACGGTGAGCTCCATAGCCACCAGCGGCTGCCTTAACAGGAACATTGTATTCTGCTGCTGCTTTGTTCAAGGCGTTGGCAAGAAGACCACTTGTTCCTCCACCTGCACAGAGAACGAGTACGTTGGTTTCTTCAGTGATTGTATTTTGTGCTGATTCTACTCCAGCTTTTTCAAGGATAGCATCAGCTTTAGCAGTGTTGAAGTTTGCTGCAACTTTTTCTTTTAATTCATCATTAGCTTTGCCTGAACGTTCTTCTTCAAGAATTTGTTCGTCATAAACCTTGAGGAATGGATAGTAGATAACAATATCTACTACGATTAACAATGCTGCAAGAGCAAATGACAAGAACTGGAAGTTTGTACCAAGGACAATCCCCAAAGGTCCAGGAGTAACCCATGGAAGGTTGGCAGTAAATGAGTTCATGCCAAGAGTTTCGATAAAGAATTTGAAGATCCAAACGTTTGCAATTGGAGCAAAGATAAATGGAATAAAGAAGATTGGGTTCAAAACAAGTGGTGCACCAAACAGGATTGGTTCGTTTACACCGAAGAATGTAGGAACTACTGAAGCGCGTCCGATGGCACGGTTACGCTTAGACTTACACAACCACATAAACATGAATGGAACTACAAGAGTTGCTCCTGTACCACCCATAGTGACGATAAACATTTGTGTACCAGATGTAAGGATCTTATCAGCGTGCATACCTTGTTGAAGAAGGTTCAAGTTGACTTCGGCATTTGCATAAGTGATCGCTGCAATGGCAGGTTCAACGATAGATGGGCCGTGAATACCGACAAACCAGAAGAAGGCAAAAGCACCAAAGATAATGGTAATACCAAGATAACCGTCTGCTGCTGAGAATAATGGGGCAAAGAATTTACCAATTGATTCTGCAACGCTTGCACCAACAAATTGACGAGCGAGCAAGTCAAGAGCATAAAGAGAAACAACTGAAAGCGTAAACGGAATAACGTCTTTAAAGACTTGTGAGATATTCGGTGGAACTTCGTCAGGCATGCGAATAGTAACGTTGTTCTTCACACAAACCTTATAGATAGCTACAGTTACAAAAGCTGCCAGGAAGGCTGAAAGCAACCCTTTTGTACCAAGGAAACCAGTTGCAAAGCCACCTTCAATTGGATCAGCTGCCAACATCAATAATCCAACAATAGCCGCCAATAGCGTTGACATATAGTTGATTTGGTTGGTTTTTTCCATGCTACGGTTAACAGAGTCTGTTAATGATTTAGCAGTCGTACCAGCTAGCAAGACTGCTAGAATTCCCATAGAGTAGCTGTAAGGTTTCATCAAAAGTGCTACTACTTCATCAGACCATTTAAAGCCCCAAGAGTTTGGAACAAAAGCAATCAAGATAAAAATACTTGAGAATAGAATGACTGGCATTCCTGCGATAAATCCATCCCGAATAGCACGAAGATAGATATTTCGAGATAGTTTTTCAAAGAAAGGCTTCCCTTTCTCGATATAGGCAATTAACTTATTCATTATTTAGCTCCTCTTTTATAAAGTTCGATTAAATGGTGCATCAAATCTTTTAGCAAGATTGTTGTCATCAGGTGATCTTGACCATGCATCATGGTCACGCTATAAGCCAAATCATCACCAGCAGCTTCCTTGGTTAAAAGACTAGTTTGCGCGTGGTGTGCTTCAGCGATACAGCTACCAGCTTCCTCAACTAGGCTATCCGCTTTCGCGAAATCACCAGCTTCAGCAGCCTTCAAAGCTTCCAATAATTTTGAACGAGCATCACCTGCATAGGCAACAATCTCAAAACCTAACAATGTTACTTCTTCTCTATTCATGATAGATTTCTCCTTATATAATTTTTAGTAAATGTTATGACAATAAACGTTGGATGTGTAGAACAAGATAAACTCGTTCACTCTTGTAGAGGTCAAGACCAGTTTCCTGTGCAATGACTTCATAAATTTTGCTACCAATCTCGAATGCTTCTGGATAGGTATTCTTTATATGTTCTTCCATATCAAGCAAGGATTGATTATCATCCCGACTACGATCCAGATAATCCAAGAAATAATTGAGATGAATCATAAAGCGGTCGTAGAAATTATTATTTTCAGGTGTTCGCTGGATTTTATAACTCTTCAAAACGCTTTCAACACTCTTTAAAATTTCCTTTCTCTTATCAATCGACTCAACAACTTCGACTTCATTTTCACCTTCTGCATTGATGAAGTGATAAGCGATACGAATGATCTCGTCTTCAGGAAAATTTTCCGTCAGTTTTTGACGATAGATTTCAAAGGCTTCTTGTGCAATTTGAAAAGCGATAGGATACTTGGCAGAAATATCAGGCAAGTTACTATCCTTATAGCGTCCTTGACTAATAGCCTGATAAGAACAATAGATATGGTCTGTCAGAGTGACGTATAGATACTCTTGGACAGGATATTGATATTTTTTAGAAAGATTATCAATAATCTCATAAGTAACCGTAATAAAATCAAGCGGTACATCCTTGAGAAGAGCCATAAAGTTTTCTCGCGACTCTTCTGTTTTCATTCGGAAAACTTTTTCAACCTGATCCTCAGAAATCAAATCTCCCTTCTTCTTACCGAATGAAATACCCTTACCAATTACGATCAACTCCTCTCCTTTGCTATTCCGCACGAGAGAAACATTGTTATTCATTGGATTTAATATCCGATACATGGCAACCTCCTTGCCCTATTATTTAAGTTTTGTGAGCATAAAAAATGACCACAAACGAACTCAGAAAATTTACCTCTGAGTCATCTGTGATCATGCCTAATATTACTTAGTAACACTCACTTTGTATTAACTTGTGATTTAAGTATAGCACAAGATTTTTATTTTGTAAACCTTTACATACAACTTTTTTTAAAAGTTTTTTTACTAGGTTTTAGGACATAAAGGGGGAAGTTTACACACGTTCAGTCCATGAAGTTGCTGTTGTTTTAAGAACCTTGTTGAGTTCGTCAATGTTCTCAAATCCAGTTGTACGCAACCACTCACGAGCTGCTGCTTCACCGTCTTTGATGTAAGCTTCAACTGATCCAGCCCATGTTGCACGTCCGCAAAGAACACCATTGAAGTTTGCGCCTGATTCGTGGGCAAAGACAAGAGTTTCTTGGAAGAGTTTAGCTGATACACCTGCACTTAAGTAGATGTAAGGAAGGTTAGTAGCTTCGTCTTGAGCTTTGAAGAAAGCAGTTGCTTCTTCACGTGTATGAACGATTTCTCCATCGCCAAATCCTTCAACGTATTTAACGTTAACTGGAACTTCCACTTTCAAGACATCAATATTGAAACGTGGGTCTGAGAAGACCTTCATCGCACCAATAACCTTGTGTGGTTTTACTTTAGCGTATTCGGCAGAACCTGCGTCCGCAATCTTTTCATCGTAAGCAAGAATTTCAAGGAAGAATGGAATATCTTCCGCCACACACTCAGAACCGATACGTTCGATGTAGGCTTGTTTTTGTTGATTAAGTTCGTCAGAGCTGTCTACATCATAGTAAAGCAAGAACTTAACAGCATCTGCACCTTGTTCTTTGATACGTTTTGCAGACCAAACATCCAAGCAGTCTGGCAAACGTTTTGTACTTGTTGTGTCGTAACCTGTTTTTTCATAAGCAAGGAGAAGACCAGCTTTTGGAGCAAGTGCTTTGGTTGCTGGAAGGCCATATTCAGGGTCAAGAAGCATTGATGAAGCGTATTTTGTCAATTCATCTGCTACCAAGACTTTAAGTTCTTCCATTTGAGCTACTGTTGGCTCTTCTGTTTGGTATTGAGCCATAAGGCGTTTCAAAGCACCACGTTGGTCAAAGGCGAGAGCTGAGATGATACCATTCTCATCAGAGAGTTTTTGCATACAAGCGCGTTTATTTTCTGTTAAAACCATTTTATACCTCTTTTACAATTAATTGGTCATAGAGACCTTGATAGTTGGCCATATTGACATGACCGGTCATTTTTTCTTGAGCATTAAGCATACCAAGGACATTTGCCTTTATCAACAGTTCTTGATCCGTTTCTTTATGGAAAAGACCTGAAGCAATACCTGCCACTGTAGAATCGCCAGAACCTACTGGATTTACTACTTGAATTCTTGGAATATCTACTTTGTAGAAAGTGTTACCGTGTTTAGCGAATGCTCCGTTAGCACCTAAGGAAACGATAATCCACTCGATTCCATCAAATAGTGGTTCTTGAAGAACAGCTTTTAGCTCATCCAAATCTTTAGAAATTTCTCTACCCAAAAGTTGAGATAATTCTTCATTATTTGGCTTGATGACTGATGGTTTATGTGGAGACTCAAGAACTGCCTGAAGTGCAGCGCCTGAACAGTCCAATACAACAGGTTTCCCAGCTAGGTTAGCAAGTTCAACCAGATTAGCATAATAATCCACAGGAAGTCCTGCTGGTAGACTACCTGAAATGGCTACTACCTCTACAGTCTCTAAAAGTTCTTTGAAATGAGCCAAGAAATCTTGACCTTCTTTTTCTTGAACTTCAGGACCTTTTTCTAGGATTTCTGTTTGGTTTTCTCCATGTAGAATTGCGATACAGTTACGGGTTTCACCTTGAATAGAGAAGAAACGTTTGCTTACTTTATCATCAATATTTTCTACTAAAAAATCACCAAGTTTACCACCGACAAGTCCTGTTGCGACTACGGAGTCACCAAATTCTGATAGGACACGAGTAACGTTAAGACCTTTACCACCGGCCGTTTTAGTAACATCAACAACACGGTTGACAGTGTCAATTTTTAATTCATCCAAAGGATAGGAAATATCAATGGATGGGTTCATTGTGACTGTTAAAATCATAGGTCACCTCTTAGTCGTGGTATTCACCGCGATCCCATTTTTCAAGGAATTCTGTAAAGAAGTTGGCATCCGTTTGATAGTCGTTATGAGTTTCAACGTGTTGGATTTTAGCGATCAATTTTTTGTTTTCTTCAGATGGTTTGTATTCAGCGTTGATGAAAGCTTCAATGATATCGCACATAAGCAATTCACCAGTGATTTTACCACCAAATCCGATAACGTTGGCATTCAATTGTTCTTTTGCATAAAGAGCTGTTGTCATATCACGAACCAAGGCAGAACGAACACCTGGAACCTTGTTAACAGCGTTATTGATACCGACACCAGTACCACAGATACATACACCAAGATCAGCTTGGCCACTAACTACTGCTTCACCAACTTTTTTACCAAAGATTGGGTAGTGTGTACGAGCGTGGTCATAAGTACCAAAGTCGATGACTTCATGTCCTTTTGATTTCAAAAATTCTGAAACCGCCATTTTTTCATTTGTTACGATGTGGTCACATCCAATTGCAATTCTCATTTTTATCTTACCTTTCTTTCAATATAAAAATTAGCACATTTTGTTCAACATGTCGACCCTGATTTGGTGACGACCACCGTCATACTTACCATTTACAAAGCCTTTAGCGATGTTCTTAGCCAATTCGTCACCAACAAGTTGAGCACCCATAGTAATCATACGTGAGTTGTTGTGACCACGAGTCATATAGGCTGAACGTTCGTCAGATACTTCTGCAGCAACCATTCCTTTGATTTTAGTTGCAACCATAAATGGACCTGCACCATAAGCATCAATGACAATACCAAGGTTCTGTTCTTCTTTTTTAACTTCTTCAGCAACTGCGAGAGTTACATCAACGAAGTCTTGACCTTCAGCCGTAACATCCACAACGTGGAAGTTTTCTTTTTCCAAGAAATCTTTAACGACTTCTTTCAATCTTAAACCTGCAGCATCTGCACCAATAACAATAGACATATTGTATACTCCTTTTTTATAATAGACCAGTAAAAATATTTTGGATCTGGATTAGAAAATCTCCTTCACCAAGTAGTTACTAGTAGTTTTTGTTGACTATTTTAGTTTAAGAATGATTCATCTAATCACTCTTAAAAACTTCTCCTGGGAGAAATTTGAAGAATAACTTGTTAAAATAAACACAAATTGTTCTTTCTAAACATAATATACTACTATTGTTTAAAAAAGTCAACAGTTTGTGTTTGTTTTTGTTTATTTTTTAGAAAATTTCTATATCAAAACCAATTTGATCACTTTGACCTGGATTTAAGATTCGAACATTTTTCTTATCCTCTAGATGATTGCCCTCTTCAAGTGATGTTGACAAACCTGACCAAGGTTCCAGAGCAAGGAAGGGACCTTTATTGAGCGTTGACCAAACAATGAGGTTTGGAAACTCCTTAAAGTTTAGTTTCAACCCCTTATCATGCTTACGTGACCGTAAGGAAACAGAGCGAGAGGCTAACTCATCTAAAGTCACAGCATCATAGCTAAAGAAATCATAGTTTAGATCCAATTCTTTTTGGTCTTTTAACCAGCTACTTCTATCTTGAAAATCTAACATCCCTGTTTCTGGGAATGGTTTAGGAACTGTACAAGTTTCTGACTTTTCAAATTCAAGATAGTAGTCTTCATAAGCTTCATCATCAAATAAAGGACAGTTAAAGCCAGGATGTCCACCAATAAAGTAAGGCATTTTCTTATCTGTTTCCTTATTGGTAACTTGATACTGTGTTCGAATAGTCTTTCCCGTAACAGTATAAGTTATTTCTAGACGAAAATGATAGGGATAGTTCTCATACATTTCTTGGTCATCTTCGATAGCAAAGGTGACAGAGTTCTCTGTTTGTTCTACTAATTCAAATTCTTTTTTTCGAACCAATCCATGACGTGGAATTTTACCTGTTACTTGACTACCATCTTCTTGATCATACAAGACACTATCATTTCTAACGGATCCACAAATTGGAAATAAAACAGGTGCTTGTCCACTCCAATAAGTTGGATTTCCCTGCCACAAATACTCCATTCCATCTTTGTCTTTTATTGAAGAAAGTGCACCACCAAAAGTTTGAAACTGTACACATAGCTGTTCTGTTTTTAATTCAATCATTAGAATTACCTCCATTTATTTAAGACCTAAAAAAACTAGGCTGTCGACTCCAGATTTGGAAACTGACAACCTAGTTTTTACAATTTACATTTTTAGGAGCGAATTATTTTGCGTTTGCTGCGTATTCTTCATTACGTTTGATCATTTGTTTTCTGTACCATGCAAAGATACCAACGTAGAATACTAGGAATACTAATGCGCCAAGGATAGCTTTGATATCACCAGTTGTAGCATTACCAATTGCCCAACCAAATAGTTTTTCGATTGGTCCTTCAAGAGTTGAGTGAGTAATCAATTGAGTTTGGCTTACACCTTCTGGGAAGGCACCTACACCTTTAGCAAGTTCTGTTGCAAATGGTGCGATAAGTGTACCTGAAAGAAGGAAGAGTGGCAACAAGAGTGTTCCGAAGATAATCATACGGAGCAATTTACCACGAGTAACTACCAAGAGAGCTGGAGTTACACCCATTGCGATGATACCAGCAAGTGGCAAGATACCATTTCCGACATTTGAAAGAAGCACAGCTTCAACCAACATGATTGGTGCAAGTACGTTGGCACAAGCCCAGATTTCAGCACGACCAGCGATAAATGGCCAGTCAAGACCGATGTTGAATTTACGTCCTTGAAGACGTTTAGTAGCAACGTTTGTAATACCTTGTGAAAGTGGTTCTACGGCTGCGATGAACCATGAACCGATCAATGAGAAGAGCTCCAAGCAGACACCGGCAGTCAAACCAAGTGACAACCAACCTTTAATAACAAGTTCCCATTTTTCAGCACCTTCAACACCAGGAACTGGATGTGGAGTTCCCATCAAACCGATAACGATACCAAGGATGAAACCGATGAAGAATTTAGATCCCCAGAAACCGATTCGTTTGTTCAATTTAGCAGCGTCAAAGTCGTATTTATCAAGACCTGGGAAGAGTTTATCAAAAATCTTATCCAAAACCATGATAACTGGGTTCATCATGTAGTTCATGTGAGTTGAAGTCATTGGTGATGAACTTGGTGCGTTAAGAAGGTCATCAAATGTTGGTTTCATCAAGTCAGAGTTGATGATTTTAAGAACCCCTACAAGGACAACTGCTGCAGTCGCGATGAAGAGTGAAACTCCTTGGCTAACTCCATTGTTGTCAGCGTACCATTTAATCAAAAGACCTGTGATAGACAAGTGCCAGATATCAAAGATATCGACGTCAAGTGTATCAGTTTTCTTCATTGCAAGCATTACAATGTTGACGATCAACATCACAAGCAAGAAGTAAAGTGTCCAAGCTGAACCCCAAGTGATTGTAGCAAGTGGTGCCCAACCAACGTCGGTGATGTTCAATTGAATACCAGTATTTTCAACGAATTTTGCAAGAGAAGCTGAGAAAGCTCCGTTAAGCATTCCGATGATAGCACCGATACCAGTAAGTGCGATGGCAAGTTTGATACCACCTTCAAGTGCTTTGGAGAATTTCACTCCAAATAGTAAAGCCAATACTGTCAAAATGATCAGCATGATAATTGGGCCACCCATATCCAAGATTGGCTTGAATACTTTATTGGCCAAGTCAATAATGAAATCCATAATTTTCCTCCCTTTATTTTTATGGAATATTTACAAATTAATAATTAGCTTAGACCATGTTCTTTGATAGCTGCTTCAATATTGTCATAAACTGGAGCGCTCATAGCTGGAATACGGAACAAGATTGGTCCTGCTTCAACAACTGGGATACCTGGTTCAAAACCTAAATCAGTAGCAGCGATTGGTGTGAAGATATCATAACCTTTAATCAAGTCTTCATTGACATCTTTTACCATAACAGCATCACATTGAACATCGTACCCACGGTTAGAAAGTTCTTCTTCAAGAGCACTTTTAATTTGGTGGCTTGAGTTAACACCTGCACCACAAGCAGCAAGAATTTTAATCATTTGGATTTCCTCCGTTTTTATATAAAAATTATTAACAAATTAAGCAGTCGCTTCTGAGATATATTGGAACAAAGCTTCAGGTTCCGTAATCTTAGAGAGCGCTTCAAGATGACCATTGCCTGTAAAGAAGTCCATCAACTGCGCAAGAATATTTGTTTGACTTGAGCTTGAATTGTTGATGATAAAGAAGAGTAATGATACTTCTACTTCCTTATCAGGGGCAATCATATTGTGGAACGTTACTGGTTTTTCCAGACGAACCACGACAACATTTTCAGTTAGATTATGAATTGTATCAGTATGAGGAATAGCTACGTTAGGCAAATCCTTCCCTAAAAACTCCATATCCAAACCAGTTGGGAACGATTTTTCACGTTCAATCAAGGCCGAACGATAGGTCTCTGTAACAACTTTCTTTTCTTCCAATATGGTTGCAACTTGATCGAAAAGTTGCTCTTGATTATCTGCTTCTAAGCAAAAGACTAGGTCTTTGTCAAAGAAATGATCTAATCCCATGACCTTCTCCCTTCATATTTAACTTTTATGGTATAAGTATAACACTATATGAAACCGTTGTCAATATTTTTTTGTTGCATTTTGTTTGATTTTTATTTTTTTTGTTTACGAATTAAACATTTAATAATTTCAAACATATTTTTTATAAATTTCTTAATAAGTAAAACAAAAAACAGGAATGCCTCCTGTTTTCACGATATTAACTCTTTTTATTGGTCCAACTTTCTTCCACCATTGGAAGGAGATTTTTTAATACCTATGGAACACCTTCAAGAGAAACATATCTAAACTTACCATCATCGGATTTAAAAAACCAGATAATTAAATATTTCCCATTCTTAGCAATACAGTTTACTACATAGGCCTCATAGCCACCGATAGTTGATTTTGACCCCCATACCTTGGAAAATTCTTGACTTTTCTGTTTAGATTCATAAATGCTAGTTGAAATTTGAACAGTTTCAAGCGCAGCGTACTCACTTTCACTAATACCAAACTGCTAAGGTTTAAAGGTATTGAGAGTTACAATATTGACATCCGTCCCATCACAGTACTGAATATCATCTCCACCTTCAATTTCTTTGAAATGAACCCATGATTTAGGAATTTTTACATAGCCATAATCATCTGAACCTACTATTTGAGTTTCTTCTGTCTGGCTAGATAAGAAAGGCGATGATTAAGTGCCACTGGTCTGGACGTGATTCGCAACCACGTAAAAGAAGCCTCAGCATTCGTACTGCTGGTGCTTTTCCATTGCTCATGGCTTAGAAAACTATCACTTTTTCGCAGAGTCCGTATAACATATTTACGGAGCAGGTGCAAGAAAATGCGTTTTTTGAGAGGTTCTGACTAAAAATACGTCTATTTATTTTTTATTGTTTTTTATTGTAGAGCAGACCCAAGCGAATGAACATAGGTTGTAAAAAGCAAATGAAAAAATTGCGAGGATAATAGCTTCTGTGCCAAAATAACCCATTTCGAGACCTCTTTTCAACAACAACAAGCCTGTAGTTTCGATAACGATCAAACATAAAAATATATATAAAATTTTCGCCTTAAGCATATTGTTACCGCTTTCTTTTTATTTGGTTTTATTGTATAATAAAAGTTGAAAAAAATCAAAAATACATAACCACCCATCTAACGGGTGGTTTGCACTAAGGCTATAAGTCCACATTACCAGCCAGCGCCTAAAGACGCTGGCTTTCACCTTGTTCAAGCCTCATCGCTCTTGACTCGTCACTTACCACTATCCCTAAAGGGATCCTCATATTCTTTCACACTTAATTTATCTAGTGCTATATCATCCCATACTCGTTCTCAAATTTTTTATACTCGTGAAGAAATCATCCACTGGATAATTTCTTTAATCTTGGATATATTTCCTTATTGTGCCTTCATTAAGCCCTACTGTACTCACATAATAACCTTCCGCCCAGAAATGTCGATTCCCAAACTTGTATAGTTGATTGAAAGAAGATATGAACAAAGAGATTAGGAAAGTCAAATCAATTTCTAAAAATGTTTTAGAATTTGTAGTGTACTATTCTAAGTTCAATCTGCTATACTTGAGGTTGGCGCGTTTGTCAAACATTAAGAAAAGAGGCTGGGCAAAAAGTCTTTAAAATCAGAAAAACGCATAATATCAGATGTTGAAAACCTTGATACTATGCGTTATATTTTTTCATTTTCGGAGAAAATTGACTTTTTACCCAGCCTCTTAAAAAATCATTATTTTATATTTATCTTATTTTTTCTTGAGAGCTCAACTATTCTTCATCCATGCTCAATACGCTGAGAAAGGCTTCTTGTGGGACTTCTACTGAACCGATGGCTTTCATGCGTTTCTTACCAGCTTTTTGTTTTTCAAGGAGTTTACGTTTACGAGAAACGTCACCACCGTAACATTTAGCAAGCACGTTTTTACGAAGAGCTTTAATATCTGTACGCGCGACAATCTTGTGCCCAATTGCTGCTTGGATCGGAACTTCAAATTGTTGACGAGGAATGATTTTCTTGAGCTTATCAACGATGAGTTTCCCACGTTCGTAGGCAAAGTCCTTGTGAACGATAAAGCTAAGAGCATCCACCTTATCACCATTAAGAAGGATATCCATTTTCACCAGCTTAGATGGACGATACTCTGACAATTCGTAATCAAAGCTTGCATAACCGCGTGTCGAAGATTTGAGTTTATCGAAGAAGTCAAAGACAATCTCAGCTAGTGGGATTTGATAGATAACATTAACACGATTGTCATCGATATAATCCATGGTCACAAAGTCACCACGTTTGCGCTGAGCTAATTCCATTACTGCTCCGACAAATTCTTGCGGTACCATGATTTGTGCCTTAACATATGGTTCTTCGATAGTTGCAATCTTTGTAGGATCCGGGAACTCGGATGGATTAGACACATCCATAGACTCACCATCAGTCTGATTAACCTTGTAGATAACAGATGGTGCAGTCATAATAAGGTCGATGTTAAACTCACGTTCCAAACGTTCCTGAATAACATCCATATGAAGAAGTCCAAGGAAACCACAACGGAAACCAAATCCAAGAGCTTGAGAAGTTTCAGGTTCAAACTGAAGACTAGCATCGTTGAGTTGCAATTTTTCAAGAGCTTCACGAAGGTCATTGTATTTATTTGACTCGATTGGATAGAGACCTGCGAAAACCATTGGATTCATCTGCTTGTATCCTGAAAGTGGTTCGGTCGCTGGATTTGTCGCCAAGGTTACTGTATCACCGACACGTGTGTCCTGAACAGTCTTGATTGAAGCCGCGATATAACCAACGTCACCTGTCGCAAGGAAGTCTCGTCCTACTGCTTTAGGTGTGAAAATTCCGACTTCAGTTACATCGAAGGTCTTACCATTGCTCATGAGCTGAATCTTATCACCAGGTTTGACTACTCCATCCATGACACGAACTTGGAGGATAACTCCACGATAGGCATCATATACTGAGTCGAAAATCAAAGCCTTAAGCGGCGCCGTCACATCACCTGTTGGCGCTGGCACTTTTTCTACGATTTGCTCGAGAATTTCTTCGATACCAATACCGGCTTTAGCTGATGCTAAGACTGCTTCACTAGCATCCAAACCAATCACATCTTCAATCTCTGTACGCACGCGCTCTGGATCTGCAGCTGGCAGGTCAATCTTGTTAATAACTGGCATGATTTCCAAATCATTATCCAAGGCCAGATAAACATTGGCAAGGGTTTGAGCCTCAATCCCTTGAGCAGCATCGACCACCAAAATAGCACCCTCACAGGCAGCTAGGGAACGTGATACCTCATAAGTGAAGTCCACGTGTCCAGGTGTGTCAATCAAGTGGAAGATATAAGTCTCACCATCCTTAGCCGTATAATTAAGCTCGATAGCATTAAGCTTGATAGTAATTCCACGCTCACGCTCTAAATCCATACTATCAAGAAGTTGGGCTTGCATTTCACGACTGGAAACTGTCTCTGTCTTTTCCAAAATACGGTCAGCTAGTGTTGACTTTCCATGGTCAATATGGGCGATAATAGAGAAGTTACGAATCTTCTCCTGTCGTTTTTTCAATTCTTCTAAGTTCATCATTCTCTTCCTTTCAGGGTATCTATTAATTATAAATTGTTTTTAACATTTTGACAAGACTATACCCTGTTAGGAGTACTAATCTTCAGCAACAAAGCCATCATTTTCGATGAAATAGTGCTCAGTCATACCTTGGTCGGTAAAGACAATACCGTGAAGGACACCACCGTAGACAGCTCCTCCATCCATTCCAATCTTACCGTCTTCTGTCATCCAAAGTTCAGATGTACCAGGTTTTTGATCCAACAAACCATAGACTGGTGTATGTCCAAAGACAATGGTTTTTCCAGTATGATTGGCTGCTTCGTGAAATGGTTTTCTGAGCCATACCTTCTTATAGTCAGTAGTATCGTGCCAATCATCCAAAGTCAAATCAATACCGGCATGAACAAAGATATACTTTTCCGTTTCAATGACAAAAGGCATCTGACGGATAAACTCCACTAAGTCTGCTGCTTCTGTCTCAACACGCTTTGCATCTGCTACTCCATCTACTGGTGCATCTAGTGGACGGCCTAAGATGGAATTAATGGTTGTATCCCCACCATTACGACGATAGTGGTCATAGCTTTCTTCAGGATTATCCAACCAAGTTAAAAACATATACTCATGATTTCCTGATAAGCAGATAGCTCCTTGCTTATCTACTAAATCCTTGACCATTTCAAGAACACGGCGGCTATCTTCTCCTCTATCAATCAAATCTCCAAGAAAGAGTAATTGAGTCTTGCCATCCCATGTTTTAAGTAAATCTTCTAACATTCCAACTTTTCCGTGGACATCACCAATTACATAATAGTCTGTCATTTATTTCTCCTTACTTTGTAATAATTCTCTCGCTTGAGTTAATGCTGCTTCTGTCACATTCTCCCCAGCCAACATCTTAGCGACTTCTTCAATCCTTTCTTCAACTGTTAACAAGCGAACTGTTGAAACGGTTGAATGTTCATTGCTAATCTTTTCGATGAAGAACTGATAATCTGCAATCGCAATAACTTGAGGAAGGTGAGAAATAGCTAATACTTGACCGTGCTGTCCAATTTTATGAATCTTTTGTGCAATGGCTTGAGCTACACGCCCTGAGACTCCCGTATCCACCTCATCAAAGACGATACTGGTCTTGCCTTCCTTACGAGAAAAAGCGGACTTGATAGCCAACATCAAACGAGACAATTCTCCTCCAGAAGCTACTTTTACTAATGGTTTAAAATCTTCTCCAGGGTTGGTTGAAATGTAAAATTCAACACTCTCATTACCTTCCCGACTGAATTTTCCTTGACTAAAACGAACTTGAAATTGTGCTTTCTCCATGTATAGGTCTTGCAATTCTTGCTTGATTTCAGCTTCTAAGTCCTGCGCTATTTTATGGCGAGCTTGAGCAACTTGACCTGCTAAATCCACAAGATTTTTTTCAAGTTTCTTGAGTTCGATTTCCATATCTTCAGAAGATAGATTATTTCCTGTTAGAAGATTGTATTCGTCTGTAATCTTGGCAAAGTATTCAAGGACATCATCTACACTACCACCATACTTACGGGTAATGGTGTGAATTAAATCTAGTCGGCTTTCAACCTGCATCAAACGATTCCCATCAAAGTCTAAATCATCAATAATGGATTCCAAGCGCTTGGTGATATCTTCTAGAACATAATAGGATTCAGAAAGGGAGTTTGAAATCTCACGATACTCTGGATCAAACTCTTCAAGACTTTCCATATCATTCATGGCCGAACGAACATTTGCAAGGCTTGAAAATTCTTCATTATCAAGCATACTATAAGCATTTGTTAAAGTATCGGCGATATGTTTATGGTTAAGAAGTTTGTCTCTTTCTTGATTAAGGGCAATATCTTCACCAGCTTTCAAATTAGCTGCTTCAATCTCAGCCATCTGAAATTCCAACATTTCAATTCGAGCCTTGTGTTCCTGCTGATTTTTTTTGATGTCAAGCACTTGCTTGCGCATACGGCGATAGTTATCAAAGCTCATCTGATAGGCTTCTTTTAATTCAAAGAAAGAAGCATCCCCAAACTCATCCAACATCTGGATATGTCGATGTGGGCGCATTAACTCCTCTTGGTCATGTTGACCATGGATATCAACTAGCTGTTGACCAATCGTCCTTAACACTGACAGATTAACCATCTGTCCATTGACACGACTGATGCTTCGACCGTTTTGTAAAATTTCGCGACGAATAATGATTTCATCACTTAATTCTAATCCTTGTTCATCAAAAATTTCTTCTAGCGCGCGATTACTTTCAATTGAAAAAAGACCTTCAATTTCCGCTTTTGGAGCCCCATGACGAATAACTTCTGTTGTAGCTCGAGCTCCTAACATCATATTCATAGCATCAATAATGATTGATTTACCCGCACCTGTTTCACCAGTTAAAACTGTCATCCCTTGTTCAAAGTTCAAAGAAATTGATTCGATGATAGCAAAATTTTTAATCGAAATTTCCAGTAACATATAATCCTACCAATTTTTAACTTGCTCAAAAATATCTTTGGCTGTTTCTTCACTTCTCAATACCATCAAGATGGAATTATCATCAGCAATACAGCTAAAAATTTGGTCAGAAAAAACAGTCATCAACTGACTCTTGACAAAAATAGTATTCCCTGGAATAACTTGCAAATTGATCATATGCCCCATGCGTTCAGCATGAATAATATTATTTTCTGCCAACTGCAAGCTTCTAACGATTGATTTTGGTAATTCATAGATGTAAGTATTGTCCTTCAATGGAATTTTTACAATACCTAATTCTTTGATATCTCGGGAGACTGTTGCTTGAGTAGCAGAGATACCCGCTTCTCTCAAGTGTTCAACGATTTCTTCCTGTGTTCCGATTTGATAATCTGTAACAAATCTTCTAATCTTCTCAAGTCTCTCTTTTTTATTCATCTTTAAATTCTCTATGTGCTTTCTCCACTATTTTTTCTATTTCAGAAGTAACCTGATTGATTGCGTGATCTTCTTTTCGCAAATAGGCTAAAAATTCGATATTCCCATGACCACCTTGAATAGGAGAATAGTCCAATCCTAAAACTGAAAATCCTTCATCAACTGCCATTTTAGTAACTGATTCTAAAACATTTTGGTGAACTTTGGCATCTCTGATAATTCCATTTTTACCAATCTGTTCTCGACCAGCCTCAAATTGAGGCTTAACTAGAGCTACAACCTGACCTTGATCAGTTAAGACACGGTGTAAAGCCGGCAAAATAAGGCCTAAGGAAATAAAACTGACATCGATACTTGCGAAACTTGGTTCCTGTTCAAAATCAGTTTTTTCCGCATAACGGAAATTAAACTGCTCCATACTGACAACACGAGGGTCTTGGCGTAATTTCCATGCCAGTTGATTAGTACCAACATCAACTGCAAAAACTAGTTTAGCACCATTTTGCAACATGACGTCAGTAAAACCACCTGTTGAAGCTCCGATATCAATGGTCGTTTGTCCCTCAACTGATAGATCAAAAATATCTAGCGCCTTCTCAAGTTTCAAGCCACCACGACTGACATACTTAAGTTTTTCGCCCTTGAGTTTCAACTCTGTATCGTCAGGAATTTTTTCTCCTGGTTTATCAAATCGTTCGCCATTTAAAACAGCGACTACCAAACCAGCCATAACACCACGTTTGGCTTGTTCTCTCGTTTCAAATAAACCTTGTTTGTAAGCTAATACATCTACTCTTTCCTTAGCCATTGATTCTCAAACTTTCTACTATTTTCACAATTGGTTCCTTATCAAAGCTCACAACTTGGCTAATCTCTTCAAGTTTCGCATTAGCTTGATCCAAGGTTTGATTGCAAAATGCTATCGCCTGATCTAATCCCAACAATGCAGGATAAGTTGACTTTTCGGCTTGCAAATCCTTCTGGGGTGTCTTGCCGATTTCCTCAAAACTTGCGGTAACATCAAGGACATCATCTCTCACTTGAAAAGCAAGACCAATCAGTTCTCCAACAGTTTTAAGTTGATTTTGAAGATTTTTATCTAATTCAGCAATGATTCCAGCTGCTTGAAAAGGAAAGGCTAAAAGTTTACCGGTCTTATTAGCATGGATAGTCTGAAGTTCCTCTAAATTCAAGTGTTTTCCTTCACCTTCCATATCCAATACTTGACCAGCTACCATTCCCATACTACCAGAAGCAAGTGATAGATTTGCTATTAAATCTACCTTAGTTTGGCTCGGTAAACCAGCTTGAGCAATTAAAGCATAGGGATCCAAAAAAAGCGCATCCCCTGCTAAAATAGCTAGAGCTTCACCATACACCTTATGGTTGGTCAAACGTCCCCGACGAAAATCATCATTATCCATAGCAGGAAGATCATCATGGATCAAACTTCCTGTATGAATCATTTCTAGTGCCGCTGCAACTTGAGCATGTTCCTGAGTGATAGGCACTTGCAAGGAGTCCAAAACTTCTAAAAGCAAATAAGGACGAATCCGTTTACCACCTGCATGTATGGAATAAAGAACAGCTTCTCTTAAACTGGATGCAAATTGTTGGTCGCCATAAAAGTATTCAAGAGCTGACTCGACCAAAGCTAGTTTTTCCTGCTTGTTCATACCAGTTCACTTTCTGTTCCATCTTCTTGCATAACTTTGACCAAGGTCTTTTCAGCCTTATCAAGTGTTGCCTGCAATTCTTTGGATAAGAGCATTCCTTTTTGAAAAGCAGAAATAGCATCTTCCAAAGCAATTTCACCATTTTCTAAGCTTTGAACAATCGTTTCAAGTTCTGCTAGATTTTCCTCAAATTTCTTTTGTTTTGACATCTTTAACCTCTAATTCTACCTGACCGTCCCGCATCAACAGTGATACTTGGTCATTTTCTTTCAAATCTTTCGCAGAAGCCACTACGACTTCTCCCTTTTTGACAATTGCATAACCTCTGGCTACAATTCGACTAGTATCTAGCATAAGGAGAGCTTCTGATAGGCGTTTTACTTCTGCTACTTTTGCATCATAGGTCACAGCCATCTGGCTACGCATTAGTTTTTGCAGTTGGAAAATACGATCCTGATAACGCTGGATCTTGATGATTGGTGATAATTGTTCCAAACGGTGGACTTGTTCTTGCACCTTTTGTTGATTTCGAACCAATTCAGTATTCAGTCCTTGCTTCAGTCGTAGCTGTAACTGATCCAAGCGTTGTAGATAACCGTCATATAAACGCTCTGGTTGTCTGAAGATGACCGATTGACTGAGAATTCTCAAAGCTTCTTTTTTCTTTGATAAACTATGCTTAACTGCTGTAGTCATTCGTTTTTCTTGATTCTGAAGATAGGTCAAAAGATCTAACTTAGTTACTGGTGTAGCGAGTTCAGCAGCAGCTGTCGGCGTTGCCGCTCTCTTATCCGCAACAAAATCAGCCAAAGTGACATCTGTTTCGTGACCCACACTTGAAATGATGGGTAACCGTGATTCAAAGATAGAGCGAACTACAATCTCTTCGTTAAAGGCCCAAAGATCTTCAATGGAACCTCCCCCACGGCCGATAATCAGAACATCTAAGTCATCTCTTTCATTGGCTCTCGCAATGTTACGAGCAATCTCCTCTGCAGCACCCTCACCTTGAACTTTAGTAGGATATAAGACAATTTCCACACCAGGGAAACGTCTACTGACTGTAGTGATGATATCTTGGATAACAGCACCACTTCGACTGGTCACCACACCTATTTTTTTTGAAAATTGTGGTAAAGATTGTTTAAATCGCTCTTGAAACAAACCTTCTTCTGCCAGTTTCTTCTTAAGTTGTTCAAATTGGATAGCCAAGACACCAACACCATCTGGTTCAGCTTTTTCAATGATAATAGAATAACTTCCGCTTGGCTCATAGACTTGGACGCGACCAACCACATTGATCTTCATCCCTTCTTCCAAATCAAAACCTAGTTTCTGATAAATACCTGACCAAATGGTTGCCTGAATAACCGCTCGGTCATCTTTAAGAGAAAAATACTGATGCGTTGGACGCTTACGGAAGTTAGAGACTTGACCAGTTAAATAGACCCGTTCCAAGTAGGGGTCTTTATCGAATTTCATTTTTAAATACTTGGTCAAAGTTGTAACCGATAAATACTTTTCCATCTCTACCTCCTTCTTCTCTCTAGTTTTTCCTGGGTATTATTATACCAAAAAAACGTTTAAAAATCTCTTTTTTCACCTCTAGAATACAAAAACAAGACTGGATTTCTTTGACCTTGTCTTATAATATACAAAAGCCCTTCGGATCAAATCCGAGGGGCTTAAATCTTGTTTAATCAAGAGCCGAACTTTTGAGTTTCAAGGTTCGGGATAAAATAGTTCACTGAACTATTTTATTTTTTCAAGTTGTAGAATGATTTCAATCCACGGTATTCAGCTACTTCACCAAGTTGGTCTTCGATACGAAGCAATTGGTTGTATTTAGCGATACGGTCTGTACGTGAAAGTGAACCAGTCTTGATTTGTCCTGCGTTTGTTGCAACTGCGATGTCAGCGATTGTTGAATCTTCAGTTTCACCTGAACGGTGTGATACAACGGCAGTGTAACCAGCTTCTTTAGCCATTTCGATAGCGTCGAATGTTTCAGTAAGAGTACCGATTTGGTTAACTTTGATAAGGATTGAGTTAGCAGCGCCTTCAGCGATACCTCTTTCAAGGTAAGCAGTGTTTGTTACGAAGAAGTCGTCACCAACCAATTGAACTTTACCACCAAGACGTTCAGTAAGAGCTTTCCATCCATCCCAGTCGTTTTCGTCCATACCATCTTCGATAGTGATGATTGGGTATTTGTTTACCAATTCTTCAAGGTAGTCGATTTGTTCTGCAGAAGTACGAACAGCTGCTCCTTCACCTTCGAATTTAGTGTAGTCGTAAACTTTACGTTCTTTATCGTAGAATTCTGATGATGCACAGTCAAATCCGATAAATACGTCTTTACCTGGAACATAACCAGCAGCTTCGATAGCAGCAAGGATAGTTTCAACACCGTCTTCAGTTCCTTCGAAACGAGGAGCGAATCCACCTTCGTCACCTACGGCTGTTTCAAGACCACGAGATTTAAGGATTTTCTTAAGAGCGTGGAAGATTTCAGCACCCCAACGAAGAGCTTCTTTGAATGTTGGTGCACCAGCAGGTACTATCATGAATTCTTGGAAAGCGATTGGAGCATCTGAGTGAGAACCACCGTTGATGATGTTCATCATTGGAGTTGGAAGAACTTTAGTGTTAAATCCACCAAGGTAGCTGTAAAGTGGGATTTCAAGGTAGTCAGCAGCAGCACGAGCTACAGCGATAGACACACCAAGGATTGCGTTAGCACCCAATTTACCTTTGTTAGGAGTTCCGTCAAGTGCGATCATAGCACGGTCGATAGCTTGTTGGTCACGTACATCGTAGCCGATGATTGCTTCAGCGATGATGTTGTTTACGTTGTCAACAGCTTTTTGTGTACCAAGACCACCGTAACGAGATTTGTCACCATCACGAAGTTCAACTGCTTCGTGTTCACCAGTAGAAGCTCCTGATGGAACCATACCACGTCCGAAAGCACCTGATTCAGTGTAAACTTCTACTTCAAGTGTTGGGTTACCGCGTGAGTCTAGGACTTCGCGAGCGTAAACATCAGTAATAATTGACATTTTTTACTCTCCTTATTGAGTTAAATTTTTTACACCTCTATGATACCTTAAAAAGACTCCTTTTTCAAGGAAAAACGTTATCTTTGTGCAAATTTTCCTTAAGTTTATAAAGTAATCGCTTTCTTTTATCTGTTTTCTCCTTTATTTTATGATATACTATTTTTATGACTGATGTATCAAAACAAATCCTAGAAAAAGCTCATGGTGGGCTTAAACTAAATCCAGATGAACAGAGACGTTTTCTCGGAACATTTGAGGAACGTGTCCTTGGCTATGCAGACCTAGAAACAGCTAATGATGATAATTTTTATAAGGGTTATGTATCTATTTTAGAGAGTCTAAAAAAAGAAACTGAACCTCTGTTTGTCAAGATTTCTCCTCAAGTAGTATTTGAAAAACAGGTCTATTATTTAAAACAAGCCAAAGATGCTGACTGCCAAGCGACTATCGTTTCAGAAGATCACAATTCATCCCCTTTTGGCTTGATTATTCATAGTGATGCCCCTGTTCAAATAAATGAAAAAGACCTTAAAAAGGCCTTTTCAGACTTGTGGCAAGAAAAAGAGACCAAAGCTCCTACTTCTCTTTGGAAAAAGTGGTTTGGTTAATGCTTCTTCAAAGCTAAGATCTGACCAATGTTTGCAGCTGTATTTTCTAAATAGTCTGTTGCCTTTTTCAGACTCTCTTCTAGTGGTTCACTTTTTTCTAGAATAGAAAAGGCTGCAACGATTTTTTCAAATGGTAAGGGTGCTAAATCCCCTGACAAACTCCCACAAATAGCAATAACTGGAACACCATCTGGTGTTCTTTTTGCTACCCCGATTGGAGCCTTGCCAGCTAGACTTTGAGCGTCTAACCTACCTTCACCAACGATGACAAGATCTGCATCCGCAACCTTCTGATCAAAACCGATTAGATCTAAACAAGTTTGAATACCAGACACAATTGTTGCTCCAGCAAAAGCGCATAAGCCAGCTGCAATACCACCACCTGCTCCAGCTCCTTCCAGCTTTAAGATTTCAGGGGCAACTTTACGATAGAAGTTTTCAATAGCAGAATCAACTTCATGAAATTGAGTTGGATCTAATCCTTTTTGTTTCCCAAATGTGTAAGTGGCACCGTGTGATCCACAG
Source organism: Streptococcus infantis (assembly GCF_047460685.1). GTDB lineage: Bacteria > Bacillota > Bacilli > Lactobacillales > Streptococcaceae > Streptococcus > Streptococcus infantis_AD. Next base: position 32,855 of record NZ_JASHFS010000006.1, on the reverse strand, counting down.
AGTGAATTTGTCACATCTGCTAAGATTTTAATTCGCACATCAGAAGGAATAGATATAACTTTCTCCTTTGAGATATCAGTAATTTCAAACAAGGACTGACCAATATCTAAAAGTTCATTTCCATTTTTGTCATAGAACTGGTAACCGAGTCCTGAAGCAATACCAATCCCACCATCGTTAGTGGATGTCCCACCGACTCCGATATAGATTTCTTTCATGCCATGCTCTATTAAATGCAGAATCAGTTGACCAATCCCCTTTGTTTGAATCTTCAAGGGATTTCGTTTTTTAATAGGAATTTTAGCAAGCCCAACTAAATCGGCCACCTCGAACAGAGCAAGTTCTCCTTTTTGAACATAAGTCATTTGAACCTCATTTCCAAAGAGACCTGTTACTAAAGCAGTTTTTTCTACAAGACCAAGTGAATTTTTAATGGCATCCACTGTTCCTTCCCCTCCATCGCCTACAGGTAAGAGCAAACATTTCGATTCAGGTAGAGCCTTTTTAAGGCCTCGTTTAATAGCTTTAGCTACTTCACTTGCAGGGAGACTCTCCTTAAAAGAGTCCGGTGCTATAACAATTTTCATACACTCATCTTTCTAATCAAAGGAAATCTATCAGATGCAATACTTTTGTTAAATCTCTATCTTCAATTTGAAGGGGAATTTCTCCTTTCACGATTTCTTTGGCACAAAAGCCAATCCCGATTCCAGCTCTCTTCAACATTGCTAAATCATTAGCTCCATCTCCAATAGCAATTGTTCTATCGATTGGTACCTCTAATTCATCAGCCCATCTTACTAGGGTTTCTTTTTTAACTTCTCTGCTGATAATAGGACCAACAAGATTTCCAGTTAAATAACCATCTCTGATTTCCAGTTGATTAGCAGCAAATAATGAAATCCCTAAATCTTTTGCTATTCTTTCAACCACAGGTGTAAATCCACCCGAAACTAGACCCACTTCTATCTGATTTTTTTGCAGAGTATTAATAAATTGCGCAGCATTTTTACTAAGGTGTAGTTCATGATAAATCTTATCAAAAGTATCTACAGATAGTCCTTTTAATAAAGAAACACGTTTTCTCAGGCTTTCTTCAAAATCAAGTTCTCCTCTCATAGCTTGGACAGTCAGTAGAGCTACTTTTTCTTCACATTCTGCTTCTTTCCCCAACAAATCAATAACTTCCTCTTCTATCAGTGTCCCATCTACATCCAGTACACAGAGTCCTTTAATTTTTTTCATATAATTGCCTTACTTTCAGAATCTCAAAAAATCGTATGAAGGTATCATACGATTTTAACTATTTAGTTTGCTAAACTGTGATACAAATCAAGATATGACTTGCAGGCTGTATCCCAAGAGAAATCACATTCCATAGCTTGAACTTGCATATTTTTCCAAACATCAGGATGGTTGTGATAAACATCCAAAGCTGTTTGCAATGCCCAGTTGAGCCAGTATGGAGTTAGGTTGTTAAAGCTAAAGCCTGTACCTGTTCCTTCAATTGGATTAAAGGCTTGAACTGTATCTCTAAGTCCACCCACCTCGTTTACTAAAGGAAGCGTACCATATCTCATGGCCATCATTTGTGAAAGTCCACACGGTTCAAAGCGACTTGGCATGAGGAAAATATCACATGCTGCATAAATCTCTTGAGCTAATTTCACATCGAAAGTAATATTGGCAGAAAGTTTTTCTGGGAATACTTGACTAAACCAAGAGAAAGCTTGTTCAAATCCTGGATCTCCAGTTCCCAAGAGAACAATTTGAATATCCTCTTGAAGCATACGATGCAGGCTTTCAACCACCACATCAAAGCCCTTCTGACGAGTCAAACGTGACACGATACCAATCATTGGCACATCAGGACGTACTGGAAGACCAACTCTTTCTTGAAGTTTCGCTTTATTTTGAGCCTTACCTGACAGATCAGTTTTATTAAAATGATACTCAAGTAAAGCATCCGTCTCTGGATTGTATAAATCAGTATCAATACCATTAACAATACCAGAAACCTTACCAGATTCCATACGAAGAATCTGATCAATACCGCAACCAAACTCTGTAGTCATAATCTCATAAGCATAGCTTGGCGACACAGTTGATACACGATCAGCGTATAGAATACCGGCCTTCATCCAGTTGAGGCAGTCATTCCAACGAACTGTTCCATCAGCGTAGCGCTCAAATCCAACCCTGAACAAGTCCCAAAGCATGCTTTCAGAGAATTGACCCTGAAATTCCAAGTTATGAATGGTCAAAACAGTCTTGATTCCTTGGTAGGCTTGAATCCATCTGTATTTTTCCTTCAATAAGAAAGGTATCATTGCTGTATGGTAGTCATGAGCGTGGAGGACATCAGGAATAAATCCGATACGCTCCATAGCTTCTAGGGCTGCAAGTTGGAAGAAGGCAAAGCGTTCACCATCATCAAAATCTCCATACACATGTCCGCGGAAGAAATAATATTGATTGTCAATAAAGTAGAAAGTTACACCGTTTAAAACAGTTTTCTTAATTCCACAAAATTGTCTGCGCCAACCAACGTATACTTCGAATTGAAGAACATCTTCGATCTGATCACCAAACTTGGCCTCTACCATGTCATAGTATGGCAGGATAACAGCAACTTCATGCCCAGCTTTTACTAATGATTTAGGAAGTGCTCCGATAACGTCTCCCAATCCACCTGTTTTTGAAAAGGGAGCGCCCTCTGCTGCTACAAATAAAATTTTCATGAAAGGACATCCTCTGTTACTTTTTCTCCTTTTTTGATGATAACAGGATTTTCTGCTGTACCTCGAATAACAACTCCCTCAGCTATTTCAGCACCCTTATCAACGATTGCATACTCGACTTGTGCACCTTTTGCAATGACAACGCGAGGGAAGATAAGAGACTCTTTAACCAAGCTATCTTTATTGATACGAACATTACGCGAAATAATAGATTTATCCACTTCACCTTCAATGATACTACCAGAAGCAAATTGAGATGTGTTCACTTTTGAACCTGATGCATAGTAGGTAGGTTCTTCGTTTTTAACTTTAGTATGAATTTTTTGATTTGGTGAGAACAAAGAGTAGAATTTTTGCTGATTCAGCATATCTAAATTAGCTTGGTAGTATGTTTCTACTGAATGAATATTTGCTAGGTAACCTGTATATTCATATGCAAATGCACCTTCTTTTGCTGCCAAATCACGAAGAACATAGCGTAATTTTTCTGGATGCTCTTTTTGAGCTTCTTCTTCCAAACGCTTAATCAACCATTGAGTGTCTACTACAAAGATGTCTGTCGACATGTTGTAGTATTCTTGGTCTGATTTTTTATCAAAGAGTTTGTGAGAAAGCACATGGTCAGTTTCATCAATATCAAGGATTGCATTTACTTCAGAAATGTCCCTTTTAGGTAATTTCTTATAAACTACTGTGATTGGTGATTTAGTTGTATTATGCAAATGGAAAACTTGATTGAGATCAATATTCACCAAAACATCACAGTTCAAGGAAACGGTTTGGTCTGAACCTGAACGTTTTAGGTATGTCAAAAGTTGTTGATAGTACTCTTTACCAACAGTGCTACTTTCTACACGAGTATTGTAGATTCCAAGATAGTAGTGACTAAGAAGGGTGTTTAAGCCCCACTCACGACCTGAACGAATATGGTCAAATACAGAGCTGATGTTATCTTGTTGAAAGATTCCAAAGATACTACGAACCCCAGCATTTGCTAAACTTGAAAGTGGGAAGTCAATCAAACGATACTTTCCTCCAAATGGCAAACTTGCCACTGGACGGTTACTTGTCAAGGTTGACATATCATGGAAACCAACGGTATTTCCTAAAATCGCTGAATATTTATCAATCTTCATCTGTTGCTACCCCCACTACTTCGTTATATCCGACTACTTGTACTTCTTCTGTACCATCAATTTCAACACCATCGGCAATAATTGCACCTTCACCGATGATTGCACGTGTAATTTTAGCACCTCTACCGATAACTGCTCCACTCATGATGACAGAATCAACAACTTCTGCTCCCTTACGAACTTGAGCAGTTGTAGAAAGAATAGAGTGTTTCACTGTACCATTTACGTAACAGCCGTCCACTACAAGAGAGTCTTCTACTTGAGCAAATTCTCCAAGGAAGTTTGGTGGAGCGATAAGGTTACGAGAATAAATCTTCCATTGACGATTACGGCTATCTAGAGCATTTTCTGGAGAGATATATTCCATATTTGCTTCCCATAGGGACTCAATAGTACCGACATCTTTCCAGTATCCACTGAATTCATAGGCATAGACACTTTCTCCAGACTCAAGATAGTTTGGAATAACATTCTTACCAAAGTCTGACATGTCAATGTTAGCCTTTTCAGCAGCAACTAGCATATTGCGCAGACGTTTCCAGTCAAAGATATAGATACCCATTGATGCCTTAGTTGATTTTGGTTGAGCTGGTTTTTCTTCAAATTCAACAATACGATTATTAGCATCTGTATTCATGATACCAAATCGGCTTGCTTCTTTTAATGGCACATCCAAGACTGCTACAGTCAAGCTGGCATTGTTATCCTTGTGTGATTGGAGCATATCATCATAGTCCATCTTGTAGATATGGTCTCCTGAAAGAATCAAAACATACTCAGGATTAATGCTATCGATATAGTCAATATTTTGGTAAATCGCATGACTTGTACCTTCAAACCAACGATTTCCTTCACTTGCAGAGTAAGGTTGAAGGATAGAAACACCTGAATCAATTACATCAAGACCCCAACTAGAACCGTTTCCGATGTGATTGTTAAGAGCAAGAGGTTGATACTGTGTGATAACCCCAACATTGTGGATACCAGAGTTGGCACAGTTAGAAAGAGCAAAGTCAATGATACGATAGCGCCCACCAAATTGCACAGCAGGTTTTGCAATGCTTTGAGTGAGTTTACCGAGACGAGTTCCTTGCCCACCGGCAAGGATTAAAGCTAGCATTTCATTCTTCATTTTCTACTCCTTTTTGAGATTTATTTGATTTTTTTTTAGCGGGTTTCAAGCGACGTTTGATTTTCCAGATACTTGCCCCCAAAGCTGGCAAAGTAAAGGTCAAAGTCTGCTCATAATCCTTCCATAATCCTTCTTGAGTTTGAACGGTTTGATTGTGTTCTTTCCAAACACCTCCCCATTGTTCCAACTCTGTATTCCAAATTTCTTCATACACACCTGCAACTGGCAGTCCAATTGTGAAATCAGGACGTTCGACTGGTGCCATATTAAAGACACAGACTAGCATCTCGCCTTTCTTTCCTTTACGAATAAAGGAAAGAACACTCTGATCTCTATTATCTGCATCGATAATTTCAATTCCATCATAGCTTGTATCAATTTCCCAAAGACAACGGTGGTCCTTATAAAGTTGATTCAACTGAGATGTGAAGTATTTCATCTTGGCATTCATTGGATCTTCAAGGTTTGACCATTCTAATTGCTCTTCAGATTTCCACTCTAAGAATTGACCGAATTCGCTACCCATAAAGAGCAATTTCTTACCAGGGTGACAAATTTGATAAGTATAAAGATTTCTAAGGCCTGCAAATTGATTATAACGATCCCCCCACATCTTATGCATCATACTCTTCTTACCATGTACAACCTCATCATGTGAGAATGGTAGGAGATAATTTTCATTAAAGACATACATGAAGCTGAAGGTTACAAGGTTAAAATCATACTTGCGGTAAATTGGATCTTCTTCGTAGAAACGTAGGATATCGTTCATCCAGCCCATGTTCCACTTGTAGTCAAATCCAAGTCCACCCATTTCCTTCATGCCAGTAATCTTGGTACCTGAAGAAGACTCCTCTGCAATCATCATAACATCCGGATGAGCAAGTTTAATCACATCGTTCAAACGTTGTAGGAAATAATAGCCTTCATAGTTGAGATTGCCGCCGTCTTTATTTGGTGTCCATGGAGCATTGTCATAATCTAGATAGAGAATATTACTTACAGCATCAACACGAATACCATCTAGGTGATAGAAATCAATCCAGAACTTAATGCTAGAAATCAAGAAAGATTGGACTTCATTTTTACCAAGGTCAAAGTTGAGTGCTCCCCAACCGTAGTTGTTAGCCTTATTATGATCCTGGTATTCGAAAGTCGGTGTGCCGTCGTAGTATGCCAAAGCATCATCATTGATTGTAAAGTGACCTGGCACCCAATCCACAATTACACCGATATTGTTGATGTGACATTCCTCAACGAAGTCTTGAAATTCTTCTGGACGACCATAGGCATGCTCTAAAGCAAAGTAGCCCATGAGCTGATAACCCCAACTCAAACCAAGTGGGTGAGCCATCAAAGGCATAAACTCGATATGAGTATAGTTCATCTCAACAAGATAGGGAATGAGCTCTTCTTTGAGTTGAGCAAAACTATAAGGTGTTCCATCAGGATTTCTCTTCCAAGATCCTGCATGCACCTCGTAGATATTGACCGGTCTTTCGAAAAATCTCCAACGTTTTCTACGAGCTAACCAGAGACCGTCCTTCCATTTTTTCTCAGGTATCTCTGTTAAAACAGCTCCTGTTCCCGGACGAGCTTCATAGCGTACTGCCAAGGGATCAATCTTCATAAGCTGATGCCCGTTAGCACGAGTAATATGATATTTATAAATATGTCCCTCTTGAGCTAAAGTTGTAAAAACTTCCCAAACTCCAGATTCATTACGAACCATGGGGATTTGATTTTCAGCCCAGTTAGTAAAATCACCAACTAGATGGACAGCCTGCGCATTTGGCGCCCAGACACGGAATGTATAGCCATACTCACCGTCTCTTTCTTCACGATGCGCTCCCAAATAGTGCTGAAGATGAAAATTTTCGCCACTAGTAAAAGTTCTTAAAGCCTCAAATTTATCCATTGAATCCCCCTTTTATTGTAAGCGTTTTCTATATTTCTATTATACTACCTTTTAAGAAAACTTTCAACTAATTTCCGAATTCTCCTAAAATTTTTTTCGAAAATCTTCATATAGTTATCTTAACATTTCTAAAATTTTCATAAATGATAATAAGCGATGGAATTTTCTATTAGCTACTATTACAAAAATAACTCTCATTATTTATATATAAAATAACTCGATTAAAAACTGAACGTTTTTAGATTTCGGTAATATAATATTCGTAGATAACTCTTTTTATATAATTTTACCAAATTTTCTGAAATTTTCAACTATTTTTAGTAATTGTTCCATTTTTATTTTTATGTCTAGAAATATAAAAAACTCAAGCATAAATCTTGAGTTTTGGTTCATTTTTTAGGATAAAACATTCATAACTGCCACACTGACATCGTCAATAGCATTTTCTTGGTTAGAACGGCTATTTGTAACTAGCATTTCAAGGTTTCCTGCATTTTCATAGTAATATGAAGCTCCTTTGGCATTGAATACAACCAAGAAGTGCTCTTCGCCACCATGAATCTCGTAGACAATCCAACCACTATTTTCAATGGCTGTATGAACAAATACATGACGGTAGACTTCTTCATAGGTAGGGTATGAAAAGGCACTGGTTTGTGTTTTAAGACGGATAATCTGACGGACAAACTCGATGCTATCTTGACGCTCATTGATCAAATCCCAGTTAACTTGGTTGACGCTATCAGGAGCATTGTAACTGTTCATTGCTCGCTCACGATCTGCGTGAGTCAACTCTCCATTTTCGCCTGTAGCTACGAGTTTAGTACGGCCAAACTCTTGCCCCAGTTCCATGAAGGCCATCCCTTGCATGAGGAGGTTCATAGCCGTTGCTGTTTCTACTTTCTTCATGATGCGTTTATCACTCTCCATCGGATGAAGTGTTTTAAGTAAATCATGTAAATTATAGTTATCGTGGGCTTCTACGTAGTTAAGAACCTGATTGGGGCTAAGATAAGAACCCAGCTCACGACTTCCAAGAATAGCCTTTGCGAGGATCGGCTCAGTACCTGCTCCACTGATGAAGCCAGATTTGATAGAGCCATAGACTTCACAACCTTTGACCGCATCACGTTGATTATCATTAAAGAATCCAATGTTTGGCAACTGGTAGGCATTGTCTTTCTTAGCCTTGTCATAAGGAGCAAGACCTGTTCCCATATCCCAACCTTCTCCATACAGGATGATTTTCGGATCGACTTCGTCCATAGCCCAACGAATCATCTGCATGGTTTTAACATCGTGAATTCCCATCAAGTCAAAGCGGAATCCGTCAATATTGTATTCTTTTACCCAGTAGAGAAGAGAATCAATCATATATTTACGGAACATTTCATGCTCACTGGCAGTTTCGTTACCGACTCCTGTTCCATTTTGGTAGGTTCCATCATGGTTCATTCGATAGTAATAATCAGGAACCGTTGTTTGGAATGGTGCATCAACGGTTGAGAAGGTATGATTGTAAACAACGTCCATAATAACACCGATACCAGCATCGTGATAAGCTTGGACCATGGCTTTCAAATCACGGATAGCTTGACCTGGATCATTTGGATTTGTAGACATGCTAGTTTCTGGAGCATTGTAGTTTTGTGGATCATATCCCCAGTTATAAGTTACATTTCCATCAGCATCGTATTCTTTATGACGGTCAGCAATTGGTTGCAACTGAACATAGTTGACACCAAGTTCTTTGATGTAATCAAACGCAGTCGATTGACCATATTGGTTAACTGTTCCAGTTTGAGCTGCGCCTAAGAAGGTTCCTCTTAATTCTAGCGCAACACCAGATGTTTCAGACTTAGTCAAATCACGGATATGCATTTCATACACAACTGCCTGGCAAGGATTTTCCAAACGCCAAGTTGCTTCTGTACCATGCTTAACCTCAAAACCTTCGACCTGACGTTCTTGGTTTGAGACAATGGCTGAACGTTTTCCATCAGGACTTGTCGCTATTGTATATGGATCACGAGTTAATGACTGGTGATGAGGAAAGTCAATTTGGTAGTGGTAAGCACGACCTGCTAGGTTTTCTGGAACTGTTAAACTCCAAACACCAATGGTATTATACTTGTGGCTATAGGAATAACTATTTCCTCGCTCCATTTCAAAGGTTTTAAGGATAGGTGCGTCGTTACTTGCAGATTCATAGACTACTACTTGGACAGAAGTAGCTGTTGGTGCCCATAGGCTAAATCTTGTTTCAGTTTCAGAAACTTGACATCCCAACTCTCCTTGATAACCCCAGTGGTGGTCAAAACTAGCACTATTAATTGCCTTGTCGAAGGCAAAAGGATTTTGATCTTTATAGTGGGAACTGGCAATAGCTGGATTTTCAGAATAATAAACTGTATCATCTCCATCCAAAATCCAAACCTCTGTCAAAAGTGGATAGTAATTGAAGCGAATAGGATATTCTTTGCTGACACCATCTTTTTCAACAGTAAAAATCATGGTCTCAAGAGCTACTACACTCGATTGAGTCAGTGAGAATTTAGCTCCAAAATATTCTTCTTCTTTGATAAGCTCTGATGAATCTAGAGGATTTTTGCTGAAACTGCAAGCCTCGTAGGCTTCATCCTTACGATGATAATGAATAAGTACAGGATAATTGTACATGGTTCTTCCTAATTTCTAAATTAAATTTGATTTTATATGTGACTAATAATTTATTGATCAAGTGCCTCACGATTCACAAAAAATTCAATGTGATTATGGCACACTTCCAAATCTACTGGTGTGTCGCCACCGTATTCTCCATCAAGATTGAGCATAAAAGGCTCTTCATGATCCAAAGTTTCAATTCGGAGTTTACTAGTTTTCAGATATTCAACATTGATATCTGAAACGTGTTGGCCTCCGTTCATGGCCTGAACTAGCAGACTCAACATATCTAGTATTTTATCCGTCTTTACTAGAATAAGCGTGAAATTGCCATCATCCAGTTTGGTATCAGGTGCAAATTGCTCAAATCCACCAATAGAATTGGTCAAGGCAACAAAGACAAGAGAAACTTCTCCTGTAAAAATTCCCCAATCATGGTAAATACGAACAGGACGGGCTTTGGATTTTGGAAACATCTCGAAGCCTTTAGCAACGTAGGCCAGATAACCCAAACGCGTCTTTAGTTCACTCGGAACACTAAAAGTTAACTCCGTAAGAGCTCCTGCCGCAGCAATATTGATGAAATACTTATCACCAAAGGCACGACCAATATCAATTTGCTTGGTTTCATTTTTAGCAATGATCTTGGCTGCAGCAACTGGATCCCCCATAGGGATTTTCAATGCTCTTGCATAGTCATTGGTAGTTCCAGTAGGAATGATGGCTATCTTTGGACGATGTTCCAGAGGTGCAATTCCATTAACCACTTCATTGATAGTACCATCGCCACCAGCTACCAAAACCAAATCAAATCCAGCTTTTGCAGCTCTTTCTGCTTCTTTCTGGGCTGATAAGTATTCAGGTTTGGTCTGAAAAGCACTTGTTTCATAGCCTATACTCTCTAACACTTCTAGAACTTCTGCGATATTTTGCTTGATAATTTCCTGGCCTGAGGTCGGATTATAAATGAGACGTGCGCGTTTTTTTACTTCTTTCATAGCTTACAAACTCTCAAGCCAAGCTTCATCACGAATCTCTATTCCCAGTTCTTGTGCTTTTTTGAGCTTGCTTCCTGCATCTGCTCCTGCTACAACAAGGTCTGTTTTTTTCGACACACTACCAGTAACCTTGGCTCCTAGACTTTCTAATTTATTTTTAGCTTCTGAGCGATTCAAACGATCTAGCTTTCCTGTCAATACGACAGTTAAACCAGACAAGGCTGCATTTGCTGCAACTGTCTGTCCTTTGTAGTCTAGATTAACACCTGATTCTTTCAATTCCCTTAAAAGAATTGCAGAACCCTCTGTAGCAAAATAGGTCTGAAGGCTTTGGGCAATGACACTTCCCAAACTTTCGATACTTGCAATTTCTTCAGGATTAGCTTGTGCTAGTGATTCGATTGAGTGGAAGTTTTGTAAAAGTAACTGACTTGCCTTACTTCCTACATGACGAATCCCCAAACCAAACAAGAGTTTTTCCGCAGAATTTTCTTTGGATGCTTGAATAGCCTGGTAGAGCTTTTGAGCAGATTTTTCCTTGATACCATCTAGCAAGAGCAAATCTTCCACAGTCAAATGATAAATATCTGCAACATCCTTAACCAAATCGGCTGCAAATAGTTTCTCAACGATTGATGGACCAAGGCCAGAAATATTCATAGCATCACGCGATGCGAAGTGCGTCAAGCCTTCCTTGATTTGAGCAGGGCATCGCGGATTGATACAACGAAGGGCAACCTCATCTTCAAAATGTAAAAGCTTACTGTCACAACTTGGACAATTTGTTGGAATGTCGAGTTTTTCTTCAGATATACGTTTTGATTCCACCACGCGTAAAACAGCAGGAATAATATCCCCTGCCTTATAGACAATGACTGTGTCATCCTTACGGATATCCTTTTCAGCGATATAGTCAACATTATGAAGGGTTGCACGACTTACAGTTGTACCTGCAAGTTGCACTGGAGTAAGATTAGCAGTCGGAGTCACAACTCCTGTACGGCCAACAGTCCAGTCAACAGAAAGAAGTTTCGCTTCTTTTTCTTCTGCTGGGAATTTATAAGCGACTGCCCACTTAGGTGCTTTGACTGTAAATCCTAGTTGCTCCTGACCAGCTAGATCATTGACCTTAATCACAACTCCATCGATATCATAAGGCAACTGATCTCTTTCTTGACCAATTTCTTGAATAAACGTCCAAACCTCATCCATACTATGAGCTAATAGACGTCTTTGATTAACCACAAAGCCTAATTGTTCTAAATGTTTCAAAACCTTCTCTTGACTATCCCGAGTTGAAGGACTAGCTTCCTGATAAAGGAAGGTTGCAAGATTACGTTTGGCTACTACTGCTGTATCTAACTGACGAAGTGTTCCTGCAGCCGCATTTCTTGGGTTGGCAAATTCTGGCTCCCCATTTTCTTGACGAGATTGATTGACCCGGTCAAAAGAAGCTCTCGGCATATAACATTCACCACGAACAGTAATATCTAATTTTTCTGGTAATGATAAAGGAATGTCTTTCACTCGTTTAAGATTTTCAGTGATGTTTTCACCGATGGAGCCATCACCTCGAGTTGCCCCAGTAACAAAAATTCCCTGCTCATAAGTCAAGGAAATCGATAAACCATCAATCTTCAACTCACAAATATAAGTGACATCATCCAATTCTTTACGAACACGCGCATCAAAGGCGTCGAGTTCTTCACGTGAAAAAGCATCCTGCAAACTATAAAGAGGATACTGATGACTATATTTCTCAAACCCATCAAGAATCTTTCCACCAACACGATGTGTCGGACTTTCTGGCAAGACTTGTTCAGGATGAGCTTTTTCTAACTCTACCAATTCACGATAAAGACGGTCATACTCACTATCAGATACAGATGGATTATCACTTGTATAATACTCTGTCGCATAGCGATTGAGCAGTTTAACGAGCTCTTTCATTCTTTCATTCATAGAACCATTTTACCATAAAAAGGACTCTATAAACAATACAGAAGCTCTAAAAAAGAAAATGAGAAGGATATTTCTATCGCTTCTCATTTATTTTTATTTTTTACGATTCAAAATAGCATTCAAGACGATGGCTACTGTACTTGCAATGACAATACCATTTGAGAAGAACATTTGTAATTCAGTCGGTAAAGTATTGAAGAGATTGCTTCCGTTTAATCCCACCCCAGCAGAGATAGAAACTGCTGCAATGAAGAAGTTGTGTTCATTATGTTCGAAGTCTACACGCGCCAAGATTTGCATCCCTTGGAGAGATACAAAACCAAACATGACGAGCATAGCTCCACCAAGAACAGGGCTTGGAATAATCTGTGCCAAGGCACCAAACTTAGGTAAGAGACCGAGCAAGATAAGGAAACCAGCTGCGTAGTAGATTGGTAAACGAGTACGAATACCTGAAAGTTTCACCAAACCTACGTTTTGTGAAAATCCTGTATAAGGGAAGGTATTGAAAAGTCCACCAAGTAAGACAGCAAGACCTTCAGCGCGATAACCATTACGAAGACGAGTGCTATCGATTGGATCTTTAGTAATATCAGAAAGGGCAAGATACACACCAGTTGATTCTACCATAGATACAGTAGCGATGATACACATCATTACAATAGAAGAAATCTCAAATTGTGGAGCACCGAAGTAGAATGGAGTTGGGATATGAACGAGTGGAGCTTCTGCTACCGGAGAGAAATCAACCAAGCCCATTGTTGCAGCGATGATAGTACCTGCAATCAAACCAATCAAAATAGAAATTGACTTAATAAATCCTTTTGTAAAGATATTAACCAAGAGAATGATAAGAATAGTGATTGTTGCTAATGCCAAACTTTGTCCAGTAGGTTTTTCAACATTATTACCCATATTTCCGATGGCAACTGGAATCAAGGTCAATCCGATTGTTGTGATAACAGAACCAGTTACAATTGCAGGGAAAAGATTGGCAACCTTAGAGAAGATACCTGAAATCAGGATAACATAAATCCCTGAAGCAATCAAAGCTCCGAACATAGCACCGCTACCATGACTCTGACCGATCATGATAAGAGGAGCAACAGACTGGAAGGCTACCCCAAGAACAATAGGCAAACCGACACCAAAATGTTTATTTAGTTGCAATTGTAAAAGAGTTGCAACCCCACACATAAAGATATCTGTTGAAATAAGGTAGGTCAACTGTTGAGCTGAATACCCTAAAGCACTTGCAATCATGATTGGTACTAGGATTGAACCTGAGTACATGGCTAACAAATGTTGCAAACCAAGAACGGCTGCCTGTGAGTGGTTTTCCTGTTGCTTCATTAGATATCTGCCTCCTTGAAGATAACTTTTCCATTTTCAAAACGCTCTAATCGCGCGAGTGATACTACTTGATGACCTGATTTTTCTAGCAGTTCACGACCATCTTGGAAAGATTTTTCAATCACAATTCCGATAGCTTCAACTCTAGCACCAGCCTGTTCAATGATCTGAATCAAACCTTTAGCTGCTTGACCATTAGCCAAAAAATCATCGATAATCAATACTTTATCTTGAGGAGATAAGAACTTACCTGCAATAGATACGGTACTTGTTACTTGTTTCGTGAAAGAATAAACCTCAGCAGTCAAAATTCCTTCATTCATAGTAATATTTTTTGCCTTCTTAGCAAAAATCATGGGAACATCTAACTGTTCAGCCACATATAAGGCTGGGGCAATCCCTGACGCTTCAATCGTCACTACTTTGGTAATACCAGCATTTTTAAAATGTTCTGCAAAGGTGCGACCAATCTCGCGCATCAAGGAATAATCAACTTGGTGGGTCAAGAAAGAATCCACCTTAAGAATATTCTCACCAAGAACGTTTCCGTCCTTTAAAATTCGTTCTTCTAATAATTTCACAATAACCTCCGAAATAAAAAGAGACTTACCAAGTAAGCCTCTGGGAAACAAAGAAATAGATTCAACACCTATCCTTATATCTCTGCAGCTTACTCATTGTTAGGTATTTACGGTACCTTGTAGAAACGCCACGCCAATTCGCGGCATAAATAAGTAATCATATTTTTAGTGAGCATCTCCATTCCAGATAGAGTTCTTCACAATCACATAATCCACATGTCTGAGATCTGCTACTTTTCGACCTCCAGCATAAGAAATCGAACTTTGCAAATCCTGTTCCATCTCAGTCAAGGTATCTTGCAAATGTCCTTTGGCAGGAAGAAGGATTTTCTTACCTTCGACATTCTTATAGGCACCTTTTTGGTATTCTGAAGCTGAACCATAGTATTCTTTGAATTGTTTGCCGTCAACTTCAACTGTTTTACCAGGACTTTCGATATGCCCTGCAAACAGTGAACCAATCATAACCATACTTGCACCAAAGCGGATTGATTTGGCGATATCACCATGTGTACGAATACCACCATCGGCAATAATCGGTTTACGCGCAGCCTTAGCACACCAGCGAAGGGCTGCTAACTGCCAACCTCCAGTACCAAAACCAGTTTTGACCTTAGTAATACAAACCTTACCTGGACCGATTCCGACCTTAGTAGCATCTGCACCAGCATTTTCAAGTTCACGCACAGCTTCTGGAGTTCCAACATTACCAGCGATGACAAAAGTATCAGGTAATTCTTTCTTGATGTGCTGAATCATTGAAATAACGCTATCAGCATGACCATGAGCAATATCAATGGTGATGTACTCTGGAGCATCTTCCTTTAATTGACTCACAAAATCATACTCGTAGTCTTTAACACCTACCGAGATTGAAGCAATTAAGCCCTGATCGTGCATACGTTTGACAAAAGGAATGCGTCCTTCTTCATCAAAACGATGCATAATATAGAAATATCCACCCTTAGCAAGTTGTTCAGCAACATTTTCATCTAGGATTGTTTGCATATTGGAAGGAACAACTGGCAACTTAAAGGTATGCTTCCCTAAAGTTACCTGCGTGTCAGCCTCTGCACGACTTTGAAGAACACACTTGTTAGGGATTAGCTGAATATCTTCATAGTCAAAGATCGGAAATTCGTTTAACATATTTCTCTCATTTCTCTTGTTTAGACCTTCCTAAAGTTAGGAATAGCCTCGTCTTTTCCAGACAATTACTCTAACAAGTTTACAATAATGTCCGTTTTTTGTCAATTGTAATGACCGAAAACAAATAATGTTCGTGTTTATAATTCTTGATTTAGATAATAAGTAGACATTCACCCTGTATTTGTCTTACCTTTCAAACACTTACCTAGATTTTCGATAAAGACTTTTTCAAAGGATTCAATCTTCTTGACAAAATCTTGATAACTTTCGGCTTGTCCAGGTATTTGAATAGACCATTTCTTCAACAGGGCTCCATAGCCTGCTAACTTGCCTATCTCATTATCAACTACCTTTTCCTTGCTTGGAAAAACAAGCCCAGCCTGATCAGCTTTTAAAATATAAGAATAAGAAATCAGCTGGAACAAGTCCTCACGGTTAATTCCTTTTTCAGTAAATTCTAGTCTTTTATATTTAGCATCTAAAACTGTCCTTAGTTCTCTGTTATAAAAATCTGGGAAAACTTTTCGTTTACGATCAGAAAATACAGAAACACCGTCCGTCTTATCCTTATTTCGTGGATGGATGAAATCTTTTGGCAACAAGGTATAAACATACTCTTCCCAAAGCCAGGCAACATCAAAAAGAATACCATGGATTTTTTGCTCTTGGTATCCTAAACCGTGCTTTTCTCTGTTTAATATCATCAGACAAAGCTCTTGCAATTTTCTATACTCTCGAAAGTATGCATGACGAAGAGGCTTGGTTTGATTTAGTCGGATAATCTTAGCACGATCAGCTAGTTTATAAGATGGGGTTACACGAATAATTTCAGAGACATTTTCTCGACTTGTTAATAAATTATCAAGAACTCCTCCCCCTATGCTTCTCTGATTCTTCATGTATTCAATTGTATGACGGATCAGCTGCATGAGGGGATTATCATAAGTGAACTCTCTCGTTGTGTAGGCAATATTTCCCGTGAAAGGAACATTTCTTTTAAGATGATTTCCAACATCTATCACTCCCTTTACATGACTGTCATTATGAGAAAATCTCTGGTATTCCTTATAGAGACCTTTTCGGAGAGCAGCTTGCAGATACTTGGGAAAGAGGTAAACCAAGAGTTGATAGAGTTTGTCTGCAGGAGATAAACCAACATCCAAACTAGTCAGATTGATATTGAGTACCTTTTGTAAGAGATAATGCAAAAAGTGGTCGTTACTTCCATCAGAAAAACGAGAGGAAAGCGTTAATCTTTCCTGACCATATCCAAGAAAACCAATCACGTTTCCTGTCTTGATTTCCTGATTAACTGTTTCCAAAATCTTTTGGTCCTTGTCTAAATCAGGAGAATTCATCAAATCATTTGGAAAAATAAAAATATTGTCCTCTCGAGATAGGTTATCTAGTGTTCTATCACGGAGCGCTTGACTAAGTTTGGGATATTCTGCGACAAAGTCTTCTTTAACAATTTTATGCTGATTATCAGTTATCCGCATCATTATCACCAGTATCTTGGGGTTCTATTTGCTCGTTATTTGTAAGATCAAATGCTTTTTTCAATGTTTCCAGAGTTTCAGATTCTTCATAAGAACCTCGTACATAATCTTCTAAAAGTGGTTTGAGATAATCAGACCAGAGTAATTCATAATCATAATCCAATTCTTTTAAATTACGGAAATAACTTGGACCGATATGATAATGACTGTTTAGCTCCTGAACGTTCTCGATAGCAGCATTCAAGCTTCTTAGACGATTTTTAGCTTCTTCAGCATGCTCACCTAGTTCCTCATCTAGGATGTATAGTTGGCTTTCAGCAGTAACTTCAACAAAACGGAAACGACGACGCATAGCAAAATCAAAGGTATCAACTGAACGGTCAATATCATTCATGGTTCCAATGATATAGACATTCTCTGGAATATAGAACTTGTCATCAGTCTTGTGTAAGTTAGCATACTGAGTAGAAACACTTCCCTTTTCACCACGATATCCAGGGTCGATAGAGAAAAAGAGTTCGCCAAAAATCTTAGAAATCTCCCCACGATTGATCTCATCGATGATGAAGACAAAATTCTTGTCTGTTTCAACATCTTCTGGAGAAATATAGTCTTTCAAACCAAATCTTTTCTTTAAAGTTTCAAGGACTTTTTTTCCTTGGTTATGATAATAGGGCTGTTTCAGATAGTTTTTATCTTTATATAGTTCATAAACATAAGATTTTGTTAAGACAGTTCCTTGGGCTTTAGTTTCATAATTGATATTAAAATTATTTCGACTATTTACTGTTAGATAGGAAAATTCTGTCAAATATTCTTTTTCATCTCTGTTATTTACATACTCAAGATAAAGATCCCAAGCTTCATCAAAATTATCTTGACCTCCAATCTTCTTAGAATCTATAGCATTCTGACAAAACTTCTTAAAAATACCTTCTTTTAATTTAAAAAATATACTGCCATCCTCATTTGAATCCGGTCTTAAACCCTCAACAAAACCGGTCTTAAACCCTCAACAAAATCCGTATAATCATAGGAAGGGTGAAACTGTACAAATCCGATTTGGTCTTCGTTGCCATCCGTTAATTCTTTGGCAATTTCTTTAGCAAGATAGGTTTTACCTGTACCCGGTGCACCTCGGAGGATGAGGTTTTTGGATCGTAATAATATATTCTTATACTCGTTGATATTTTCTGACATGTTTATCTCTTCCTTTTCTGATTCTCTATAAAAACTAGTGAAATTATCATAAAACTCTTTTAAAATATCGTTAGGTTCAGCAGTTGATTCCAACTCTAAGTCCTTGACAAAGTATTTATAATCTAAATCTTCATCTCGATTATTACTATACCATTTTACTATTTTAAATTCTGTGAGTTTAAATCTCTGAAAACCACACCTTATATTTATCCATGAGTTATCCATGTCACTCAGCCGATAACCAAAGTAAGGTGATTTAATATATCCATTACCACTCTTTGGACCAAAATGACCTGTGTTAAGCATTTCAACTTTGTACGGAATACCCTCAATAGTCAGAGCAGGGTAAATATGTTCAGCTCCATCTAATTTTTGAGAACGTTTAATTTCTATATCTTTTGAATTATAGATATTTGCTTGATTCACAAATTTAGACAAAAATTCTTTGAAGTCTTTATAACACTCTGATTTAATTCCACTTTTTACAAATTCATAAGATTTATTTATAAAAGGTAAAATCTCATTTAATGAATTTTCATCCTCAATAAAATACTCAGCATCAAGTGTCCAACCGAATGAATCAGGCTTCTTATTAAACAACAAAATATCTGAGTCATGAAGACTCTTAGAGAGAACGGCAATCTTTATTCCTTTATTTTGAAAATTAATCTCTATAAAATTTTGTAACTTCCCTTTCCTATTTTTAACCTGAAAAGAAATATAACTTTTTGTTTGATTTTCAATTGCATCTGGGAATTCTTTTTTTATCCTGTCAATGAAAGTTTGTTTTGAAACCATTGTGTTTTCCTTGCTTATTAAAAATTTATTGTTAGACTTAAATTATATTTGTTTCGTTCAAAGTAAGATATTTTACTTTGAACGAAACTACATTCTATTAATATATTCTGCATCTAGCATATCATATCTATCAAAAAATGAAAAGAATTTCTAAAGAAAAAGCCTAGTGTAGAGAGCTTTATTACCTCATAACACTAGACTCTTTTTATCTTAATAATACTCTCCCTGACGGTAGTCCCATGAGTTAAAGGTATCTGACAGGTGCATCATAATCTTATCAATGTCAAGCCCTTTACGAATCACAACTGGGGCTGGTGAAGTTGAGCGTGCTCCGCCTTGTTCTGGAATCAATTTGCCGTCTTTATCCACCATAGACACCATCACACCTTGCTCGTAGCGAGTTTCAATCGTTTTGTCAGGTTGGATAGATGCCACATAGTCGTCTGCTTCAATGACAAGGTCCACTGCTCCTTCGATTCGTTCTCCGATACCTTCCACCTTACCGCGGTTTCCTTTTCCAGATGGGTTAGCTGATGAGGCATATACCATCTTGCCTTCTTCCCAAAGCTTGGCAGCCAATTGTTCACCAGCTTTACCAAACTTGATAACGAAACAGCTCGTTCCACGCACGTCAGTCATGAGTTCTTCGCGACCATCACCATATGCTTTCAATTTTTCAAAGGCTTCTGGTTTCCAAGGAAGGATACAACCAAGAAGAATATCTTCATCCCAATGTTTTTGGTAGAAGGCTTCAATTTCTGGGTTGAGTTGTGCTAAGGCGCGAAGCTCATCCATGCTCCCACAGAGAACCACACCAGGTTTATTACGGTTACGTTCTTTGGCTTCAAACTTACGTTCAAGACCAGCCTTATCGCTAGTCATGATGATGTAACCAACTTTAGTAGGGCAAACAATACAACCGCCCTCACCTTTTAAAATATCATAGCCTTCTTGTGAAAGTGTTCCGTTCCATTGAATGTGTTTTGTCATAGTTCTATTTCCTTTTCTATTTTTTTCTTCTAATCCTGCCAGTAGGCTGGTCGTTGTTTCTCATAAGCAGCAATCAAGTCTTCATACTGCAAAGTAATACCGATATCATCCAAACCATTTAAGAGCTTGTGTTTCCATTCGCTATCAATTTCAAAGGAGAATTCTCCGACTGGTGAGATGATTATTTGTTGTTCCAAGTCAACCGTCACTTGGTCAGTTGGTTGGAGCTGGGCGAGTTTTTCTCTAACTTCCCTAGGTTGAACAATGGGTAACATACCATTATTGAGTTCATTATTGTAATGAATATCTCCAAAAGATCCTGCAATCACGACCTTAAAGCCATAGTCTGCTAGTGCCCAAGCAGCGTGTTCCCTAGAGGAACCAGCCCCAAAGTTATCTCCTGTGATGAGAATACTCGCCTTGCGATATTCTGGTCGGTTAAAGACAAAGTCTGGATCCTCAGTGTACTTATCGTCCAGATAACGCCAAGCATACATGAGATATTTACCAAAACCTTTCTTGTCAATCAATTTCAGAAACTGTTTGGGAAGAATTTGGTCGGTGTCAATATTATCATTCATAAGAGGAACAGTCGTTCCTGTATAAACAGTAAATTTTTCCATATCCTCTCCTTACTGGGCTTCTGGCATTTGTCGAACATCTACGAAGCGCCCTGCAATAGCTGCTGCTGCTGCCATGGCTGGACTGCAGAGGTGTGTTTTAGCACCAAAACCTTGTCTGTCTTCAAAGTTGCGATTACTGGTTGAGGCACAGTGAACACCATCTGGTACTTTGTCAGGATTCATTCCTAGGCACATGGAGCAACCTGGGTCTCTCCACTCAAAACCAGCATCTTGGAAAACCTTATCCAAGCCCAACTTTTCAGCAGCTCGCTTGACTGGTCGAGAACCAGGTACCACGATAGCCGTCAAATTTGGTGCGATCTTCTTCCCTTCTACAAATCGAGCAGCCAGTTGCAAGTCACTGAGCCGAGCATTTGTACAAGAGCCAATAAAGACATAGCCTAGTTGGATATCTGCTGGTTTCTGACCTGGTTGTAAATCCATGTAATGATAAGCACGTTCATCATTCATATCCTTTATTTCTGGGAAGCTACTATCAAAGTCAACACCCATAGCAGGATTGGTTCCCCAAGTCACCATAGGAGCTAGGTCTGAGACATCCATTCGGATAACCTTGTCATAAACGGCATCGTCGTCGCTAACAAGCCTTTTCCAATCAGCTACTGCCGCATCAAAATCCTTGGGAACACACTCTCGACCCTTCAAATAATCATAAGTCCTCTGATCTGGATTCATAATTCCCATCTTAGAGCCAAACTCAATGGACATATTGCAGATGGTCATTCGCTCTTCCATGCTCAGTGCATCAATAGCCTGACCTCGATACTCCACCACGTAGCCAACACCACAAGCAACACCGTATTTGGCAATCAAGACCAGAATGAAATCTTTGGCATAGACTCCTTTTTTAGGGACACCAGTAAATTCTACCAACATTTTCTTGGGCTTAACTTGCCAAATGGTTTGGGTTGCAAATACGTGCTCGACCTCACTGGTTCCAATTCCGAAGGCAATCGCTCCAAAAGCTCCGTGGGTAGCTGTATGGCTATCTCCACAGACAATGAATTTCCCAGGTTGTGTTCTTCCTGTTTCTGGACCAACCATGTGAACGATGCCCTGTTTTTCAGAACCATGGGCCGCATGTTCAATCCCGAATTCCTCAACATTTTCAGCAAGCTTATCAATTTGTGCCTTAGAAATCACATCTCGAATATCGTAGATATTGACTGTCGGGACATTGTGGTCAAAGGTTCCAAATGTTAAATCGGGTCGTCTCAATCTACGTCCTGCATCTCGCAATCCTTGAAAAGCTTGAGGACTGGTCACCTCGTGAATATAGTGCTGATCTACATACATGAGTTGAGGCTGCCCTTCTTCTCCTGTAATCACATGGAGGTCCCATAATTTATCAAAAATTGATTTTCCTGCCATCCATTACCTCCATATCAAATACAAAGTTACTAGTGTAGTCACTATTCCTAGGAACCAAACCGTTTTAAAATACCATTTTCTAGTCTTGTGGTGAAAGGTAATACCTGCCAACCAAGCACCAAAACCACCACATAAGAATGCAAATAATAATAAATATTTTTCAGGGATGCGCCAAGCATCTCTTCTTGCCTTAAATTTGTCAATGCCATAGATGATAAAAGTCAAAAGATTCCAAATCAAGAGAGCAAAAGTAATTTCTTCGTTTAGTTTCATATTCTTGCGATAATGGCTTCTGTCATTTCCTTAGTCGAAGCCTGTCCTCCTATATCTCTCGTTAAAATGCCAGCAGCTAAAGTTTCTTCTACAGCATGTTCGATACGCTGCGCATCCTCATAACGTCCAAAGCTGTCTCGCAACATCATAGCGACTGATAAAATCATGGAAATAGGATTGGCAATTCCTTGGCCTGCAATATCAGGTGCCGAACCGTGAATCGGTTCATAGAGACTAGGACCATCTTCAGAGTGGCTGGCTGATGGCATAACCCCGAGTGTACCAGATAGAACGCTTGATTCATCAGATAAGATATCTCCGAAAAGATTCTCTGTCACGATAACATCAAACTTGGCTGGATTTGTAATCATGAGCATGGCAGCTGAGTCAACCAGCTGATGCTCCAAGGTTACATCTGGAAAATCTTTTACGACTTCATCAGCAACTCTCCGCCATAGTTTTGATGTTGCCAAAACATTTTGCTTATCGATACTGGTAACTATTTTTCTCCGACTTCTTGCGGTTTCAAAGGCCTTGCGAATAATCCGCTCCACTTCCTCATAACTGTAGTCGTTGATATCACGAGCTTTGCGCTCTTCAAGGATATGATCACCAAAGTAAATACCGCCTGTCAACTCACGTACTACTACAAAGTCAACACCAGTTATTCGTTCTGGCTTCAGAGGTGACAAATGCTTGAGACTCTCAAAGATTTTTACCGGACGAATATTAGCATAGAGATTGAGTTCCTTACGAAGAGCCAGCAAGCCTTGTTCAGGTCTAACTGGAGCATCATCATACTGAGGACTACCGATAGCTGCTAGGAGAATAGCATCCGCTTCTCTAGAAGCCTTGAGCGTTTCGTCTGGCAAGGGATGTCCTGCAGCATCAATACCTGCACCTCCGAAAGGTCGTCTGTCAATCTCATAGTCAAAACCTGTTTTTTCAGATATAGATGCTAGAACTTCTAAACCAGCTTCCATGATTTCAGGTCCGATACCATCACCTGCTAGGGCAACTATTTTTCTTGTCATAGCTTTCTCCTTTACACGCTAGGCATGTCGCGATAGGAAACTGTTGTTCCCATCTCACCAGCATTCTCTTTCTGAACAAAGGTATTGGCATTAATGTAGGCAATAGCCGAAGCCTTCAACACATCGAAATCAAGTCCAGCTGCGTTAAAGATAGTCTCTGTATCTCTGTTTTCAACAGTGACCAATACACGTGCCTGGGCATCAATCCCATCAGTTACCGCATCAATCGTATAGGATACCAAGCGAACAGATTGATTAAAGAATTTATCAATAGCATTGAAGATAGCTTCAACAGAACCTTGACCTGCTGCATTAAATTCAACTTTCTCACCATCAAAATTAGCTAATCTAACTGTCGCTTCAATGTCATTTTCAGAATGGGTTTGAAGTTGCAAGTCATCAAAGTGGAAGCCTTCTGGATTTTCAACCATGGTGCCAGCTACCAGAGCTCGAATATCAGCATCTGTGATTTCTTGCTTCTTATCTGCTAAGGCCTTGAACTTAGCAAAGAGTGGCTTGATATCTTCGTCTGTAAAGTCTAGAGCCAAATCTCTTAGTTTCTCAACAAAAGCATGGCGACCAGACAATTTACCCAGTGGAAGACTATTACTCTTGGCACCAACCAATTCAGGTGTAATGATTTCATAAGTGAGAGGATTTTTAAGAACACCGTCTTGGTGAATGCCTGATTCATGAGAGAAGGCATTCCCACCGACAACTGCCTTATTTTTAGGAACTGGAATTCCTGAGAAGCGAGAAACCATTTCGGATGTATTAATCGTTTCGTTTAGGACGATACTTGTCTCTGCTTGGTAGTAATCTTGGCGAATATTGAGAGCCACTGCTATTTCTTCTAAAGCAGCATTCCCAGCTCTTTCTCCAATACCATTAATGGTTCCTTCAACACGCCCTGCCCCATTTTTAACAGCAGCAAGGCTATTTGCAACTGCCATTCCAAGGTCATCGTGACAGTGAGGCGAATAGATAATCTGACGGTCGGTTTTAACATTGTCAATCAGATACTTGAAGATATTCCCATATTCCTCGGGTGTGGTAAAACCAACCGTGTCAGGAATATTGATATAGGTTGCCCCTGCGTCTACCGCTGTTTGAACGACTTGTAGGAGAAAGTCCAGCTCAGTTCTAGTCGCATCTTCAGGAGAGAATTCTACCACTTCAAATTTACAACGTGCATAGGAAACATGCTCTTTAATAGCTTCCAAAATTTCCTCTTTGCTTTTATTCAACTTAAATTCACGATGGATAGGACTAGTAGCGATAAAAACATGGATTTGTGGATACTTAGCATCCTTAAGTGCTTCATAACAAGCGTCAATATCTGATTTAACAGAGCGAGCTAAACCAGTCACCGCTGTTTTCTTCAAGACTTTTGCAATTTCCTGAACTGCAGTAAATGAGTCAGGACTAGCTGCTGGAAAACCAGCTTCAATGGCCGAAATTCCCCATTTTTCCAGTTGTCTTGCAATGGCAATCTTTTCCTTAATAGAAAAATTAACACCTGGTGTCTGCTCACCATCTCGAAGGCTAGTATCTAGAAATTCAACTGTTCTCATAAGATTTCCCCTTTTCTAAATTTGGTTTAAAAAAAACATCTCGCTCGGAGTTCCAAGCGAGATGTTGATTTACTCCCGCTTGGTAAGCCAAACAGGACTAATGCTTTTGCACTAGCCCGAGTACCTCAACAACAAAGCAAATTGATTAAACTTAGCTGTTTTCATGTTTGACTTTCTCCTTCGTTTGATATCTTGTTTAGTATTTTAGCATAGGAAAAAACACATGTCAAGAAAAAATCCAATATTTTCTGAAAATTTCTTCAGTAAAGAATATTTTGCTAATTGAAAGTATTTGAAAAATCAAGTAAATATAATTACTTTTTCAAGGTCAAGTTCCAACTTTTTTCGATCAATTCTAGCATCTCTTCATCTGATAAACTATCATCCAGTGGCACACTAATCCAGTAGCGCTTATTCATATGAAAGGCTGGATAAATCCCTTTTTTTACCAACAAATCAGATACTTGATCATGTTTGAGATTGACTGCTTCCACTAATCCTTCTCTACCCTTTTCAAGCTTATCCCAAGAAATCTTCATAAGAACCGCATACCACTTCTGATTATTTTCATGGCGTAAAATCGCAGTATCAGGAGATTTCTCCCATAAGTATTCTAATTGATTTTCATACTTTTCTTGAACACGAGTCATGATTCTCTTGGTCTGAGGATAGATAAAATCCTGCACATCAAAACAAGACTTTCGGATTTCATAAAGAACTTCTAAACAAGCCTCTCGAACAGTTCCAACAAACGTACCTCTCATACTTGCAATATGAACTTGAGGATAAAGATCGCCAGTTTCTTGGTCATAAACTTGAAAACTTAAGTCTCCATCCTCAACTGTAACTATCATGAAAAAATCTCCGTGCAAGATAGTCGAACTATGGTTCCATACGCCTTGATTTTCTACAAATCCATACTCTTTAGCTTTTTTACTATTAAACTGATAAGCTTTAAAAATTTCAAACATAAGTGAAAACTGCTACCAAAAGCTAGCAGTTCCTTTCTATTTTTTAAAAGACGACCTTAGTTCCATGTAATTGTGTCACGCCCAGTTGGTCAATAAAGGTTTGACGGTTGTCCATGTCAATCCCTCCACCAGGTAAAATTTCAATTTTTCCTGCAGCGTGTTCTAGAATTCTATGATAGTGAGCAAAACGTTTCTCTAACGAGTCGCCAGATACACCAGCACGAGTCAGAATGCGTGTCACTCCAGCTTGGCTAAGCCAATCAATAGCTTCCAACTGATCTTGGTCGCTCAATTCATCAAAAGCCATATGGAAAACAATTTCCATACCTTTAGATGCAGCAATCAACTTTTCAAGATTGGCCTTATCCAATTTCTTATCTGCTGTTAAGGCACCGAAGACGACCCCTTGGCTACCTGCCTGAGCAGTTAGACGAATATCCTCAAGCATGATGGCAATTTCTAAATCATTGTAGACAAAATCACCACCACGTGGTCGAATCATAGTCATAATGGTCGTATCGTAGTCGGTAGCCAGTTCCACAGCTGCCTTAGTCACTCCGTAGCTTGGAGTTGTTCCACCAACTGCTAGATTGTCACAAAGCTCGATGCGACGAGCTCCTGCCTGCATAGCTTTTTCAAGCAAGGTTACATTTTCAGCACAAAATTCGTAAATCATTTGATTCTCCTTGAAGATTACTTTAAATTTATTATATCATATTATTTCGAATATGTTTTTGTTTTTATCAAGGAAAATCGTTACTTATTAAAGTTATTCTTTATCAGGAATAACCTTGAAAAGATAGTAGGTGATAAAGATGGTTAAACATCCCAAACCGATTTTGACTGGTAAAAGAGGAGCAAAATAAATGGAAATTCCCATCAAGATATAAATCGATACAATAATTTTTTTCTTACGTTCACGCGCAATAGACTTGGTCTCACGAAAGTCCGCCACGTAAGTCTGATAAAGTTTGGTATGATAAAGCCAATCTTCAAAACGCTTGGAACTTCTCGAAAAACAAGCAATAGACAACAAAAGAAAAGGAGTCGTGGGCAACAAGGGCAAGACAACTCCAACAATAGCCAGAGCTAATGACAGAAATCCAATAATCAGATAGATAATACGCATAACTTCTCCTAGTTAATACTCTTCGAAAATTAAATTCAAACCACGTCAGCGTCGCCTTACCGTATATATGTTACTGACTTCGTCAGTTCTATCTACAACCTCAAAGCAGTGCTTTGAGCAGCCTGCGGCTAGCTTCCTAGTTTGCTCTTTGATTTTCATTGAGTATAAAATAATCTTCTTCTAGTTTCACATACAATGATGAATTTTGTCAAGCCTTTACTAAAAAGAGCCTGAAATTTACTTTCAGGACTCATTTTATTTGATTTTTTCTTCTTCGTAATCACCATTGCTACAAACGATCTGCTTACCGCCACCACGGACTTTTTTCTCCATGAGGAAGTTACCACATTTTGGACAATCTCGGCCAACAGGCTTGTCCCAAGAAGTGAATTCACACTCTGGATAGCGATTGCAACCATAGAAGATACGATTACGCTTGGTTTTTCGTTCAATAATTTGTCCTTGATGACAGCTTGGACATTCGACTCCAATCTCTTTAACGATAGCCTGTGTATGACGGCAATCTGGGAAATTGCTACAAGCATAGAACTTACCAAAACGACCAAGTTTAATGACCATCGGACTGCCACACTCTTCACAATCAAATCCTGCTGGCTCATCCTTGATTTGGATTTTTTCCATTTCCTCTTCGGCTTTGGCAACCTCTTTAGAGAAGGGTTTATAAAATTCATCAATGACTCGTTGCCACTGCTCTTTTCCAACTTCGACATCATCCAGTTTACCTTCCATTTCAGCTGTAAAGGTTACATTGACGATATCAGGGAAATATTCAACGATGAGCTTGTTAACAATTTCTCCCAATTCTGTCGGTTCAAAACGCTTGGCTGCTAAACGCACATAATAGCGCTTTTGAATGGTTTCAATAGTGGGTGCATAAGTTGATGGACGCCCAACACCATTTTCTTCCAAAGTCTTAATCAGTGTCGCTTCCGAATAACGTGCTGGCGGTTGAGTGAAGTGCTGCTCAGGTTTACTATTGACCTGCTTGACGACATCACCAACTGCCATATCCGGCAACATCTTATTCTTATCTGAATCATTGTAAATGGCCAAGTAACCATCAAATTTAACCTGACTACCATTCGCTGCAAACTGAACTCCATTTTGAGAGAGCTTCACAGCCATGGTATCAAAGATAGCACCCGTCATCTGACTCGCTACAAAGCGATTCCAGATAAGGGTATAAAGCTTAAGTTGGTCTTTATCCAAATACTTAGCAATTTTTTCTGGCGTGTTAAAGACACTTGATGGGCGGATAGCCTCATGGGCATCCTGTGCACCAGTCGCATTCTTTACCTTGCTGCCATGTTTAGAATATTTACTGCCAAAACGTTCATTAATGTAGTTTGCAGCTTCATTTTGAGCAACTGGACTGATACGAGTCGAGTCTGTACGCATATAGGTAATCAAACCTTGGACGCCCGTACCAATATTAATCCCTTCATAGAGTTGCTGGGCAACCATCATGGTCTTTCGAGTACGGAAATTGATTTTATTAGCTGCATCCATCTGCATAGTTGAGGTAGTATAAGGGAGTGGAGCGTTACGCTTGCGTTCTTTTTTATCTACCTGATCAACTGTAAAGTCTTTGCTGGATAGATGAGACAAGACTTCTTTGACCTCTTCATTGCTTGTCAATTTCATCTTCTTGCCATTCATTCCATAGAAGGATGCTTGGAATTGCTTAGTCCCCTTTTTGAAGACTCCATCAATCGTCCAATATTCTTCCGGTTGAAAAGCATTGATATCATTTTCACGGTCAATGATTAACTTGAGAGCAACAGACTGAACACGCCCTGCTGATAAGCCCTTCTTAACCTTTTTCCATAAAATTGGTGAAATTGAATAACCTACCAAGCGGTCCAAGACACGACGGGCTTGTTGGGCATCCACCAAATCCATGTCAATCTTACGAGGTTCTTTAAAGGCATTTTTTACCGCATCTTTTGTAATCTCATTGAAAACAACACGGTTAGCATCATTCTCATCTAGATTCAAAATATGAGCCAAATGCCAAGAAATAGCTTCTCCTTCACGGTCCGGGTCACTTGCGAGGAAGACTTTATTGGATTTTTTAGCTTCTTTTTTCAAGTCATTGATGAGAGGACCTTTTCCGCGAATATTGATATATTGGGGCTCGTAGTTATTCTCAAAATCGACCGACATACTGGATTTTTTCAAATCACGGATATGACCGACACTTGCTAAAACTTTATAGTTTCTACCCAAATATTTTTCAATCGTTTTAGCCTTTGCAGGCGACTCCACGATTACTAGATTTTTTTTAACTGTTGATTTTTTCTTCTTTGTTGCCGTAGCCACAGTATCACACCTTTTCAAAGTAATAAACTTTATAAAGTGTAAACCATTTTTAGAGACCTGTCAAGACTTAACTACTATATATAGAAGAAAAGTTTGATTATTGAAATCTTATAGACTTCTAAAATTCAAATTCTGTCAAGACATCTTGACCACTTGTAACCAGCTTTGCCCCCTCTTGTACCAAATGATGACAACCATCTGAACGTCCATCTAGAATACTACCTGGAATGGCAAAGACATCTCTTCCTTCTTCCATAGATCGTTCACATGTAATCAAACTTCCTGAACGCATCTTAGCTTCTGCAACGATTACCCCCCTACATAACCCTGCTATAATCCGATTTCTTGCTGGAAAATGGTATTTCAAAGGTTCTTCACCAGGCCCATATTCACTGAGGAGCAAGTGATGTTGACCGATGTAGTCCTGCAAACGTTTATTCGATCTAGGATAGTAGACATCTAAGCCAGTACCAATGACAGCAATAGTTTTTCCGCCACTTTGAAGAATAGACATATGCGCTGCCGTATCAATTCCCCTAGCAAGACCACTGACAATGACTAGTTCATTCTCCAATTCTTGAACAACCTTACGGACTGATTTTGTACCTGACTGACTACAAGTGCGACTTCCAACAACCGCAATTTTGGGCAACTTTAATAAGTTTATATCCCCCTTATAGAAAAGCAGAACTGGTGCGTCGTAGATTTCACAAAGGGCAAAAGGGTAGACATCATCTAAAATGGAAAATGATGGAAATTTCTCAAAATCTCTCTTTAAACGATCCATACTCTCAAGGCTTAGTTTGTGGTATCGTTCCATAAAGAGAATGGGATTACGACATTCAGATGCTTCTGCTATGGTCTCTAAAGTCAATTCCTGATCATAAATTTCTCCATATTGAAGAACCTTTAGAACTTGTTGATTACTCAGACCTGCTTGTTTTAACTTATAAATCTCAAAATTATCAATCTTAATTTTCATGATAGACTCCTTGTTTTTCTCTCTATCTATTTATTCGTAGAAAAAGAAAAAAACTTCCCAACAATTTTACTTGTTTAGAAAGTTTTTTATATTAGTTATCTTAGTAATCAGGACGAAGGACTCCAGTGACAGTTGCCTTGGTTGCTTCGTAATCCCCATCAATAACAACCTTGATAATGCGTTTAGCATCCTCTTCAGGCGCAGGAACCAAAGGTAGACGAGTTGGCCCAGCTTCGAATCCCATATAGTTGAGTACTGCCTTAACAGGTGCTGGACTTGGGTAAGAGAAGAGAGCGTTGACTTTAGGAATAAATTTACGTTGAATAGCTGCCGCTTTCTTCATATCACTTTCTTCGATTGCAGTAAACATTTCATGCATCTCATCTCCATTTGTATGGGAAGCAACAGAGATAACTCCGTCTGCACCAAGGTTCATAGCATGAAAAGCATCACCATCCTCACCAGTGTACACCAAGAATTCATCTGGTTTATGCTCAATCAAGTAAGCCATATTGGCAAGACTGGTACATTCTTTGACACCGATAATGTTTGGATGTTCCGCCAAACGAAGTAAGGTATCAGGAGTCATTTCGACAACTACACGACCTGGAATGTTATAGATGATAATTGGCAAATCAGAGGCATCTGCAATGGCTTTAAAGTGCTGATACATACCTTCTTGGGATGGTTTATTATAGTAAGGAACAATCGCAAGACCAGCCGCAAAACCGCCAAACTCTGCTACCTCTTTGACAAACTCAATAGAGTCACGTGTATCATTGGTACCAACACCAGCGATTAAAGGAACTCGTCCGTTGACAACCTTTTGAACAGCCGCAAACAACTGCAACTCCTCATCGTGAGTTAGAGTCGGACTCTCAGCAGTTGTTCCTGCTAGGAGAATTCCATCTGTATGATGTGCTAATAAATGTTCAATCAACTTTGGAATGGCATCGAAATTGATAGAGCCATCTTCATGAAAAGGAGTAATAAAGGCCGTGATAATTTTACAATCTTTTAAATCTTGATAAGACATACAAAACACCTCTCTATTTTAAAGAAGGAGTTCAAAAGAACTCCTACACATTATTTCAATTCAAATTTTAATTCAGCTGTTGGACGAACCAATCCACGTTCGTGAAGTGTTTCTGCAATTTGTACTGAGTTCCAAGCGGCACCTTTAAGAAGGTTATCAGATACTACCCACATGTGGATACCTTTTTCTGCATCCAAATCTTTACGGATACGTCCAACGAAAGTATCACGTGAACCAACAGCATTAACTGCTTGAGGATAGATTTGGTGAGCAACATCATCTTCAAGAACTGCACCTGGGAATGCAGCAATAGCAGCTTTCACTTCTTCAATTGGTGCTACTTCTTTTGTTTCAATATAGACTGACTCAGAGTGAGCTGACAAAACTGGAATACGTACACATGTTGCTGATACGGCAATGCTATCGTCTTCCATGATCTTCTTGGTTTCATTGGTCATCTTCATTTCTTCGTAAGTGTAGTCATTATCAGTGAAGACATCGATTTGAGGAAGGGCATTAAAAGCAATTGGATAGTGTTTCTTATCGCCACCTGAAGGCAAGATTTCCGCATGCAAATCACGTGGATTCACGCCATCATTCAAGACTTCACGAAGCTCACGTTGAGTTTCAAGAATTGCTCCCATACCAGCACCTGAAACAGCTTGGTAAGTTGAAACGATAATACGGTCCAATCCCCATTTTTGACGAACGGGCTCAAGAGCCACCATCATTTGAATTGTTGAACAGTTAGGACAAGAGATAATTCCGTTGTGAGCATCAAGGGCGTGGGCATTCACTTCAGGAACAACCAATGGTACATCTGGATTTTGACGGAAATAAGAAGTGTTATCTACGACGACTGCGCCTGCCTTAACAGCATAAGGTGCATATTTTGCAGAAGTTGATCCACCAGCTGAGAAAAGAGCAATATCAACCCCTTCAAAAGCGTCTTCTGTTGTTTCTTCGATGGTCACATCTTGACCTTTGAATTGCAAAATCTTTCCTGCAGAACGTGCAGACGCAAGGTAACGAATCTTATCGATAGGAAGAGTTGATTCTTCCAACATTTTGATCATTTGAGCACCAACGGCACCTGTAGCGCCGACAACAGCAACTGTGTATCCCATAACAAACCTCTTTCGGAATTTTCTAAAAATTTCTATAATAGAAACATTATACTACTTTTTACCAAAATTGAAAAGTCTTTTTCCTATCTATTTTCTGAAATTGACAAGAAAAAGGTTCGCTAATGTACTGACCCCAAAAAGTTAGACAATTAATTTAAGCAAAGGATTTAATTCTGTATTGTACAGGACTAAGTCCTTTTAGTTTTACCTTAATTCGTTTGTTGTTGTAGTAATCAATATAGTCTACAAT
>NZ_JASHFS010000005.1:0-131873 GCF_047460685.1 Streptococcus infantis | reverse complement strand
GGATAGGGAATATCCCTTTTTATTTTGTTCTAAATCCGATTTTTGAATGGAATATCAGATGATAAGACAAACTATTTTTGAAAAGAGAAAAAGACAAACGCCAAAAATGACGTTTGTCTTCGTTCTGAAAGGGCGTTACTGCCCTTTTTATGCTATATTTGAGTAAAATTCGAATGTTTATACTGTAAGAGTTTTTTTCTAGGCTAAAAAATGGTATAATAGCATGTAAAACTAGAAATAATAAGGGAAAATAAAAATATTTTTCCGAAAGATAGGTGACATATGAAAATAAGTAAAAGGCACCTGCTGAATTATTCCATTTTAATTCCTTATTTACTGTTATCCGTTTTAGGATTGATAGTAGTTTATTCGACGACTAGTGCGACCCTTATTCAGGAGGGGAAAAGTGCATTGTATCTAGTGCGAAATCAGGGGATTTTCTGGATAGCCAGTTTATTCTTAATAGCCTTAATCTATAAATTAAAATTAGGATTTCTTCGTAATGAGCGGTTGCTCTTTATCGTTATGTTTGTCGAGCTGATACTCCTAGCTCTGGCACGGTTAATAGGTAGTCCCATCAATGGAGCATATGGCTGGATCAAGGTTGGCCCGGTCACGATTCAACCAGCAGAGTATCTAAAGATTATTATCATTTGGTACTTGGCTCAGCGTTTTTCAAAACAACAAGATGAGATTGCGGTTTATGACTTCCAAGTTTTAACCCTCAATCAGTGGTTGCCAAGAGCCTTTAATGATTGGCGTTTTGTCCTCTTGGTCATGATTGGAAGTTTGGCAATTTTCCCTGACCTTGGAAATGCAACCATTTTGATTTTAGTATCCTTACTCATGTATACCATTAGTGGGATTGCCTATCGCTGGTTCTCAACTATACTGGGACTGCTGGCTGGGACATCCATTCTTTCCTTGACTGCCATTCGGTTTATCGGTGTTGAAAAATTCTCAAAAATTCCTGTATTTGGTTATGTTGCCAAGCGTTTCAGTGCTTTTTTCAACCCCTTTAATGACCTAGCAGGATCTGGACATCAGTTAGCTAATTCTTATTATGCAATGGTTAATGGTGGCTGGTTTGGTCTTGGTTTAGGAAATTCCATTGAAAAACGAGGTTATCTACCAGAAGCCCATACAGACTTTGTCTTTTCGATTGTGATAGAGGAGTTTGGATTTGTAGGAGCTAGTCTTATTTTGGCTCTTCTATTCTTCTTGATTCTTCGTATTATTTTGGTAGGTATTCGAGCGAGAGATCCTTTCAACTCAATGGTGGCAATCGGTATTGGTGGAATGATTCTGATACAGGTATTCGTTAACATTGGCGGTATATCAGGCTTGATCCCTTCAACAGGGGTAACCTTCCCCTTCCTATCGCAAGGAGGAAATAGTCTCTTGGTCCTATCGGTAGCTATCGCCTTTGTGTTGAATATTGATGCCAGTGAAAAACGTGCCAAACTCTATCGCGAATTAGAAGCGCAACTCTAAGACATAATATGACAAGGAGAAAAAAATGTCTCTTCAAAAGTTAGAAAATTTTAGTAACAAAGCTGTCGTACAAGAAGAAGTGCAAATCTTGACAGAAATGCTCGAAGATATTACAAGAAACATGCTTGCACCAGAGACCTTTGATAAAATCATGCAGTTAAAAGAACTTTCGACTGCAGCAGACTATCAAGGGCTAGATAAAGTAGTAACAGGGCTTTCAAATGATGAGATGGTCTACATTTCTAGATACTTCTCTATTTTGCCTCTTTTAATTAACATCTCTGAAGATGTTGACTTGGCTTATGAGATTAACCACCTAAATAATGTCGATCAAGACTATCTGGGTAAATTGTCAACAACTATTAAAATGGTGGCTGAAAAAGAAAACGCTGCTGAGATTCTTGAACACTTGAACGTGGTGCCAGTTTTGACAGCCCATCCAACTCAGGTTCAACGTAAGAGTATGTTGGATTTGACCACTCATATCCATACCCTTTTACGTAAATATCGTGACGTGAAAATGGGACTCATTAACAAGGAAAAATGGCATAATGATCTTCGTCGCTATATTGAAATCATCATGCAGACAGATATGATTCGTGAGAAGAAACTAAAAGTAACCAACGAAATCACTAATGTGATGGAGTACTACAATAGTTCCTTCCTACAGGCTGTTCCTAACTTGATGCTAGAGTACAAACGTCTAGCGAAAGAGCAAGGAATTGATCTTAAACAAGCAAAACCTATTACTATGGGAATGTGGATTGGTGGAGACCGTGATGGAAATCCTTTTGTAACTGCTGAGACACTTCTGCGTTCTGCTACCATTCAAAGTGAAGTGATCTTGAACTACTATATTAGCAAGATTTCTAGTCTCTATCGTACCTTCTCTCTCTCGACTAATTTATCAAAAACTAGTAAAGCTGTTGAAGAAATGGCTGCTCAGTCTGGAGATACATCAGTCTTTCGTGAGAAAGAACCCTATCGCCGCGCCTTTCATTTGATTCAATCCAAATTGATTCAAACACTCTTGAATTTAAAAGAATGGTCTGTTGTTGGCTCGTCAGCTGATGAACGTCATCCTGTTGAACGTCTTCTAGGTACTCAAGGACATCAACAAGGAGTGATTACAGACTATATTAGTAATCGACTTTCAGGAGCTATTCAAGAGCTGGCTGAAGATCGTCCACCATTTTACGAAACAGTCGAAGAGTTTAAGCAAGATCTATACATTATTAAGGACTCATTACTTGAAAACAAGGCAGAGGCCTTACTCACAGGTGAATTTGCAGAACTTTTAGAAGCTGTAGAAGTCTTTGGTTTCTTCTTGGCTTCCATCGACATGCGTCAAGATTCAAGCGTCCACGAAGCCTGTGTAGCAGAATTGTTGGCATCTGCTGGAATCAATGACCACTATAGTGATTTATCAGAAGATGAAAAATGTGAATTGCTTTTGCATGAATTATTAGAAGATCCTCGAATCTTGTCTGCAACTCATGCTGAGAAGTCTGAACTTCTCGAAAAAGAATTAGCTATTTTCAAAACGGCACGTGAATTAAAAGACCGTTTAGGAGAAGATGTCATTCGTCAAACGATTATCTCTCATGCAACCAGCGTGTCAGATATGCTTGAGTTGGCTATCATGCTTAAAGAAGTTGGTCTGGTAGATGCTGAAAAAGCGCGTGTTCAGATTGTACCACTCTTTGAGACGATTGAGGACTTGGACCATTCTGAAGAAACTATGAGAAAGTATTTCTCTTTACCACTTGCTAAGAAATGGATTGCTTCTAAAAACAATTACCAAGAAATCATGCTTGGTTACTCTGATAGTAATAAGGATGGCGGTTATCTTTCCTCTTGTTGGACACTCTACAAGGCTCAACAACAATTGACAGCCATCGGTGATGAATTTGGAGTCAAAGTAACCTTCTTCCACGGTCGTGGTGGTACAGTTGGTCGTGGTGGTGGCCCTACTTATGACGCTATTGCCTCACAGCCACTGAAGTCTATCAAAGATCGTATCCGTTTGACCGAGCAAGGGGAAGTGATTGGAAATAAATACGGAAACAAGGATGCAGCCTACTATAACCTTGAAATGTTGGTTTCAGCAGCAATCAACCGTATGATTACTCAAAAGAAGAGCGACACTAATACTTCAAATCGCTATGAAGCAATTATGGATCAGGTTGTAGGTCGTAGCTATGATATATACCGTGAACTAGTATTTGGAAATGAACATTTCTATGATTATTTCTTTGAGTCTAGTCCAATCAAGGCGATTTCAAGTTTCAATATTGGTTCTCGACCGGCTGCTCGTAAAACCATCACTGAAATTGGTGGTCTGCGCGCTATTCCTTGGGTATTCTCCTGGTCACAAAGTCGTGTTATGTTCCCAGGCTGGTATGGTGTTGGTTCAAGTTTCAAGGAATTTATCGATCAAGATCCTAAAAATATCGAAATCCTTCGTGACATGTATAAAAACTGGCCTTTCTTCCAGTCGCTTTTATCTAACGTAGACATGGTCTTGTCTAAGTCAAATATGAATATTGCTTTTGAGTACGCACAACTTTGTGAAAGTGAGGAAGTCCAAGCAATCTACTATACTATCTTGGATGAATGGCAGTTGACCAAGGATGTCATTTTGGCTATCGAAGGGCAAGACGACCTCTTGGCTGAAAACCCATATTTGAAAGCCAGTCTAAAATATCGCATGCCTTACTTCAATATTCTAAACTACATCCAGCTTGAGTTAATCAAGCGCCAACGTCGTGGAGAGCTATCTACGCATGAAGAAAGATTGATTCATACAACCATTAACGGAATTGCTACTGGATTGCGTAATTCAGGCTAATTTCTATCGTGTTTTTCAAAAAATCCGTAGGAATTTTACATTTTTTAAAAAATAATTCATAAAATCACTTGACAAGTTTTAGTAAAATGATATAATTTAACCATTCAGAAAGTAATCATTGAAATTTTTTAGAGAGTCTGTGGTTGGTGGAAACAGATAGATGAAGGTGATGAAAATTGGGCTGAATGTTATAATGAATTTGAAATCATAAGAATTCGGTACGCACACCTTACAGTGCAACTCGTGTAGCGAGTAAGAGCGATAGGGATATTCCCTATAATTGAGGTGGCACCGCGCATCGACGTCCTCACACAAGTTTTTTGTGTGAGGACTTTTTTCTATGGGGAGGATAATGATGGAATTCAAACGATGGCGACGCTTGGTTAAGCGATTTAAAAGGTAAAATTAGAAGTAAGAATTGAAAAATAAGGAGAAATAAAATGAATAAACGATTAATGGGAATTATTGCAGCATTAGCGGTTTTAGTTGGTGGAAGCCTAATCTACTCTACTCTAACAAAACAAGAAACAAAGACCGAAACAACTAATAAGACAGCCAAGGTTGGTGTTCTTCAGTTTGTCAGCCATCCATCACTCGACTTGATTTACCAAGGTATTCAAGATGGACTTGCTGAAGAAGGTTATAAAGGTGACCAAGTCAAAATCGACTTTATGAACTCAGAAGGTGACCAAAGTAAGGTTGCGACAATGAGTAAACAATTGGTGGCAAATGGAAATGATGTCGTTGTCGGTATTGCAACACCAGCAGCTCAAGGTCTTGCAAGTGCAACAAAAGACCTTCCTGTTATCATGGCAGCTATCACAGACCCAATTGGTGCTAACCTTGTGCAAAACTTGGAAAAACCAGGTGGGAACATCACAGGGGTATCTGACCACAACCCTGCTGAACAACAGGTTGAATTGATCAAAACTTTGACACCTGATGTCAAGACGGTTGGAGCGCTTTATTCAAGTAGCGAAGATAACTCTAAATCACAAGTAGAAGAATTCAAAGCTTACGCTGAAAAAGCTGGTTTGAAAGTAGAAACATTCGCAGTTCCTTCAACGAACGAAATTGCTTCAACAGTGAACGTTATGACTGGTAAAGTAGATGCAATCTGGGTTCCAATCGATAACACAATCGCATCTGCATTCTCAACTGTCGTTTCAAGCAATCAAACAGCTAAAAAACCAATCTACCCAAGTGCGACTGCCATGGTAGAAGCTGGAGGTTTGGCATCAGTCGTTGTTGACCAACACGATCTTGGTGTTGCTACTGGTAAAATGATTGCCAAAGTCTTGAAGGGTGAAAAACCTGCAGATACACCAGTCAATGTCTTCTCAACTGGTAAATCAGTGATCAACAAAAAAGTTGCTCAAGAACTTGGAATCACTATTCCTGAATCAGTTCTCAAAGAAGCTGGTCAAGTAATCGAATAAGAATAAAGGAGGAGTTGGAGACATCTCCTCCAATTTTTAGAATAAAGGAAACGAATCAAACATGCTAATATCTATTATTTCACAGGGATTGGTCTGGGCTATCCTAGGTTTAGGAATCTTTATGACCTTTCGAATCTTGAACTTCCCAGATATGACAACTGAGGGTTCCTTCCCACTTGGAGGAGCAATAGCAGTTACTCTAATTACCCAAGGAGTCAATCCTTTTCTTGCTACTTTAGCAGCCATAGGAGCAGGTTGTCTTGCTGGTTTAGCAGCTGGACTATTGTATACCAAAGGGAAAATTCCAACACTCTTGTCTGGAATTCTAGTCATGACTTCTTGTCATTCTATCATGCTCATGATTATGGGACGGGCTAACCTTGGACTCTTAAACACCAAGCAAATCCAAGATGTTCTTCCATTCTCATCTGAGGTTAATCAATTACTGACAGGTTTAATCTTTGTGACTTTGGTTATCCTTCTCATGCTTTTCTTCCTAGATACCAAACTTGGACAGGCTTATATCGCTACGGGGGATAATCCAGATATGGCTCGTAGTTTTGGTATCAATACTGGACGTATGGAGCTTATGGGCTTGGTCTTGTCAAATGGTGTAATCGCACTTGCTGGCGCACTTATCGCTCAACAAGAAGGTTATGCGGATGTCTCTCGTGGTATCGGAGTTATCGTAGTTGGTCTTGCTAGCTTGATTATCGGTGAGGTTCTCTTCAAGAGTCTTACCCTAGCAGAACGCTTGGTTACTATTGTAGTTGGTTCCATCAGCTATCAATTCTTGGTATGGGGAGTTATTGCTCTTGGCTTTAACACTAGCTACCTCCGTTTGTACAGTGCTCTTATCCTAGCAACTTGCTTGGTAATTCCAACCCTTAAGGATAAATACTTGAAAGGAGTCAAGTTAAGCAAATGACAGCAATTGTAGAATTAAGAAATGCCACAAAAATTGTGACAAATGGCTTTGACGAAGAAAAGATTATTCTAAACGATGTTTCACTTGATATTTATGAACATGACTTCATCACAATCTTGGGGGGAAATGGTGCAGGGAAGTCAACCCTCTTTAATAGCATTGCAGGAACGCTACCCTTGACTAGTGGTAGCATTCGTATCATGGGTGAGGATGTGACTCATTTCAGCCCAGAGAAACGTGCTAAGTATCTCTCTCGTGTCTTCCAAGATCCAAAAATGGGAACTGCCCCTCGTATGACAGTTGCAGAAAACCTCTTGATTGCAAAGTTCCGTGGAGAAAAACGTGGACTTTTCCCAAGAAAATTGTCATCCTATAAGGAAGAATTTCAAGCGACCATTGAGAAGGTTGGCAATGGTCTAGAGAAGCATTTGGATACACCGATTGAATTCTTGTCAGGTGGACAAAGACAGGCCTTGAGCCTCTTGATGGCAACTTTGAAACGTCCAGAGCTCCTTTTACTGGATGAACACACAGCAGCCCTTGACCCTAAAACAAGTGTCGCCTTGATGGAATTGACAAATGACTTTATCAACAAGGACCATCTGACTGCTTTGATGATTACCCACCATATGGAAGATGCTCTCAAGTATGGAAATCGCCTCATTGTCATGAAAGAAGGGCGAATCATCCAAGATTTAAACAAGGATGAAAAAGCCAAGATGAAAATTTCCGATTACTATCAACTGTTTGAGTAATTGATTTTAAATAATTGAGATAAAAAACTTAGAAGTAGGCTTTTGCTTCTAAGTTTTTTGTATTAAAGGGAGATTATCTAAAAATGGTCTGGATTCCACCGTCTAAGATTTTATAGTATAATGATTATAAGGAAAATGTTGCTAAAGATAAAAAAATTATAAAAAAGTGTTTTGCGTCTAAATTTTATCTTGTCTCTAAAATAAGGTATTTAAAATGTATTTTTACTTTGTAAAGTATATAAGTTCTAGGTAAGGAAAAAGTCATGAAAAAAATTTTAAAAATTGTACTCATAACTGTAGTAGTTTTTCTAACTTTGTTTGGTCTATATCGTGTCTATCAAAGGTATTATTATAAGGGAGTGTATGAATCTTTAAGTAATGTCTTTCTAGAGATGAACTATGCAGAGGTAAAAAGTGGTATTTTACCTGGTCTCGCTGATTTTAGTAAAGCTGTTGACGGAAGTCAGTCGTTTAGAGACCCAGACTGGATAATTCCCATAGGACTTGATGCAGGCTTGTCTGAAAATGAGAGTTTAAAAGTGATTGTAGGTTTTGAAGAAACTTTTATTATTGAATACCAGCAACTATTATCTGATGGGAGATATCTTTATATAAAATATGACTACAATGATAAGAAACTTAACCAATCAGTCGAAATCTCAGATTCTAAATGGTCGGTAGCGTATGACTTAGCTAGTTACAATATACTCCATAAGGATGAGGGAAAACTAGATTTGGAGGCATATAAAGAATTATCACGTCAGTCGAAAACAGGAGATTCGATACCCAATTTTTACCTAACAAATCCCAACGAAGTACTAGAGTATTTAAAACCTCATGGGATTGATGAAGCTTGGATTAAAGAAAAATCCCACTTCATACTCTATGATGTTGTTCTAGAACGCTGGTTCAAAAATGGTAGTCAACGCTACTCAGTTGACAATCTTGGGGATGGAGAGATTGTGCCACTAAGTTTTTCTGAATAGAATGATACCCAAGCAATGGATATGTTAAAAGAGAAGAATAATGTTGTTTATCAGTTTATCCAAGATTTAAGTAAGGAAAAAGTCATGAAAAAAATTTTAAAAATTGTACTCATAACTGTAGTAGTTTTTCTAACTTTGTTTGGTCTATATCGTGCCTATCAAAAGAATTATTATAAGGGAGTGTATGAATCATTAAGTAATGTCTTTCTAGAGATGAACTATGCAGAAACCCATAGTGGTATTTTACCTGGACTTGCTGATTTTAGTAAAGCCGTTGACGGGAGTCAATCGTTTAGAGATCCAGACAGGATAATTTCCATAGGACTTGATGCAGGCTTGTCTGAAAATGAAAGTTTAGAAGTGATTGTAGGTTTTGAAGAAACTTTTATTATTGAATACCAGCAACTGTTATCTGATGGGAGATATCTATTTATTAGATACAATTATAAGAATAAAAATCTTAACCAAACTATCGAAATTTCAGATTCTAAAAGTTCACTGGCATACTACTTAGCTGCGTATAATATAAGAAATAAGGATAGCGGGGAGATAAATTTGGAGTCGTATTTTAAGAGAGCGGGCACTGTGGAAAAACCAAATTTTTACTTAACTAATCCCAACGAAGCACTAGAGTATTTAAAGCCTTATGGGATTGATGAAGCTTGGATTAAAGAAAAATCCCACTTCATACTCTATGATGTTGTTCTAGAACGCTGGTTTAAAAATGGCAGTCAACGTTATTCAGTTGATAATCTTGGGGATGTAGAGATTGTGCCACTCAGTTTTTCTGAATAGGATGATACCCAAGCAATGGAGATGTAAAAAGAGAAGAATAATGTTGTTTATCAGTTTCTCCAAGATTTAAGTAAGGAAAAAGGTAGATGAAAAAAATTTTAAAAATCGTACTCATAATTTTATTAGTTTTTCTAACTTTGTTCGGTCTATATCGTGTCTATCAAAAGAATTATTATAAGGGAGTGTATGAATCTTTAAGTAATGTCTTTTTAGAAATGAACTATGCAGAGATAAATAGTGGTATTTTACCTGGTCTCGCTGATTTTAGTAAAGCTGTTGACGGGAGTCAATCGTTTAGAGATCCAGACAGGATAATTTCCATAGGACTTGATGCAGGCTTGTCTGAAAATGAAAGTTTAGAAGTGATTGTAGGTTTTGAAGAAACTTTTATTATTGAATATCAGCAACTATTATCTGATGGGAGATATCTATTTATTAGATACAATTATAAGAATAAAAATCTTAACCAAACTATCGAAATTTCGGATTCTAAAAGTTCACTGGCATACTATTTAGCTGGGTATAATATAAGAAATAAGGATAGCGGGGAGATAAATTTGGAGTCGTATTTTAAGAGAGCGGGCACTGTGGAAAAACCAAATTTTTACTTAACTAATCCCAACGAAGTACTAGAGTATTTAAAACCTCATGGGATTGATGAAGCTTGGATTAAAGAAAAATCCCACTTCATACTCTATGATGTTGTTCTAGAACGCTGGTTTAAAAATGGCAGTCAACGTTATTCAGTTGATAATCTTGGGGATGTAGAGATTGTGCCACTCAGTTTTTCTGAATAGGATGATACCCAAGCAATGGAGCTGTTAAAAGAGAAGAATAATGTTGCTTATCAGTTTATCCAAGATTTAAGTAAGGAAAAAAGTCAATGAAAAAATTTTTAAAAATCGTACTCATAACTGTAGTAGGTTTTCTAACTTTGTTTAGTCTAGATCGTGTCTATCAAAAGAATTATTATAAGAGAGTGTATGAATCTTTAAGTAATGTCTTTTTAGAGATGAACTATGCAGAAACCCATAGTGGTATTTTACCTGGACTTGCTGATTTTAGTAAAGCCGTTGACGGAGGTGAATCATATCGCGATAAGGATATTATAGTTGGTCTGAGTCCTGAAGCAGGCTTATCTGAGAGTGAAACTATATTAGTGTATGTAGGTATTGAAAAAACATTTCTAATTGAGTATAGGCGGGCGTTACCTGATGGTAGATACCTTTTTATTGATTATGATTATAGAGATAAGATGCTCAAACAAACTATTGAAATTTCGGAATCTGACCAATCATTAGCTTACGGGTTAATTGGTTATAATATAGAAGTGAAGAGTGGAAAAGAATCTGATTTAGAGCTACATTTAAAAAGTTCCTATAGTTTTAGCTCGACTAAAGGTTTACCAAGTTTTCAGCTAACAAATCCCAACGAAGTACTAGAGTATTTAAAACCTCATGGGATTGATGAAGCTTGGATTAAAGAAAAATCCCACTTTATGCTCTATGATGTCGTTCTAGAACGCTGGTTCAAAAACGGCAGTCAACGTTACTCAGTTGACAATCTTGGGGATGTAGAGATTGTGCCATTGAAATCTATGAAAGAATAGAACTAAGTATGAATAGAGAGAGCTTTATAAATAGTAAATGTATGTTATAATATAGGAAATGAACTTGAGGTGATTTTTATGAATTTATTGAATATTTTTTCTGAACTTGATTATAAAGCTATCATCGAGGGGAGTCTGACTAATTTAATTCCAACAATTATAGCAGGAGGATTTGCATTATTTGTAATTGATAAAATGACAAGCTATATCCGTATTTCAAAAAAAATGGAATCCTATGGTTTTAAGGGGACGGCTTCAAAGAAGGGGTTTTCGAAAACTGATATAAAGAAGATGTGTAAAGATACTGAGAGATTAGATATTATCTTTGTATCGGGTTATGGTTTTTTTAGTGTTAACAAGACGCCTCTAAAAAAAGCTATGGATAAAGGTATGCACATTCGATTTTTATGCGCGCAAGTAGATAATCATTTCTTAACTGATATTGAAAATTTAGAAGTAGAGCAAAAAAATCGTAAATCTGGAACAAAGATTAGTGAAGAGATTCGTGAAATAGTCAACGAGTATGAATCATACATTTTAGATATTAACGTGGTAGAGCAATATTTAAATAAGATTAAGCAACTAGAACAACTAGACATTGAACAAGGCTATTTAGAAAATGGCAAAGATATAAAAAAGGAAATTGAAAAGTTATGTAAACAACTTGAGTATTATAAACGTGAAAAAAAGATGGAAATTCGCTATTACTCAACTGAGTATCGTTTACCGTTTATTTTATCTCAAAGTAAACCTTCAAAGGGTAAAATAACAACGAAAGTATGGTTGAATATCACTCTTCCTCCATATAAGTCTGCTGAAAATTTTATGTTAACTGGTGAGAGGGTTGATGATATTAACAAAGATGAGGGTGATTTTAACTTTATTGAAATGATGGAAGAACACTTTGAAAGTATCTGGAATAAGGCTTCTCGAACATTAGGTGAAAATGAAATAAAAAAAGAATCTCAGTACAAAACTTGGGAACAGTTATTGAAATCTTCATCAGAACGAATGATAAAAACAAGACAAACTGGCAACGGTTTATTAATTGAAGTTGCAGCTCAGCACCCATTAGATGAAGGGAAATATCCCAATGAAGAATTTTTAAAACGTTTGGATAAAGCAATAGAGTTATATAATAGATTAAATCAATCGGGAGAAAGTGT
The DNA here is from genome assembly GCF_047460685.1 of Streptococcus infantis. Taxonomy (GTDB): domain Bacteria; phylum Bacillota; class Bacilli; order Lactobacillales; family Streptococcaceae; genus Streptococcus; species Streptococcus infantis_AD. The sequence continues at coordinate 119,850 of NZ_JASHFS010000005.1, read as the reverse complement.
ATTTATATATGTTCCAGGAAGTGTTCATAAAAATAATGAAGTAGCAGATGAAATTTCTCTTAGCAGTGCTGGAAAACAATATTTAGTAGAAAAAGGGATTAGTAGTGCGGTAATATATAGTGATGAGATGAACGTAAAATATAAAGGAGATCAGGGAGTTTATAATTCTACTGATGAATGTTATGTTGCAACACAGATTTTCGAGGAAATGAAATTTAAACAAATTTATTGTGTATGTTCACCAGCTCAACTTTTAAGAAAAGCTTTCAGTTATATTAAATTTGGTACATTACCTTATTTTGAGGTTGCAAATGCTGAAAGATTACATCATAGTTATGTAGATGAATATTTTAAAATGATTCCATTACTCTTGTCAGATGATAAAGCGTTACAATTGGATTCTGAATTAGGAGAAGAAATTCGCAAATACAGAAAACCAATGAAATAAAAGATAAATAATCTTGAGGGAGCAAGTTATAAACTAACTTGTTTTTTACTAAATTATTTTATTCATTATAAAGATTGTTTTTATTTCTTAATATAAAACTAAAATTGAAAAGTTAATTGAAAATTTATTAAAAGTAAGATTTATAGGATAAATTTTGTGAGTATTTAAATAAGGGTGTACGTTAAATTGAAAAAATCAGATTTTGTTATTTTAACCATCTTACTGTTTACTGTATCCATCCTAACTCTTGTGATTTGTAATATAAAATGGGAAATCATCACTTTAGGTGCAAATGAAGAGACAAAGGTGCATGTAAACGGACACTCTGAGAGTTTGGACTCCATAATCCATGTAGAGGTAATTCCAGTTACTACAGATGGGAATATAAAGCTTTCTCGAGGTGATGATTGGTTTGATCCTGAAAAAGGAATTGGATATAATATTAAGGATTCTCGGATTGAAACCTATCATTACAATGAAAAAACATAAAGCTGGGATGTAACGATATTAGAGAATCCTCATAATGGCATTGGTGTCGATCGCGAAGGTATTATTATGGATCCACCTCAAAATGCACTTTTTTCGTTTGCTTCAAAGAAAGGATTCGAAATCAAAATAAAGAATATATCTGATCAGACAGTTGAATTTAAAGTAAAAGTGACATATGATTAAGATTTGGCAAGTTGATAGTTTAGCAAGCAATAGATCCAAATAGTAGATTGATTAGAATCAAACCGGTCAAATCCTGCTAACTTTCAAATTGAAGTACCAAAATCAAATAGAAGTCATAAATATGAATAGGAGAAGGAATGGTATTACAAGATATATTTGATGCAGCTCAAGAAGGAACGTTTGAAGAGTTTTATTCGCTCTACAAGGGAGATGTCAATCAAAACACACATGAGAAATTGAATTTGTTGAACATGGTTTTAACTAGCAATACTTTGCTAGATGAAAAACTTAAGATTATTCAGTTTCTTATTGATGAAAAAATTGATGTTAATTGTTTAGACTCAGATAATAGAAATGCCTTACATAATTTGTTTCAGTTTAAAGCGAATTGGAGAGTAGATGTTGAGTATGCAACTAAGGTCATGTCAATGTTGTTGAAAGCAGGGATAAATGTTAACCAAGTTGATAAATATGGGGCAATTCCATTGATTGCTGCGATTACAGTCTTGAAATTAACAACCAAGGAAGCCTTGCCTTTATATGAGATGTTGATTGCTAGTGGTTCTGATATTCACCGTAAAGATTTTCAAGGGAAGTCAGCTATAGATTATGCGAGAGAATTCAGTTGGAGACAAGATTTATTATCTGAAAATGGAGGGTTACTTGCTGATGAATAATAGTGATTTTGGTGGATTTATGGTTTCAAATAATGTAATAAATGGCTATCCGATTCAGTACACTTATAGAGAGAAATCTTCAATTTCTCAGTTAAATGGCTGGACAATATTATCTTCTATCGATGATGAAGAATATATTTCTGATCCTGATAATTTTACAATTCTAGGTGCGACAAGTATACTGCAAATTGCTCCTGTTCTACTAGAAATTTTCCCCGCAAAATATGGAACAGATTTGTTTTGGCTGTACAAGGATAGTGTACATATAGGATTTTATGATTTAAAGTCAGAAAGAGAAGTTACTATTACAGAGATTTTGCAATAGTCTTTTCTGAATGACTATGGTATATTTAAAAAAAACCAAATGAATCATTAAGCCAAGTAACTTTAAAAAATTTTAGAAATTCAGATAAAGGCATTGTTTTATAAAAAGCAGGCGATAAAAACATGGCATACACACAAGAAGATTTTCAAGAATGGACTTTCCTCATTTGCTTTTACTAGGGAGTTTGCTGAGGAATAAGGCCTTCATTTAGACTATAGCATGCAGTCTTTGGATGATTTGGAGTCTTAGATATTGGCTCACAAGGGAGGATATTAAAGTGACGATAGAAACAGAGTTGAAAAAAATAAGTAAAAGTTTATCTTTAATAAATGACAGTCAAACCTCTAACAAGATATCTTCTACTAATCTAGAAAATATAGATGATATTTTAAATGATTATTTACCCCTTCATTTAAAATGGATAGAGAAGGGAAATTCTTGGATTGTTGAGTCATTAAGTGAGAATCGCCAATTAGATAGACAAGCCTTTTCTCAGTTACTTGTAGGAGTTAGAAATCTGTATCTTGATTTAGAGGAACTTCAAGATTTACTGATTGAAGTATCAAATGAAATAGATGAAAATTAGAGGTTTAAAACGTAAAATGGAATAATGAGGGTATATATGACATCAGAGCTAGAAACTAAAAATGAAGAATGGGTAGAAGTCTTTAAAGGTTTGATTCCTGTAGATAACTATAAGTTAAAAGTCTTGTTGACAAACTTGTCAGATGGTCAAGAAATTAGGCTGATTGGAGAGCAGAACCGTTTTAAATTATCATGTATTTATTATGATGAAGCACGAGTCTTTAGCAGGGAATTGTATTTATCTGCAATTCTGGATAAAGAGATGGTTAAAAAACTTGAAAAAAATAATTTCCAAAATGTCATTTACGAAGTAAAGAATAGTCAATTAGTGAAGAAACTGGAATACACATCATATTATGACCCAGGAACGTTGCATTCACGGCATTATATCATCATAACTCAAGATAGTGTAGTGGAGATTCTTGTTTCTGCAAATTTGAAATTAAATATCAGTCAATACTAAAAAATTTGCTAATCAAACATGTATACCACTGTAGTATAATTATCAGACAATAGAACTTGGAGAAATGATATGGAAAAATGGACGGAAATTAAACCGGGATTCATCCCTTTTGGTGACTATGGCATCGAGATAAATATAGATGGGGATACTCTAATTGCCTACTTGAAAGATTCAGAAAAATTTAAATTTACCTTTACAAAAGTTTGGGCTTTCCGAACAGTCCAGGAAAGTTTAGAATTAAGAGATAAATATTGGGAGCAAGGATTGGCAAAGAACAGACCACTTTATCTGACCAACTATATCTATGTGGTCGAGAATACAGAGTTTGGTGACTTGGTTACTTCTGCAAATATAGCCAATAAAAAGCTTCATCACTATTTCATAATGTCGACAGAATATTTAGTGGATATTGTATCCGAAAACGATGTAAAAGTGGAGAAAGTGACTAGCTAGTTTTATGAAATAGTCTCATGTAAAGTGTATGAAATGGTTTACTTTTTTTCAGAAATAAGCTATACTAGTTAGAGTAAACTGTGATAAAATGGAGGTATTGTCTATGGTTGACAAGAGACTCATCGAAGAGATCAAAAACAATACCAATATTGTCGAAATCATAGGAGAAGTGATTTCTTTACAAAAATCTGGACGGAACTTTTTAGGGCTCTGTCCTTTTCATGGTGAAAAGACCCCTTCCTTTAACGTGGTTGAAGATAAGCAGTTTTACCACTGTTTTGGATGTGGTCGTTCTGGAGATGTTTTTAAGTTTATCGAGGAGTATCAGCAGGTAACCTTTGCGGATGCAGTGAGGATATTAGCTGAGAGACTTGGGATTCAGATGGCAGCGCCTGTTCAAGGTTCTGTACAGCCTAGGTCGCCCCATCAAAATCTCTACGATATGCATGAGAAAGCTGCTCGTTTTTATCATGCCATCCTTATGACGACGAAGATGGGTGAAAAGGCCAGGAACTATCTCTATAAACGTGGCTTAACAGATGATGTTCTCAAGCATTTTATGATTGGTTTGGCTCCAGCAGAACGCTCTTATCTCTATCAACGTTTAGCAGATGATTATAGTGATAAGGACTTGCTGGATTCAGGTTTGTTTTACCTATCTGAGAGTAATCAATTTTTTGATACCTTTCATAATCGCATTATGTTTCCTCTTTCAAATGATCAAGGAAAGGTGATTGCCTTTTCTGGTCGAATTTGGCAAGAGACCGATTCTCAAACTGGAAAGTATAAAAATAGTCGAGCGACGGCAATTTTTAACAAAAGTTACGAATTATATCATTTGGAGAGGGTAAAAAAAGGCTCGGGCAAGGCACCTGAAATCTACCTGATGGAAGGGTTTATGGATGTCATTGCGGCTTATCGTGCTGGTATTGAAAATGCAGTTGCTTCGATGGGTACCGCACTGACGAGTGAACATGTGGAACATCTGAAACGCTTTACCAAAAAAGTAATCGTCACCTATGACGGAGATAAGGCTGGGCAAGCTGCCACAGCTAAAGCTTTGGACGAGCTTAAAGATATACCTGTCCAAGTAGTCCAGATTCCTGACGCGATGGATCCGGATGAATATTTGCAGAAAAACTCTCCTCAAGACTTGGCTTATCTCTTAACCAATACACGCATCAGTCCAGTTGAGTTTTACATCCATCATTTCAGACCGGAAAACAGTGAAAATCTACAAGCTCAAATTGAATTCATAGAGAAAATTGCTCCCTTAATCGCCAAGGAACCCTCTATCACAGCTCAGAATTCCTACATTCACATTTTGACGGATCACTTGCCATCTTTTGACTATCAGCAAGTCGAACATATTGTCAATGAAAGTCGTGTTAGACAGAGAAAGGAGAAGGTCAAGGAGACCTATAGTCCTAGTCCTATCACTATGTCTGTCACCAAGCAACTGACAGCAGTGATGAGAGCGGAGGCTCATATTCTCTACCGAATGATGGAACATCCCTTGGTACTCAATGACTACCGCTTAAGAGATGACTTTATTTTTGAAACTCCAGAGTTTCAGACCTTGTATGGACTCTTGATTGATAATGGAAGTATCTCGTCTGAGGATTTGGCTCATCAGACCAGAGAAGTGGAGAGTGCTTGGTATCAAGTCCTAGCCTTAGATTTGCCACCTGAGATGTCCCCTCACGAGTTAGCTGAAGTGGAAGAGTCTCGAAAAAGAGCTCTTTTGAATCAGGAAAATCTGCAAATTAAAAAGAAAGTTCAGGAAGCTAGCCATGTCGGTGATACAGACACCGCATTAGAAGAGCTAGAACGCTTAATTGCCCAAAAAAGAAGAATGGAGTAAGAATGGCAACAAAACAAAAAGAAGTAACAACCTTTGACGTTCAAGTAGCGGAATTTATTCGCAATCATAAAAAAACTGGTACGGCAACAGATGATGAAATCAATAACGCCTTAGTAATCCCTTTTACTTTAGATGTGGAAGGTATTGAGAATCTTTTGCAACGCATTCAAGATGCTGGTATCTCAATTACGGACAACGAAGGAAATCCAAGTGCGCGTGTTTTGAGCACTGAGGAAGAACCAGAGTTGACTGATGAAGATTTGATTGGTTCAACCTCTGCTAAGGTCAATGACCCTGTTCGTATGTATTTGAAAGAAATTGGGGTTGTGCCTCTGCTTACAAATGAAGAGGAAAAAGAATTGGCTCTTGCTGTTGAAGCGGGTGATATCGAAGCGAAACAACGCCTTGCAGAAGCAAACCTTCGATTGGTAGTATCTATCGCTAAACGTTATGTTGGACGTGGAATGCAGTTCCTTGACTTGATCCAAGAAGGAAACATGGGCTTGATGAAGGCCGTTGATAAATTTGACTACTCTAAAGGGTTCAAATTCTCAACTTATGCGACTTGGTGGATTCGTCAGGCCATTACTCGTGCCATTGCTGACCAAGCTCGTACCATCCGTATCCCAGTTCACATGGTGGAAACCATTAACAAGCTTGTTCGTGAACAACGTAATCTTCTTCAAGAGTTGGGACAAGATCCAACTCCTGAGCAAATCGCTGAACGTATGGATATGACTCCTGATAAGGTTCGTGAAATCTTGAAGATTGCCCAAGAGCCGGTTTCTCTTGAAACGCCAATTGGTGAAGAGGATGACAGCCATCTTGGTGATTTTATCGAGGACGAAGTAATTGAAAATCCAGTGGACTATACAACTCGTATTGTTTTGCGTGAGCAGTTGGATGAAGTCTTGGACACTCTGACAGACCGTGAAGAGAATGTCTTGCGTCTTCGTTTTGGTCTCGATGATGGGAAAATGCGTACTCTTGAAGATGTTGGTAAAGTCTTTAACGTAACACGTGAACGTATCCGTCAGATTGAAGCCAAAGCTTTGAGAAAACTTCGCCAGCCAAGTCGAAGCAAACCACTTCGTGATTTCATTGAAGATTAAGTTAAGGGAGAGTGAAGATGGCTTACACAGAAGAACAGATTGAAAATATCAAAACACGTATTTTGACAGCCCTAGAAGAAGTGATTGACCCAGAGTTGGGGATTGATATCGTCAATCTAGGCTTGATCTACGAGATTCGTTTTGATGGCGATACAGGTGAGACTGAAATTGATATGACCTTAACAACCATGGGTTGTCCCTTGGCAGATCTTTTAACCGACCAAATCTATGATGCTATGACGGACGTTCCAGAGGTTACTAACGTTGAAGTCAAATTAGTTTGGTATCCAGCTTGGACGGTTGAAAAAATGAGCCGCTATGCTCGCATTGCATTAGGTATCAAGTAAGTAAATGATAAAAAGAGAAATAGTGTAGACGCCAGGAAATTCCCAGCTTTTATGCTATCTCTCTTTTTATTTGCTGATTTTATTTGAAGAAAATGGTATAATGGTTACTATGGAAAAAGAGAAATTACGCATCAATATGCTAAGTTCAAGTGAAAAAGTGGCGGGCCAAGGTGTGTCTGGTGCTTACCGTGAACTGGTACAGCTTTTAAAACGAGATGCGAAAGACCAACTGATCGTAACAGAAAATCTTCCAATCGAAGCGGATGTTACTCATTTTCATACGATTGATTTTCCTTATTATCTCTCGACCTTTCAGAAAAAACGTTCTGGACGTAAGATTGGCTATGTTCACTTCTTACCTGATACCTTGGAAGGTAGTTTGAAGATTCCATTCTTCTTAAAGGGGATTGTCAAACGCTATGTATTTTCTTTTTATGACCGTATGGAGCATCTGGTTGTGGTCAATCCTACCTTCATTGAGGATTTAGTGGCTGCTGGAATTCCACGTGAAAAAGTGACCTATATTCCAAACTTTGTCAACAAAGAAAAATGGCATCCGCTTCCTATAGAGCAAGTTGAACAACTTCGTAAAGATATGGGAATTGATGAGAATCAGTTTGTAGTCGTTGGTGCAGGTCAGGTTCAAAAGCGTAAAGGTATTGATGACTTTATCACTCTAGCTGAGGAATTACCTGATATTACTTTTATTTGGGCTGGTGGTTTCTCATTTGGTGGTATAACGGATGGTTATGAACGCTATAAAAAGATTATGGATAATCCTCCAGAAAATTTGATTTTCCCAGGGATTGTTGATCCAGAACGGATGAGAGAACTCTATGCTTTAGCTGATTTGTTCTTACTTCCTAGCTATAACGAGCTCTTTCCAATGACTATTTTAGAGGCAGCAAGTTGTGAAGCTCCCATTATGCTTCGTGATTTGGATCTATACAAGGTCATTCTGGAGGGAAATTATAGACCAACTACTGATGTGGATGAGATGAAAGAAGCTATCTTGGACTATCGGGAGCATCCAGAAGCTCTGAGAGAATTGAAAGAAAAGGCAAAGGCTATTTCAAGAGAATACTCAGAAGAGCATTTGCTTGAAATCTGGCTAAAATTCTATCGGGAGCAAGCAGCTTTAGGAAAAAAATGAGGTAGTATATGCGAATTGGGTTATTTACAGATACTTATTTCCCACAGGTGTCGGGTGTTGCGACCAGTATTCGAACCTTAAAAACAGAACTTGAAAAGCAAGGACATGCCGTCTTTATCTTTACAACAACAGACAAGGACGTTAATCGTTATGAAGACTGGCAGATTATCCGTATCCCTAGTGTTCCTTTCTTTGCCTTTAAGGATCGACGTTTCGCCTATCGTGGATTTACAAAAGCTCTTGAGATTGCTAAGCAATACAAGCTGGATATTATTCATACGCAGACTGAGTTTTCTCTTGGTTTGTTAGGGATTTGGATAGCGCGTGAACTGAAAATCCCAGTCATTCATACCTATCATACCCAGTATGAAGATTATGTCCACTATATCGCTAAGGGGATGTTGATTCGTCCAGGTATGGTTAAGTACCTTGTGAGAGGCTTCCTTCATGATGTTGATGGAGTGATTTGTCCGAGTGAGATTGTGCGTGACTTGTTATCGGATTATAAGGTCAAAGTTGAAAAGCGTGTCATTCCTACAGGTATTGAGCTTGCCAAGTTTGAACGACCTGAGATTGGACCAGAACATATCGTAGACTTACGTGATAAATTAGGCATTAAGAAAGATGAAAAGATGCTTCTTAGTCTTTCACGTGTTTCTTACGAGAAGAACATTCAAGCTGTTCTGGCAGCACTTCCAGATGTTCTAAAAGAAGAGCAAAATGTTAAATTAGTCGTTGCTGGGGATGGACCTTATCTGGAAAACCTCAAGGAGCAAGCAGAAGATTTGCAGATTCAGGATTCTGTTATCTTTACAGGTATGATCGCTCCGAGTGAGACCGCACTTTACTATAAGGCGGCTGATTTCTTTATTTCAGCTTCTACAAGTGAAACTCAGGGGTTAACTTATCTAGAAAGTTTGGCTAGCAAGACACCAATTATTGCTCACGGAAATCCTTATCTAGATAATTTGATTAGCGATAAGATGTTTGGAACTCTTTATTATGAAGAGAGAGATCTAGCAGGGGCTATTTTAGAGGCTCTTATTGCAACTCCAAAGATGGATGAAAAACTTTTGGCTGAAAAATTGTATGAAATTTCAGCTGAAAACTTTGCTAAGAGAGTCCATGAGTTTTATTTGGATGCCATCATCTCAAATAATTTTGAAAAAGAATTAACTCGTGATGAACCGATGACACAAAGGATTTTAAAGACAGTATTTTACTTGCCACAACAGGCAGTTTCAGTTCCAGTCAAAAGTTCTAAACGAATGTTAAAAGCATCCAAGAAACAGTTGAATGATTTGAGAGATTATTGGAATGACTAAGATCATCGAAGAAAGGAAATGAAGAAATGAAAAAGAAATTTATGAGAAGTAGTCGAGATCAAAAAATCGGTGGAGTATGCGCTGGTCTAGCTAATTATTTTGATATTGATCCTACAATTGTACGTGTAATCTGGGGAGTTCTAGCTTTTTGTTATGGTAGTGGACTTATTGCTTACTTAATTTTATGGGCAATTGCTCCAGTTTCGGAAGAATATTAAAAATAGGGAATTATAGAAAAGGAGAAAATAATGGCATTTGGTGATAATGGAAAACGTAAAAAAACATTTTTTGAGAAATTGACACTATTCGTCGTTTTGATTATGTTGTTTGTAACTTTAGCAGGTATCTTTGCTACAGCCATTGGTGTATTTAGCAGATTTTAAAATGCTAGATTTTCTAGCAAGTAGTAATAGTTGGTGACTGGGATTTCCCAGCCCTTTTTAGAGTGAGAAAAGAATATGAGTATGTTTTTAGATACAGCCAAGATCAAGGTCAAGGCTGGAAATGGTGGCGATGGGATGGTTGCCTTTCGCCGTGAAAAATACGTCCCTAACGGTGGACCCTGGGGGGGTGATGGAGGTCGTGGTGGTAACGTTGTCTTTGTTGTAGATGAAGGTTTACGTACCCTGATGGACTTCCGTTACAATCGTCATTTCAAAGCCCAATCGGGTGAAAAAGGAATGACCAAAGGAATGCACGGACGCGGTGCAGAAGACTTGATTGTTCGAGTACCGCAGGGAACAACTGTGCGTGATGCAGAAACTGGAAAAGTTATCACTGACTTGATTGAGCACGGCCAAGAGTTTATCGTTGCTCACGGTGGTCTAGGTGGCCGTGGGAATATCCGTTTTGCGACACCCAAAAATCCTGCGCCAGAGATCTCTGAGAATGGAGAACCTGGTCAGGAGCGCGAATTACAGTTAGAACTTAAAATTCTTGCTGATGTTGGTTTGGTTGGATTCCCTTCAGTTGGAAAATCAACTTTGCTCAGCGTAATTACCTCTGCAAAACCTAAAATTGGTGCCTACCACTTTACAACAATCGTTCCAAACCTCGGAATGGTCCGTACTCAATCAGGTGAGTCCTTTGCAGTGGCAGACCTTCCTGGATTGATCGAAGGTGCTAGTCAAGGCGTGGGCTTGGGAACTCAGTTCCTTCGCCATATTGAGCGTACTCGCGTTATCCTTCACATCATCGATATGTCAGCCAGTGAAGGTCGCGATCCTTACGAAGATTATCTAGCTATTAACAAGGAGTTGGAATCTTATAACCTTCGTCTCATGGAGCGTCCCCAAATCATTGTTGCTAATAAGATGGATATGCCAGAAAGTCAGGAAAACCTTGAAGAATTCAAGAAAAAATTGGTAGCTAACTATGATGAATTTGAGGATCTTCCGGCCATCTTCCCAATCTCTGGTTTGACTAAGCAAGGTCTTGCACCTTTACTAGATGCAACAGCAGAGCTTCTTGATAAGACGCCAGAATTCCTTCTTTATGATGAGTCAGAAATGGAAGAAGAAGTTTATTATGGCTTTGACGAAGAAGAAAAACCATTTGAAATTAGTCGTGATGACGATGCAACTTGGGTACTTTCAGGTGAAAAACTCATTAAACTCTTTAACATGACTAACTTTGATCGTGATGAGTCTGTCATGAAGTTTGCTCGTCAGTTGCGTGGTATGGGAGTTGATGAAGCTCTCCGTGCCCGTGGTGCTAAGGATGGAGATCTAGTTCGTATCGGTAAATTTGAGTTTGAGTTTGTAGACTAGGAGATAGCTATGGGAGATAAACCGATATCTTTCCGTGATGCTGATGGAAATTTTGTTTCTGCAGCAGACGTCTGGAATGAGAAAAAGTTAGAAGAACTCTTTAATCGCCTCAATCCAAATCGTGCTTTGAGACTAGCAAGAACTAAAAAGCAAGCTGAAAATAACAAATCATAAAATAAACCCGTGATGAGAGTCATCACGGGATTTTATTAGCGATCAAAGAATAGAGGTGGTGCAAATTGTTTGAGACGTTCAAAGCAAGATTGAGCTTGTTCTTTATCCTCGCAGATAACCAAACAGACATCATTTCCACAGATAGTAGCCACTATTTCAGGGAAGTTTAGGGCGTCCAAGATAGATCCGAAGGATTGTGCCAAACCTGGATAGGTTTTGATAACAACCTGGTGTTGGACGGGTTGCATCATGTAGAGGGCTTCCTCCATATAGACTTCTAGCCGTTTTTCCCACTTGGATGTAGAGTCAGTGTTGATTGAATAATAGGAGTGCTCCCCTTCACGAATCTTAGAAAGATTCATCAGATTGATGTCTCTTGAAAGTGTTGCTTGTGTGACCTGTACTCCGTTTTCAATCAGTAGTTCTTGTAATTCAGTTTGGGTATGAATTTTTTGTTTAGTGATTAGGGCTCGGATGAGCTGGTGTCTTTGCTCGGCTTTGTTCATCTACAGTTACCTCCCTTTGAAAAGGTATCTCAAGATTGGACTGTTCAAGGTCTACAGTCAAGTGATAGTCTGTATTGTCACGTACAGTAATCTCAAAGTCTGTTGTGTAAAGAACGAGACGTACTGTATCGCCTTCTTTTAGTTTGTAAATAGTTGGTTGGAGTTCAAATTGGAATTCCATCCATTCATCTGGCTTAACTTCTTCAATTTTTAATAAATCATGACGATTTTGAAGATTGAGGTAGCCTTTGGTAATAACACGCTGTGCATTTGGACTAAATGGTAGTTCGCAAAGGTTTTCCAGCATATGGTAACGACCATTATCAATCGTACGAGCAGACAAGACTCCAGGATAAGGTTGAAGGTATTTCTTTTGACCAAGTTCGAGAAGTTGAGCAGAGAGAAGACCTTTATTGGTACTTGACTTGAGACGAAGGTTTAGTTTAACACGACCATTGATATGAAGATCTTCAGTCACTGGAAGATCAATGGTAATCTGATTCACCTTACCTTGATAAAGTTCATTGTTAAAGGTTTGGTAGGTCTTTCCAAAACGTTCAAAGTCTGAGTCTTGATAGTGGTTTTGAATGACAGCTTCTTCAGTACCTAAAGAGAAAGTTTTATGGTCAGTTTGATTTCCAAAATCTTCAAGTGACAGCCAGGTTTGAGGAGCAGTATTGTCTTGCCAAACGACTCTTGGAAGTTGGTAGTCAGTTTCTTGGTCCAATAATTTCTGCGTCAAAAGAGCATTCATGGATTCACGGAAATCAATAGACTGCCAGTTGTTCATATAAACATGGGCACCGTTATGATAAAAGAGATGTTTCTTAATATTGCTTGGAAGAGCATTGAACATTTGATAGACATGAAGTGGTTTGACATTCCAGTCTTGCGAACCGTGGGTAAAGACAACTTCAGTCTTAACTTTTTCAGCATTAAGTAGGTAGTTTCTGTCATGCCAGAATTGGTTATAATCTCCAGTTTTACGGTCTAGATTTTTCTTCAGTTCTTCTATAGAATCTTTATGAGACTCGTTTCCACGGATATAGTCACCAGCTAAGAGATTACGAGAATAAGTTAATTCATCTAATGAATCGAAGTCCTCCCCTGGATAGCCACCAGGGCTTGTTACCAGACCATTTTCTCGATAATAGTTGTACCAAGAAGAAATACCGGCTTCAGCAATAATGACTTCTAAACCATCAACTCCTGTAGTTGCAAGACCATTAGACATTGTTCCTAGATAAGAAAGACCAGTAGTGGCAACTTTTCCATTTGACCAGTCAGCCTTGACCTGACGTTTACGACTGTGGTCTGTGAAGGCACGACAACGACCATTGAGCCAATCAATAACATTTTTATAGGCTTCAACTTGGCGGTAATCTCCGTTGGTCATTTGACCTTGAGAATCCTTGGTTCCAAGACCAGATACGTAGATATTTGCAAATCCTCTTGGAAGGAAGTAGTCGTTAAGTGTGTAGCTGCTATTGATATGAGTGAGTTTTTCTTCAGCTTCTGGAACGAGTTCAGCTTCTCCAACAGGTTCAACCAAGTCTAATGTTGGTTTTTCTAGAGAAATTTCATGTGCTTCCTTGACTTCTAGCTCAGCTTCCATTTTGTAAAGAGCTTTATCACTTGCTTTATCATTGGTTCCTTGATGGTAAGGACTTGCCGTCATAACAGCTGGAATTTTGCCGTGGTAAGATGGACGAATAATGTTTACCTTGATAAGATCTGGCAGTCCATCATTATCAGAATTAATACGACTTTCCACATAAACAACTTCCCGAATAGCATTGTTTGCAGAGAAGGTTGCCAAGCTCTTGCCATTGAAGTGGTGGTAATCATTGTCCTCAGGGATAAGACCATCGCTAACCAATTGATCGATCAAGGTATTTCCCTTTTTAGTGCGCGTGTTAAGGAGTTGATAGAGATTGTCAATCAAATCTCCGTATACAATAGGGAATGCCGTTTCTTTGTGAAAAACAAGACCATCTTCAAAGTCCGTTAAGTAGCTGAAACCAAGCAACTGAAAGGCAACAGTATAGAAAATCTCTGCAGTTAATTCACGATCAGAATTGAAGAAAGTGAGCAGATCAGTTTCTTTATCTACAGCTAAAGTTGAGAGGGGATAATCTGTATTTTTGTAATTGAAAAAGCAAGTTCTAACAAAAGCTTCAAACAGTTCTTTATCAGAATTTGATTGGTCAAGCTTGAATCCAAGGCTGGATAATTCCTGTAAAGCTTCTTGTTGGCTTACAGGATAGTAACTGAATTGATTAAAACGCATAGATGCCTCCTTTGAAGAATCATTCTAAATTTATTATATCAAAAAAGTAGAGGAAATGATAGAAAATACAAGTAACTGTTATAATAAACTAAAAAGGATGACTTCGTGAAATGGAATATAAAAAGACAGATTCGAGGAATCTATTAAATTAAAAATACAGAAATCATAGATTTGAAAAATAATTGAAATATTTTAGATTGCACGCTTAATATAAAATAAAAAAACTAGCCATGGAATTAGTAGTAGCTACTAAATTCTATGACTAGTTGTAGAGTTTAAGGTTTTGACTTGATAATTTTAGTTTGTTTAGATAGTGATTGGAGTGTTTGGTCACTTAATTTTGAATCAGTGATAATGGTGTCGATATCTGAGATATTGTAAAATGTGAAAAAATCAAATTTATCAAATTTGCTATGGTCAGCTAGGAGATATTTTTTATTGGCGTTTTCTAGTGCTAATTTCTGTGCTTCACCTTCGTCTTCACTAAAAGTAGCGATAGCATGATCCTTGATACCATTACAACTAACGAAGGCTTTTGAAAATTGCAAACTAGCTATATCTTGAAGAGTGAGAGTACCGACAAAAGCTCCTGTAATTGAACGATAATTACCACCGATTAGAATGAGATCAGTTAGCTTACGCTCGTTTAGAATGAGAAATACAGGCAAACTATTGGTAACAACTCGAATATTATCGATAGGAAGCTCACGCGCAAAGAATTCTAATGTGGTACCTGGACCAATAAAAATAGTTTCTCTTTCTTCAACTAAGTGACCTGCAAAGCGAGCAATTTCTTGTTTTTCTGCTGTTTGTAGTCCTTGTTTTTCAACGTTAGAACGCTCATTATTTAATAAGGAACCTGTTCGAAGTTTTTCAGCACCGCCATGAACTCGAACCAGCAAATCCTTATCCGCTAACTCTTGTAAATATCGTCTAGCTGTCATATCGGAAATATCAAGGCGATTCATAATCTCTTTAACAGTGATAGTTCCTTTTGTATTAACAATGTCTAAAATAGTATCTAATTTTTCTTGCTTCAGCATTGAACCACCCCCAAATCTAATATTATTTTATCATATTTTAAACAGCTAAGCAACTTAAAGAAAACAAAAATAAACAAAAAAAAACATCTAGTTTTTAAATAAACTTTGATGTTTTTTAGGTTAGGTATTAATTTAGTCCATAGTTATAATCATCATCCTGCATAGCTTCAACTTCACCAAGTAGATAACCATTACCAACTTGAGAGAAGAAGTCGTGGTTTGATGTACCAGTTGAAATCCCGTTCATAACGATTGGGTTGACATCATCTGCTGAGTCTGGGAAAAGTGGATCTTGTCCCAGGTTCATGAGTGCCTTGTTAGCATTGTAGCGAAGGAAGGTTTTAACCTCTTCAGTCCATCCGACTTCGTCATAGAGGCTCTCTGTGTAGCCTTCTTCATTCTCATAAAGAGTATAGAGAAGGTCGTACATCCATTCTTTGAGTTTTTCTTGCTCATCTTCTGGTAATTCATTGAAACCAAGCTGGAACTTGTAGCCGATGTAGGTTCCGTGTACAGACTCGTCACGAATAATCAATTTGATAATTTCTGCCACGTTGGCCAACTTGTTGTTTCCAAGATAGTAGAGTGGTGTGAAGAAACCAGAGTAGAAAAGGAAGGTTTCAAGGAAAACACTCGCTACTTTCTTTTCAAGAGGAGTTCCGTTTAGGTAGATTTCATTGATAATTTCAGCTTTTTTCTGAAGATATGGATTAGTATTAGTCCATTCAAAAATTTCTTCAATTTCAGACTTGGTATTTAAGGTTGAGAAGATAGAAGAGTAAGACTTAGCATGGACAGATTCCATAAACTGGATATTGTTAAAAACAGCTTCCTCGTGAGGTGTACGAATATCAGCACGAAGAGCCTGGACACCAGTTTCTGATTGCATGGTATCAAGAAGGGTCAAACCTCCAAAAACTTTACCGACAAGGTCTTTTTCCTTGTTAGAAAGCTTTCTCCAGTCATCTAAGTCGTTTGACAAAGGGATGCGCGTATCGAGCCAGAACTGCTCAGTCAGTTTTTCCCAGGTTGATTTATCGATGACATCTTCGATGGCATTCCAGTTAATGGCTTTGTAGTAAGTTTTCATTTGAAATCTCTTTCTGTGTGTAGTAATGCGATAACATAATCATTCTTATTTTATCATAATTCTATGCTATAATCGAACAAAAAGTCGGAAGCCCGACTTTTAAATTCTTACATGATTTTATCAGCAAAATACGTTTAATGGATTAAGTAAATGTAATTTCTTTGAGAGTTGAATTAAATCACACAGCTCTCGCATTGGTTAGCACCGACTTCTCCACCATCATCTGTAAAGGTACGGACGTAGTAGATAGACTTGATACCTTTGTTGAAGGCATAGTTACGAAGGATAGACAAGTCACGTGTCGTTTGTTTGTTTTCTTTCTTCCATTCGTAAAGGCCTGTTGGAATATCACTACGCATGAAGAGTGTGAGTGAAAGTCCTTGGTCCACGTGCTCAGTCGCAGCAGCATAAACATCAATTACCTTACGCATATCCATGTCATAAGCGGAAGTGTAGTAAGGAATTGTTTCTGTTGACAAACCAGCAGCAGGATAGTAGATCTTACCAATTTTCTTCTCTTGACGTTCTTCGATACGTTGCGTAATTGGGTGAATAGAGGCAGAAACATCGTTGATGTAGCTGATAGAACCATTTGGCGCTACAGCAAGTCGGTTTTGGTGGTAAAGTCCATCTGCTTTAACTTTATCACGAAGTTCAGCCCAGTCAGCAGCAGTAGGAATAAAGATATCTTTGAAGAGCTCTTTAACACGGTCTGATTTCGGAAGGAATTCGCCAGTTAAATACTTATCAAAATAGCTTCCGTTAGCATAGTCTGATTTGTCAAAGTTGTGGAAGGTAACACCACGTTCACGTGCGATATTGTTTGACTCAACCAAGGTCCAGTAGTTCATAAGCATAAAGTAGATGCTTGTAAATTCAACAGACTCAGGTGATCCGTATTCGATCAATTGTTGAGCAAGATAGCTGTGAAGTCCCATAGCTCCAAGTCCAAATGTATGAGCTTGGCTGTTTCCGTGGTCAATAGTAGGAACAGCTACGATATGAGAGCTGTCTGTAACGAAGGTCAAAGCTCGTACCATTGCACGGATGGAGCGACCAAAGTCAGGTGAAGTCATCATGTTGACCACGTTTGTTGAACCGAGGTTACATGAAACATCAGTACCCATTTTTAGGAATTCCTGAGCATCGTTGATAAGACTTGGTTCTTGGACTTGAAGAATCTCTGAACACAAGTTACTCATGATAATCTTACCATCAACTGGATTTGCACGGTTAGCAGTATCAATGTTGACGACATAAGGATAGCCAGATTCTTGTTGCAATTTAGAAATCTCAGTTTCTAAATCACGCGCCTTGATTTTTGTCTTACGGATGTTTGGATTTGCAACTAATTCATCGTATTTTTCTGTGATGTCGATGTAGTTAAATGGCACGCCGTATTCAAGCTCTACAGAGTAAGGACTGAAGAGGTACATTTCTTCATTTTTACGTGCTAATTCGTAGAATTTATCTGGTACCACAACACCAAGCGAGAGAGTCTTGACACGAACTTTTTCATCGGCATTTTCCTTCTTAGTTGAAAGGAAGGCGATGATGTCTGGGTGGAAGACGTTAAGGTATACAACCCCAGCACCTTGGCGTTGACCAAGTTGGTTAGAGTAAGAGAAGCTATCTTCGAAAAGCTTCATAACTGGTACGACACCAGAAGCAGCACCCTCATATCCTTTGATAGGAGCTCCAGCTTCACGAAGGTTGCTGAGGGAAATTCCCACACCACCACCGATACGTGAAAGTTGAAGTGCGGAGTTGATAGAACGTCCGATAGAGTTCATATCATCTGTTACCTGGATCAAGAAGCAAGATACCAACTCACCACGACGAGCACGACCTGCATTCAAGAAAGAAGGAGTAGCAGGTTGATAACGTTGGTGGATAATTTCATTAGCAATATCAATAGCAATCGCTTCATCACCATCCGCAAAGTAAAGAGCGTTAAAGAAGACGCGATCTTCCATGCTTTCAAGGTAGTATTCCCCGTCATTAGTCTTCAAAGCATATTGATTATAGAATTTATAGGCAGCCATGAAAGACTTAAACTGGAAGTTTTGATCCTTGATAAATTGATGCAGTTCTTCCAAAAATTCTGGACGGTATTTCTTGATAAATGCTGTTTCAATGTAGTTATGCTCAACGAGGAAGTTGATTTTATCCGTAATTGAGTTAAAAACCATTGTATTTGGTACAACATTTTCTTTAAAGAAGGCTTCTAAAGCTTCCTTGTCCTTGTGAAGCATAATTTGTCCATTAACAGGACGGTTAATTTCATTATTAAGACGGAAGTAAGTCACATCTTCAAGTTGTTTTAATCCCATAAAAATTCCTTTATCTAATTACAAAAGAAAGGCTTCTAAGGTAGACATAGAAGCTTTTGTCCTGATTCTTAAGCAAGTTGTTTGAGTTTACCTGGTTGGAAACCAGAGAAAACTTCTGTTGGTGTCTGAATAATAGGAGCAGCACTAAAGCCAAGCTCTTTTACTTGATCAATGTATTCAGGTTGTTCATCAAGATTGATTTCTTTATATTCAACATTATTACTGTCTAAAAAACGTTTCGTCATTTTACATTGGACACAGTTGTTTTTAGAATATACGGTTACCATTTCTGTAACTCCTCTTTAAAAATTTATTACTTTCTTAGTATATCAGAAAAAAAAACTTTGTCAACTTTCTAAAACTAAATCTTGTGTACTTATTTTACTGATTTTACTAACAAACACAATATATAGTGTAATATTGAGAAACAACGACAGAAAAATCAATGATTTCATTATAGACAACTTAACAAAAACTACATACTGTGTTTTGCTAAATTTAATAGAAGATTTTCAGCAAGTTATCTGAAAGGAAATTGAAGAAAGTCCATAAAATACTTGAAAAATATCAATGAAGGTGATATAATACTAAATTGTAAGGGTTATCAGATATGTAACTCAACAAGAAAACTATTAAAGGAGAGTCAAACTATGGCTTCTAAAGATTTCCACGTAGTGGCAGAAACAGGTATTCACGCACGTCCAGCAACATTGTTGGTACAAACAGCTAGCAAATTTGCTTCAGATATCACTCTTGAGTACAAAGGTAAATCAGTTAACCTTAAATCTATCATGGGTGTAATGAGCCTTGGTGTTGGTCAAGGTGCTGACGTTACAATCACTGCTGAAGGTGCAGACGCTGATGACGCTATCGCTGCAATCTCAGAAACAATGGAAAAAGAAGGATTGGCATAAGGAAATGACAGAAATGCTTAAAGGAATCGCAGCATCTGACGGTGTTGCAGTTGCAAAAGCATATCTACTCGTTCAACCGGATTTATCATTCGAGACTGTTACAGTCGAAGATACAAATGCAGAAGAGGCTCGTTTGGATGTTGCTCTTGAAGCTTCTCAAAACGAGCTTTCTCTTATCCGCGAGAAGGCTGTAGGTACGCTTGGTGAAGAAGCGGCACAAGTATTTGACGCCCACTTGATGGTTCTTGCTGACCCTGAATTGATCGGTCAAATCAAAGAAACTATCCGTGCTAAGAAAGTGAATGCAGAAGCAGGTCTGAAAGAAGTTACAGACATGTTTATCACAATCTTTGAAGGCATGGAAGACAACCCATACATGCAAGAACGTGCAGCGGATATCCGCGACGTAACAAAACGTGTATTGGCTAACCTCCTTGGTAAAAAATTGCCAAACCCAGCTTCTATCAATGAAGAAGTGATCGTGATTGCTCACGACTTGACTCCATCTGATACAGCTCAATTGGACAAAAACTTTGTAAAAGCTTTTGTAACAAACATTGGTGGTCGTACAAGTCACTCAGCTATCATGGCTCGTACACTTGAAATCGCTGCAGTTTTGGGTACAAACAATATCACTGAAATCGTTAAAGATGGTGACCTACTTGCCGTTAATGGTATTACAGGTGAAGTGATTATCAACCCTACTGAAGAACAAGCGGCTGAATTTAAAGCAGCTGGTGAAGCTTACGCTCAACAAAAAGCTGAATGGGCACTTTTGAAGGATGCTCAAACTGTTACTGCTGATGGTAAACACTTCGAATTGGCAGCAAACATTGGTACTCCAAAAGACGTTGAAGGTGTTAATGACAACGGTGCAGAAGCTGTAGGTCTTTACCGTACAGAGTTCTTGTACATGGATTCTCAAGACTTCCCAACTGAAGATGAGCAGTACGAAGCATACAAGGCTGTCCTTGAAGGAATGAACGGTAAACCAGTTGTTGTCCGTACAATGGATATCGGTGGTGACAAGGAACTTCCTTACTTCGATATGCCTCATGAAATGAACCCATTCCTTGGATTCCGTGCTCTTCGTATCTCTATCTCTGAAACTGGAGACGCAATGTTCCGCACTCAAATCCGTGCTCTTCTTCGTGCTTCTGTACACGGTCAATTGCGTATCATGTTCCCAATGGTTGCGCTTTTGAAAGAATTCCGTGCAGCTAAAGCAGTCTTCGATGAAGAAAAAGCTAACCTTCTTGCTGAAGGTGTTGCAGTTGCGGATGACATCCAAGTTGGTATCATGATCGAAATTCCTGCAGCAGCTATGCTTGCAGACCAATTTGCAAAAGAAGTTGACTTCTTCTCAATTGGTACAAACGACTTGATCCAATACACAATGGCGGCAGACCGTATGAACGAACAAGTTTCATACCTTTACCAACCATACAACCCATCAATCCTTCGTTTGATCAACAACGTTATCAAAGCAGCTCACGCTGAAGGTAAATGGGCTGGTATGTGTGGTGAAATGGCTGGTGACCAAACAGCTGTTCCACTTCTTGTCGGAATGGGCTTGGATGAGTTCTCTATGTCAGCAACATCTGTACTTCGTACACGTAGCTTGATGAAGAAACTCGACACTGCTAAAATGCAAGAATACGCTAACCGTGCTCTTACTGAATGTTCAACAATGGAAGAAGTTCTTGAACTTTCTAAAGAATACGTTAACTTCGATTAATCAATTACAAATCCTTGTAGCTTCTAGCTATGAGGATTTTTTTTTCTATTTTCTAGAAAACTCCATCTGTAAAATTTATCAAAAATATGGTAAAATAGACAAGGGAAAATACAAGGAGGATACAATGCAAAATAGACCAATCATTATCGGAGTAACAGGGGGATCTGGAGGAGGAAAGACAAGCGTATCTAAAGCAATCTTGTCACATTTTCCAAATGAAAAAATCTCTATGATTGAGCATGATTCCTACTATAAAGATCAATCTCATCTAACCTTTGAAGAGCGTATTAAGACCAACTATGACCATCCTTTTGCTTTTGATACTGATTTGATGATTGAGCAAATCAAAGAGTTGTTGGCAGGTCGTCCAGTTGATATTCCTACCTATGATTATGCTGCCCATACCAGAAGTTCTAAAACTTATCGTCAAGAACCTCAGGATGTCTTTATCGTAGAAGGAATCTTGGTTTTGGAGGACAAACGACTTCGTGATTTGATGGATATCAAGATTTTCGTAGATACAGATGATGATGTCCGTATCATTCGCCGTATTAAACGTGATATGGAAGAGCGTGGTCGTAGCCTGGATAGCGTTATTGACCAATACCTTGGTGTGGTGAAACCCATGTATCATCAATTTATCGAGCCAACAAAGCGTTATGCAGATATCGTTATTCCAGAAGGAGTGACCAATACAGTAGCTATTGATTTGCTGACAACAAAGATTGAAAAGATTTTAGAAGAAGCACGTCTTGCCCAATAATAAGCAGATAAAAGGCTGTGGGAAAGTAAAGATTTTATCAAGATTGAACCTTTTTCTCATATCCGTGAATCTTTACAATCATGCTTTTAGATAGTCTCGTCAAAGGGACTTTTAGAAGTCTGTAATCTTAATTAAATACAAAGTCAGTTACTTAGGGCAAATAAAAATCGAGGCCGGGATTTTCCCGACCTCTTATTTTTTGATTTTTTCAAGTCTCGGAACAATAACTAGGGTAAGTATTGCTGAGATTATGAGTTCTGCGATAGAATTTGTTGAGATAACAGTAGCTAATAGTTTTTGGATATTTCCATCAAAAACATTTCCAAAGAGGAAGAAGATTCCGCCTAGTACAAATACAGTATTTGTGAGGGAACCAAGTGCTCCCGCGAAGATAAGCCCTGCCTTGTTTTTGAGGAGTTTGTAGACAAAGTATGGAGTTAAACCAATAAGGATGCGTGGTACAATCGCAATAACTAGGGAGTAGATGTTACCGTTTGGTACAAATGGAGAGAAGAGGTAGCTAGTTGGGAGAATAGTGATCGTATTGACAGTCAAGCTAATCATTCCCATCAAGAAACCTAAGATAGCCCCAATCCGTGGTCCGTAGATGATACTAGCAATGATGACTGGGATATGGACAATGGTTGGTTTAATTGGAAATGGCAAGACATTAAAGACAATAGAGCTCAGCAAATGAATGACAATCATGCTGGCAAAAAAGATAGCAATAGGAGCAATATTAGAGCGTTTGTTCATGAAGTTTTTCCTTTATCTGTTGTAAAATAGTATCAAGATCAGCAAGAGCACCACGTCCTACATCGCCACAGGCCAGTAGGGACTCTTTTGGAGCAATAATTGTATAACCATAAGTTTCTAAAGTTTTTAAGTTTGTTTGAGTTGCTGGATGGTCATACATTTTGGTATTCATAGCAGGCGCCACTAGTTTTGGAACATAGTGGGGCAAGGCAAGAGCAGTAGAGGTTACCATATTATCTGCGAAACCGTGTGCTAGTTTTGCAATCGTATTAGCAGTAGCAGGGGCAAGGATAAACAAATCTGTTTCTTTGCCAAGTTCGATATGATTGACTTTGTCAGGATAAGGTTCCTGCATAACATCTAGATGTACCGTATTTTGAGATAGGACTTGAAGGGTTAAAGGTTGGATAAAGGCAGTCGCAGCCTGGGTCATAAGTACAGTTACAGAATGCCCCTGTTTCTTCAAGTTACTAACCAAATCAGCAGCCTTGTAAGAAGCGATAGAGCCTGTAACAGCGAGTGTAATACGAGCCATAATTTTCCTTTCTAACGATCAAGTTCTTGAATTCTCTTGGTTAACAAGTCAGCAATTTCTTGCTTGCTAGTAGAAAGCTGATAATCTTTTTCTTCTACTAGATAAGCCAGGTGCTGATTTTCATTAATCTGAGTGAGGTCATTAGCGACAATCAAGTCAGCTTGATTCTTTTCAAGACTTTCTCTAGCGATTTGAATCAGATGCTCCTTGGTAACATCGACAAGCAGTTTAAAGCCGATGAGATGAATATTGGGGTTCCATTCTTTGACAAGAGCAATAATTTTTGGATTTTTCTTGAGAAATAGGACTTGCACCTCAGCCTTAGAGGAGATCTTTGTTTCCATATTTTTCTTATGCAAAAACTCACTTAAATCTTGGCTTGCTTGGACTTGGTCAAGACCAGTCATGTAAACAGGACTATAGTCAGAGACTGCCATGGAATGAATCAAAACTTGATAATCAGGAACAATCCGTTTCATCTTTCGAAGTAAATCGGAAGTGTTTTTGATTTCAATGATGGATAAATTTGAGTGTGGTGCTGGTTTTAGTGCTTGTTGCGTAGTAATCAGACAAACCTGATGCCCAGCCTTCAGTAAAGTCTCAGTTATAACTTTACCAAGTCTACCAGTAGAGTGGTTGGTAATGGAGCGAACTCTATCAATGGCTTCGCTTGTACCACCAGATGTAACTAAAATTTTCATAGAACTATTGTACAAAAAAATGAGCAGTAAGTAAAATGAAAGCGATAAAATATAACTAAACTTTATAACTATATTATTATTGACAATTAATTTAAGATATAAGATAATTATTTTAGTTATATATGAAAAGGGGAAGCCGTTATGGACTTTTTTAAGTTTGCAGATAATATGGTTAAAGAAGCTAGTAAAGTAATTGATGATGCTAGTAAGACAACCAGTAGCGTACTTAATGAAGCTGGAAAAGCTTTAGATAGCGCTGGGAAAGTTACAGGAGATTTATTATCAGATTCTGTAAAAGTAATAGGAGATGTATCAAATAAGATAGGAAATGTTGTTTCAGACGTTTCAGGTCAAGCTGCTACAGTAGCGAATGATACTGTTCAACAAGTAACAGAGGTTGCATCTGGCACGCTTAATCAAGCTGGTAAAGTTGCAACGGAAGCAAAATCTCAAATTGATTCAATAGATCTTTTTAATGGTAAACTAAGGTCCGAAGCTGTTGAGAACTATCATGAATCTATTCAAACATATAATGAAAAAGCCACAGATCTAACGAATAAATCGACTGAGCTTTATAAAAGTAGAGACAAGGCGATCAAAGTTGTCAAAATCATTGAAGAAAGAATTAGTAAATTAGCAAATAAACCGAAAGAATTTGAAACAAAATTAGACGAAATAATTGTTGAAATACAGAATTTCGAAGATAAGCAGTTAGCTATTACTCAGTCAATCAAAGAAGCAGAATTAGCCAGCGGTAGTACGGCAGCTACAGCTTCTTTAAGTGCTTTAGGTGTGACAGTCGCAACTTTAGGTCCTACTGCAGCTATGGGAGTTGCAACTACTTTTGGTGTCGCATCAACAGGAACAGCAATTTCTAGCTTGACAGGTGCAGCAGCAAATAGTGCGGCATTAGCTTGGTTAGGTGGAGGAAGTCTAGCAGCAGGAGGAGGAGGTATGGCTGCTGGCAATGCCTTTTTAGCCATGGCGGGCCCTGTTGGTTGGGGGATTGCTGGCTTAATGTTAACAGCGTCTGTCGGAGCAGGTGTTTTTGCTAATAAAAAAAATGAAGAAGTAGCTAAAGAAGCGCTTGATGAACAAAAGAAAATTGAGTTATTAATTAGACAAACTGATAAATCAATAATAGAAATTAGTGAATTAATTAATTTAATTGAAAAGCAAACTGAGGGGATTTATTTAGCCAACTTATCTTTAACTGGGCTGGACTATAGCTTATTTTCTGAAGAAGAAAAATATCAAGCAGGTGCTTTAGTAAATTCAACCCTCTCACTTACTTCGATGATTAATAAGGAAATTAAAATAAATGATGAATCAGGCTGTTAATAGAGCATTTTATCAAGGGATAGGTGCTTATGTCAATTGTTTAAACAACTTGAGAATTCAAGACTTACAAATTGCCATGAAAATGATTGAGGATGAAGCTCGACATGTCATTTTAAACAAGGACAATGCCTCTAAAATTTTAAACTATGCTAGAGATAACATTGAAGACGTTATTCTAAAGAATCGTGGAGGTGAATACGGCGGTCACGGTTTTATTGCTGAATTTGCAGAAGCAGGAATTGTGAATGCGAGAAGAGCTTTTGAAGGATTAAATCCTATTGTAAAAGTATTGAATGATAATGGACCAGCCGATTTATTAATTGGTAGAAATACCATTCAAATGAAGTTTTATAATAATTTACGTGATGAACTAGCTCAATCATTTCATTACAGTAAAAAAATGAAAATGATGTTTCCAAAAGATCACGTGCTAGTATACGAAAAAATTATGGCTGGCGCCAAAGAAGTTGAATTTGATGGTAAAAGATTGTCTATTAAACAAATTACCGATATACGACAAATGATCAATGATATTACCGAAAGCAAGGGACTTACTTCATATAAATCTTGGATGAAATCATCTGTTCTAAATTATAATGATGCTCAAAAAAATTCAATTAATTCTTTTTTAGATTCCGAAGAGAAGAATATTCGTAAAACAGTCAGACTAAAACAACAAGAATTAAATAAAAAACGATTAGTAGCACAAAAAAATTCATTGCCAAGAATAAAAGAAGCCAATAAGATTGCAAGAAATGCAGCTGTTTTACAGGGTGGTTTAGCTTTGATGTTCAATGTGTATGGGAAATACAAAGAAGGAAAAACAATTTTTGAATTTGATCAATCAGATTGGTTAGACTGTGGACTGGAAACAGTGGAAGGTGCGGTAAAAGGTTCTATATCAGGTTACGCGATTTATGGTCTCACTAATGTTTTTAAAATGAGTGCTCCTAATGCAAGTGCGTTTGTAACAGCAAGTTACGGCATGGTAGATATTATTACTAAACTTAGAACAAATGAGATTACTGAGGATGAATTTATAAATTTTATAACTATCAATACATTGGATACAACATTAGCGACAATTGGTTCATGCGTTGGTCAAACACTTATTCCTGTCCCTGTCTTAGGAGCAGTAGTAGGTTCAATAGCTACTTCAATAATTTGGGAAATAGGTAAAGGAATTTTAAGTGATAGGGAACAGGAATTAATTCAAGATTACAGGGAAAACTTAGATAATCATATCAAAAAGTTAGATGATAAATACAAGATTATTTTTAATGATGTTATGGATAAATATCATAAACTAGGACAATTACAGGATTACTCTTTTGATTTATCTATCAATACACGTCTTCGTTTTGAATATACAATTGAATTAGCTGAGTATATAGGAGTTTCTGATGACGAAATTCTACATGATTTATCCGAAATTGATAGCTACTTTCTGAGTTAGTAGAAAGCTTTCAACTATAGTTAAAACCTATAAAGGCATATAAAAATTTAAATAGAGATAAATAAAGCCTGTGATTTAGCCATATTTACGAACGTTAACAAACATAATGACTGTTAAAAATCTTATTTTATGTTATAATGAAATAACACATTAGAGGTAGAGGAGTTTGTTATGAAAACAGATATTGAAATTGCACAGAGTATCGAGTTAAAACCAATCGTAGAAGTCGTTGAGAATCTTGGTATTTCTTACGACGATTTGGAGTTGTATGGAAAATACAAGGCTAAGCTTAGTTTTGATAAAATTCGTGAAGTGGAAAGTAATCCAGTCGGTAAATTGATCCTGGTTACAGCTATCAACCCAACACCTGCTGGTGAAGGAAAATCAACTATCACTATCGGACTTGCTGATGCTTTGAATAAGATTGGTAAGAAAACCATGATTGCTATCCGCGAACCTTCTCTTGGACCAGTCATGGGGATTAAAGGTGGTGCAGCTGGTGGTGGTTATGCCCAAGTTTTACCAATGGAAGACATCAACCTTCACTTTACTGGAGATATGCACGCTATTACAACTGCAAATAATGCTCTCTCTGCCTTGATTGACAATCACTTGCACCAAGGAAACGAGCTAGGAATCGACCAACGTCGTATTCTTTGGAAACGTGTGGTTGACTTGAACGATCGCGCTCTTCGTCACGTAACAGTCGGCCTTGGTGGTCCTCTTAACGGTATTCCACGTGAAGATGGATTTGATATCACTGTTGCTTCAGAGATCATGGCCATCCTTTGCTTGGCAACTGATATTGAAGATTTAAAACGTCGTTTGGCCAATATCGTCATTGGTTACCGTTATGACCGTACACCTGTTTCAGTGGGTGATCTACAGGTTGAAGGTGCCTTGGCATTGATTTTGAAAGATGCTATCAAACCAAACTTGGTTCAGACAATTTACGGTACACCTGCCTTTGTACATGGTGGCCCATTTGCCAATATCGCACACGGATGTAACTCTGTCTTGGCTACAACTACTGCCCTTCACTTGGCAGATTACACAGTAACAGAAGCAGGTTTTGGTGCAGACCTTGGTGCTGAGAAATTCCTGGATATCAAAACTCCAAACTTGCCAACTTCACCAGATGCAGTAGTGATTGTTGCAACACTTCGTGCTCTTAAGATGAATGGTGGGGTTGCTAAGGATGCTTTGACAGAAGAGAATGTAGAAGCTGTTCGTGCAGGATTTGCAAACTTGAAACGTCACGTTGAGAATATCCGTAAGTTCGGTATTCCAGCAGTTGTTGCAATTAACGAATTTGTATCTGATACAGAAGCAGAAATCGCAGCCTTGAAAGAACTTTGTGCTTCAATCGATGTTCCGGTTGAGTTAGCTAGCGTATGGGCTGATGGAGCTGAAGGAGGAGTGGCTTTGGCTGAAACTCTCGTCAAAACAATTGACGAAAACCCAGCTAACTATACACGTTTGTATGACAACGACCTTTCTGTCCAAGAGAAGATTGAAAAGATTGTCACTGAAATCTATCGTGGTAGCAAAGTAAACTTCGAGAAGAAAGCTCAAACTCAAATCGCTCAAATCGTTCAAAATGGTTGGGACAAATTGCCAATCTGTATGGCTAAAACTCAATATAGTTTCTCAGATAATCCAAATGCTCTTGGTGCACCTGAAAACTTTGAAATTACTATTCGTGAATTGGTACCAAAATTGGGGGCAGGCTTTATCGTTGCACTTACTGGTGACGTTATGACCATGCCTGGTCTTCCAAAAAGACCTGCTGCCCTCAACATGGATGTTGAAAGTGATGGTACAGTTCTTGGATTATTCTAATTGAACAATATAAAGACAAGCTCAACATTGAGTTTGTCTTTTTGTTATTATTAAAAAATCTCCTAGATAGAGATAACTAGGAGATTTGAGTTTTTATTTCATAGTTGGGAAAAGAAGTACATCACGGATAGTTGTAGTATCAGTGAGTAGCATGCAAAGACGGTCGATACCAATTCCCAAACCACCTGTTGGTGGCATACCGTATTCAAGGGCTTCGATGTAGTCGTAGTCAATGCCTGTTGCTTCGTCATCACCAAGCTCTTTGGCTTTGGCTTGAGCTTCGAAACGGCTAAGCTGGTCGATTGGGTCGTTCAACTCAGTAAAGGCATTTCCGTATTCTTTAGTCATGATGAAGAGTTCGAAACGGTCAGTAAAGCGTTCATCTTCAGGATTTTTCTTAGCAAGTGGTGATACAGCTACTGGGTGACCATAGACAAAGGTAGGTTGAATCAATGTTTCTTCAACAAATTCTTCAAAGAAGGCATTGATAATGTGTCCAACTTCAGTGTAGTGTTTTTCAACTGGGACATTCTTTTCAGCTGCGATAGCTTTTGCTTCTTCGAAAGTCATATCTTTCCAGAAATCAACACCTGTAATTTCCTTGATTGCATCAACCATGTGTACACGTTTAAATGGTTCGTTGATCTTGATTTCAGTTCCTTGATAGATAACTGGACCATCACCCTTAACTGATTTAGCAGCGTGCTGGATGATGCCTTCAGTCAAGTCCATGATGTCTTGGAAGTCTGCGTATGCTTGGTAAACTTCGATAGAAGTGAACTCAGGGTTGTGTGTAGCATCCATTCCTTCGTTACGGAAGATACGGCCAATCTCATAAACACGCTCCATACCACCAACGATAAGACGTTTCAAGTGAAGCTCAGTCGCAATACGAAGAACCATATCAATGTTTTGAGCATTGTGGTGTGTGATGAATGGGCGAGCAGCAGCACCACCAGCTTCGTTGTGAAGAACAGGTGTTTCAACTTCTAGGAAACCTTTTTGATCAAGGTAACGACGGATTTCAGAGATGATTTTTGAGCGAGTAACAAAGCGTTCAAAGCTTTCACGGTTTGAAATCAAATCAAGGTAACGTTTACGGTAAATAGTTTCAACGTCTGTTAAACCGTGGAATTTCTCTGGAAGCGGACGAAGGGCTTTGGACAAGTGAGTGATATGTGTAGCCTTGATAGAGAGTTCTCCCATATCTGTACGCATAATTTCACCTTCGACACCAAGGAAGTCTCCTAAGTCAGCCTTTTTGAAGATTTCGTAGTTTTCTTCACCGACGGCGTCTTTACGAACGTAGATTTGGATTTGACCTTCGCGGTCTTGAAGGTGGGCAAATCCAACTTTACCTTTACCACGCTTTGTTACCAAACGTCCAGCTATAGTAGCAGTCTCGTTTAAATCGTGTAGTTGTTCTTTGTCAAGGTCAGCATATTTATCTTTTAATTCTTGTGAGTTAGCAGTGCGTTCAAAGCGTTTACCGAATGGATCGATTCCTTGTTCGCGGAGCGCAGCCATTTTTTCACGGCGAACGATCTGCTGGTCATTTAGTTCTTCCATATGTTCTGTTGACATGGTTTCCTCCTAGTTTTTACTCAATTCTTGATACGATGAGTCTTTTTTGCGATACTCCCATTTTATCATAAAAATCAAATAAATTCACGGATATTCTACAAAATCTAAAAAGAACTTAACAGCGATTGTTAAGTTCTTTTTAGATTTTGATAAGAAGTGTCGTTCCAGACTAAGAGGTTGAAGTTTTTAAAGTCTTCTGTTTCGACAATAGTAACACTAGCATTTGCTAGACCTCCTTCTTTTCTAAGTAGTGGAGTATCATAGCCTAAAAGAGTTCGAATACTGGCTGTGAGATTGGCTCCGTGACCGACAATCATGACATGTTCAAAAGGTTTGGACTCTAATGATTTGATAAACTGAATGGTCCGCTGAGTTGTTTGATAGACAGACTCTGCTCCAAACATAGTTGAATCAAACTTTGCTAGATTGGTACGAAAAGCTTTTAATTGCTCGGGATAGATGGCTTCCAAGGTTGCAAATTTTGCACCTTCAAGTTTTCCAAGTTGCCATTCTCTTAGTGAGGGTATCTCTTCTAATGGACAGCTGTTTTTCAGTTGACTTTGGATAATTTGAGCGGAAGTTTTAGCACGAGGAAGATCACTAGAATAAATCACATCAAATGAAGTTTCCTGAAGATATTGGCCTAATTTTTTTAAGGTTTCAATGGATTCCTCAAGAAGTGGAGAGTCCCCGCTTGCTCCTTGAAAACGTCCCTCAAGATTCCAAAGTGTTTTACCGTGACGAATAAAATAGAATTTCATGTGCTACTTGCCTCCAAGATATCAGCAAATTCAGCTTTAACAAAGGCTGCTAGATCTTGAGGGTTGATAATGATACTATGACCAACCTCCCCTGCGGAAACAATCATTTCATTCAGTTGAAGAGCAGTTTGGTCGATAAAGATAGGATAGTTATGTTTTTGACGGATTCCAACTGGATTATTGGCACCGTGGATATAGCCTGTTGTTTTTTCTAGGTCTTTTTGTGGAATCATGCTCACTTTCTTATTACCTGAAATCTTTGCAAGCTTCTTTTCAGAAAGGTGTTCAGTGATAGGAAGGATACCGATAATGGGGCCAGTCTTATCTCCCAGAAGTGCTAGAGTCTTGAAAATCTGACTCTTTTCATAACCTTGAGGCATCTCACCTTCCAGGGCATTAATTTGAATTCCTTTATGATTAATTCCTGCCTTGGTTAAAATTTGTTGGACCAAGGTTTTTTTGACTTTTACTTTTTTAGCCATTATTTATACTTATCCTCCAATTGACTCATCCAAATACCTAACCAAATACCTAGAGCGAAGAAAAAGGCAATGATGACATAAGACACAAGAGATAATCCATTGTAGCTGATGCTTTCAGCATTACCAGCATTTGGAATGAGGATTAAGATTGTACTTGAAAGAACAATTCCGATGATAAAGTGGTAAACACGAGATTGATAAACACGGAGAGCGTAGTCCATAAATTTTGAAAAAATGACAAGAGTAGCAAGTGCTCCAATTCCTATTGGAAGGAAGGTACCAAATAAATCAAAAGTCTTAAACCCTGTTAACATAGGGCCATAAAGGCCAAGAATCAAGAGAAGATTGGAAGGACTAAGCCCTGGAACCAAAATCCCCAGAGCCAATAAACAACCAGCTAGTGTAAAGTTTAGGAAGCTTGCAGATAGAGAACCAACTACAAAATTCAAGGCATAGAGGGCGATACCTGAGATGATGAAGGTTGCCCAAAACCATATGTGGTCAACCTTGTCTCTATCAGAGTCACGAGTTGATTCTTTGACAAGACTTGGGATAGTACCAATGATAGCTCCAGCAAAACTCCACAATACATACACTTGATAATTCTCTAAAAGATACTCGATTGGATAGGAGAAAAGTCCAATGCCCAGTAACATCCCAATACCAACAGGTAGGAAAAAGAGCACATCTTCTTTTAAATTCTTAAAAGGATGAGCAAGAAAACGAATCATTCTTTCATAAATTCCTAAGATAGCAGCCAGAACGCCGCCAGAAATCCCTGGTAGAATGAAACCGAGAGCAATAACAATTCCCTTAATAATTTTTGATAGCCATGATAACATAGAGTTCCTCCGAGATTCATATTCTATAAAGATAAAACAGTGATTTAATACTGAAAAATAAAGAAAAGCAAGCAGAAAGCAATGTCTGACTTGCTTATGGTGATAGTGATTAAGGATTTAAAAACAATTTTCTAAAGGTTTCTTCCTTGTTTTTTGTGGAAGAAATAAGGTTCAAATCCAGATGATTTTCAAAGCCTCCAAGGTTTCCATGAGAGGTGTATTGGTGAAGATCATAGTTAAGATCTGTTTTTGGAGCACTTTCATAGTAACCCGAGTTGGTCCCATAGGAAGGTATCCAGATTGCTGAGAAATTTTCCGTACTGATACTATGCTCCTCCATAAAGTAGACACCAACATAGATGCCAATATTTTTAGCTCCCAATGAAGCTAATTTAGCACGAAAGGCCTCAACACCCTTGTTCATGTCAGACATAGTCTTGTCTTCAACATCCAACCAATAGTAGCTAGGATTATAGGGAGAAGCAGCATTATAAAAAACTTCGGCAGCTTTTTCCATTTCTTCGACATTTTTACCAGCTACATAGGCATAAACAGCGACTGGAATATTCCGTTTTTGAAATTCTGTGATGTGTTCTTTATAAGCCTTATCAACCCCATTTTTAAATGAAGCATCGTTTTCAACAGAAGCTTGAGCTCCACTATGAACCCGAACGATTGCACCTGAAATATTTTGAGCTAAGGTGTCATAATTGATCTCTGATGGTCTTTGCCAGCCAGAAACATCAATAATCGGCTTGTTGATATTATGTAAAGCTTGAGTTTCTACTTGAACTGGATTTTGCTTTGTTTTGACTGGATGGTCTTCAAACTTGGGTCTATTGATGATTAAAATACCCACAAGAGTAGCTAATACAGTAAAAATAAAAACAGGATTTATTTTCTTTCTCATACTTTTATAGTGTATCGTAAATGGTGAAAAAAATCAAAAAAAATACTCAAAATCCTCTAGGAAATGCGATGTTTTATAGCACTTGCCCTCTTTTGTGTTTGAATGAACAAATTTATGATATAATATAAGGGAATTTCTATAGAAAAGAGAAAAATATGTCAAATTATGCAGTTATTTTAGCAGCGGGTAAAGGTACTCGTATGAAATCAGATCTACCAAAAGTCATGCACAAGGTTGCAGGAATTTCTATGCTGGAGCATGTTTTTCGTAGTGTAGGGGCAATCAAGCCTGAAAAAACAGTAACGGTTGTTGGTCATAAGGCAGAGCTAGTTGAACAAGTTTTAGCTGGTCAAACTGATTTTGTAAGACAGTCTGAGCAATTAGGAACTGGTCATGCGGTTATGATGGCTGAGCCAATTCTTGAAGGACTTTCTGGACAAACATTGGTTATTGCTGGTGATACACCACTCATTACTGGTGAAAGTCTAAAGAACTTGATTGATTTCCACGTTAATCACAAGAACGTAGCTACAATCCTAACTGCAGAAGCTGAAGATCCATTTGGTTATGGACGTATTGTTCGTAATGAGAATGCTGAAGTGCTTCGTATCGTGGAGCAGAAGGATGCGACTGATTTTGAAAAACAAATCAAAGAAATCAATACAGGAACCTATGTATTTGATAATGCTCGTCTTTTTGAAGCTCTTAAAAATATCAATACCAACAACGCCCAAGGTGAATACTACATCACTGATGTCATCGGCATTTTCCGTGAAGCAGGGGAAAAAGTTGGTGCTTATACTCTAAAAGACTTTGATGAAAGTCTCGGAGTTAATGACCGTGTTGCCCTTGCGACAGCTGAAGGCATTATGCGTCGCCGTATTAACCAAGCGCATATGATCAATGGAGTTAGTTTTGTGAATCCTGAAGCTACTTACATTGACATTGATGTTGAGATCGCTCCAGAAGTTCAAATAGAAGCAAATGTAACCCTCAAAGGTTCTAGTAAGATTGGTGCAGGAACTGTTTTGACCAACGGAACTTATATCGTTGATAGTAGTATCGGAGCAGGAGCAGTGATTACCAATTCAATGATTGAGGAAAGCTCAGTTGCTGATGGTGTTACAGTTGGTCCTTATGCTCATATCCGTCCAGGATCAAGCCTTGCAAAAGATGTGCACATTGGAAACTTTGTTGAAGTCAAAGGATCTAGCATTGGGGAGAATACTAAGGCAGGTCATTTGACTTATATTGGTAACTGTGAAGTTGGTAGTGATGTCAACTTTGGTGCTGGAACAATCACTGTAAATTACGATGGTCAACACAAGTTTAAAACAACCATTGGTAACAATGTTTTCGTTGGTTCAAATTCAACTATCATTGCTCCAGTAGAGCTTGGAAATAATTCTCTTGTTGGAGCAGGTTCAACCATTACTAAAGATGTCCCAGCTGATGCCATTGCTATTGGACGAGGTCGTCAAGTCAATAAGGATGAATATGCAACTCGCCTCCCTCATCATCCTAATAATAAATAGGAGCTAACGATGGAATTCGAAGAAAAGACTATAAGTCGTAAAGAAATCTATAAAGGAGCGATCTTCCAATTGGTTCAAGACCAGGTTGAACTACCTTCTGGCAAAGGTAGAGCGCAACGTGATTTGATTTTCCACAATGGAGCAGTTTGTGTCCTTGCAGTCACTCCAGAAAATAAGATTGTCCTTGTTAAACAATATCGCAAGGCGATTGAAAAAGTCTCTTATGAAATTCCTGCAGGTAAACTTGAAATCGGGGAGAATGCAGAACCAGAAGCAGCAGCCCTTCGTGAATTAGAGGAAGAGGCAGCCTATACTGGAAAATTAAGCCTTGTCTATGATTTTTACTCAGCGATTGGATTTTGTAACGAGCGCTTAAAACTTTACTTGGCAAGTGA
Source organism: Streptococcus infantis (assembly GCF_047460685.1). Taxonomy (GTDB): domain Bacteria; phylum Bacillota; class Bacilli; order Lactobacillales; family Streptococcaceae; genus Streptococcus; species Streptococcus infantis_AD. The sequence continues at coordinate 84,666 of NZ_JASHFS010000005.1, read as the reverse complement.
TTTGACAAAAGTTGAAAATCCTCGTCCTCAGGATGAAGATGAGACTTTGGAGTTGCTTGAAGTCAATCTTGACCAAGCTAAAGCACTGATCCAGTCAGGAGATATTTGTGATGCAAAGACCATCATGGCTATCCAGTACTGGGAATTACAAAAAAATAGTGGAGGAACCCATGGGTAAACCTTTATTAACAGATGAAATGATTGAACGTGCCAATCGAGGAGAGGACATCTCAGGTCCTCCCTTGCTAGATGATGAGGAAACTAAGATTTTACCGACTTCTTCTCAAAATTTTGGCTATTCACGAACCAGAGATCATGGTTTTAGCCAGGATACACTGACCATCGAAGTTGAACCTTCTATTCACAAAAGTCGTCGGATTGAAAATACTAAGAGAAATGTCTTTAATTCTAAATTGAATAAAATTCTATTTGCAGTTATTTTTCTCTTGATTTTGTTGATTCTAGCAATGAGATTTATTTAAGGGGTCTATCATGAAAATTGGAATTATAGCAGCTATGCCAGAAGAGCTAGTTTACTTGATTCAACACTTGGACGATGCCAGCGAAGAAAAGGTTCTGGGAAATAGCTATCATACTGGTAAGATTGGTTCTGTCGAGCTTGTACTTGTAGAGAGTGGAATCGGAAAAGTCATGTCTGCTATGAGTGTTGCTATCTTAGCGGATCACTTTCAGGTGGATGCAGTGATTAATACTGGATCTGCTGGTGCAGTGGCAAATGGAATCGCAGTAGGGGATGTAGTGATTGCAGACAAGCTTGCCTACCACGATGTTGATGTGACTGCCTTTGGCTATGATTACGGTCAAATGGCGCAACAGCCTCTCTATTTTGAATCAGACAAAAAGTTTATCAGTTTGATTCAAGAGAGTTTGTCTAAACTGGAACAAACTTGGCATTTAGGTTTGATTGCGACAGGAGACAGTTTTGTTGCTGGAGAAGATAAAATCAAAGCGATAAAAGAACACTTCCCTCAAGTTCTTGCTGTAGAGATGGAAGGGGCAGCTATTGCTCAAGCAGCTCACGCTTTGAACCTACCTTTCTTAGTTGTTCGTGCCATGAGTGACAATGCCAACCATGAAGCATCCGTTTCCTTTGATGAATTTATCGTAGAAGCAGGACGTCGTTCTGCCCAAGCCCTAATGACGCTTTTGCAGTCTATAAAGGATTAATAGAATAATTACTGAGAGTGGGACAGAAATCGGTAATTCGTTAGAATTCGATTTCGTTGTCCCACCTCCGCACAGTTGAGAAGGGGTGTAAAAGCTGATGAAATCAGCGTAGTAGAGTCCACTCAACCACTGCGTCTTGCTCGACAATCAAAAGAGAATTGAGAGGCTAGGACTTTTGTCCCAGCCTTTTCTTGTCTTGCCAACTAAAATAATCAGAAGGCTCCTAAGAAAAGTTATTTTCAAACTTTTTTGATATAATAGAAACATTGACTTGAAGAATAAGGAAGAGAAAATGAACGATTTATTAAAGGGAATGAATGCCCGTCAAGCCGAGGCCGTTCAAACCACAGAAGGACCTTTGCTGATCATGGCGGGTGCTGGATCTGGTAAGACTCGTGTTTTAACCCACCGTATTGCCTATTTAATTGATGAAAAGATGGTCAACCCATGGAATATCTTGGCCATTACCTTTACCAATAAAGCTGCCCGTGAAATGAAGGAGCGTGCTTATAACCTCAACCCAGCTACTCAGGATTGTTTGATCGCGACCTTCCACTCTATGTGCGTGCGTATCCTACGGCGCGATGCCGACCACATTGGCTACAATCGCAATTTCACGATTGTGGATCCAGGGGAGCAGCGAACGCTCATGAAACGTATTCTCAAGCAGTTGAACTTGGATCCTAAAAAATGGAATGAACGTACCATTTTGGGAACCATTTCCAATGCTAAGAATGATCTGATTGACGACGTAGCTTATGCTGCCCAGGCAGGAGATATGTACACGCAAATTGTAGCTAAGTGTTATACAGCCTATCAGAAAGAACTTCGTCAGTCAGAGTCAGTGGACTTTGACGACTTGATCATGTTGACTTTGCGGCTCTTTGACCAAAATCCTGATGTTTTGACTTATTACCAGCAAAAGTTCCAGTACATCCATGTTGATGAATATCAAGATACCAACCACGCCCAGTATCAACTAGTCAAACTTTTGGCTTCTCGCTTCCAAAATATCTGTGTAGTTGGGGATGCTGACCAGTCTATCTATGGTTGGCGTGGTGCTGATATGCAGAATATCTTGGACTTTGAGAAGGATTATCCTAAGGCCAAGGTTGTTTTGTTGGAGGAAAATTACCGTTCAACAAAAACCATTCTCCAAGCAGCTAATGATGTCATCAAAAACAATAAAAATCGCCGTCCAAAGAATTTATGGACTCAAAATGCGGATGGGGAACAGATTGTCTACTATCGTGCTAATGATGAACAAGACGAGGCTGTCTTTGTAGCCAAAACCATCGATGAACTTGGTCGAAGCCAAAACTTCCTCCACAAGGATTTTGCGGTTCTTTACCGTACCAATGCCCAGTCTCGTACCATTGAAGAAGCTCTGCTCAAGTCTAATATTCCTTATACCATGGTCGGTGGAACAAAATTCTACAGCCGTAAAGAAATTCGTGATATTATCGCCTATCTGAATCTCATCTCTAATTTGAGTGATAATATTAGTTTTGAACGCATCATCAATGAACCTAAACGTGGCATTGGCCCTGGTACAGTTGAGAAAATCCGTGACTTTGCCAACCTACAAAATATGTCTATGCTAGATGCTTCAGCTAACATCATGTTATCAGGGATTAAAGGTAAGGCAGCCCAGTCAATCTGGGATTTTGCCAATATGATTCTTGATTTGCGGGAGCAACTGGATCATTTAACCATTACTGAGTTAGTGGAAGCAGTCTTGGAAAAGACAGGCTACATAGATCTTCTCAATGCCCAGGCGACTTTGGAAAGTAAGGCTCGTGTTGAAAATATCGAGGAATTCCTTTCAGTTACCAAGAACTTTGATGATAATCCAGATAATCAGGAAGAAGAAACTGGCTTGGATAAACTCAGTCACTTCCTCAATGACTTGGCCTTGATTGCAGATACAGACTCTGGTAGTCAAGAGACATCAGAAGTAACCTTGATGACGCTCCATGCGGCCAAGGGACTCGAGTTTCCAGTTGTCTTCTTGATTGGAATGGAAGAAAATGTCTTTCCGCTTAGTCGTGCAGCAGAGGACATGGATGAATTGGAAGAAGAACGCCGTCTTGCCTATGTCGGTATCACGCGCGCAGAGAAAATTCTTTATCTAACCAATGCTAACTCACGCTTGCTATTTGGTCGAACGAACTATAATCGCCCAACACGCTTTATCAATGAGATTAGTTCAGATTTGTTAACTTATCAAGGTTTGGCGCGTCCTGCTAATAGTAGCTTCAAAGCATCCTATAGTAGCGGAGGTGTCGCCTTTGGTCAAGGCATGAGCCTAGCTCAAGCTCTACAAGATCGTAAACGCAATGCAGCACCAAGATCCATTGAATCAAAAGGACTACCTTTTGGACAATTTGCTGCTGGATCAAAATCAATTTCAAGTGAAACCAGCTGGTCAATTGGTGATATTGCCCTTCATAAGAAGTGGGGTCAAGGAACTGTTCTAGAAGTTTCAGGAAGTGGAGCTACTCAGGAATTGAAAATCAATTTCCCAGATGTCGGCCTCAAAAAACTTTTAGCCAGTGTAGCACCGATTGAGAAGAAGTAGTAGATAGTTTCAGTTTTTGAAGTTAATGATAACAGATTCATTTGATTCCACAGAGTTTAGTGGTATATAACTATGACAAAGAAGACGAATTTAACACCTTTACAGGTTATTGAAATTGGTAAAAACTTTCATTCTAATAATAAACTTGAGGGTGAATGTGTTTTAGATCCTAACCTTTTAAGATTAGAGCACTCTTATCCATATGAGTTTGAAAAGATGGATTACAAAGGTTCAACATTATGGTTTATGTTAGTTAAGTATCTGCCAAATAATTTTTTATTCTAAGACTATACATTAGTAATTTCAGATAAGGAGGCGAAGGTAGTTTTTTATTTGGATGTAAATGGTCATCCAAGATTTTTTAAATAATAATAGTATGATAAAACTGTTAGCCACCATACCTTTTCTAAAGATAAGAACAAAAAGTTACCTCTGGTCACAATCTTGTGATATTTTACATTCTCTTAACAAAAAAGTTTTTTGCTTATACAATTAAAACAAATAGTGTATAATTGAAACTGTTTTTGAAAGGAGAAGAAAATGTCTGAAAAACAAATGAAAACTTTGGGTTGGATTGCAACCTTTATGTCTGTAATGATGTATGTCTCTTATATTCCTCAAATTATGAATAACCTTGCTGGTCAAAAAGGGAATTTTATCCAACCAGCAGTAGCTGCACTTAACTGCAGTCTTTGGGTTTACTACGGTCTCTTTAAAAAAGAACGTGATATTCCTTTGGCAGCAGCTAATGCACCAGGTATCGTTTTTGGACTTATTACCGCATTGACAGCTTTAATTTAATACAGAAAAAAGCAATTAGCAGAATGAACTGTTAGTTGCTTTTTAATTTTCTACAAAATATATTTCTCAATAGCGCGTGCAACACCATCTTCTTCATTGCTAGCAGTTACGGCATCCGCGAGAGATTTGACATAGTCGCTAGCATTTCCCATGGCAATCCCAAGCCCTGCAAATTCTAACATCTCAATATCGTTATTGGCATCACCCATGGCCATGATTTCAGAAGCTTGGATATCCAAAATCTCAGCCAGACGAGAAAGTGCAGAAGCCTTAGTTGTACCGAGTGGCATTGCTTCATAGATAACTGGTTGAGAACGAACTCCACTAAATCTCTGACAAAGTTCATCAGCAAATCGTTGTTCAAAATCATCTGTTTGTTCTTTTGTACCTAAGAACATACCCTGGAACATGCGATATTTACCACTGGTAGCTTCCTCTAGTGAAATCTCAGTCAGGTCAGAAAAGACAAGTGTCGCATCGTATTTTACGATAGGATTTGGTTCGCCTCCGAGAACGAAGTAGTGTTCCTCGTCAAAGAGAGTTAACTGAACCTCACTCTTTTCAGCAAGGTCATTCAGGTATTCAATGTCTGATTTACTAAGTTCTCGCCAGTCAACAAGGCCCCAGTCACTAGTTTGGTGGGTAGAACAACCATTGTTGACGATGACGTATTCATTCTGCAAATCTAGTCCTAGTTTCTTGTAGTAGGGAAGAACCCCAAAGAGAGGACGACCAGTACAGAGAACCAGTTTGACGCCTTTTTCGATAGCCTTATGAATGGCATCAATATGAGCCTGAGGAATTTCTTTGGCTTCGTTGAGCAGAGTTCCGTCCATATCAAGGGCAAGTAGTTTAATCATAGTAGTTCCTTTTCACGTGTTTTGTCTATATTATAGCATAATTTAGTGGAAATAAGGATTACTATGTCAATTTAGGACGTTTCAATTACAATTCATGATTGGAAGAAGCTTTTTGGCAAATATATGCTATACTAAATTTGCAATATACTGATAATGGATAAAAAAGCAGAGGACTTGGCATGAAAAAAAGAGTAGTACAGATTTTACTAGCCTTATTGGTAATCATTTATAGGAAGACTTGGTTTTGGTGGATTTTTAATCACTTTTCAGCTAGATTTGTAGTTGCTAGTCGAGAGTATTTCTTGATTCTTGCTTTTTTAGAGCTCATCGTTACTTTTATAGCTATTCTTTATTTACTAGTATTCGAAGGTAGGAAAATTCTTGAGTTGAAGTGGAAATGGAGATATCCAGTTTATTTGCTTCTTGCTTATGGAGTCAATCATCTTTCAGGTATTGTGTTTTCCTTTTTAACCCCAGCCACGTCCAATCAAATGGCTTTAAATGAAATGATTGAGATGACAGGGCGACAAGAGTTGCTGTATTTTTTGCTTATTACTTGTCTGCTAGGACCAATTTCAGAAGAATTGGTTTACCGAGGAGTTCTGATGAATACATTTTTTAAAGATTCACCTTGGTATGGAGATGTTTTACTATCAGCCTGTGTCTTTGGCTATGTGCATGTTGCTGATGGTATAACACCGCTCGCCTTTTTCACCTATGCAAGTGGAGGAGCAATTTTAGCTTTCCTCTACCGAAAAACTCATTCTCTCTATTATCCTATTTTGCTCCATATCATGATTAACATTGCTGCATTTTGGGAATTATGGATTCTCGTATTTTCATGAAGTTAGTGCTTATCAATCAATGCCGGAAATTTCTGGCATTTTTCTTTTCTTGAGATGTTAAAGAGCCCTCTATTTATAGGATTAGCAGTCAAAAAATGGTATAATGAAAGGTAATGAAAAAATCAAACGAGGCTGAGATGAAACTACTTTATACCGATATTCGGACTTCTTTAACAGAAATCCTAACCAAGGAGGCTCAGGGACTGGTTGCCCAAGGTAAACGAGTCTTTTATATCGCCCCTAACTCTCTTTCTTTTGAAAAGGAACGTGCCGTGCTGGAGTGCTTGAGTCAGCAGGCTTCTTTTGCGATCACAGTCACGCGCTTCGCTCAAATGGCTCGTTATCTGGTTTTAAACGATATACCAGCGAAGTCTAGTCTCGATGATATTGGTCTGGGCATGGTTTTCTATAAATGTTTGTCTGAGATAGACGCTAAGGATTTGCGAGTTTACGGGGCTATTAAGCAAGATCCGCAATTCATCCAACAACTGATTGAGATTTATCATGAAATGACAACTGCAAAGATGAGCTTTTTGGATTTAGAAAGTCTATCTGACGCTGATAAACGTTCTGATTTACTCTTGATTTTTGAAAAGGTAACAGCTTATCTGAATCAAGGTCAAGTTTCGCAAGGGAGTCAATTGTCATATCTGATCAATGCTATCGAAGAAAATAAAGTAAGTAGTGATTTTAGTAAGATTGCCCTAGTCATTGATGGTTTTACCCGATTTTCTGCAGAAGAAGAACACCTAGTGGATCTACTTTATCGTAAGGGTGTTGAAATTGTTATCGGGGCTTATGCGACTAAAAAAGCTTATACAAGTCCATTTAGTGAAGGTAACCTCTATCAAGCCAGTGTTGAGTTTTTGAGACATTTGGCCTTTAAATATCAGACTAAGGCAGAAAATACTTATCAAGAACATGAGAAACTTGATGCCTTTGCCAAAGCCTCAAAATTACTGGAAAGTGCTTATGATTATTCTGAAATTAGTTTAGATGTGAATGACGAAGATAGAAAGGACTTGCAAATCTGGTCTTGTCTGACACAAAAAGAAGAGCTGGAGTTAGTTGCTCGTAGTATTCGCCAGAAATTGCACCAAGAGCCAGAACTTAGCTATAAGAATTTTCGAATCCTACTTGGTGACGTAGAGTTCTATAAACTGTCCTTGCAGACAATTTTTAATCAATATCAAATTCCTTTTTATTTGGGCAAGAGTGAGTCTATGGCTCATCATCCTCTAACTCAATTTGTAGAATCCATCGGGCGTTTGAAACGATACAATTTCCGTCAGGAAGATTTGATTAATCTCTTACGAACTGGCTTATATACCGACCTTGCTCAAGAAGAAATCGATAGCTTTGAACAATATATCCGCTATTTAGGTATTGATGGACTTTCTAACTTTAAACAAAAATTTACAAAAAATCATCATGGAAAATTTGATTTAGAAAAATTAAATGAGCTGCGTGTCCGTGTCCTAAATCCACTAGAAACTTTATTATCCAGTCGTAAGCAAAAGACTGAAAATATCCTTACAAAATGGAATAACTTTTTGAAGGATGCATCTGTGACCAAGCAATTACAATCCTTATCTGAAACGATGGAAGCGGCAGAGCAAGAAAGACAAGAGGAGGTCTGGAAAGCATTTTGCCACGTAATGGAGCAATTTGCGACCGTATTTGAGGGGACTCAGGTTGCTTTAGATGATTTCTTAGCTCTTCTTCATTCAGGAATGTCCTTATCAAATTATCGTACAATCCCTGCAACGGTAGATACGGTTCTGGTGCAAAGTTATGATTTGATCTCGCCTTTGACTTCTGATTACATCTATGCACTTGGCTTAACGCAGGATCATCTACCTAAAATCACTCAAAATACTAGTCTTTTAAGCGATGAAGAAAGAGAAGTTTTAAACCAGATTACTGAAGATGGCTCTCAATTGCTGATTGCTAGCCAAGAAAATCTTAAGAAGAATCGCTATACCATGCTTTCTTTGGTAAACTCTGCTAAGAAGCAATTGGTCTTATCAGCGCCAAGTTTACTCAATGAAAACGAGAGTAAAGAGTCGATTTATCTAAAAGAATTGCAGGATTTTGGTTTTACCAAGATTGAAAAGAGAATCGATCGAAGAAACCTATCAAAGGATGATATTGGTTCTTATCACAGTCTTTTGTCTAGTCTTGTTACTTATCACCAGCAAGGTGAGTCGGAGACAAGTGAGCAGGACTTGACCTTTATTAAGGTTCTAGCTCGTGTTATGGGCAGAAAATTAGAAGATCAAGGTCTTGATAATCCTGTCCTACCGACAAGTCCACGAAGTAAGACCTTAGCTACTGAAACTTTGGAAGCCTTGTATCCTCAAGATCAAGATTTTTATCTATCAACTTCGGGATTGACAGAGTTTTATCGAAACGAATACAGTTATTTCCTTCGATATGTCTTAGGCTTACAGGAAGAATTGCGACTGCGACCTGATGCACGAAGTCATGGAAATTTCTTGCATCGTATTTTTGAACGAGCTATGAAACTTCCTGTTGATACACCTTTTGATCGTCGTTTAGAACAAGCAATCTCTGAAACCAGTCAAGAACGTGAGTTTCAAGCCATTTATCAAGAAAGTTTGGAAGCCCAATTAACCAAGGAAGTTCTTTTGGATGTTGCTCGTGCAACTGGGCACATTCTTCGTCACAATTCTGAAATTGAAACAATTCAGGAAGAAGCAGTCTTTGGTGGTAAGGAACAAGCTTTTGTTCAGTTAGAAAACGGCAGAAATGTCTATGTCCGTGGTAAAGTTGACCGTATAGATCGCTTAAAGACAAGTGATGCTATTGGTGTTGTTGATTACAAATCTTCTCTAACTCAGTTTAACTTCCCTCTCTTTTATAACGGCCTTAATTCACAGTTACCAACCTATCTGGCTGCTCTTAAGAAAGAAGGAAATACCGACTTCTTTGGTGCTATGTATTTAGAGATGGCTGAGCCAGTTCAGTCCTTACAAACTGTCAAAACTCTTTCAAAGGCTTTAGCAGAAACGACTAAGAGTATGAAATATCAAGGGTTATTTCTCGAAAAAGAGATAAAGAATCTTGGGGAACTTTACAATAAAAACAAGACCTATCAGTTGTCTGATGAGGAATTCCAGTTATTGCTGGACTATAACGCCCTTATCTATAAGAAAGCTGCAGAGAAGATTTTATCTGGTAGATTTGCTATCAATCCTTACACAGAAGACGGCAGAAGTATTGCCCCTTATGTCCAACAATATCAGTCGATAACTGGTTTTGAAGCTAATTACCATTTAGGTCAGGCAAGATTGTTAGATAAGGTTGCTAAGAGCAATGATAAAGAAACATGGTTTAATAAAATTAGAGAGGAGTTGGAGCGATGAAATTTTTATCCCAAGAAGAGATTGAAAAGTTGCAAATTGAAGAAGCTCAATCTGACAAGAAACCCAAGAAAACTGCTGAGCAAATTCAAGCTATTTACAGTTCTGGTCAAAATATTCTGGTCTCAGCATCAGCTGGCTCAGGAAAAACCTTTGTCATAGCTGAACGAATTCTTGATCAACTAGCGCGTGGAGTAGAAATTCGCCAACTCTTTATCTCAACCTTTACGGTAAAGGCAGCAACCGAGTTAAAAGAACGCTTGGAAAAGAAAATCAGCCAACAAATCCAAGAGACTCAAGATATGGAGCTAAAAAAGCATCTTGGAAGACAATTAGCTGATTTACCAAACGCTGCTATTGGAACTATGGACTCTTTTACTCAGAAGTTCCTGGCTAAACATGGTTATCTGATTGACCTCGCCCCAAACTTTCGGATTCTTGAGAATGAAAGTGAGCAACTCCTCTTAAAGAATGATGTGTTTCGACAAGTTTTCGAAAGTCACTACCAAGGTAAGGAACAAGAACAGTTTAGTCAGTTGGTCAAGAACTTTGCGGGTAAAAGTAAGGATGCACGTGGATTGCGTAAACAGGTCTATATGATTTATGACTTTTTGCAATCTACAAGTAATCCTCAGGCTTGGTTACAGGAATCTTTCTTAAAAGGATTCGAAAAGGCCGATTTTACAAGTTCTAAAGAAAAGCTGGCTCAAGACATTCAGCAAAGACTCTTGGATTTAGAAAGTTTCTTCCGTTACCATCTAGAGAATGATGCCAAGGAATTTGGGAAAGCAGCCTACTTAGAAGCTGTCCAACACGTTCTTGATGAAATTGGAGCTTTAACCAATGAATCAACTTTTAATCAATATCAAGAAGTTCTAGAGCGAGTTGTGAGTATTTCTAAGGATAAGGGTGGCCGTGCTCTCACAAATGCTAGTCGCAAGGCTGAACTCTTAGAACTGAAAGAAGCGTACAACCAAGAGAGAAAAGACAAGTTTGAAAAGCTAATTGCACTAAATGACCAAATTACTTTATTGAAATTCCAGGAAAAATATCATCAAGAGTCTTGGGACTTAGCAAAGACTTTTCAAGTTTTCATGAGTGATTTTGTTGATGCCTATCGAAAGCGTAAACGCGAAGAGAATGCCTTTGAATTTGCTGATATTAGCCACTATACCATTGAGATATTGGAAAACTTTCCTCAGGTGCGTCAAGAGTATCAGGAACGTTTCCACGAAGTCATGGTCGATGAGTACCAAGATACCAACCATATCCAGGAAAGAATGTTGGAACTTCTCTCGAACGGGCATAATCGTTTTATGGTGGGAGATATCAAGCAGTCTATTTATCGTTTTAGACAGGCAGATCCCCAAATCTTCAATGAAAAATTCCACAGTTTTGCTCAGGATAGCAAAGAAGATCAATTAATACTGCTTAAGGAAAACTTCCGTAGTAGTTCTGAAGTACTAAATGCTACCAATGACGTTTTTAAGCATCTCATGGATGAGGAAGTTGGAGAGATTTCTTATGACGACATGCATCAACTTGTTTTCGGAAATACAGATTTAAAACCGAATCCAGAAAATACAGCAGAAGTCCTCTTGTATGATAAGGATGAAGATAGCGATACTAATGACGAAGAAAATATTACAACCAATAAACTGACTGGTGAAATGCGAATGGTTCTTAAGGAGATATTGCATCTCCACAATGATAAAGGTGTGCCCTTCAAGGACATTGCTCTTTTGACTGCAAGCAGAAGTCGCAATGACCAGGTTCTACTTGCCTTGTCTGAGTATGGGATTCCAGTCAAGACAGATGGTGCCCAAAGCAACTATTTACAGTCTTTAGAAGTCCAAGTCATGTTAGATACCCTTCGTGTCATTCATAACCCTCTTCAAGATTTCGCTTTAGTTGCTTTAATGAAGTCTCCGATGTTTAGCTTTGATGAAGATGAATTGGCTCGATTAGCCCTTCAGAAATCCGAGGATAAGGTTCAAGAAAACTTTTATGAGAAACTAGTCAATGCTCAGGAGAAAATTGGTCTTCAAAAGGATTTAATCAAAGCTGAATTACAAAAGAAGCTAGTCTTTTTCATGGAAACCGTCCAAGATTGGCGATTGTATTCCAAAACGCATTCGCTTTATGGCCTTATTTGGAAAATCTATAGCGAACGTTTCTACTATGATTATGTTGGTGCTTTACCAAATGGTCAGGCTAGACAGGCCAACCTCTATGCCCTAGCACTACGAGCTGACCAGTTTGAAAAGAGTAATTTTAAAGGCTTATCACGTTTCATTACTATGATTGATCAAGTCTTGGAAGCCAAGCACGACCTTGCCAGTGTCACTGTAGCTCCACCTAAGGATGCTGTGGAGCTTATGAGTATTCATAAGAGTAAGGGGCTTGAGTTCCCTTATGTCTTTATTCTCAATATTGATCAGCAATTTAACAAGCAAGATTCCATGTCTGAAGTTATCCTAAGTCGTAAAAATGGCCTTGGGCTCAAGTATGTTGCTAGAGTAGCTACAAATGCCAAAGAGGAATATGTTCCATCTACGATTAAGTTATCGATTCCAAGCTTGACTTATAGTCAAAATGAGGAGGAGCTCCAATTAGCAAGCTATTCTGAGTTGATGCGTTTACTTTATGTAGCCATGACTCGTGCTGAGAAAAAACTCTATCTAGTTGGAAAGGGATCAAGGGAAAAGTTGGAGTCTAAAGAATACCCGACAAATGGGCAAGGTCTTTTGACTCGTGAAACAAGACTTGACGCTCAAAATTTCCAGGACTGGATTTGGGCCATCTATCAAGCTTTTTCTAAAGAGGACTTACACTTTAGTATTCGTTTCGAGGGTGAAGAACAACTGACAGAAGAAGCTATCGGTAAATTGGAAACTAAAAGCCAGCTCCAAGATCTTTCTCAGACAAGCAACCGTCAGTCTGATACCATTAAGGAAGCTTTAGAAATGCTGAAAGAAGTGGAAGTGTATAATGAAATCCACCGTGCAGCGATTAATCTTCCGAGTGTTCAGACCCCAAGTCAGATTAAGAAGTTTTATGAACCAGTCATGGATATGGAAGGTGTAGTAGTAGCTGGTCAATCTAAACCAAAAGAAACTATGATTCAGTTTGAACTTCCAGACTTCTCCAAGAAAGAAAAAGTCACTGGAGCTGAAATTGGTAGTGCTACTCATGAATTGATGCAACGAATCAATCTCGCTAAGAAACCTACTTTGGAAACCTTGACAGATGCCTTGGAGCAAGTTCAGGCAACTTCAGCTGTTAAAGATAAAGTTAATCTGGAAAAAATCTTGTCTTTCTTTGATACAGCTCTAGGTCAAGAGATTCTTGCAAATCAAGATAAACTCTATCGAGAACAACCTTTCTCAATGTTAAAAAGAGACGAGAAAAGCCAAGAAAACTTTGTTGTCCGTGGAATTTTAGATGGTTATCTAGTTTATGAGGATAAAATTGTTCTCTTTGACTACAAGACAGACCGTTATGAGCATGCTAGTCAGCTTGTTGAACGCTATCGAGGACAATTAGATCTCTATGCAGAGGCTCTATCTCGCTCTTATCAGATAGAAACAGTTGAGAAATATTTGATTCTACTTGGTAAAGACCAAGTAGAAGTCGTTAAACTATAAAAAGAAAGGAGGCATCATGTCCATTCCTGTTAGAAAAAACTTATATGATGCAGTTTTAGAGGCCTCTAAAGCCGATACTTGGGAACAAGCTACCAAAGAATGGAGTGAAGTTTCCTTGATTTTTAATGGAATCGGTCGGAGTAATTGTGTCTGTGGCAATGCTATTAAGTATGCTTATGAACTTTTTAACGGTGTTACCGGCAAACGTCTCTTTCCCATTGGGAGTGACTGTGTTCGCCATTTCCAAAGAATTAGCCTAGATCAACAGCTAGAAGAGGAGGAAAAACTTCTCAGAAAGCTTGAAAATCTGACCAGAAAAGCCCAGAAAAAAGAAGCCATTCGAGTTAATAAAACAGATTTTGATGAGCGACTGATCAACTGGCTATGGAAAAAGGGAGCTTTTAAGTCAAATCGAGGTAATCAATTCTCACCAGAAAAGGATTATCAACTCTTTTTGGAGGTTTTTCAAGGTGGAAGTTGGACTAAGGCAGAGCCTGTGAAGAAAGCTCGTATGGAAGAAGTTCTTGAGAAATTTATTAAACCCTTTCTACTTGGAAAATCTGACGATCAACTCTATCTAGTTAAACTAGGAAAAGAAAAAATTGACTATGAGCAAGAACTTCGCATCAAAGCAGAAAAGGAACGAAAGAAGCGAGACAAGATTGCTAAACAATATGCGGATAATCTAGTTCTAGCAATGGGACCAGCTGAACGTGTCTATCAAGATTACTTTGGACTGAGCGAAACACTGACTCTAGAAGAACGCCAGTGGGAAAAGATTCTCTTCGGTAAAAATCGGACAGAACGTTCTATAAAATCAAAACAGTACCAAAGAGAACTCGAAAAGGATCAACGCATTGCTAGTCAAGATCTCCTTGAAAGAAAACAAAAGCAAGTATGGTTGTTAAACTCTTATTTTCAAGATATTCCAGAAGAAAAAGCTCGCTTTTCTCGGCTTTTAACCATGTATCGAAAAACTGGAGAAATCCCATTTTCAAGAGAATACCTATCTAATAATCTATTTGATTTTTTCTACAAAATGAAGGCTTTTGAGTTTGAAATAGCACCCGACCAGGTACGTGATTTTTTAAAGGAGACTTTAAATGCAGAAAACCTATCATCCGCACAAAAATCATGGATAGAAGGCATTTTAACCAACTGCATCAAACCCTTTTTAGAAAGAATGATAGTATAGCGGTAGTTTTCGTCCTGAATGGATAGACTCATTATTGTTAAAATTATGTCTCTAAATCATTTTACATAATTTTATTTATGTATAAAATAAAAATGTTTGTATCAACATTAAAAATTAGAAAGAAACTATGTCAAAAGAAATCGATATCGAATATTATCACCAACTAGCCTTGCAAAAACAAAAAGAGCATCGTAAGTTTTTAGGAAATCTAAAGAAGAAAGCTCCTAAAAATTTAGATAAAATTGCGCTTGAAATCCATCAAGAAGTTTTTAATGAAATTGATTGTACAGCCTGCGCTAACTGCTGCAAGAGTCTTGGTCCAGACTTCAAAGAAGCAGATATCACACGTATTGCAAAGTACTTTAAAATGAAATTGCCAGCCTTTGAAGCTGAGTTTTTGCAAGTAGATGAAGACGGTGATAAAGTCTTTAAGTCAATGCCTTGTCCATTTTTAGGAGGGGACAATCTCTGCTCTATCTATGATGTCCGTCCCAAAGCCTGTCGCGAGTTCCCACATACAGACCGTAAGAAAATTTACCAAATCAACAATCTTACTATTAAAAATACCCTAACCTGCCCCGCAGCCTATCTCTTTGTAGAAAGATTAAGAGAGAAAATAGACTAAGTACTCTCATTGTATGATAAGATACATCCTCAAATACAGTTACTATTTGGGGATTTTTGTATATTTATTTTTATCTGAAAATTCAAACTATAGTTCCAATTAAGCAATAAAGTCGTCTGTTTAAGCTTAAAGTTTTTTAAACTTTTTCTTAAAGAAAACTGATATAAGGTATCTTTAAGCGATTTTCTGTATAGTTATACCATCATCAAAGAAAGAGGTATCGATATGAACTACATAGTCATTCCAGCTTATCAACCAGATAATAACCTTATCAAACTCATCGAAAAAATTCACGAAAAGAGTGATTTTCATATCTTAGTCATAGACGACGGCAGTTCATCAGAGTGCCAAAAAATCTTTGATAAAGCAAAACAATTTGCTACTGTCATTCGTCACCAAGTGAACCAAGGTAAAGGGCAGGCTCTAAAAACAGCCTTTACTTATATCCAAGAACAAAACATTTATGGTACGGTTGTCACAGCAGATGCGGATGGACAGCACAAGGTATGGGATATTTTCCGCACGGCTAATAAAGCTTCCGAAAATCCAAACAAGCTAATCTTGGGTGTACGTGCCTTTTCTGGAAAAGTTCCCCTTCGTAGCCGTTTTGGTAACAGCTTAACCAAAGCTCTCTTTAAACTTCAAACAGGAGTAGGAGTAACAGATACGCAGACAGGTCTTCGTGCTTTTACGACAAACTTGATTCCTTTTATGTTAAAAATAGAAGGCCAACGTTATGAATATGAAATGAATATGTTGCTCGAAGCAACGAAAGAATACGAGATTCTAGAAGTGCCTATTGAAACTGTCTATATCAATGATAATGAGGCTTCACACTTCCGCCCAATCCAAGACGGGCTCATGATTTATAAAAATATCTTTAAATTTGCCTTATCATCTCTCAGTAGCTTTGTTGTAGACTATGTCGTTTACGCCCTAGCAATCTTGATTTTGCCGACAGTTCCGACGAGTCTACGAATTTTTCTAGCAAACGGAGTAGCTCGTGTAACTAGCTCAATTTTTAACTATTCTACAAATAAAAAACTAGTATTTAAAAATGACGATAGCCTTGTAAAAACAGGGATGGGGTACTTTGGTCTAGCAGTCGGACTCTTTGTCTTAGACACGCTACTGATTCGTCTCTTCTTTACAGTCTTCGGAATCAACCTTCTGATTGCCAAAGTTATCGTCGGCATCCTTCTCTTCGCTGTCTCTTGGACAGTGCAGAAGAAATTCATCTTTAAGGAAAGGACATCAACTGTATTATGAAATTTTTAAAGAAACGCTATGCTTACGCCTCAGTTCTTGGCCTACTCTTGACAGGATCCTTTAGTTACTCCATGCTAAAAACCTTTGTCCTGGCTGAGACAATATCAACAGTCGCTACAACAAGCACAAGTTCTAATGCTGCAGCAGCAAGTCAAGCTGCTAAGACAGCTACCGTCACAGACTCCAGTTATAAAGATGACAACATTTCCATTAATTTAACTGAAACGACGGTCAATAATACGCAAGTTTACGTTGCAGATGTTACTCTGAATTCATCAGATTATCTAAAAACAGCCTTTGCTCAAAATGCTTATGGAACTAACGTAACTGCAAAAACCTCTGTAACCGCAGCTGACAACAATGCCATTTTAGCGGTAAATGGGGACTACTATGGTGCTATCTCTACAGGCTACGTTATCCGTAATGGAGTTGTTTATCGTGATACTGTTCGTGAAGATTCTAGTAATGGTGACTTAGCTATTTATAAAGACGGCTCTTTCAAGGTTATTTACGAAGATCAGATCTCAGCTGAGCAACTTGTTAATGATGGTGTCGTCAATCTCTTGGCTTTTGGACCATCCTTAGTGGAAAATGGTGAGATTGTAGTTGAGACCAATTCAGAAGTAGGACAGGCCATGGCATCAAATCCTCGTACAGCCATTGGTATTATCGATGAAAACCACTATATCATTGTTGTTTCAGACGGACGTACATCAGAAAGTGAAGGACTCTCTCTGTATC
Source organism: Streptococcus infantis (assembly GCF_047460685.1). GTDB lineage: Bacteria > Bacillota > Bacilli > Lactobacillales > Streptococcaceae > Streptococcus > Streptococcus infantis_AD. The sequence goes on along the minus strand of NZ_JASHFS010000005.1, from coordinate 67,528 downwards.
AGCTTGCTGAGGTCATGAAATCTTATGGGGCAAAAACTGCCTACAATCTTGATGGCGGGGGATCTTCTACACTTTACTTCAACGGTCAGGTTATCAATAAGCCAACGACTGGGGGAAACAAAATTTCAGAAAGGGCGGTGAGTGATATTGTCTACATTGGTTACTAATCCTAGCAAAAAACGCTTTAAAAAACAGTCATTTCTTATACACTAATCACTATTTTCTTCTTTGCATTTTCTAGAATTTACGAAGCATTTAGTTTTGGTGAAACCTCTGTCCATATGCACTATTTGTTTGCAGCACCTCTTATTGGGGGAATTCTACTTGTAATCTTTCTCAAAGTTCTTCCACATTTTTCTCGTATGAGTCTTAATCTATGGAATTCGGCAGTAGCGATTATTACAGCAGGTACACTATTCCGTGGGATTGTCAATCTTTCAGGACGTTCTACGACCCTGGATACACCCTACTGGTATGTTGGTATCGGTTTTGCAGCACTAGCAATCATTACTATCTTCATCAATCCAAACCATTGGAAGAAAGCTAGCAAAGTAACTAAAACGAAACGCAAAGAAGTCTATGGTCAGGCATAATGTTATTAAAAAAGTAGTCGTTCAGCTTATGTTCGACTACTTTTTATCGCCTTTTATTTCTAAAATATTGTAGAAATATTACAAGTTCTTTTCTTCTGAAAGATACTACTTTTATATTTAACAGAATATTGTATAATAAAATGGATAATTAGCGATTTTAATACAATATTTAGGAAAAACAAATCCCAATCTTGGTATTTACTAGGAGAAAAGAATGAAAAAAATATTGCTGGCAAGTACGGTTGCCCTCTCTATGGCATGTTTTGCAAAAACGACCGTCTATGCCGAGGATTCTCAAGCTACCAATAATGTTCAATCATCAGAAAAGATTGCTACCAATACAGTAAGCAATGAGAAGAAAAATCAAAGCGAAGCTGAAAAAGCAACCTCTCAAACTCCTGATACCCAGGAACAATCTTCAAAAGAAGCAATAGTAGAAGTAGTTAACAAAGAAGGTTGGCAAAAAGAAAATAACCAATGGCGTTATTATGAGAATAATCAACCAGTTTCGAATTGGAAAAAAATAGCTGGTGTTTGGTACTATTTTAATCAAGATGGCATCATGCTTAGTAACGCTATCTTTAATGATTATCTATTGAATAATAGCGGTGCTTTGGCAGAATCTTCTTGGGTAAAAATTGCTGATAAATGGTACTTTGCCAATGAAGATGGGAAAAGTATTCGTAATAGTTGGAAAAAGATAGCTGGTGTTTGGTACCGATTTGATGAATCCGGCACAATGTTAAGTAATACTATTTATAATGATTATCTTCTCAAGACTAGTGGTGCTATGGCAGAAAATTCTTGGGTAAAAATTGCTGATAAATGGTACTATGCCAATGAGGACGGGAAAGTTACTCGTAATACTTGGAAAAAGATAGCTGGTGTTTGGTACCGATTTGATGAATCTGGCACAATGTTAAGCAATACTATTTATAATGATTATCTTCTCAAGACTAGTGGTGCTATGGCGGAAAATTCCTGGGTAAAAATTGCTGATAAATGGTACTTTGCTACAGAATCAGGAAAAATTATTCGCGACAAATGGGAGAAAATCAGCGGTACATGGTACTATTTTAATAAAGATGGTGACATGCTAAGTAGCCAATGGAAATCTAAATACTATCTAAAAGATAGTGGAGCCATGGCTGAGAATGAATGGATCTTTGATAAGAAATATAATAGCTGGTTCTACCTCAAGTCGGACGGCACCTATGCTGAAAATCAATGGCAGGGTGCTTACTATCTAAAATCTGGTGGCTATATGGCTAAGACTGAATGGATTTTTGATAAGAACTATGATGCTTGGTATTACCTCAAAGAGGATGGGGTATATGTAACAGGGACTTTCAAAATCAAAGGTAAAGACTATTCATTCCAAAGAAATGGAAAATGGATTTCTGATCCATCATCCTATTATAAAGTAACACCAATTACAGCTTATGTATACAGTGCTTCTGGTGAGAAACTCAGCTATATCTCACAAGGTAGCATTGTTTCGGTTACTGGGGCTGAAGTTCAAGGTGGTCGACTTCCAGTCAAAATATCAGGACTTTCAGGATATATGAACAAGAGTGATCTAGTAGCGGTCAGCACAGATAGTGAATTCATTCCTCACTATACTACGGATGGTCGTTATCTTTACCATGAGTTATCACCTTACGCAAGTATTCGTGTAGCACCTCATAATTCATCAATGGCCATTGGCAAAAAATACTATTCAGCTGATGGTATTAACTTTGAAAACTTTACAGTTGAAAATCCTTTCTTATTTAGAGATTTAAGAAAACCAAGCAATTACACAGCTGAAGAATTAGATAAAGTCTATTCTCTTATGAATATCAAGGGAAGTCGTCTGGCAGGTAAGGGGGCAATCTTTAAAGAAGCTGAAGAACGCTATCAGATCAACGCTCTCTATCTAATCGCCCATAGTGCCCTTGAAAGTTCATGGGGACGTAGCCAAATCGCTAAGGATAAAAATAATTTCTTCGGTATCGCAGCTTACGATACAACACCATATGATTCAGCTAAAAGCTTCGACGATGTTGACAAGGGTATCTTAGGTGCAGCTAAGTGGATTCGCGAAAATTACATCGATAATGGCAGAACATACCTAGGAAATAAATCATCAGGTATGAATGTTCTTTATGCTTCAGATCCATACTGGGGAGAAAAAATTGCAAGTATCATGATGAGAATCAATAGTCAACTAGGCGAAAAAGATTAAAAATCATTAAAATCGATAACGACTGTATGGTGGTTATCGATTTTGCTTATCAAGAGAAACTTGAGGAATTAACTTTATGAAACAGAATATTGAGAATAGAAATAAAAGAGGAATTGATCTACGTGACTTAGGGATTGATGCATACGCTTATGATTATTCAGCAATCCCAGACTTACTTGCTATTGTCCAAGCAAACAATCTGACAATATTAGGTGGAGATGTGTTTTGCTACAAGAATGGCCAACTGACACATACTTATGATAATTGGTATTACGAGAAACAAGATCCAACTATTGATAGCAGTAAATCCATTTTTCAAACAGAAAAGTATATCAGCAACTATGTTAAAAATTATGGTGAACACTATTATTTTTCAATCGTTTTAGACAATGAGGAATTTCATTTGTGACTGATTTACTTAGAAAACATTTTACAATCGGCATTGAATCAAGCGTCAAATACGAGAAATCATGTTATAATAAAAGATAGTGATTTATTTTAGAAAAAGGATATCTATTTAATTTTTGAAACTGGAAAAATAAATACAAATCCAATAAGAGAAAGGAATTTTACAGAATGGCAACTATTCAATGGTTTCCTGGACATATGTCTAAGGCGCGTCGTCAGGTTCAGGAAAATTTAAAATTCGTTGATTTTGTGACAGTTTTAGTAGATGCACGTTTGCCCTTGTCAAGTCAAAATCCGATGCTGACTAAAATCATCGGAGATAAACCAAGACTATTGATTTTGAACAAGGCAGACCTAGCAGACCCAGCATTAACAAAAGAATGGCGTCAGCATTTTGAATCACAAGGCATTCAAACACTGGCAATCAATTCTAAAGAGCAAATTACGGTAAAAGTTGTAACGGACGCTGCTAAGAAACTCATGGCAGATAAGATAGCTCGTCAAAAGGAACGTGGGATTCAAATTGAAACCTTACGTACCATGATAATCGGTATTCCAAACGCTGGTAAATCAACGCTGATGAACCGTTTGGCTGGTAAGAAAATTGCTGTAGTTGGTAACAAGCCAGGTGTGACAAAAGGTCAACAATGGCTCAAAACAAATAAGGATCTTGAAATCTTGGATACTCCAGGGATTCTTTGGCCAAAATTCGAAGACGAGACCGTTGCTCTTAAACTTGCCCTTACTGGAGCAATCAAGGATCAGTTGCTTCCAATGGATGAAGTGACTATTTTCGGTCTCAACTACTTTAAAACCCATTATCCTGATAAGCTTCAAGAACGTTTTAAACAAATGAATCTGGACGATGAAGCTCCTGAAATCATCATGGACATGACTCGTATCCTTGGTTTCCGTGATGATTACGATCGTTTTTACAACCTTTTCGTCAAGGAAGTTCGTGATGGAAAACTAGGTAACTATACATTAGATACATTGGAAGACCTCAATGGCAACGATTAAAGAAATAAAAGAAGAATTAGCAAAGATAACTGAACTTGAAAGTCCTCTGTTTAAGGAATTTGAAAAAGATTCTCGTTCAGGTGTTCAAAAAGAAATTGAAAAACGTAAGAAATCTATTCAAGCTGAAATTGATGAAAATCTCCGCTTAGAAGGCATGTTATCTTATGAAAAAGAGCTTTACGCTCAAGGTACTAGCTTAATTGCAGGTGTAGATGAAGTTGGACGTGGGCCTTTAGCTGGTCCTGTTGTTGCTGCAGCAGTCATTCTGCCCAAAAATTGTAAGATTAAAGGCTTAAATGACAGTAAAAAGATCCCTAAGAAAAAACATGAGGAGATTTTTCAAGCTGTTAAGGACAATGCTCTAGCAATTGGTATTGGAATTATGGACAATCAAGTCATTGATCAAGTCAATATCTATGAAGCAACTAAACTAGCCATGAAAGAAGCTATTTCTCAGCTTGACCCTCAACCAGAGCACCTTTTGATTGATGCTATGAAGTTGGATTTGCCGATTTCTCAGACATCCATCATCAAAGGAGATGCCAATTCCCTATCCATTGCAGCTGCATCCATCATTGCTAAGGTTACCAGAGATAAAATCATGGCAAAATATGATCAGGAATTTCCAGGTTATGATTTTTCTCAAAATGCTGGTTATGGAACGGCTAAACATTTAGAAGGATTAGAAAAGCACGGTGTTACACCCATTCATCGCACAAGCTTTGAACCGATTAAAACGATCGTTTCAGAAGCTGAAAAAGATAATTAAAGGAGAAAATTATGGAGGAACAGTCGGAAACACTTAGTTCCAAGAAAGAATTTGCCTTTGCATCTAGTACAATTCTATCTCAAGTAGGACGTGGAATTATCGTTGGATTAGTCGTAGGCCTTATTGTTGGGTCTTTTCGGTTTTCTATTGAAAAAGGATTTCATGTCATCCAAGGGCTTTATCATGATCAAGATAATCTTGTACGTAACCTGTTGATTATCTCCCTGCTTTATCTTGTTATTTGCTGGCTTAGCGCCAAATTAACACGCTCGGAAAAAGATATCAAAGGTTCTGGTATTCCTCAAGTTGAGGCAGAGTTAAAAGGTCTCATGTCTCTCAACTGGTGGAGTGTGCTATGGAAGAAATATGTTCTTGGTATTCTCGCAATTGCAAGTGGACTCATGTTAGGGCGTGAAGGTCCAAGTATTCAACTAGGTGCTGTTGGAGGTAAAGGAATTGCTAAGTGGCTCAAGTCTAGCCCTGTCGAAGAACGTTCTTTAATCGCGAGTGGAGCTGCTGCTGGACTTGCTGCTGCCTTTAATGCGCCGATTGCAGGGTTATTATTTGTAGTAGAAGAAGTCTATCACCATTTTTCAAGATTTTTCTGGGTTTCTACCTTGGCAGCCAGTCTGGTAGCAAACTTCGTTTCTCTTCTCATCTTTGGCTTAACACCTGTACTTGATATGCCGGACAATATCCCTCTCATGAACTTGAGCCAATATTGGATTTATCTGGTGATGGGAATTTTTCTAGGACTCTCAGGTTTTCTCTATGAAAAAGCCGTTCTTAACGTTGGAAAAGTATATGATTGGATTGGTCAAAAGGTTCATCTGGATAAGGCCAATTATCCTATTCTAGCCTTTCTTCTTATCATTCCAATAGGAATCTTCCTACCTCAAATACTTGGTGGGGGCAATCAGGTTGTCTTATCCTTAACAGAACAAGATTATAGTTTCCAAATTCTTTTACTTTACTTCATCATTCGCTTTATCTGGAGCATGATTAGTTACGGAAGTGGACTGCCAGGTGGTATTTTCTTGCCAATTTTAGCTTTAGGCTCCTTACTTGGTGCTCTAGTAGGCGTTATTTGTGTCAATCTAGGCCTCGTTACACAGCAGCAATTCCCTATCTTTGTGATTCTTGGAATGAGCGGGTATTTTGGGGCCATCTCAAAAGCACCTTTGACAGCTATGATTCTTGTGACGGAAATGGTTGGTGACATCCGCAATCTAATGCCTTTAGGGATGGTAACCCTAGTTGCCTATATTGTTATGGATCTGCTCAAAGGGGCGCCCGTCTATGAAGCCATGCTGGAGAAAATGCTACCTGAATCAGTAACTGATGATGGAGAAGTTACCCTCATTGAAATTCCAGTTTCAGATAAAATAGCAGGGAAACAAGTACATGAACTCAACTTACCACATAATATCCTCATCACAACTCAAGTCCATAATGGCAAGAGCCAAACCGTTAACGGTTCAACCAGAATGTACCTCGGTGATATGATTCACCTAGTTATTCCAAAAAGTGAAATTGGGAAAGTGAAAGATTTATTGTTGTAGGAAAACGAGTTTACATAATTTATGTTATGTCTCGCATATAGTTGGTCTAAAATTAGTAATTAAAATGATAGACCGAGTCATATGAATCAAAACTCGATTCCTAAATAATGGTATCGAGTTTTTATAATTTATTCTAATAAACTTAAACTGTAGAAGCTTTAGAAATTTTTGAAGTCAATAAATTAATGATCAATAATTCACTTAGCGAATCTAGACGTTTTTTAGTATTGTATAGCTTATTTGAACATTCCTAAATCTCCCCTATAACATCTTTCCGAAAAACTATAATTTTCTTGAAAAATATAACTAGCTATGCTATACTACTAGTATAGAATATTTGGAGAAAAACATGAAACGCGAGATCTTATTAGAACGGATTGATAAACTCAAACAAGTTATGCCCTGGTACGTTCTGGAATACTACCAATCAAAATTGGCCGTTCCCTACAGTTTTACGACATTGTACGAATACTTAAAGGAATACGATCGATTTTTCACCTGGGTTTTGGAATCTGGTATATCGGATGCTGATACTATGGCAAATATTCCTTTGGATGTTCTGGAGAACATGACCAAGAAAGACATGGAATCTTTTATTCTTTACTTACGTGAACGTCCTTTGCTTAATGCTAATACAACTAAAAATGGTGTCTCCCAAACAACCATTAACCGTACTTTATCAGCTCTTTCTAGTCTTTATAAGTATTTAACTGAGGAAGTTGAAAACGAGCAAGGGGAACCTTATTTCTATCGTAATGTCATGAAGAAGGTTGCTACCAAGAAAAAGAAAGAAACCTTGGCTGCACGGGCTGAGAATATCAAGCAAAAACTCTTTTTAGGTGATGAAACAGAAGGTTTTCTGACTTATATCGACCAAGAGTACCCACAACAACTCTCAAATCGTGCTCTATCATCGTTTAAAAAAAATAAGGAACGTGATTTGGCCATTATCGCCCTTCTCTTGGCATCTGGTGTCCGTTTATCTGAAGCTGTTAACCTAGACCTTCGTGACCTCAATCTTAAGATGATGGTCATTGACGTCACTCGAAAAGGTGGGAAACGCGATTCGGTAAATGTAGCCGCCTTTGCTAAGCCTTATCTGGAGCAATATCTTGCTATTCGAGACAAACGTTATAAGACAGAAAGGACTGATACAGCTCTCTTTCTGACCTTGTATCGAGGTGTTCCAAATCGGATTGATGCTTCTAGTGTTGAAAAGATGGTAGCTAAGTATTCGGAAGACTTCAAAGTTCGGGTAACTCCCCATAAACTGCGTCACACACTAGCAACTCGTCTCTATGATGCGACCAAGTCACAGGTTTTGGTCAGCCACCAGCTGGGACATGCAAGCACACAAGTTACCGACTTGTATACACATATCGTTAATGATGAGCAGAAAAATGCCTTGGATAGTTTATAAGATACATAATATAAATTATGTACATAATTCTTGCAAAAAAGAAGCTGGATATAAAACCAACTTCTTTTTTACTTATTCCACCACTGCTTCAGCAATTTCTTCAGCAGTAATCCCTGCGAAGTAACGACCTAGGTTAATGGTTTGAAGGGCTTTGAGGACATCTTCGCGTTCGTACTTAACACCACGAAGGACATCTTCTACTGCTGCAACGTCTTCGATACCGAAAAAGTCACCGTATATCTTGATGTCTTGGATTTTTGATTTAATGACGTTAGCGAAGATTTCAACCTTACCACTTGGGAATTTTGTTCCACGGCGGACGTTATACTCTGGTGATTTCCCATAGTTCCAGTCCCAAGTCCCGAACTTAGTTTCTTTGATTCGATTGATTTCAGCCAATTCCTCATCTGAGAAGACATACTCTGTCATTTCAGGGTATTCTTTTTTCATGTATTCCAAAAGTAAGTCACGGAATTCTTCTACGGTGATTTTTTCTGGCAATTCATCTACGATATTGGTTACACGTGCGCGAACGGATTTAACACCTTTAGATTCGAACTTGTCTTTAGAAACTTTGAGTGCGTTAGCAAGGACTGACAAATCCACGTCAAAGAGAAGACAACCATGGTGCATGATACGTCCATTGATATAAGCTTGTGCATTTCCACAGAATTTCTTACCGTCAATCTCAAGGTCATTGCGGCCTGTAAATTCAGCTTTAACACCAAGTTCCGCCAAAGTGTTGATAACTGGAGTAGAGAAGCTCTTAAAGTCAAAGGCCTTGTTTTCATCTTCTTTTGAGATGATCGTATAGTTAAGGTTGTTCAAATCATGGTAAACAGCCCCACCACCACTAATACGACGCACTACTTCAATTCCGTGTTCACGAACGTAGTCTCGGTTGATTTCTTCGATCGTATTTTGGTGACGTCCTACAATGATAGATGGTTTGTTAATCCAAAGAAGGAAGATTTGATCCTCGTCCAAAAGGTGTTTAAAAGCATATTCCTCTAAAGCAATATTAAAGGCAGTGTCATTTGAATGATTGATAATATATTTCATAAGATACCTTCTAATACGATAGAGACTGGAAAAAAATTCCAGTCCAATCTATCTATCTTTATTTTTTCTTAGGTGAATGGATAGCCATTCCAAGAACATCCGCAAATGCTTCGTACATTACTTCAGAGTATGTTGGGTGTCCGTGGATTGTCTTAAGCATTTCCTCTACAGTGATTTCCATTTCAATGATACTTGACGCTTCGTTAATCAATTCAGCTGCTGCTGGACCAATGATATGAACACCAAGGATTTCACCATATTTCTTATCGGCAATAACTTTAACAAAACCTTGAGCTGCATCTGAAGCAATGGCACGTCCGTTTGCTGCAAAGTTGAATTTACCGATTTGGACATCGTATTTCTCACGAGCTTGTTCTTCAGTTAAACCAACTGCTGCTACTTCAGGAAGTGTATAAATAGCTGCAGGAGTCAAGTTCAATTTGGCAACAGCGTGGTTTCCTTTAAGCGCATTTTCAGCCGCAACTTCGCCCATACGGAAGGCAGCGTGAGCCAACATCTTAGTACCGTTGATATCACCTGGTGCGTAGATACCTGGAACAGAAGTTTCCATGTATTCGTTAACCTTAATACGACCACGTTCTAATTCAAATTCAACATCACCGATACCTTCAAGGTCTGGAACACGACCGATTGAAAGAAGAGCTTTATTCGCGATGATATCATCTTTTCCTTCAACCTTGATACGAAGTTTGCCATCTTCTTCAATGATTTCTTGAAGTTTGGTGTCTGTCAAGATAGTCATACCTTTACGTTCAAGGATTAAACGAAGGTTCTTAGATACTTCCGCATCCATTGCTGGTACAATACGATCCATCATTTCGATAACAGTAACTTTTGAACCAAATGTCATGAAGGCTTGGCCAAGCTCGATACCGACAACTCCACCACCAATGATAACGAGGCTTTCTGGTACTTCATTCATTTCAAGGATGTCATCACTAGTCATCACAAGAGATGATTCCATACCAGGAACGTTGATTTTGCTTACTTTTGAACCACCAGCAAGGATGATCTTTTTAGTTTCAAGCAATTCAGAACCATTTACCAAGACATTCTTATCTTTAGTAATAGTACCGATACCCTTATGAACATCAACTCCATAGCTACGAAGAAGTCCTGCAACACCACCTACAAGGGTATTGACAACTTTAGATTTAGTTTCTAAAAGTTTGTCCATATCGACTGTGAAGTTTGGATTTTCAATTACGATACCACGATTTGCTGCATGACCGATATTCTCGATAATTTCAGCGTTATGGAGGTAAGTCTTAGTTGGAATACATCCGCGGTTCAAGCAAGTACCACCAAGTTCAGATTTCTCAACAAGAGCAACTTTACCACCTAATTGAGCTGCTTTAATAGCAGAAACATAACCAGCAGGTCCACCACCAATAACAACGATGTCGTAAGCATCATCGCTCTTACCATCATCGTTTGAGGCGCTTGCTGCAGGTGCTGGGCTAGCTTCTGGTGCAGCTGCTCCAGCTGTAGGTATATTTTCCCCTTCTTCACCAAGATAACCGATAACTTCAGTAACAGGGACAGTTTCTCCATCACCTTTAAGGATTGCGATCAAGTAACCGTCTTCTTCTGCTTCCAATTCCATGCTGACTTTGTCAGTCATGATTTCCAAAAGGATTTCTCCTTCTTTTACAAATTCTCCGACTTTCTTATTCCATTGGACGATTTGTCCTTCTGTCATATCCACGCCGGCTTTTGGCATAATTACTTCTAAGGCCATATCTTACTTCCTTTATCTATATTTCTAAAATAAATACTTAAACCAACATTGAGATTGGGTTTTCAATTAAAGCTTTCAAGTCTTTCATAAACTTAGCACCAGCCATACCATCTATGACACGGTGGTCAATTGTCAATCCAAGACTCATAATTGGACGAATCACGATTTCACCATTAACTACAACTGGTTTCTCAACTGTTGAGCTAACCCCGAGAATTGCTGAGTTCGGTTGGTTGATGATAGGACCAAATGATTGAACACCAAACATCCCCAAGTTACTGATTGTGAAGGTTGAATTTTGCAATTCGCTAGGAGCTAGTTTACCATCTAAGGTACGCCCAATAACGTCTTTAAATGCAACTACCAACTCAGACAAGCTCATTTTTTCAGCATTATAAACAACTGGCGTCATCAAACCATTATCCATACCAACCGCCATCGCAAGGTTGACGTAGTTGTGGGTGATAATTGTCTTACCATCTTCAGTCAAAGAAGCGTTAATGTATGGATGTTTCATCAGTGTCTTAACAACCGCAAGTGAAAGCAGATCTGTAACAGTGATTTTCTTACCAGTTGCTTCCATAATCGGTTCAAGGACTTTCTTACGAAGGGCAAGCATTTCAGACATATCTACATCGTAGTTAAGCGTGAAGGTTGGTGCAGTCAAGTATGATTCAACCATACGTTGAGCAATAACCTTACGCATAGGAGTCATCGGAATACGCTCGATTTCTCCATAAGGTGTTACATTATCTGGAACTTCTTCCACTTTCTCAATTTGAGCAGGTGATTTAATCGTATCGTTTTCAATATTTTCAGGAAGGAAAGCTAAAACGTCCTTCTTCATGATTTTACCACGATGACCAGTTCCTTGGATTTCTTGCCAAGCAATATTATGCTCTAGTGCAATTCGTTTTGCGAGTGGTGAAATGCGAACCACATTAGTGTCTTTAAATGTTTCCACGTCTTCTTTGTGGACACGACCGTTTGCGCCTGAGCCAGAAATGTCATAGAGATTAATTCCTAAATCATCCGCCAATTTTCTAGCTGCAGGAGTCGCTCTTAGCTTATCATCAGCCATGACCTCTCCTATTCTATTATAAGATACTAAGGGCGTCAAAAGTCTCAGTGAAAATAGGAAACTTGACGAAGAAACTTTAGTTTCTAGGAAAGTTTATCTTTTTCACCCAGACTTTAGCCCGAGTTCAATTTTATGATGCAAAGGGCTTTTAGCCCGTGCTCTAATCTAAGATATCAAGAACGTAGAGAACTCTGCACCTAAAAGATACAAAGCTTCTCGTCTAATTAATTTTATTTACATAATTTATTTTATGTATTATTGTTTATTATGAGTTTTACGGATTGCATCTTTGATGCTTTCAACTGTCGGAATCATTGCATTTTCAAGATTTTGTGCATAAGGCATTGGTACATCCTCACCTGCACAACGGCGAATAGGTGCATCCAAGTAATCAAATGCTTCTGATTCTGAGATAATAGCTGAGATTTCACCGATAAAACCACTTGTCTTGTGGGCATCGTTGACAAGAACTACTTTTCCAGTTTTCTTAACTGAGTTAATGATGATGTCTTTATCAAGTGGAACCAAAGTACGTGGGTCTACTACTTCTACTGAGATGCCTTCTTCAGCCAATTCTTCAGCTGCTTGCATGACACGACGAAGCATTTTACCGTATGTTACTACTGTTACATCAGTTCCTTCGCGTTTAATTTCACCAACACCAAGCGGAATTGTATAGTCAGGATCTACTGGTACTTCACCTTTTTGGTTAAATTCCGATTTGTATTCAAGAATGATAACAGGGTTGTTATCACGGATAGAAGACTTAAGAAGTCCCTTCATATCAGCTGGTGTACCCGGAGCTACAACCTTCAATCCTGGGATATGAGTGAACCATGATTCCAATGATTGTGAGTGTTGTGCTGCAGAACCTACTCCGTTACCAGCTGCGCAGCGGATTGTCATTGGGACTTGACCTTTACCACCAAACATGTAACGAGTTTTAGCGGCTTGGTTAACGATAGCATCCATGGCAATTACAGAAAAGTCCATGAAGGTCATATCAACGATTGGACGAAGTCCTGTCATAGCAGCACCTGCTGCTGCACCAGAAATTGCAGCTTCAGAGATTGGACAGTCACGAACACGTTCTGGACCAAATTCTTCAAGCATACCTACTGAAGTACCGAAGTCTCCACCGAAAACTCCGACATCTTCACCCATCAAAAGCACATTTTCATCACGACGCATTTCCTCAGACATTGCAAGGATAATGGTATCGCGGAAAGACATTAATTTAGTTTCCATATTTTCTCTACTTCTCCTTAGTCTGCGTAAATATCTTCAAATGCTGATTCAAGTGGAGGGAATGGACTTTCTTCTGCAAATTTAACAGATGCCTCCACTGCTTCCTTAACTTGTGCTTGAATTTCTTCAAGTTCCTCTGCACTAGCAATCTTGTTCTCAACAAGGTACTTGCGAAGATTTTCGATTGGGTCTTTTTGTTTCCACTCTTCTACTTCTTCACGTGTACGATATTTACCTGGGTCTGAAGATGAGTGACCAAGCCAACGGTAGGTTACACTCTCAATCAAGACTGGTCCGTTACCACCACGAACATGGTCTACAGCTTTCTTAAATCCTTCATAGACATCGATTACATTGTTACCATCTTCGATAAACATACCAGGAATACCGTAAGCTGCGCTACGTTCATGGATATGTTGAACATTGGTCATTTTCTTAATATCTGCTGAAATTCCGTAACCATTATTGATACAGTAGAAAATTACTGGGAGATTCCAGATTGACGCCATATTCACCGCTTCGTGGAAAACACCTTCGTTTGTTGCACCGTCACCAAAGAAGCAGACAACGATTTTACCAGTGTTTTTCATTTGCTGAGTAAGGGCAGCACCTACAGCAATCCCCATACCTCCACCTACGATACCATTGGCACCAAGGTTACCTGCATCAAGGTCAGCGATATGCATAGACCCGCCTTTACCTTTACAAGTTCCGGTATACTTACCTAGGATTTCAGCCATCATGCCATTAAGGTCAATACCTTTAGCGATGGCTTGACCGTGACCTCGGTGATTTGAAGTGATCAGGTCATCTGCGTTTAGAGCTAACATGGCCCCAACGTTAGCAGCTTCCTCACCAACAGAAAAGTGCGTCATTCCTGGCACTTTTCCTTTTTTTACTAATTGAGCAATTTTTAAGTCCATACGACGAATTTCTTCCATCTTACGGAACATCTCAAGCAAAAGATTTTTATCTAAAGTTGACATAATCTTGCCTTTCTAAGTTTAATTTCTTATAGTTCTATTCTAACTTATAGGTTAACTAGAGTCAAAGATTATGCTTGATAATTTTTCACAATATAAAAAAAGAAAAGCCAGTAAAATCAAGACTTTTCTTTATATAAAATACAATTTTCACAAGTTGTTTTTTCATCATTTTTCAACAAATTATTTGAATCTTTTCATAATAACTTGTAAACGCCACTGATAAAGAATTCCACTTACCATTAAACTAATGATAAGAGCAATCCAATAGGAGTACGCACCTAAACTAGTCGAATAATCAAGATATAAGCCAAGCGGAATCCCAACACCCCAGTATCCGAGAAGACCAAGACAAAAAGGAACAATCGTATCCTTGTAACCTCTTAAAATTCCTTGTAAAGGTGCCGCAAAGGTATCAGCTAACTGGAAGAACAAGCTATAGGTCATAAAAGATGCTGTCAGTTGAATAAATTCTGAATCTTGACCATATAGTCTAGCTACATTTTCACGATAGATGTAGAGAAAACTAAGTGTTAAAACTGCAAACACCATAGCTGTTAAACGACCAATATGAATATACTGTTTTGCATCGTCTAACCGTTTAGCTCCTACCTCATAAGAAATCACAATGGCCATGGCAGTTGAAATACTCATGGGAAAAGCATACATCAGATTTGAAAAATTCATAGCTGACTGATGACTGGCAATAATAAGTGATGAGAATTTCGCCATAATCAAACCAACAACTGAAAAAATTGCTACCTCAGCAAATACCGTCCCACCAATTGGTAGACCAAGATAAATAGCTTCCGTAATTTTTTTGATTTGTAAGGGCATAGGTTTTTGAAGTTGATATTCCTTGAGCTTTTTATGGTTTAACAAGACCAAAACTGAAATCAGCAACAAAGCCCAGTACGCAAGGGAAGTCCCCAGACCTGCTCCTGCACCTCCTAACTCAGGAAAACCAAAGGCTCCATAAATCAATACATAGTTGAAACCACTATTTAAGGGTAGTAAGAGGAGCATGAGATACATGGATAATTTTGTTAATCCGAGTGTATCAAGTAGAGAACGTATCACACTAAAAAGCAAGAGAGGAATAATACCGATGGCTAATAGCCACAGATAACGTATTGCAACACTGGATACAGCCACTTCCAGCCCCATGAATTGTAAGACAATTGGTGCTAAAAAGAAAACCAAGCCAAAAAGTACGATAGATAAGGCTAAAGCCAAATAAAGAAATTGATAAAAATCCGAAGAAACTTCTTTCTTTTTTCCTTGTCCCAAATGGTGCCCGATAATAGGGACCAAGGCTGAGACAATCCCTGTCAGGAAGGTAAAGAAAGGATTCCACAAACTAGTCGCAATGGAAACACCCGCTAGACCAAGAGTATTATATTGGCCCGTCATCGTGGTATCGACAAAAGATGCGGAAAAATTAGCGAATTGATAAATTAAAATAGGAAAGAAAATTTTAAAAAATAAGATGATTTTGTCTTTAATAGTTTCTGTTGTATGCATACCTACTCTTTCTACTCCTTTTCATCCAAGCCAAAAAGCTTTAAGCCGTATTTTCTCAAGCTCAAGGGTGGATTATTAGCTTTTGATGTCGTGTGCCAACAATTACATGAGGCGCAATAATAGCTTCTAACCAAGCCACCATTATCATAGTCTACGGCGTGATCAGCTTTTTCCTTGGTTTCATACTGAATTTTAGAACGGTTAGCGGCTGGACAATATACTCCGTGACAAGCATTGCGTTTTCGATTTCTAAGTTTACGAAAATAATTCATCCTCAAGCTCCTAATCTGCTTGATAAACGATTTGTCCCTTACAGATAGTGTATTTAACCTGCCCTTTTAATTGTTCACCAATGAATGGTGAATTAGCTGCTTTAGAAGCAAAATGCGTGTCTACGATTCGGTCAGCTTTATCATCGAAAATCGTAATATCAGCTGGCCCATTTTCAGTTAGATAACCTGCTTCAAAATTATAAAGTTTGGCTGGATTGTAGGTCATTTTTTCTAGCAATTGCATTAAACTCAACTCGCCAGCTTCCACCAGATAGGTCAAACCAAGTGACAAGGAAGTTTCCAAACCTGTCATACCTGATGGAGCTTTGGTAATATCCTCAACATTCTTTTCGTCTGCATGGTGAGGCGCGTGGTCAGTAGCAATGACAGAAATGACTCCAGATTTTAAACCTTCAATGACGGCGCGACGATCAGACTCCAAACGAAGAGGTGGATTCATCTTAGCGTTACTTCCTTTAGTCAAAAGCAGAGCTTCAGTCTTAGAAAAATGCTGTGGAGCTACTTCTGCAGTTACGTTTGCTCCCATATTTTGAGCAAACTCCACAACTTTTACACTTTCTTCTTTTGACAAATGCTGAATATGAACATGAGCCTTGGTTGCATAGGCAATCATGACATCACGAGCAATCATAGCGTATTCCGCAACTCCTGTTGCACCGCAGATATGAAAATGTTCTTTAGCGATATTTTCGTTAAAACCAAGCGTACCATTCAAGCCAGGATCTTCTTCATGAAGACTAATAAAAGTATTTAGTTTTTTAGCTTTTTCCATGGCTTCCTTGACTACTTTACTACTTTCAAGAGGAATTCCGTCATCAGAAAAACCAACAGCACCAGCTTCTAAAAGCGCCTTAAAATCTGTCAAATCTTGGCCATTAAAGTTTTTGGTAATCGTTGCTACAGACTTAACGTTAATTTTTTCCTTGGCTGCAGATTGAAGAACTTCCTGCAAAGTCTCAACATCTGAGATAGTTGGATTGGTATTAGCCATCATTACAACAGTGGTAAATCCACCTGCAGCTGCTGCTAGTGCTCCTGTATGAATGTCTTCTTTATGAGTCTGACCAGGTTCACGGAAATGAACATGGATATCCACCAATCCAGGCGCAACCACAAGACCAGTAGCATCTATTACTTGAGCACCTTCTTCCTGGATTTCAGGAGCGATTTGAATGATTTTCCCTTCATCAACCAAAACATCACAAACTTGATCCAAACCAGACTTTGGATCCATCACACGGCCGTTTTTGATTACTAACATAACTATACTCCTTTATTCGTAGAAATCCACTTGAGTGTCCAATAATTTATCACCATCATAGACAAACTTTGCTGAAAAGAAGGGCTTATCTTCTAAAAGCCACTCGACAAAGGTATGGTCCCCTTCCCAAGTCGGTTTACTCAAAACCTCATCGTAAGGAACCCATTCTAATGTTCCCTCATTACAGTCAATCAATTCTCCTTCGAATTCTGTCACCTTAAAGACGTAGGTGTACCAGTCCAAGTCCGGTGTGAACTCAGGAAAGGTGATCACTCCTTTTAATACTGGTTTTGCTTTTAGACCAGTTTCTTCTAAAATCTCACGAGCAGCACATTCTTGTGGTGTTTCCCCACGTTCAATCTTTCCACCAACACCAATCCATTTCCCTGCATGGACATCATTAGGCTTTTTATTGCGATGAAGCATGAGCAATTCTTTTCCATTATCAATGTAGCAAATTGTCGCTAACTGAGGCATATTCTCTCCTTATCTAAGCCAATCGATTGGCTCTTGTCCTGTATCTTCTAAAAAAGCATTGGCCTTGGAAAAAGGCTTGGAACCCCAAAATCCTCTGTAAACAGATAAAGGACTGGGATGGGCTGATTCGATAATCAAGTGATGAGGATTGGTAATTAAGGACTTCTTCTTACGTGCGTAAGCTCCCCATAGTACAAAGACCACTGGTCTATCTAGATGATTGACCACCTGAATCACAGCATCAGTAAAAGGCTCCCATATTTGACCAGCATGACCATTGGCCTGTCCAGCAGGAACAGTCAAGCAAGCATTGAGAAGTAAGACTCCTTGCTCAGCCCAAGCCGTCAAATCATGGGATTTCTTAACACCAATGTCATCTGACAATTCCTTCAAGATATTTTGCAAGGATGGCGGAGCTGGGATAGAGTCAGGAACAGAAAAACTCAAGCCCTGCGCTTGACCTGGCCCGTGATAGGGGTCTTGCCCTAAAATCACCACCTTAACTTCTTCAAGCGGTGTAGTCAAGAGAGCCTGAAAAACCTTTTTCTTAGGTGGATAAACAGTTCCCTGAGCATAGACCTGCTCCATAAACTGATTGATTTTCGCAAAATAACCTTCAGGTAATTGCTCCTTAATCAAAGCATGCCAAGACGAGTGTTCCATAGCCGACTCCTTCGTTTTTACTGCCTCTATTATAGCAAAAAGTGGCTATGGAAACCACTTTTTACAGTTTATCTAAGCAATCCAGCAAGTCTTGATAAGAATGGATTTCGTAAGTCGGCTGGGCTTGTGTGGGATTTTCGAGGTGATGAGGATTATACCAGATCGTATCAATCCCAGCATTATTGCCACCTTGAATGTCGGCGGTCAGGGAATCTCCAATCATCAGCGTCTTTTCTTTACTAAATCCTGCAATCTGCTGACCGATTTTTTCGTAAAAAAGTGCATCAGGCTTTTGGGTTTGCAACTGTTCTGAGATAAAGACTTGATTGAAATATGGCGCTAGACCCGATTGAGCCAAACGTCCTGTCTGAATGGCAGTAATACCATTTGTCGCAGCATAGAGCTCATAGCCTTGTTTTATCAAATTTTTTAATAAATCTTCCACACCTGGGAAAGTTTGTCCCTGTTTTGATAGGAAAAACTGGTAGCGCTCTGCTAGGTAGGCACCATCTTTTTCAATGCCAAAATGAGCAAACAATTTTTCAAAACGAGTGTTAATCAGCTCAGCCTTAGTAATTTTTTTCTGTTCCAAATCCTTCCAAAGGGCTTTGTTCATGGGCACATAATAATCTTTGTAAGTTTGGATATCCTCTATTCCTTCTTCTTCTAAGAGTTGCGTCAGAGCTATATCCTCAGCAGCATCAAAATCGAGCAAGGTGTGATCGAGGTCGAAAAGTAAATACTTATATTTCAAATTAAAATCCTCCTTTCTGAACATTAAGTGAGTAAAAAAATAAATAGTCATTCAAAAGATTGCAGAAGCTAATTTCTATAGAACTGGCAGTATTGACTATGTTTCCAACCAATTCTTTGGGTATCTATAGGTTTGATCTATAAACTTCACCGAGTATTAACAAAAGCCGATATTCCTATCACCTTTTAATAACCAGTTTGAATTCTTCCTATTGAAAAGCTCCTTTAACAGAAAAGGAGCTATCTTGTATTTTATTGGTGTACAGCTTGTGCTGCTGTGATTAGAGTAAGTTTGAAGACGTCGTCTGAATTACATCCACGAGAAAGGTCATTAACTGGCTTGTTCAAACCTTGCAATACTGGACCAACCGCTGCAAATCCACCGAGACGTTCTGCCATCTTGTAACCGATATTTCCTGCTTCAATACCTGGGAAGATAAAGACGTTTGCTTGACCAGCAACCTTGCTTCCTGGTGCTTTAAGAGCGGCTGTTTCTGGAACGAAGGCAGCATCGAATTGCAATTCGCCATCAATTTCAAGATCAGGACGAAGATCGTGAGCAATTTTAGTTGCTTCAACAACCTTATCTACGCTTTCACCAAATCCAGAACCTTTAGTTGAGTAGCTTAGCATTGCAATTTTTGGTTCGATACCGAACATCTTAGCTGTGATAGCAGAGTTAATCGCAATCTCTGCCAAAGCTTCAGCATCAGGATTGATATTGATGGCACAGTCACCAAATAGGTAACGCTCAGTGCCACGAACCATAAGGAAGGCACCTGAAGTACGACTAACATTTGGACGTGTTTTAATGATTTGAAGGGCTGGGCGAACAGTTGCAGCAGTAGAGTGAATAGCTCCTGAAACCATTCCATCTACCAAGCCCATGTATACCAACATAACACCAAAATAGTTCACGTCTTTAACCAAGATTTCACGAGCTTCTTCTTCAGTCATTTTTCCTTTACGACGTTCTACAAGTGATGCTACCATGTCTTCAAATTGAGGGTAATGTGCAGGATCGATTACTTCATAACCATCCATGATTCCTTCGATTTCAAGATAGATTTTAATTTTATCAGGATTTCCAAGTAGGACAGGGATAACTTCTGTTTCTTTTACGATGCGTTTTGTTGCTTGAAGAATGCGTGGTTCTTCACCTTCAGGCAAGACAATACGTGCATTTTTACCAACTAGGTTGGCTTTTAAATTTTCAAAAACTTCCATGAGTTTTTACTCCTTTTAAGATAAATTATTATTTGATAACTGAGTAATAAGAGTGTTGAAATCATCCGGCAGTGGACTTTCCATCTCCAACCGCTCTTCAAGAAAAGGATGATAAAACGATAAGTAATGGCAATGCAGAGCTTGACGCTCTATGCCATGTTCAAGACTACCACCATAGAGGTCATCACCAAGCAAAGGGAAACCGATATGTGAGAAATGGACACGAATCTGGTGTGTCCTTCCTGTATGCAGTCGAATATCAACTAGATGAATATTGCCATAAGACTCCACTATACGATAGGAGGTATGAGCATATTTACCACCTTTTGCAACTCGTCTAGTAATGATTGAATCTTCGTCACGGGCAATCGGTGCAATAATTTCACCTTGAGGTTCCAAAAAACCATCTCCTTTGACTAGAGCAAAATAACGCTTTTCAATGGCTTTCTTTTGCAACTGCTTGTCTAGTCTAGCATGAGCATAACCATGTTTAGCAAAAAGCATGAGACCCGAAGTATCGCGATCTAGTCTGGTTACAATGTGAACCTGCTGATTTTCATAGTTCTGTTTCACATAGTGGCCCTTGATAAAGTTAGCGATGGTATTGGAATGATTGACACTAGGAATCGAGGCCACACCAAAGGGTTTGTTTAAAATCAAGAAATGATCATCTTCAAACAGAATATCCAGTAGATAATCAATGGCTTCCAGTGTCTCGAAACCTTCCTCAGGAGGAATATCGATGACAACCACATCCCCAATATCTAAGAGATAGGTTGCATTTTGTGGATGACCGTTTACGTGAATATCTCCACCTCGAAACTTGATTTTGGCAAGTAAACCTTTCGAGACTTCGTGTTTTTTTAAAAAGGTCTTTACCTTGACATGTTCGTCAGCAATAAATTCAAACCTCATTCATCCACCTCACCAATAAAGGCATCCTTGACACGATTCCAAAAACTAGTATGGCTTGGTGTTGCGACAAAGTGAATCTTGTGGTGGTCTATTTGGTATTCTATTCTTTCAATATTACGGTAAGAATAAATGCTATTGTCAACAGAAATCGTATGATAATCATTGCGAGTCGGTATCAATTCAATCTTATCCTTCTTAGGCACAATGATAGACGAACCTAAAGTTCTGTAGACACGATTGTTGAGACTCGCAATTTCTGTTAATTGTAGAGCCTCAATAGTAGGATGTAAAACAGCTCCACCAAGAGATTTATTATAGGCTGTACTCCCGGTTGGCGTCGATACCGTCAGGCCATCTCCTCTAAAACGTTCAAATGGCACTTGGTTAATAATAATATCGGCAACCATAGTCCTATCAGCTCTCCGAATGCTAGCCTCATTCAAAGCTCGGAAAATTTTCACTTCTCCATTTTCCAAAAATATCTTTACATTTAACAGTGGGTAAGACACACGAGCCCCAGTATCCAACTGTAAATTAGTAAGCAATTGGTCCAGTTCAAAATCACGGTAGTCTGTATAGAAACCTAAATGACCAGTGTGAACACCAACAAAGCGAACCTTATCCAGCTGGTCTTCATACTTGTGAAAAGCAGACAAAAGCATCCCATCCCCACCTATGGAAATCACGATATCGGGATGTTTATCATTTAATATAAAGTTATTCTTTTTTAGTCGATCTCTTAATTCATATAAGACTCTTTGACTTTGAGGTTTGCGATTAGCGATTAGATCAATTCGTTTACCTGTATTCCTCATCGGTATCGTCACTATTACCTACCCCGTCATTTAACTTTCTATGCAATGGATCAAAGAGTGCCTGTGCTTCCTGGATATCATCACGAATTTTACTCATTTCTTCATCTAATTGATGGGATATCCTTGCTGTAATTTCCAAACGTTCCTTAATTTCTTCTGGAAAATCGCCTTGATATTTATAATTAAGAGAATGCTCGATAGTAGCCCAGAAATTCATCGCCAAGGTACGAATCTGAATCTCCACCAGAATCGTTCTTGCCCCCTTGATCGTGTCAACAGTATACTCAATAATCAAATGGTAAGAACGATAGCCTGAAGCCTTTCGATGAGTGATGTAGTCACGTTCTTGAACCACTCTCATGTCTTGCCTCTTACGAAGAATGGCAACAACCTCGCTCACGTCATCTACAAATTGAACCATGACGCGTAAACCTGCAATATCTTGCAAGTCCTGTTCCAACGTATCGTATCCAATCCCTCGACGAGCCATTTTTTCTTTTATACTTTCGATCGGTTTGACTCGACCAGTTACAAACTCAATTGGAGAATGTTTATTTTGTTTGCGGTATTGTTTTCGAATACCTCGGAGTTTTATCTTCAGCTCTCCGACAGCCTGAATGTAAGGATCTAAAAATTCTTCCCATTCTGTAATCATATATCTTTTTCATCCAATTCTCTATACACTTCGATTTATCTAGTTTTTGATTTTCTAGGAAAAATCTTATACAATAAATACAATGCTTATTATACCATACAATCGCTTTCAAAGATAAGGAAAAAGTTAAAAAAATGAAACATTTAGAAATTGAAATGAAAACACTACTAAACCAGGATGAATATAAAAAATTACAAACTCACTTTTCAGGAGTCACACCTATTACACAAAAAAATTACTACCTAGACACGCCTGATTTTTACCTTCGTAAGCATAAAATTGCTATGCGCATTCGTACTTTTGAAAATAGCGCTGAATTGACCATAAAAATTCCACAAAAAGTTGGAAATATGGAGTACAATCAAGATCTAAGCCTTGAGGAAGCAAACCATTGTCTTAAAGAATGTAAACTTCCGCAAGGAATGATTCTTGACGAATTGACTAGCCGTGGACTTTCAACCAGTGGCTGGGTAGTTTTAGGTTGTCTAACTACTGTTCGCTACGAAAAGCAAACTCCGATCGGACTCATGGCACTTGATCAAAGCGAATACTTTGATATTGTTGACTATGAGCTTGAATTAGAAGTGGAAGATGGCAACCAAGGTAGTCTTGATTTCCAAGAATTTTTACAAGCCAATGAAATCCATTACAAAAAAGCTCCTTCAAAATTGGTTCGTTTTATAGAAAATATGAAAAAATACTGAAATAATCTTCTTTTTTTGATAAAATAAAAGGGATGAAAAATAATAGAATCTGTTGTAGAGAGCATTTATCACTAAAAGTGTTTCACTACAGCGATTCACTTAGTTTAAAGAGGACGGTTTATCGATGTCAGATACAAAAAACATGAAACTTTTCGCACTATCTTCCAACCAGGAAATTGCTCAAAGAATCGCAGATGCTGCAGGTGTTCCACTTGGAAAAGTATCTTCACGCCAATTTTCAGATGGTGAAATCCAAGTTAACATCGAAGAAAGTGTTCGTGGATATGATGTTTATATCATCCAATCAACTAGTTATCCAGTAAATAACCACTTGATGGAACTCTTGATTATGGTTGATGCTTGTGTTCGCGCTAGTGCTAATACTATTAACGTTGTTCTTCCATACTTCGGCTACGCTCGCCAAGATCGTATCGCTTCTTCTCGCGAACCACTTACTGCAAAACTAGTTGCAAATATGTTGGTGAAAGCTGGAGTTAGTCGTGTATTGACTCTTGACCTCCATGCCGTTCAGGTTCAAGGATTCTTTGACATTCCTGTAGATAACCTCTATACAATTCCACTTTTTGCAAAACATTACTGTGATAAAGGTTTGACTGGTTCAGATGTGGTTGTTGTAAGTCCTAAAAACTCTGGTGTTAAACGTGCTCGTAGTCTTGCAGAATACCTAGATGCTCCAATCGCCATCATTGATTATGCACAAGATGATTCTGAACGCAGTCAAGGTTACATCATCGGAGATGTCGAAGGTAAAAAGGCAATTTTGATCGATGACATTCTGAACACTGGCCGTACCTTCTCTGAAGCTGCTAAAATCTTAGAGCGTGACGGCGCAACTGAAATCTATGCGGTTTCAAGTCATGGACTATTCGTTAACGGTGCAGCAGAGTTATTAGATGCAACAAAAATCAAGGAAATCTTGGTTACAGATTCTGTATTGACAGAAAGTAGAAAACCTAAAAACGTACAATATATCACTGCTAGCGAATTGATTGGTGATGCTATGGTTCGTATTCATGAAAGAAAACCAGTTAGTCCACTATTTAAATAGAAATTAGGTGAGTTTTTGATTTATTTGGATAATGCTGCAACGACTCCGATGTCTTCAGTAGCTATCTCAGCAATGACTCAAGTCATGCAAGAAACTTATGGCAACCCTTCTAGTATTCATGGCCATGGGCGCCAAGCAGGTAAACTATTACGAGAAGCTCGTCAAGAACTAGCAAGTTTACTAGGGACAAAGCCACAACATATATTCTTTACAACTGGTGGTACTGAAAGCAATAATACTGCTATCATCGGCTACTGCCTCCGCCATCAAAATCGTGGAAAGCACATTATCACTACTGCGATTGAGCACCATGCTGTTCTAGAACCCATCAAATACTTGGTTGAAAATTTCGGTTTTGAAGTGACTATTTTACAGCCTGAAAATCAAGAAATTTCTGCATCCCAGGTCAAAAATGCACTGCGTGAAGATACCATTCTTGTTTCTACTATGTTTGCAAACAATGAAACTGGTACACTTTTACCTATTGCTGAAATTGGGGAAGTTCTAAAAAATCATCCAGCCGTCTATCATGTCGATGCGGTTCAGGCAGTTGGTAAGTTAGAGATACTTCCCGAAAAATTGGGAATTGATTTTCTAAGCGCTTCTGCACACAAATTTTATGGTCCAAAAGGCGTTGGTTTTCTCTATGCTGCATCTACAGATTTTGACTCCTACCTTCATGGTGGCGATCAAGAGCAGAAAAAAAGAGCAGGAACAGAAAATCTTCCTGCCATTGTGGGAATGGTAGCAGCTCTAAAGGATGATCTTGAAAACCAAGAACAAAACTTTAAAAAGGTTCAAAAACTAAAAGACACATTCTTAAATGAAATTGCTGGGACAGACTATTACCTCAATCAAGGGAAAGACCAGCTACCTTATGTCCTTAATATTGGATTCCCAGGTCAACGTAATGATCTACTACTCCTTCGTCTAGATCTTGAAGGTATTTCTATTTCAACTGGCTCTGCTTGTACTGCAGGTGTCGTTCAGGTTAGTCATGTTCTTCAGGCTTTCTACGGTGAAGACTCTCCTCGCTTACACGAATCCGTTCGCGTCAGCATTTCACCTCAAAATACAGGGCAAGAAATAATCACTCTCGCACAAACTCTAAAAGAAATCATTGGAGGTTAACTCAATGGCATTCGAAAAAACCATTAGTCTTAAAAATTGCCGTTATAATTACACACTTAGCCCAACCGTCAAAAAGTTCACTCTAAAAGATAACACTTTTTTTGAAACTAAGGTTGGTAACTATGAACTAACGCGTCTTCTTGAAAAAGTTCCAAATAGTGGGGAAGGTTTCCAACTTAAGATTATCATCAACAAAGACTTAACAGGTGCAAAAATCAACATCACTGATAAATTTGGTCTACGTTTAGTCGATATCTTTAAGTCAGAAGAAACTCATATTCACCAAGAGAAATTTTACTTCTTGATGGATAGTCTTGTTGAACGTGATGTCTTTACTAAAAGTGAAAGATAGAAGGCAATTATGTTTCGATTAACTTACAAAGACACCTATCAAGTCGATCGCGTTTTAGAATACGAAGATTATGAAGCACTCATGCTATCACTTTCAGGCTGTGTGACTCTTCCAGATACTACTGTCATTACTTCTCTGACCTATAATGGAAAAGAAATCTATCAGGGGCTTCTGGGAAATTTCTATCGTTTTCTATCTCACTATGATTTTACAAAGATAAACTAAGATTTTCTTAGTTTTTTCTTGTTTTTGTTGATTTTTTCACAATCTTTCTATAAAATAGTATTTAGAAAGGTTGTGATTTTGTGAAAGAAAAACAGTCTGCTATTCCAAAAGCAACAGCAAAGAGACTTTCTCTTTATTATCGTATCTTTAAAAGATTTCATGCAGAAAAGATTGAAAGAGCCAACTCAAAACAAATTGCCGAGGCCATTGGTATTGATTCTGCTACCGTTAGACGAGATTTTTCCTACTTTGGTGAACTTGGTCGCCGTGGATTTGGCTACGATGTCAAAAAACTAATGACGTTTTTTGCTGATCTTCTAAATGATAATTCTATTACAAATGTTATGTTGGTGGGGATTGGTAATATGGGGCACGCTCTCCTTCACTACCGTTTCCATGAACGAAACAAAATGAAAATTATTATGGCTTTTGATTTGGATGATCATCCTGAAGTTGGGACGAAAACTCCCGATGGAATTCCAATTTATGGAATTTCCCAAATCAAGGATAAAATAAAAAATGCAGATGTAAAAACTGCAATCTTAACTGTTCCGAGTGTCAAATCACAAGAAGTAGCTAATCTCCTTGTAGAAGCAGGTATTAAAGGAATTTTAAGCTTTTCACCCGTTCATCTCCAACTACCAAAAGATGTGGTGGCTCAATATGTGGATTTAACTAGTGAATTGCAAACTCTCCTCTATTTCATGAGAAAAGAGGATTAGAAAGCGTAAGCATTTATGAAAAAACCAGTTATAGGGATTACAGGAAACGAAAAAACTCATCCAGATGATGACATCATGATGAGCTATGCAGCAAAAAGCTTTATTGAAGGCGTTAAAGACGCTGGAGGGATTCCCATCATCCTACCGATTGGTGATCAAGAAATGGCTAGCCACTATATCAGTATGATTGACAAGCTCATCTTGACAGGTGGGCAAAATGTTGATCCAAAATTCTATGGTGAACCAAAAACCATTGATAGCGATGACTACCATCTTCAAAGAGATATCTTCGAACTAGCCCTCATCAAGGAAGCTATTAAACAGAAAAAGCCTATTTTCTCTGTTTGCCGTGGGACTCAACTCTTTAACGTTGCTATGGGTGGAACTTTGTATCAAGATATCGAAGACCACTGGCAGGATTGTTCTGCCGAGTACACAACACAACGTTTGGTAACAGAACCTGATACTGTTCTTCGAGAAATCTATGGAGAAATCTCCCATATCAACTCTTTCCATCATCAGAGCATTAAAGACCTTGCTCAAAATCTAAAGGTTGTCGCTCATGATCCTAAAGACGGTATTATTGAGGCTGTAACAACGACTGATGGTTTCCCTTACCTCGGTGTTCAATGGCATCCGGAATTTCTTTTTGAAAATCGCCCCAAAGATAAAACACTTTTCGATTATGTCGTCAATGAATTGTAAAACCTGTATATGATACAGGTTTTTTAAATTAGATCCGTCTTCTCACGGTAACTAAAATAACCGGAATGTGAGACGATAAGATGGTCCAATAAGACCAAACCCATTAATTCGCAGGCTTCTTTAACAAGTTTTGTAACATGGTCATCATTTCTACTTGGCATAACAGCACCAGATGGATGATTATGAACCAGAATCACGGATGTTGCCATATGCTTTAAGGCATAGTGGAGAATTTCCCTTGGTTCCGCAATACTTCTAGTAGCAGAACCAATAAAAATGGTTTGCTGATGAATAATTTGATTTTGTGTATTCAGATAGAGCGCCACTAGGTGCTCTTGTTTTTTATCTCCCAATTCTTGTTGCATCTTTTTAGCCAGTCTTTGACTACTAAGAATGCTCTCTGTCTCAATGGTTTCATGTTTGTGAATACGACTTCCAAGCTCAATCATTGCTTGTAGTTCAATAGCCTTCACTCTACCGATACCTGATAAAGTCTGTAGTTCTTGCAGGGTCATTTTTTTTAACTCAGTTAAACTGTTCAATTGAGACAATACTTTCTGTGCAATTTCAAAAACGGTAGATTGACGAGTTCCTGTTCGTAATAAAATGGCTAGTAATTCCTGATTACTCAAACTTTCTACTCCTTCTGTCACCAAGCGTTCCCTTGGCAAGAGCGAATCTTCTTGAAATGAAATACTGTACATAAAAATCCTCCTCACTTTACTATTCGTGAGAAGGATGCTTAATTCGATAAAAACTAGTTATTTTTAGATTTTTTCAAGCGCTAGTCGTAAATCTTCAATCAAATCATCAACATTTTCAAGACCGATTGAGAGACGGATTTGATTTTTAGTTACTCCTGCTGCTTCTAGATCAGAGTCTGACAACTGAGCATGTGTTGTGGTTGCGGGATGAACTACCAATGATTTTGCATCTGCTACATTGGCTAAGTTTGAAAAAATTTCCAAGTTGTCAATCACCTTACGAGCTTCTGCTTCTCCACCTTTAACGTGGAAAGTAAAGATTGAACCAACACCTTTTGGTAAGTATTTTTCAGCCAAGGCATGGTAAGGACTATCTGGAAGTTTTGGATAGTTGACCTTTTCAACCTTTGGATGGTTCACAAGGAAATCAACGATTTTCTCAGCATTTTGAACATGACGTTCAACACGAAGAGAAAGTGTTTCAAGACCTTGTAAGAGCAAGAATGAGTTAAATGGTGAAAGGGCAGCTCCCATATCGCGAAGCAATTGCACGCGAGCAGCCACGATAAAAGCTGCAGCTCCAACATCACGAGTATAACTGATATTGTGGTAGCTTGGATCTTCTTCGACTAATTGAGGAAATTTGCCTGAAGCAGCCCAGTCAAACTTACCACTATCAACGATGACACCACCAATAGTTGTACCGTGACCACCGATAAACTTAGTTGCTGAGTGAACTGCAATGTCTACTCCATGAGAAAAGACATTGATAAGATAAGGTGTTGCAAAAGTA
Organism: Streptococcus infantis; assembly: GCF_047460685.1. Taxonomy (GTDB): domain Bacteria; phylum Bacillota; class Bacilli; order Lactobacillales; family Streptococcaceae; genus Streptococcus; species Streptococcus infantis_AD. The sequence goes on along the minus strand of NZ_JASHFS010000005.1, from coordinate 38,405 downwards.
TTGTCAGCAACCAATGGAATCTGGTGTTTATGAGCAATTTCAGCAATTTTTTCTATATCAGGAATGTTGATAACTGGATTACCCAAGGTTTCAATCAAAACAAGTTTGGTATTGTCTTTAATCGCTGCTTCTACTTCTTCTAGATTATCGATATCAACAAAAGTTGTGGTGATTCCATAGCGAGGAAGGGTTTCTTTCAATAGGTTAAAAGTACCACCGTAGATAGTTGAAGCGGCAACAACATGATCACCTGCATGAGCAAGTCCAAGAATAGTATAAGTAAGAGCCGCCATTCCAGAAGCTGTGGCAAGGGCACCTACACCACCTTCAAGAGCAGCAATACGTTCTTCAAAGGCTGAAGTTGTTGGATTGGTAATACGTGTATAGATATTTCCAGCTTTTTGAAGGGCAAACAGTTCTGCACCTTCTTGTGTATCTTCAAATACAAAAGATGTTGTTTGATAAATAGGGACAGCACGAGACTTGGTAGTCGCATCTACCACTTGTCCTGCATGCAATTGTAGGGTTTCAAATTTAAATTCACGAGTCATAATCAGACCTCCAAAGATTTCATCAAATTAATTGTATCATCTATGGCAGTCAGTTACAAATACAACTTTGTTATATCTTGGCATAAGAAATAGCTATGGCTACTTCTATTTACTTTGTCTTAAATTAGAATTGTAGAACTTTTTTCAGATAGTTTAAAAAGTTTGTATTCACTTTCTCTTTACTTTATAATGGACAGGAAGGAGAAAACTATGTCAGAAATTACACATGAAATTGATGCAAACTTTGCTGGCCGTTTAAATATCTTGAGAGCTGGTGTGCTGGGAGCTAATGATGGAATCATCTCTATCGCTGGAGTTGTTATTGGGGTTGCCAGTGCGACTAACAATATCTGGATTATCTTCCTCTCAGGATTAGCCGCAATTCTTGCTGGTGCCTTTTCTATGGCTGGTGGCGAGTATGTATCCGTATCTACTCAAAAAGACACGGAGGAAGCTGCTGTAGCCCGCGAACAATTACTTTTGGATAAAGATATGGAAGCTGCTAAAAAATCACTCTATGCAGCTTATCTTCAAAATGGTGAGTGTGAAACATCAGCCCAACTCTTAACCAATAAAGCATTTCTTAAAAATCCTCTCAAAGCCTTAGTTGAGGAAAAGTACGGAATCGAGTATGAGGAATTCACTAATCCCTGGCATGCTGCAGCATCTAGCTTCATCGCCTTTGTACTTGGTAGCCTGCCACCAATGCTTTCGATTATTATTTTCCCAAGCGAATACAGAATTCCTGCCACTGTCTTTATCGTAGCGATTTCTCTATTAGTTACCGGCTACACTAGTGCTAAACTTGGAAAAGCCCCAACAAAAACAGCCATGATTCGTAACCTCTGTATCGGTTTGTTGACTATGGGAGTGACCTATCTATTGGGACAGTTGTTTAGTATTTAAAAAAAGATACCGCTCGGTATCTTTTTTTTGCTATCAAAATATAGACAGTTAATTTGATTTACCAAAACCAACCTTCGTCATCATTGATAGGCTGGGCTTCTTTAATCTTGCGTGGGCCTGTTCCATACATTTCAGCTTCGATATCTTCTTTTGTTGGTAGAATCGAAGCTAGGATAATGTAGATAATGATTCCGAGTCCAAAGTTTGCGATTGTAAAGATTGCAAAAAGGAAACGAACAAGGGTTACATCAAGATTCCATTTATCAGATAGACCTGCAAGAACACCTGATATCATGCGATTTCGTCTCATTTTATAAAATTTTGTATTCATAATTTATTCCTCTTTCGGATTTCTTAATCTTAGTATAGCACTAAACTAGATTTACTACATCAGTCCTTAGGCCGATTTAACAAGAAGAGTTTTCCACGACAAAGACCACAACGATAACGCTTGGTATCGATTTTTCGCTTTCGTTGATAGATTTGCTGACAAGACTGACAAGCATAGACTAAATTTGGCTTTTGATTGGCACTTGATAAGGGAGGAACAAAGCGGAGCCCGTCTACCTCTTTTAAAAGTTGTTTAAAGGCTAAATCCTTATGCTGATAGCCTTTATCTTCGAAATAAAGATGATAATGGCAGAGCTCATGACGAACAATTTTACGAAAAACCTCTAAACCAAGTTCTTGATAAACCTTAGGATTGAAATCCAAATGACCATCTTTTGGGAAAAATCGTCCACCTGTCGACCGTAGACGAGTATTCCATTGAGCTTGGTGTTTGAAAGGTTTTCCAAAATCTTCTAAAGAAACCTGTTTAACGTAATCAGTTAGATTCATTTGGAGCTAGGAGCGACAGATTCACTTTTTCGCGGTCAGCATCGATTTTCTTCACCCAAACAGTAACCAAATCGCCAACCGAAACTACTTGACTCGGATGTTTGATAAATTTCTTACTCATGTGAGAGATATGAATGAGACCGTCCTCATGGATACCGATATCAACAAAGGCACCGAAGTCAACGACGTTGCGCACAACTCCCTCAAGCTTTTGGCCAACTTGTAAGTCTTTGATATCCAAGACATCCTGACGAAGGACTGGAGCATCAAAGGAATCACGGAAATCACGTCCTGGTTTGAGAAGGTCAGCGATAATGTCTTTAAGTGTTTCTTGACCGAGTTCTAGCTCTTGAGCCATTTCCTTGATTGAAACGGATTTTAGCTTGGCTTGCGCTTCTTCATTTAGGTCTTTAATATCTAAGCGTTTGAAGAGTTCCTTGACCGCTGCATAGTTTTCTGGGTGAACACCAGTATTGTCAAGGATGTTGCTGCTTTCAGGAATACGAAGGAAACCAGCAGCCTGCTCAAAGGCCTTAGCACCTAGTCGAGGAACTTTCTTGATTTGGGCTCGTGAAGTGATTTTTCCTTCTTCCTCACGGTACTTAACGATATTTTCAGAGATGGTTTTGTTTAGTCCTGCAACATGTGAAAGTAGGGCTGGACTAGCTGTATTGATATTGACACCAACTTGGTTAACAACTGTATCCACCACGAAATCAAGACTTTCAGATAGTTTTTTCTGACTAACATCGTGCTGATACTGGCCAACACCGATGGATTTAGGGTCAATTTTAACCAATTCAGCAAGGGGATCTTGCAAGCGACGAGCGATTGAGATTGCCGAACGTTTTTCAACGGTTAGTTCTGGAAACTCCTGACGGGCAAGTTCACTAGCTGAGTAGACAGACGCACCACTCTCATTGACAATGACATAGCTAACTTCTGGAAACTCTTTCAGAAGTTCTGCCACAAAGGCTTCACTCTCACGACTAGCAGTTCCATTTCCGATAGCGATAATTTCAACACCGTATTGGCCAATCAAATCTGCCAAATCACGCTTAGCTTCTTCAATCTGACGAGCTGAAGCTGGTTTGACTGGATAAATGACTTGTGTCGTCAACATTTTCCCAGTCGCATCAACGACCGCAAGCTTGGCACCTGTACGAAAAGCAGGGTCAAAACCAAGAACCACGCGCCCTTTAAGAGGTGCTACCAGAAGAAGATTACGGAGGTTTTCTGAGAAGAGTTGAATAGCTCCTTCTTCTGCCTTCTCTGTTAACTCTGTACGGATACGACGCTCGATAGTTGGCAGTACCTTCTTCTTAACAGATTGCTGAATAACTTCTTCAATATAGGCATTTTTAACCTTAAAACGAGCAGCAAAGAAGGCTTGAATACGTTCAACCGCATGCTCAAAACCAATCTTCAAGATGCCTAACTTCTCACCACGATTAAGGGCAAGAGTACGATATCCCTGCATGTTAGGAACCGTCTCTGAGAAATCGTAATAAATCTGAAAGACTTGCTTTTCATCTAGAGTTTCGTCTTTAAGTTGAGATGTAATTTTAGAATGTCTAAGAACTTCTTGATAAGTCATCGAACGCAAGTTGACATCCTCAGAGAGAGCTTCAACCAAAATATCAACTGCACCTGCTAAAGCATCTTGTGGAGTCTCGAATCCTTCACAGACAAATGCTTCTGCTTCTTTTTCTAGGTCAGAAACATTTTGTAAGATTAAGCGAGCAAGAGGGAAAAGCCCCGCCTCACGCGCAATCGTTGCCTTGGTGCGACGTTTTTCCTTATAGGGAAGATAGAGCTCTTCAACGTCTGCGAGTTTTTCAGCAGCTAAGATGGCTTCTTCTAACTCTTTGGTCAACTTACCTTGCTCTTTGATTTTTGACAAAACAGCTTCCTTACGGTCATTGAGGTTGGTAAGACTTTTATCAAGGTCGATAATAGCTTTGATAGCCACCTCATCCAAACTACCAGTCATGTCTTTCCGATAACGAGCGATAAAGGGAATGGTTGCTCCTTCTGCTGTCAAAGACAAGACCGTATCAATTTGCTTTAAGGTTACACCCAAATCTTGGGAAATTTTTTCATATTTTTTATCCATGAATCTATTATACCATAAGGAAGAAAGCTTGTTTTCCTTAATTTGTTGCTTTATTTCAACTTTATAAAGAGAAAAGCAATGTTTGTTTTAAAATCCAACTATTTCCCAGAAATAATAGTATAATAGAGGAAACAATAAGAATTGAGGTATGCCCAATGGCTGTTAAATTTACAAAAACTGATGACTTAGATAAGATGTTCGAAGAGTTCGCTAAACTACCTGATTTGAAGCAAGTGACATTTCCAGATGATAAAGAAAAGAAAGATAAGGCTGAAAAGAAAAAATAGATGACACTCTTTCAAAGTCTACCTTCTAGTGTGTTACAAGCTGGCGCTATTTTTCTATCAATTATCATTGAAGCTTTACCCTTTGTCTTAATCGGTAGTATCATCTCTGGTGCCATTGAAGTCTATGTGACTCCTGAGAAGGTTTATAAATTTCTCCCTAAAAATCGCTTGGGGAGAATCTTTTTTGGTAGCTTCATCGGTTTTCTCTTTCCCTCTTGTGAGTGTGGAATCGTTCCGATTATCAATCGTTTCTTAGAGAAAAAGGTTCCAAGCTATACAGCGGTACCTTTTCTAGTAACGGCTCCTATCATCAATCCTATCGTACTTTTTGCGACTTATTCAGCCTTTGGTAATTCAATTCAAATGGTTTTCCTAAGAGCTTTGGGCGCGATTCTAGTTGCTACTATATTGGGTATCTTTCTTGGATTTTTCTGGGAAGAACCTATTCAAAAAGAAAATAGATTGGCTTGTCATGAGCATGATTTTTCTCACTTGAGTAAAAGTCAAAAAATCCTTCAGGTATTTATCCAAGCTATCGATGAATTCTTTGATATGGGACGTTATTTGGTTTTCGGTTGTCTGTTTGCTAGCATAGTCCAGGTTTATGTACCAACTCGTATTCTGACATCAATTAGTGCAACACCACTACTCGCTATTGTTCTTTTAATGCTCTTATCTTTCTTACTATCGCTTTGTAGTGAGGCAGATGCCTTTATTGGCTCTTCGTTGCTCTCTAGTTTCGGATTTGCGCCAGTTCTTGCCTTTCTGGTTATTGGACCAATGCTTGATGTCAAAAACCTACTCATGATGAAGAATTATCTTAAAACTCGCTTTATTTGGCAGTTCATGACCATTGTGACTCTTGTTGTTCTTGTCTATTCTTATCTAGTCGGGGTGATGATATGATACGATTTCTTATTTTGATTAGTTATTTTTTCTTAACCCTTTATCTACACCTATCTGGTAAGCTCAATCAATATCTAAACCTCCACTACTCTTATCTGGCTTATATAACAATGGTTCTATCTTTGTTACTAGCCATTGTTCAAGCCTATATTTGCTTCAAGCGTTTGAAAGAACACAGTCACTTACATAAGTTTTCTGCCAAGCTTGCTAGTTCTGTCCTCCTAAGTTTACCTTTGTTAGTTGGGTTTACATTTCCAACTGTCGAGCTAGATTCGCAAACAGTATCGGCAAAAGGATATTATTTTCCTCTGTCAGAAGGAACGGACAAGGCAATCCAAGCAAGCGAAGGTACGAGCAGTCAGTATCTTAAGCCGGATACCAGTAGGTTTTATTCACACACAGCTTATGTAGACACTGTTCGTAAAATTGCTGATAAATACTTAGCTCAATCTAGTATTGTCATCACCGATGAGAATTACTTGGAAGTCATGGAAGCTATCTATGATTATCCAAATGAATTTGAAGGCAAGGAAATCGAGTTTATTGGCTTTGTCTACAACGATCCAAGTCACAGCGATAGTCAATTTGTCTTTCGCTTTGGTATCATGCACTGCATCGCTGATTCGGGAGTTTTTGGCCTCTTGACCACAGGAAACAACAATCAGTATGAAAATAACACTTGGGTGAGAGTCAAAGGTAAGATTAGCAATCGCTATCACAAGGAACTCAACCAAGTCCTCCCAACCCTTGAAGTTCAATCCTTTGTAAAAGTCGATAAACCAGAGAATCCTTATGTTTATAAAGAATTTTAAAAAGTAGCCTGAGTGGGCTACTTTTTCTTGTTTAGTAAGGTTGAATGTTTGACGTATTCAAAAGATTAGTTTTCTGCATTACAGAATTCTAATACTGTCTGTTTATCTATTTTTTTACTTTTAGGATTTAAACATCCAAGCTTAATTTTTGCCATTAGCAATAAATGAATGTTCAGAGATCCATTTGGTGTAGCTAGCTAACCTTTCATCTGTTAAGGATTCTACTGCGATAGTTACACACATATCGACCGCTTCTTCAACTGTTACAGAAAAACGATAACTATTCAACTGCAGAAATTTCACCAAAACGAAGAAAACAGTTCGTTTATTAGCGTTGGCAAAAACACGCTTCTTAATCAATTGGACAAATAGTATCGTTGCCTTATCAAAAGTTATTGGATAAAAAGGTTTACCAAAAACAAATTGTTCTGGTAAATTGACAATCATATTTAAGGCAGAAGGACTAACTGTCTGAATTTTTTCATTAGGTGAATAACGTTGAATTGCTAAAGCATTGATTTTCTCGATTTGCCTTTCTGTAAGATAGACTGTCATTTTTTCACCAAAGCTTTGAAAACATCATCGTATTCATCAAAAATTTTGTCCAAATTTAAGTCAAAGACATCATCAGATACATAAGAAATCTGATGTCCAGACTCTTCGGGAGTAAAGATAATTTCACCATTTGGATTGGTAATGGTGATTGAATTTCCTTGTTTTCTTGTTTTTACAATCATATGACTCCCTCCTCTGGCGTATTATAATAAATAATTACCGTAATTACAATGACAGAATGTCAGTTAAAATAATTCAGCTTGAGAAATTTCTGCTAAGAACTCATCTGAATAAACCGAATAAATATTTAGATTGAACGCTTGGTGGTTGTTCATTGCTTGACCACATCTACAAGTCCATTTTCCCATAATTAACCTCAGTCACGACGTAATTCTTCAAGGAAAAAATGATTAAGAGCTTCCCAGTCTTTCTTTTCCTCTGTAACACTTTGGACGTAGTCATCCAGCTCTTGGATATTTTTGATGATAAAGTCCTGAATTGGCTCTATCGGCTCAATTTCCATACCTTCAGGGCCCTTTACCTTGATATCAAGCAATCTAGACACATGGTCTTTCATTTCATCAGGGAGGAGTTCTTTGACCAAATCATCAAACAAAATCGGTGGAACAGAGTGATGTTTTTCAATCCAACGACAAGCTAAAATGGGACGAAGTGCATAGAAATACTTTTTAGGTTTGACCTTATCTCCTGAAAGATACTTATTCATTTGAGTTCTAGCAGTATTCAAGTAATGGTGGAGCATCTTTTTCTCTGAAAAATACTGACTAACAAGCGGACGGATACGGTTAATAAAATCTGCATCTTGCTGGTAAACGATTGGCGACTGTAACCACTCAAAGAGGGTTGGATTTGACTTATAAAGCAACTTTAAAGCCTTGTCCAAATCCCAGCCACTCACATCCCAAGTATCGTCAATTGGTAGTTCGATGACATCTCGATGATCGTTCAAGCTTAGATAAAAATCTTGCTTGTGCTTGTATACGAAACGCACATCAAAATCACTATCCGGAGACTCAAAGCCCCAAGCGCGACTACCAGACTCAATTGCCCACAAAACAGTAACATCATAATCACGCTCAATTTCTGCAAGTTTTTCAGGTACCAAAACATTCATTTCTTCTTGTGTTTGCATGGTGATTCTCTTTCTATTTTCAAGCTACTTCTTCGGCGCGATTATTGATTAAGTCAATTGTTTGGACAATATTCCTCAATACTGGTATTTGATGTTGAAATAGTACTTGTACGGAGCCATAAGATTTAAACGGTTCTTGTGTCAGGATAGACTTATCCATATAACCATTTTCAACGACATAATCGACAATCAATTTCACAAAAGAAATTTGCTTAGCATTAAGGCTTTCATCTGACAAGAACTTAGAAAAGACTTGATTAGCGGCCTCTCTATTCAAACCAATAATCTCCCGCACCAATCTAGGAATAGCCTTGTTCTCATAGTGCTGCTGATAGTCAGTTTTACTTCCTAATTTTTCCCATAATAGAGTTTCTAATGCTAATAAATCTTGAGGAGTCAACTTCTTGTTATGATACAATTTAGAAATTGCTTCCTCATCCAAATGAGCTTTCAAATAATGTTCAACTTTTTCGTTATAGGATCGAAGATCATTTACCTGCAAATAAGGGGTGGTTTCATATACAGTAGACAGAATTCGATCTTCAAAATTGACATAATATACCTTTCGGATCTTTTTATCCAAGAATTGCAATAAATCTCTTAGAGAAAGTCGTATTTTTTCAAGTTCAGACAAGCTTACTTCCTCCCAAAATTCAGGTTCTTGCACTTTCCTGATAATTTCAGCCTGTGCAAAGACCTGAGGGATATTGCCAACAGAAGCAAGAGCCTGAGCAGTTTTCATAACTTGAGATATATGAGTCCGTGATGGCTTAGAGGTTAGTTGTCCTACTTGAATTTCTAACATCCATAAATCAAAGCGTCTCGCCATTTCATTTTCTTTATCTTCATCAAACATGAGAGGAGATATATGAGTATGAAGATTTTCACATGAAATCGTTGTAAGATTTTGCCAATTTTCTAATTTCTTATAGGTATAAACCATATCTAAGACCATACGAACTCTAAAGTCTAACTCATTCAAGTCCTCTACATGACTATGAAGTTCTGAGACCAGTTGCTGACGATACTCTCTTGCAAATGGATCCTCTTGATAGCGAAGGTCTTGCAGTTCACGAATCAAGTCAACCTTGATATTAAACAAACGCTGTGTCAAGGGAACAATATGACGTCCATTTCCTTCTCTCGGATCTGCTTTGAAGTATTCAAAGTTGTCACCATAATCAAATACCAAGAAGTTTTCCTTATCCTGATCAGGTCCAAACAAATCTTTACAGAGACGCGTTCCACGACCAATCATCTGCCAAAATTTTGTTTTTGAGCGCACTTTCTTGAAAAAAACTAAATTAACAACCTCTGGAACATCAATACCTGTATCCAGCATATCAACTGAAATTGCAATTTGAGGGTATTTCTCTTTGATTTTAAAATCATCAATCAAGGTTTGATAATGTTTAATACTGTAATCAATCACCTGAGCATAGTCGCTCCCCTTTTCAGGATATCGTTTATTAAAAATCTCTCTAATAAATTCAGCATGGTGATGATTCTTTGCAAAGATGATAGTTTTTCCAATCTCATCACCCGAAGCCGTCTGAATCCCTCTCGTCATTAGTTCATCTAGAACAATCTCTACTGTACCTTTATTAAAAATAAAGGAATTAAAAGCTCCAGCATCAATGTCTTTTTCTAGACTATCATCTTCAAATTGGCTATCAAAATATTCTTTATCTTCTTGGGATAGATCATCGTAATGAAGTCCATCTGTAGGTAATTCTAACTTGGTTTCGATCGAATGATAGGATACCAAGTAGCCATCCTCAACAGCCTTTTCAAGATCATAAGCATAGGTAGGAACACCATTTTCCAAGTTAAAAAATCCATAAGTGTTTTTATCAAGGTCCTGACGAGGTGTGGCCGTTAAGCCTACGATTCTAGCATCAAAATAATCAAAAATGGCCTTGTATTTTTGATAAATAGAGCGGTGAGACTCGTCAATAATGATAAGATCAAAATGACCAACAGTGAAAGGGCGTTGAATGACTTCTTCCTGATCACTAATAGCTCCAATCATGGTCGGATAAGTAGAAAATACCATACGACTTGATCGTGCTCCAGCTTTATCCTCTAAAAAGTTACAAACCGAAAGATCTGGAAGTAATTTCCTAAATGAATCATAGGCTTGTTTTACAAGAGATGTTCGGTCAGCTAGAAAGAGAATATTTTTGACCCAATTGTGACGTGATAGGATATCAACAAGAGAGACTGCTGTTCGAGTTTTCCCAGAACCAGTTGCCATTACCAAAAGAGCTTGTCTTCGATTGTTAGAAAAAGCCTCACAAACACTTGCAATCGCATGTTTCTGGTAATAACGTCCAGAAATATCGTCTCTGATTTTACTAGAAATATCCTTCAGTGGTTTTTGCAAATGTCGTCTGTCCATCAATAATTGCAATTCTTCTTGAGAATAGAATCCTGCAACCTGGCGACGATTTACACCATCAAGAATGTAGTGCTTGAGGCCATTTGTAATAAAACAAATCGGTTGATAACCTATTTTTTCCTCTAGCGCTTTAGCATATTCCTTGACTTGTACTTCACCGACTTCTGGATTAACTGCAGCCTTTTTGGCTTCAATAATGGCTAAAATCTTTCCATTTTTACCATAAAGGACATAATCACAATAACCTGTTCCCGAGCCGTGTTTCAGTCCATTAACAGCGACTTCAACTCGACAATTTTCTTCAAATGTCCAACCTGCTAAGCGTAAATCAATGTCAATAAAGAGTTTTCTCGTCTCAGCCTCAGATAACTGATCGATATGAAAAGAAACCTCTTGCCGTTGAGCAGCAGTTTCACGTTTTTCTGTATAATTTTCTTGAACTTCCAAGGACTGTACAGCCATTTGTTCATAAAAGTCAGGCATAACAGGTAAACTGTCTTGCAGTTCCACCATGGCTTGTGGTGTTTCTCTTTTCTTGACATTCTCTGAAATTGGCAATAACTTCTCGTCAAAAAAACGTTCCACAAACTCATTGCTGTAGCAGTAATCAATAAAGTTTACGAACTGGTACAAATGATGTAAGGCTAAAATCGCTTCACGTTCCTTGATCTCCCCACCATGAGCAGCATGATTGCCCCAGCGTATCAAGAGAACCATCTGACTATGAAGCTCTGGATCTACGATTTCTCTAAAGTCATCATCCCAAACTAATGAAGACAAGGTAGCACGATAAGGGGCTTCCAAATAAGAATCATGGCTATAAATCCAATGAACAGCCTGCTCCAAGGCACGACGCGCCATGAAAGCTGTCGCTACAGTGGATGTCCCAATCATATTCTCAGCTTCTATACAGGGCCTCGAAAAAGATTCATACTCCTTGTTATTTAAAAGAAAATCAAAATTTCCCATTTTTCTCTCACTTTGATTAAATAGATAGCTATATTATACTAGATTTTAAGCTATTTCTCCACAGTTTTATAGCCATCTGACAAGTAAATTGTGATTTGTCAACCTGAGCCACAAAGTCTGCGAACTCGTTTTGTAGGGAAAGAGGGGGGAGGGGGACTCTAATTTGTAAAAATTTTGATTTCGAAATATTTTTCATACTCCCACTAGTTCCAGAGGAAATTCTCTTAATTTTTAATTTTGTTTTCTCATTTGTAATAAGCTTCCATAAGAAAACTGGATTTACTCGATCATTCAGAATAACCTTCCATAATCTATCTGGCAAATATATATTATCACTATTGATAGCCCAAACATACCCAGCAGCCCCAACTAGTTCAGAAGTGTTCATACGACTAATAATTACATCCCCTATTTCAACTTTATGTTCATCTAAGGGAATATAGTCAATTGGTAAATTTTTTACTTCAGAGGAATTAAAATAATCGTACGATACAGCTCCTGTTTTTAATACTTTATTCTTATTATTTTCCTCACCAGCTAAACTTTTACCTGCTCTCAGTTCTTTTATATATGTATCTAAGAATACTGAGTCAGGATAATCTTCAAACATCTCGTTAAATCGGGATTTTACAAGGTTTGAGAGTTCTATGAGTTGCTGATTACGTAGAGTAATTATTTGATTTATTTTAGTTAAATTATTACAAATTTCTTGCTGAATACTATTTTCAACAATAGGGACCTCTATATTTTTTAAGTACGTTAAATTAATATTATTCTGAGCTACTCCTCTACTATCGTTTTTTACTCTATTTTTAATAGAAAGAAGGAAAAAATAAAGATATTCTTTTAATACTTTTTCAGACTTTAAATGTAAACCTGCTATAGCCTGATTTGTTGCAGCATCAATATCTAATATAGCTACTTCACCAATAGTAGCAAAAATAGTATACAATATCGTACCTCTTGAAAATAATTTTGCAGAGGAAAACCGCAATCCTAAATCTGTAATATGTTCTTCAACTTTAGAGATGTATTTTGAGTTTATATCTTTTATTTTTACCCAAGGTATATTACCTTGAACCCAAAATTCTTGCTTATTTCTTGAAGGAGTTCCTCCTGCTTGTATCTCACAAATTTCACCTAGTTTCACTTTCTTCATGCAACCACCTCCTCGAAATATCGGGATTTGCACTTAAGAGATGAATTTCTGATGGGAATGTTTGACATTACTTTGGTTGACCATAGCATAGGCTAAGGTTGTGTCAATTTTGCTGTGACCTAGCAGTTTTTGGACTTGTTCGATAGGCATTCCCTTATCAATTGCCTTTGTTGCTAGTGTTCTTCTGAATTTATGAGGGTGGACCTTTTGAATTCCAAGCTTTTGACCTAACTTTCTTAATCGAATCTCAACACCAGCTATTCCAAGTCTCTGGGCTTTTCCAAGCAAAGTAACAAAAAGTGCTGGATGATTATCTTCTCTGCTATTGATATAGTTCCTTAAATGGATTTTCGTACGAGCATCAAAATAAACAGGTCTCTCCTTTTTACCTTTCCCAAATACAACACATTCACGATTTTCAAAGTCGATATCTGAGCGATTCAGTTGAACAAGTTCTCCCACGCGCATTCCTGTAGAAGCTAGTAGATCGATCATTGCTAAATCCCTTAAGTTTTCACAATTGTCTCGCATGATTTCAAGATGTTCATCAGTATAAGTTTCTTTCACAGTTTGTTCGGTCTTAATCTTTTTTATCCGTCGAATAGGATTTTTGATGATATATTCCTCCTGCTCAAGCCAAGCAAAAAACGAAGACAGGATGCGTCGGATATTGTCCAAATTTGCTTTACTGCAATCTTTTTCTGACTGATACTGTGCTAGATAACTTCTCAAATCATCTGTTGTCAGTTGTGTTACAGACTGCTTTATGCTTGTAAATAAGTTTTCAATGGTTCTTTGATAATAACGAATGGTTTTTGCACTACACCCCTCCACCTGTTTAGCAGTAATAAATAAGGCTAACAAGGAATTATTCGTATACTTCTGTTGATTTACACCACTCACTAAATGACGCTCTAAACTCTCCCGTAATGCTAGTAATTGTGCATTGTTTAAAAGAGGTAGCATTTCTTGAATGATGATTGTCACTTTTGTTTCCATATTTTCTCACTTTCATTATTTCAATAAAAAGAGACAATATTAGTTTTCTGCATTACAGAATTCTAATACTGTCTGTTTATCTATTTTTTACTTATAGGATTTAAATATCCAATCTTAAATTTGGCCATTAGCTCTAAATGAATGTTCTGAGATCCATTTGGTGTAGCTAGACAACTTTTCATCTGTTAAGGATTCTACTGCGATAGTTACACACATATCGACCGCTTCTTCAACTGTTACAGAAAAACGATAACCATTTAACTGTAGAAATTTCACCAAAACAAAGAAAGCAGTTCGTTTATTAGCGTTGGCAAAAACATGCTTCTTGATCAATTGGACAAATAGTATCGTTGCCTTATCAAAAATTGTTGGATAAAGAGGTTTACCGAAGACAAATTGTTCTGGTAAATTGACAATCATATTTAAGGCAGAAGGACTAACCGTTTGAATTTTTTCATTAGGTGAATACCGTTGAATTGCTAAAGCATTGATTTTTTCAATTTGCCTTTCTGTAAGATAGACTGTCATTTTTCCACCAAAGCTTTGAAAACATCATCGTATTCGTCAAAAATTTTGTCCAAATTTAAGTCAAAGGCATCATCAGATACATAAGAAATCTGATGTCCAGACTCTTCGGGAGTAAAGATAATTTCACCACTTGGTAACAATTTCGCTTCGTATTTTACACCACTTGGAATATTGAATTCACTTGGAATGGTAATGGTGATTGAATTTCCTTGTTTTCTTGTTTTTACTACCATCTGATTTCCTCCTTTGAAGTATTATAACAAATAATTACCGTAATTACAATGACAGAATATCAGCCAAAATACTCCTGCATAAGAGATTTCTTCAAAGTTTCAAGTTCTTCTAGTGATTTTTGAATTGCCAATTGTGATTTATCTACCTGAGCCACAAAGTCTGCGAACTCGTTTTGGAGGGAAAGAGGAGGGAGGATTACTTTGAGTTCACTTAATATTTTTAAATTTATATTCTTTTGTGCTGATTCTGGAGCTTGACTTTCTAGTATCTTTTGAAAGTAACTAAACCAATAATGAATAAACATATTATTGGTTCTTTCTCCCGGAATAAAACCAACAATGCTATCTGGAAAACATGAATCAAAAGCCAATATACTTGTTTTAGCTATATTAGCTGCGATAGTTATACATAATGTCCCTTTATCCCACAATTTACTTTGTTTAAGACCAAACTCAGAATATGTAGAATGATAATCTACAATATAGTTTCCTGAATTAGCTACATCTCCCGTCTGTATAAACGGATAGATTCCTCCAAATAATTCCGAAGCATTTCGTGGTCTATGCTTAGAAACACCACGTCCAATAGTTCCAATTTTATTAAGTGTTTCAATTTCCCAACCCATTTCATTCAAAACAGGATCTCCAAACATCTCGTTAAATCGGGATTTGACGAGTTTTGATAATTCAGATAGTTGTTGTTTACGAGATTCAATTAATTTATTAACACCATCTAATCTCAAAACAATTTGCTGTTGCATAAAAGGCTCGTTGTATACAATAGACAAGTTATTCAACTTTGCCTTGTTTAACGTTTTACCCATCACAGCCCTGTCTGTTAAACTATCAAAATTTATTCCTTGTAGTGCATAGTAAAGATATTCATTAAAAAGCATCTTATTATTTTTAACCACAAAATTAGCTATTGCTTCGTTTGTGTACATATTTTCAGCAAGAATCCCAACCTTGCCAATAGATAACTTAAAACTCATCACAACTGTCCCTTTTGAAACAATTTGCATTTTTTCTTTTTGGACAGCTTCTTGAGTTATTTTTTCCTTTGTAGTACATAATATTTTCCCTTTCATATCAGAAATGGATAACCAAGGATAGTCACCTCCCCAATATAAAGTTTGAGAACGATTTGGTGTCTTGCCAATTCTTATCTCACAAACTTCCCCCAACTTCACTTTTTTCATACGTTCATCTCCCTATTTTAGTAATTCTTCTAACTCTGCTAAGCCAGCTTGAATTTCTTTTTCTAGATCATTGATTTTCTTTAAAATGACTTCTGTTGGTTCATACTCAACTTTTTCATACTCGATTTCTTTGTATTTATTGATGGACAGATCAAAATCATTTTCCTTAATCTCATCAACTGGAACAAAGAAGGACTGGTCTGTTCTCTTGCGATCTGCTTCTTTCTCTAATTGATGGAATCGTTGAATAATATCTGGAATATCATTGTTCTCGATAGGTTGTCGTTTATCATCTAAGCTCAGACCGTCTGCTTTCATATCGTAAAACCAAACCTTATCCGTCCCACCATTTCCAGTCTTAGTGAAGATAAGGATAGCAGTTGAAACCCCTGCATAAGGCTTGAAAACACCACTTGGCATCGAAATAACTGCATCTAGTTTATGGTGCTCAACGATTTCCTGACGAATCCCTTTATGAGCTTTAGAGGAGCCAAAGAGGACACCGTCCGGTACAATAACAGCTGCACGTCCACCTGGCTTCAAAGTGCGTAAGAAAAGAGCAAGGAAAAGTAACTCTGTCTTCTTAGTCTTAATCGTAGCCAACAAATCTCCAGAGGTTGAATCATAATCAAGAGAACCTTTGAAAGGTGGATTGGCTAAAACTAGAGTATATTTATCAGCTTCTTCGTTATCTTGAGAGAGAGAATCCAGATAGCTAATTTGGGGATTTTCAACCCCATGGAGCATCATGTTCATAGCCCCAAGTCTCAACATTGTCGTATCCGTATCATTCCCATGAAACATGGTATTGTGGAAATGCTTTACACTATCAATATTTGTCTGCCACTCTTCTTTTCTTCGGTCTAGGTAGCGACTTGCAGAAACCAAAAATCCTGCAGAACCCATGGCAGGATCTGAAACAATATCCTTAATTGTCGGTTGCATGAGTTCAACCATCATATCAATGATATGACGAGGAGTACGAAATTGACCATTTGCCCCTGCCTGAGATAATTTTGACAATAGATACTCGTAAATGTCACCAATATCTTTTATATCCGTAGGTAACTCATCCAGAGCAGCTATCGCCTTTTGTAAGGTAGCAGGTTTATTGATTTGAAAAATAGCATCCCTCATATAACGTGAAAAAGCTGTATCGTCAGTATCCCCCTTCAGATTCTTAATAAATGGAAAAATCTCTTGTGACATCAGGCGATAAACTTCTTGCGCATCTCCTAAGTTCTTAAAGGTTGACCAACGATATTCAGGTTTATCTTTTGGGAAAATTCCCTCATAGGGAATGCCTAGAAATTCAGCATCATTTTCTCGTCCAAGTTCAACTCTGTCCAAATCCTTCATAAATAAAAGATAAGTCAATTGCTCAATGTTGGTCAAAGGATTCGCATTCCCCTCTGTCCATAGCATTTCCCAAAGCTGATCAATCTTATTCTTTAATTCGCCTGTAATCATATTTTACCTCTCAAAATGTTTCAATTTTAAAAAACTGTCATTTAAAATTTTAAAACTTCTTATACCCCATTTTATCAGAATCCTAGGACATTATCAAAAAATTATTATAGTATCTACAGAAAAAAGCCTACGATAGGCTTTTTCTTAAACTATTTATTCACATCACGCTACTTGGGCAGCTAGTTCAAAATCAGTCATCAAATAATTTTCATCTAGACAGATAAGACTATAATATTCATTCCAAAATAGGAAGTCACTGTTATTTGACAATAATCTTTCTCAGCATCAAGGATATCCTTGATAATATTGGCCACATGATCACCATCTCTATAGCGACCAACTACCTCATTGTAAATGTCATACCCTTGATCACTGTCAATGATTTTAACGCCATCAATAGCCATACTCAACTCCTAATGCACAATCGACATCTTATTGCTAAATCTCAAAACTTATTTAATCTTATGCTTGTTCATTTTCTCTTGGAAAATATCTGTAAGAATTTGGCGCAATTCTTGAGCTTCCTTTTCAGGAAGTTGGCCTTCTTGTTCAGCTACAGCGTACAATCCTGGATACTCAAGCGAGATTCTCTTGACAGTACGTGTAATGGCATGTTTTCTAACAAAAAATGGAATCCGTTTAATCATATCTTGAGGAATTAAGGCGATAATCTTATCAGCTGTTTCCTTATCGTTCAGCTTAGAGAAAGTTAGTCCCTTTTTAATCATTTCTTGTTCTTTTTCTGTAAAATCTTTAATATCCATTGTGTCTCCTTATGACTATTTTATTTACTACTATTATACTATTTTTTTTAATTGGTCGAATGAAAAATCTCTATAAATCCTCTCTTTCCCAAGAACGGAATCTGTTGTAACAGGTAGTTTTTTCAGCAACTCTTGAATATCAATATCTTTGGGAAGAGGATTCAATTCTCCCAGACTATTTTCCTGAAGATGTGCTGCAAAGATAAACTCTTCATTTTCCCAATCCATAGCACAATCATTGATAAGATCTACTGGCGACAGGTCCAGCAGTTCTTGCTCTTGCGCTATAAAAGTCTCGTAGAGCAGCTCAAAAATAGCTTCCTTATCAATTTTTACAACTCTTAATGTATGTTCATCCATGCTTGGTGTCCTCTACTCTAATCATATCAATTTAACTATCATTCGGTTGGTAACTTCTTATCCTACTCTTTAGGCAAATCATCCCCAAAATACTACTTTTAGAGTTGAACCCACTTATCATTATCCATAATAAAGGGCTTCGCTAGACCTTCACCTGTATAGTTTTCGTATTTTGTATCTAGATATTTGTAGCAATCTTCCTTGGTTTCAAATTTGATGGCTTGATAAGGCTCCTCAAAGGTTAACTTTTCGACAAAGAGAATAGCCATCCTCACTTGGCACAAGTATCCCGACATGGCCAATAAATAAGGATTGACCATCCAAGTCATCATGCACTACTACGGAGAGCATTCTTGCATTTTCATTAAACTTGAATTGAGAAAGGAATTGTTCCATCTTAGCAGCATGCACCTTAACATCTGTCGTTGCTTCGGTCTTGACTCTTGAGAATAAAATATCAAAAGCATCTTTGTCTTCCGTACCAAAGACTTTTCCCTTATCAATGGCATCATTATCGACAAACAAAAGGGAATCATCTTTCTCTAACTTCGGAATTTCGATAGAATTTTTCAATAAACAATAACTGTTAATACGACAGTTGGTACCAACAAAATCACCTTTCTTCGGTGCCCAAAGATTGCTTATCTTTTCAACATCATAGTCTGTTTTGGTAAATGTAGAAAAATCTCCAGTTAAGCCTACTGAACCGACAGTATTGTTATAATCATTGACAAGGTTGAAAAATGCATCGACACTATCTTTATCCAAATGTGCAACCAAGGCTTTCCGAACTTCTTCTGCACTCGGTTGATTGTTCAAATTGCTATAAGTGGCTTTCCAAGAAACCTGATTCGACTGCGATTGAGTCACTGAAGTTTCAGCAGTACTATCAGAAGTCTTTTGAGTTTGACTACAAGCTACTAAGGTCAAAAGAAGTGTTGAGCAAAGACCAACAGTTGCTAATTTTTTAATTTTCATAGGCTTTCCTTTGTTTAAAAAATTGTTGTTAAAGGTAAATAAGATTATTCTTTCGGTTGAGAATAGACCTCGATATGCTGACCTAGCACCTTAATTTCTACTGGTAGGTCATCAGATTTGTCGCCATCAACATCCGTTTCCAATTCACAATCTGAAGAGATTTTGATATGACGAGCTTTTATGTACTCGATGTGATCATTTTCAACGACATCCCCTTTTAATAAGTCAGGAATAACTGACAATTTAGTAAGAATTGAGGCATCTTTTAAAATCAAAATATTAGCATAACCCTCCTTGTCTTCATCAAAGATTTTTTTGTCAGAAAAATAATTGGTAAGAAGAACTAAAACGTGACTTGCTTCTCCAATATAGTTTCCATTTTCTGTTTCAACTTGAATGTTAAATTCTTGATCTGTCACGACAGACTTTACAGTATTAACCGCATAGGCTAGCATACCAAACTTTGTTTTATCCTCTATCCCAACGTTATGGATGGCCTCTGGTAGTGAACCAATACTAAAGATATAACCAAAATAATTTCCATTTGATTTTCCGATATCAATCTTATTTGTAGAATTGAAATCAAGCTCGTCAATAGCCCCGTCTATATCTTGATTAATTTCTAAAAGTTTCGTAATCAGATTTCCAGTTCCTCCAGGTATAATTGCTAGTTTCGGAATGTAGTCTCTTTCAGCGATACCTGAGATCACTTCATTGACGGTCCCATCTCCACCGAATACGAGAACTGCCTCATAATGCTCCCGAGAAGCTTCTGTGGCGAAGTTGGTTGCGTCTTGCGCTTTTTGTGTAATTCTGGTATCGACTTGCTCGAAGTATTTTTTAGCCTTATTTTCTAACTTTTCCTTATAATCTAAAGCCTTTTCGCCACCAGAGGTTGGATTGATAATCAACATTATTTTTTGCATTCATTTTCTCCTCAATATCTATTCACATATTTATGGTATCAATATATCTTTTTTTGATACACTTTATTATATAATGAAATTTCTAAAAACAAAAATTGAAAGTAGTAAACTAAAATAGATACAATCATGAACTGTCTAAGAATTATTCTTTCAAAATTGGAAAAATAGATTTGTGGAAAAAATTCTATCAAGCTACAAACTGAAAAAATCATCTCATTTACTTTTTTTCATATACATCAGTTTTTAATTTACTTTAAAACAAAACCTATGCTTCTATTATTTTTTTAACCACAAATGTTGTAAAAAACTAATATCTTTATAGGGTTTTAAATCACATACTGCAAGTTCAATCTTTGTCATTTCTTCTAACCAGTTTTCTTTGCTCTTAAATTCATTTGGTTGTAGACTGTAAAATGTTCGAATCCCCAAATAGTTTTCTAATTTAAGACCAGACAAAGCTAATAATTCCTCTATCTTATAAGTAGAACCACTTTCAAAAGATGGACTCTCAAAATTTTCACCATTGAGTAAGCTAAATGCTTGGTTGATGTCATTAGCAAAAATAACACTTTGTAGAACTTTTCCAACTTGATTATGCTTGATAATTGAAATTAAGCCATCATCTTTTAAAATTCTTTTGAACTCCAGAAGATAGTCTTTTCGGTCATTAGGATCTATATATTCTAAAACATTATGGCAAAGGACAAGATCAAAGGATTTATCCGTAAAACGAGCGAGTTGGGCAATACTTCCCCACAATTTTTCATAGGATGTGGAAGAGTTGGCATAAAGCATTTCCTCATTAGGTTCAACAGAAATAACTTGATTCTTGCGAGAAAGAAATTCACTGACCAAGCCAAATCCAGATCCAAAATCAAGAATTTTCTTACCTTCCAGATGATCAAGTTGGGCAAAGGTTATTTCATATTGTATCTTTCCCCAAGGTTGTTTTAACATATTTCTATAATGTTCAAGATCAGATTTTTTGCTTGTCATGTCTTACCTCATTAAAACTGGTATTTTTCTTTACAATCATTTCTTTTAATAATTTACAGTAAACTGCCGAATTTTCAGTGATCTTGCGACAGTGGTCATATCCTTGCCAAATGTGAAATGTGGCATGAGGATACTTTTTTGGAAGAACTTTTTTAGCAGCTATCAAGTCGAATTCTTTTGAACCATAAAAGAAAACACAATTTTTTTGTTCCTCTGGCGTAAGGTTAGGCAAAGCTACGAAGGCACAATCATGGGAAATATGTTTGATGCTTTCTTCATCCATAGCAATGAAAGAATCCGCCATCATCTCTCCTTTTTCTCCATAAAGTGCAACCATCTTACGAACAGCAAGATCTCTATTTCTCAGAGCTTTTCTATGCTTTATTAACAATAAATACCTAGTAAAGAAATCAAGCAAGGGCGCATTTGTCCATAAACTAACCCCTTCAAAAACAAGTTTCCCAAACCTGATATCCTTGTAATTCAATAATTGCAGTAATACAACACCACCCAAGGATGCGCCAAAGGCTAAACTCAAGTCTTTTATATGGTGTTCCTTTAGATAATCATAAATCATCTGGCTTTCCTTAAGAGACGATTCGTAGAGGGCTAGAGCTGATTGCCCATGCGCCGACAAATCCGGAATGATATATCTAAACTCTTGCCCCATCTGGTTTGCAATCAGGGACTTCATCCCTTGAGCAGATGATAACATCGGGTGGATTAATAATATCGTATCTTTCTGATTAAAATTAAGATCAAGAATGTTCACTATCTATCACCAGATTTCTTTCCTTTTTAGCCCTTATCCTTAAAGAACTTATACCATCCATTTATGATTTATTCAGATAAATGCAACAATTATAATACCTTCACTTGAACCCCTTGCATGTCGAACGTTTCTTTGACATGTTCAAAATTACTGCTTATGATAGTCGCTTGCTTCAGATTTGGAAACTGTTGCAGTTCTTTAAGACTAACTTCATTTAGATCGAAACCATCATCTTCTCCATCCCACTGAGGAATCAAATTCAGATAAATTTCATTTCCGCCATCCATATAGATTTCTTGGACTTGTTCGGCATATTTTTTGGGTATCGGAAGATTTATCATATAATCAAGTGCTGGCTGAATAATCTCCATACTTTCTGTATCGATTTCCAGTTCACTAAATTCATCCGCAAAATCATAGATGTCAAAGTAGGGTTTCAGTACTCGTAAATCGTACATCAAAACTTGGATAATAGTTAGTTTAAAATTTATATTGTCAAAGTGTAGCAGTTCTTCGTCAGTTTCTTTTAACTTGTAGCTTTCCCGTTCATGTTTGACCTCTGGGAAGTAGGAAATTGATAGTGTATCTGTAATGGTCTCTGGAATTCCATTACAAGTTATCAGGGTCTTGCAAGGATTGAGAGGTAATTCTTCCTCGTCCCACATGGGTTTGACCTTCTCTCCAAAATATAAATAAAGCGAAGTAATTAAATGCTCCTCATCAATATAGACCTCACAACTCTTTAAGTGTTGTTTAATTTCAAAGGAATGCACAAATACGAAACCAAGTTCATCATAAATATATTTGATAAACTGCCCTTCTTTTTTGAAAAATCGGTCAGGCTTCCCCAATACAGCTTCAATATCTTTCAAGGATAAAGGAAAAGCTAAGCTGGTTCCGTTAATAATCATTGAATTGTTTTGAAGATCGATTTCAAGTTTTTTGTGTGTTTTTTTCTTAAAAAAATCAAACATATTATTACCCCTTCTTAAGTTTCTTCAAGATACATTTTGACTGCTAGGTATTCCTGCTCTTTAGCATAGACAAATACTTCTGAATTTCTAATGTAGTCAAAAATATTTTCCTCTAAATCTTCATCCCAGGTTGATTCACTAAAGATTTGATTGTCTTGACTTGCTTCATAGAAAATATCAAGGTGAACTTGATAAAACTCTTCATCTTCATTTGGGGCTTGCCTTACTAATGATAGTTGAAACAAGGGCTTATCAGATATACTTGTAAATGTCCCTGTTTCAAACAAAATCATCTCATCATCAATAGGCTCACGACACAAGTCTTCAAATATTGCTACCATATCCTCCAAGGGCATCTTATCGGTGATTCTTTCTCTTAAAAATTCAAGTGATTGCTTCATGCTTCTCCTCTTTCTAATTGGAGCTTCGTTCTTAGAATAATCCTATTAAAAAACTGAATCCCTACACCTTTTATTATACTACATTAACAGAAAAAAGACTGAAGCAGATGGCATTCACGGATCTATACTATTGTAATCGGTCAATTTCCTAAAATGATTACCTAGTCCATTTTATTGTATACAGATGAGGTGTTATTTGAGCATGCCCTTTTATAACTCAATTAGTATTAAAAATAAGATAGAAACTTCAGGATGTCTACTGTCTTGTAGCATTTTTTTAACCTTGATAAGTTTAACAAATCGTATAAAATAGTTAAAAAGTCTTTAAAATTAAAAAAACGTATAATATCAAGACTTCAATGAACTGATACGATACGTTTTATAATGGGCAGATTTACTTAATTTTATCTTCAATTTTGATTTTGCTCACTCGAATCCTTCTTCTGTCTTTGAATATAGACTATCGATACCAACGAAAGAAAAATAACTCCAAGTCCGATAATCAAAAAGGAAGCTAAGTGCACACTTGGTAAAAATGTCATCACACCTTTCGCAATCGGCATAAAGAGAATCGCTAGTGTAAAAATGGTACTCAATACCCTCCCCAGATATTCTCCGTCAACTTTAGTCTGTACCTGAGTAAAGAAGTGAATATTAAAAACTGTCATAAATAATTCACAAACTAGGTTTCCGGAAAAAGTAAGAAAATTAGGCAGTGGTAAGCCCATCATGAAAACTCCTACTCCTGTGAGGATCAATAAGAACAAAAGTGTATTCATACTCGATTTAAATTTATTTGCTATCAGTGCTCCAATTATTGAGCCAATTGCACCCATGGTTAAGATAGTCGCATAGGCTCCTTCAACACCATAGAGTTTATTTGAAAAAGGGAGTAAAAATTCAAAGGCCGCAAAAAAGAAATTAACGCTGGAAGCCACTAACAAGAGAAAGAAAATTTCTTTTTGATGCCTGATATAGTGCAAGCCATCTTTGATATCTGCAAAAATATCTTTCCCGGTGAAACTCTTCTGCTCTTGAACCTTTGGTTCTTCTTTTGGAAGTAAAGCGACTAGAGCAAAAGCAATGAAAAAAGTCAGAGCATCTAGTAAGAGCGTCATATGAAGACTAGCAAATTGTAAAACAAGAAAAGAAAGCACAGGAGAGCTAACACCTACAACCTGCAAAACTAACTCTAAGCGTGAATTGTAGGTCACTATCTCGTCTTTTTCTACAACTTCTGTGATAATAGCTTTATTGGCAGTTCGAGAAAATGCAAAGGCAATGGCTTGAACAATATTAGCAAAGATCAAAGCTCCAATCATCCAGTTATCATTTCTGATAAAAGAAATGGCCAGACAAAGAATCCCACATACCAAGTCTGTTGTCATCAAAATCTTGCGACGAGAAAAACGGTCTGAAATGACTCCGCCAAAGGGATTTACGAGAATAGATGTGACGAGCTCAGAAATCTGATACATTCCTAAAACTGTCTGTCCGATAGTTCCCATGGAAGCCAACCAGACACTATTCCCATAATCATAGAGCATATTCCCTATCTTGTTAACAGCTCCACGGCTAATCAACTGTACTGCATAGCGATTCATATAAAAACTCCTCTCAAATTTTGAAACTATTGTATCAAAACTGAAAGGAGCTTTTTATTTTTTCCCTTATTTGGGAAAATTAATCTTTGACAAATTTTTCATAGTGTTCCTGATAGTAGGCTACTTGCTCTGGAAGACCTAGCACATCAAAAATATGCATGGCTTCCTGCATTTGTTTACAACCTTCTTCTTTTTGCCCCTTCTGATAAAGAGCAAATCCTTTAAGAAAGTGGAATACATTACGCTCATAGAGTTTGATGCTCTTACCTATGATCTTCTCTGTATAAGCTTCAAAGTAGCTGGCATATTCAAAAACAAGATGTTCTAAACAATGCTGGTAACAATTAAGAGCTAAAATCAAGACCAGTTTTCGATGGCGTCCAATTTCTTTGTAGAAATCCTCCCTCTCCATCACTTCTCTACCAAGTCGAGCAACATAGTCCACATCATAAAAGCTATAGAGATTGCCAAAGAGAATCAACTCATACATGGTCCATTCATCTGTTTGGAAAAGATAATCTGCCACCTTATCCAAATCACCTTGCTCCATACTAAAACTAGCATCTCTTTGACAAATCAGACCTTGTAACAAAATCCAGTTCAGTTCAAAATAGAGGGGATTTGTTGAACTCTTAGCTTTTTCAAGTTGTTCTTCTTGAAGCTTTTGAAAACCTGCAATATCATTTGAGTAGTAAAGTGGAATAATCTGAGCCATCAAGCCGACATGTTCATGATGTTGAAAATTTCTAGTCTTATCCATAAAATTCTCAATCGTCACGTGAATATTATCTAATATTTCAAAGAAACGAGATGCAGCCAGATCCGACTCCCCCAATTCAAATCGGGATAATTGGGAGGTCGAACAGGCCTCTCCTGCAGCTTCTTTTAGAGAGTAATTTTTACTGATTCGAAATTCACGAAAAACTTTTCCAAGATTTTCCATCTTACACCTGCTCCGACAATTCTTCCCACTCCAGCATAGCATCTTCCTGGCGCTGGCTAATCTTATCGAGTTCTGCTTGCAATTGCATGAGTTCATCCGCATCATTGGTGGTATGCATTTGTTCAGAGATTGCTTGGGTTTGAGTTTCCAGTTCTTCGATTTCTGTCTCAAGACTTTCGATTTGTCTCATCAATTTACGAAGTTCTTTTTGACTTTCCTTTTGAGCTTGGTAGTCATTAACTGGAGAAACTTCTTTTTCTTGGTTAACAGCTGCCACTTCTTCCGCTTGACTAGCTACTAGCTCTGCCTTTTTATCAACATAATAGTCATAATCACCTAGATAAAGGGTTGATCCATTCTCAGATAATTCCAGCACATGAGTGGCTACACGGTTGATAAAGTAACGGTCATGGCTGACAAATAGAAGAGTCCCATCAAAGTCAATCAGTGCATTTTCCAAGACTTCCTTGCTATCGATGTCTAAGTGGTTTGTCGGCTCATCGAGAATCAAGAAGTTATTGTTTTCCATGGAAAGTTTAGCCAGAAGCAAACGCGCTCGCTCACCACCTGAGAGCATTCCAACAGATTTCTTAACATCGTCACCAGAGAAAAGGAAGGCACCAAGGCGATTACGGATTTCAACTTCAGGTGTCAATTTAAAATCATTCCAGAGTTCGTCTAGGACTGTATTGCTCGGTGTTAACTTACTCTGAGTCTGGTCATAGTAACCAACCTCAACATTAGCACCAAAGCGCTTTTCCCCCTTGATAAAGGGAATCTGGTCCACAATGGATTTTATAAAGGTTGACTTACCAATACCATTAGGACCAACAATGGCAATAGCGTTCATCTTACGAAGATCAAGGTTGATGGGTTCTGATAAGATTTCACCATCATAGCCAATAGCAGCATTTTCAACTGTCAAAACGACATTACCAGATACTCTATCAGAATGGAAGGTCATATTAGCTGATTTCTTGCCAACTTCAGGCTTATCCAAGCGCTCCATCTTCTCCAGTTGCTTGCGTCGAGATTGCGCTCGTTTGGTTGTCGATGCTCGGACAAGATTTCGGTTAACAAAGTCTTCTAAGGCAGCAATTTCCTTCTGTTGCTTTTCGTAGTTTTTGGCTTCAGTTGCGAGCTTCTGCTCCTTCTGCTCCACAAAGCTTGAGTAGTTTCCTACATATCTGTCCAAAGAATGTTTTGTTAAGTCGAGTGTTATGGTCGCAACCTTATCGAGGAAATAACGGTCATGGCTGACGATAATGAGGGCACCGCTATAGTTTACAAGGTAGTTTTCTAACCAGGCAATGGTTTCAATATCTAGGTGGTTAGTCGGCTCATCCAAGACCAAGAGATTGGGCTTTTCAAGGAGCATTTTTGCAAGGGCTAAACGGGTATTTTGCCCACCAGATAACTCTGCAATTTTCATCTGCCACATAGACTCGTCAAACTTGAACCCATTCAAGATAGCACGAATATCAGCTTCATAGGTAAATCCTCCAGCCTGACGAAAATTTTCTGATAGGCGATCATAGTCTGACATGAGTTTATCTAGTTCTTCACCAGTCTTTTCCCCCATCTCCAACTCCATCTGTCGAAGTTGTCTTTCAGTACGACGCAAGTCATCAAATACATGAAGCATTTCATCATAGATGGTATTTTCAGACTCAAAGCGACTATCCTGTGCTAGATAAGAGAGGGAAATATCTTTTTTCTTATTGATTTCACCAGTGGTTGGCTCCTCTTCTCCAACCAATATCTTGAGCAAAGTAGACTTCCCAGCACCATTTTTCCCAACTAGGGCAATACGGTCTCTTTCATCTACTTGTAGGTTTATATTATCAAAAAGAACCTCTCCTGCAAAAGAACGTTCAATTTTATTAGCTTGTAAAATAATCATACAGTTAGTATAGCATGTTTCTCTAAGCCATTCAAGACTTGTGGTTTAGCTCTATTTCATAACTTTTTCAGAAACTCATGCTAACGTTTTACTAAAACTTCAAATCGTGATATAATGTAAGCGATTAGATTATATATTAAAGGAGATTTCCTATGTCTTACCAAGAAAACTACCAAAAATGGGTTGATTTCGCAGAACTTCCAGACTATCTTCGTCATGATTTGGAAAATATGGATGAAAAAACTAAGGAAGACGCATTCTATACAAATCTTGAGTTTGGTACTGCAGGTATGCGTGGATTGATTGGTGCTGGGACTAACCGCATTAATATCTACGTTGTTCGTCAAGCAACTGAAGGTTTGGCTCGTTTGATTGAGTCAAAAGGTGGAAATGAAAAAGAACGTGGTGTTGCGATTGCCTATGATAGCCGTCACTTCTCACCTGAGTTTGCCTTTGAATCTGCAGCAGTTCTTGCCAAACATGGTATCAAATCTTACGTATTTGAAAGCCTTCGTCCAACTCCAGAACTCTCATTTGCAGTTCGTCACCTCAACTGCTTCGCAGGTATCATGATTACTGCTAGCCACAACCCTGCTCCATTTAATGGTTACAAGGTTTACGGAGAAGACGGTGGTCAAATGCCTCCACACGATGCTGATGCTTTGACAACTTACATCCGTGCTATCGAAAATCCATTTGCAGTTGAAGTTGCTGATGTGGAAGCTGAAAAAGCATCTGGTTTGATTGAAGTCATCGGTGAAGCTGTTGACGTAGAATACCTTAAAGAGGTTAAGGACGTAAACATCAACCCAGCCTTGATTGAAGAATTTGGTAAAGACATGAAGATTGTCTATACACCACTTCACGGTACTGGTGAAATGTTGGCTCGTCGTGCTCTTGCTCAAGCAGGATTTGACTCTGTTCAAGTCGTTGAAGCTCAAGCAACTCCAGACCCAGACTTCTCAACTGTTAAATCTCCAAACCCAGAAAGTCAAGCAGCCTTTGCTCTTGCAGAAGAACTTGGTCGCCAAGTAGGCGCTGATGTTCTTGTTGCAACTGACCCTGACGCTGACCGTGTTGGTGTTGAAGTTCTTCAAAAAGATGGTAGCTACCTTAACCTTTCAGGGAACCAAATCGGTGCCATCATGGCAAAATACATTTTGGAAGCCCACAAAAATGCTGGGACACTTCCAGAAAACGCAGCTCTTTGCAAATCTATCGTATCAACTGACTTGGTAACTAAGATTGCTGAAAGCTACGGTGCAACTATGTTCAACGTCTTGACTGGTTTCAAATTTATCGCTGAAAAAATCCAAGAATTCGAAGAAAAACACAATCACACTTACATGATGGGGTTTGAAGAAAGCTTCGGTTACTTGATTAAACCATTCGTTCGCGATAAAGATGCAATCCAAGCAGTTCTTGTCGTTGCTGAACTTGCTGCCTACTACCGCTCTCGTGGTTTGACACTTGCTGATGGTATCGAAGAAATCTACAAAGAATATGGCTACTACGCTGAAAAGACTATCTCTGTTACTCTTTCTGGTGTTGACGGTGCTGAACAAATCAAAGCGATTATGGCTAAATTCCGTAACAATGCTCCAAAAGAATGGAATGCAACAACTATCACTGTCGTTGAAGACTTTAAAGCACAAACATCTACTGCCGCTGATGGCACTGTAACAGCCTTAACTACTCCTCCAAGTGATGTGTTGAAATACACACTTGCTGACGGTTCATGGATCGCCGTTCGCCCTTCAGGTACAGAACCAAAAATCAAGTTCTACATTGCAGTTGTAGGTGAAAGCAACGAAGAATCACAAGCTAAGATTGCTAACATCGAAGCAGAAATCAATGCTTTTGTAAAATAAAGTCCTATAAAAGATGAGACCAACCAATCTCATCTTTTTTTCGTATCAAATCTAAGCAATTTTAGAAACTTTATGGCATACTAGACATATCAATGAAAGCGAGGTAATCTCATGGAACAATTTTTAGATAATATCAAAGATCTTGAAGTCACTACAGTTGCGCGTGCGCAAGAAGCTCTTGATAAAAAAGAAACTGCAACCTTCTTTATCGGTCGTAAAACTTGCCCTTATTGCCGTAAATTTGCTGGTACATTGGCTGGTGTGGTGGCTGAAACCAAAGCTCACATCTACTTCATCAATAGCGAAGAACCAAGTCAACTTGAAGCTTTACAAGACTTCCGCTCACGCTATGAAATCTCTACTGTACCAGGATTCGTCCATGTTGCAAATGGACAAATAAATGTCCGTTGCGACTCTTCGATGTCAGCTCAAGAAATCAAAGAATTTGCTGGGTTTTAAAAGGCTGGGTGATAATTCAACTTTTTGAAATTATACTCAAATTAAAATCAAAGTTCACTTTTTTGTTAACAGACTTGTTTAAGAAATATCGTAGTCCAAGTATTACCTTGGAATTTTACCAGCTAATCAATGTACTCTACTGTATTCTAGAATATCAACGAAAGGTTTTTATCAAAAAATATAATATATCTGTTTGCTCGGTGAAAATTTCTGCTCTTTTTGATTTTAATTGAGTATTAATCTAATAAGTATATTCACGATAAAACGCATAACATCAGAGCGGTAAACACCTGATGTTATGCGTTTTTAGGATTACGAAAACTTTTTTGAACCTCGTATTATCAAAATTAAATTCTGTTATCTTGAATTCCACAATAGAACAAACGACATTAAATTTTAAATAATGTTATTACAAAAAATAAACTATCTATAATTAGCATTAAGAGTCGTATTCTCAAGTGTATTCTCAAGTTTTTTAAAGTTTGTCCCATAAGTAATGTTTTTCCGCCAATTAGTTTTTAGTATATTTCCTTCAATTGAACTAAAACTATTATTTGGTCCACCAACAAAAATCCTAAATTCTCTTTGATTTTTATAAGAATCCTCCTTTGCCAGTAATAAATAATTGGGATCTTGTTTAATTTGATTAATGGTAAAGGGATACTTATCCCTCGTATAATACTCTATTGCACCGTAATTAAGATTGGGATACTTTTGAAACAGTTTACCTAAAAGATTTGGTGGCAACATTATCCAAGGTCTTTCTTCCCCATTTTCATCATAGGCTATACTTCCTCTTTCTGAATCTCTTTCTTTTAAAGATTCCAAAAACTCCGATTTTAATTTTCTATCTTGTGTTACATCATTCTCAGTAATCATAACAAAACAGCATATCTTCCAATTAGCACTATCACTTTGAAACTTAATATTAAGTTTATCAAATTCATAATGAGTTTTTGATTTGTCTTTTTTTTATAAACTTCAGGATAAATAACAACATCACTATCTGGGAAGAGAGTACTCATAATTGATTTCACCCTATCCTTTTTAACTAAATCTCTTTCTTTTAAGGAATATAGCATTGCAGAGTTAATTATAATTTCTTCAGAACTTTTATATCTGATTCCAATAGGATTTACCATTGAATATCTTGGATTAATAGTTACAGAACTTCCAACTACTTTTAAAAATTCAACTCTTTCAGCACTTCCTTCTTTTGCCATCTGTGCTTTTGTACCATTTTCACCAAACCATGAATAATTTGCAAAAAACAGCTCACCGTCTATCAATTTTTCAAAATGATTTTTTTTACAACCTTTTTCAATTTTAAAATCTGAAAATTTTAAAAACCCTATTACTTTTACCATTTTTTATATTTCCAGTCTATATCTCAGTCAGTGGTGTTGCGGTGTCTGGTGAAGTATCGTAAACTTGAAAGTCTACTCCAACTCCCAGATCTGCCTGAGCTAACTGATTGACCATGGTCATATGAGCCAGCTCCTTGATATTATTTTCCTTAGACAAATGGCCTAGGTAAATCTTCTTGGTACGATTACCTAGTGTGCGAATCATGGCGTCTGCTCCATCTTCATTTGAGAGATGTCCAAGATCAGATAGGATGCGTTGTTTGAGTCGCCATGCGTAAGATCCTGCTCGGAGGATTTCCACATCATGATTGGACTCAATCAAGTAGCCATCTGCATTCTCGATAATACCAGCCATACGGTCACTAACATAGCCTGTATCTGTCAGCATGACAAAACTCTTATCATCCTTCATAAAACGATAAAACTGGGGCGCAACTGCATCATGACTCACACCAAAGCTCTCAATATCGATATCACCAAAGGTTTTGGTTTTCCCCATCTCGAAAATATGCTTTTGCGACGAGTCAACCTTACCGAGATACTTACTATTTTCCATAGCCTGCCAAGTTTTCTCATTGGCATAAAGATCCATTCCGTACTTACGAGCCAGGACGCCCACACCGTGGATATGGTCTGAATGCTCATGCGTTATCAAGATAGCATCCAAATCCTCTGGTTTACGATTGATTTCACTCAAGAGGCTTGTAATTTTTTTGCCAGATAGTCCCGCATCTACTAAAATTTTCTTTTTTGGTGTTTCCAAGTAAAATGAATTTCCACTGGAACCCGACGCTAAAATACTGTATTTAAAACCGATATCACTCATTCTAGTCTTCTACTTCATCCTCCCAAATCTCTTCTTTCACGGCATCCTTATCGTATGGAAGTACGATAGTAAAAGTAGATCCCTTGCCATATTCACTCTTAGCCCAGATAAATCCCTTATGTTGCTTGATGATTTCCTTGGCGATAGCCAATCCTAGTCCTGTTCCTCCTTGGGCACGACTTCTAGCCTTATCAACCCTGTAAAAACGGTCAAAAATCTTCGGTAAATCTTCTTTAGGAATCCCAAGCCCTTGGTCCGAAATTGATAAAATCATCTGATCATCAGTTGTTTTCATGCTAACCGTAATTTTCCCACCATCTGGTGAATATTTGATGGCGTTATTCAGGATATTGTCAATCACCTGGGTCATCTTATCCGTATCAATCTCAATCCAAACAGAAGTAATCGGATAATCTCTCACCAACTCGTACTTCTTCTCCTCATCTTGACTTTTCATTTTATCAAAACGATTAAGGATAAAGGTGATAAAGGCCGTAAAGTTTATCAACTCAACATCTAAGTGACTAGTTGCGTTATCAATCCGTGATAGATGCAAGAGGTCCGTCACCATCCGCATCATACGGTTGGTTTCATCCAAAGAAACCTTGATAAAATCTGGAGCAACTGGTTCTGTCAGCGCTCCTTCGTCCAAGGCCTCAAGATAGGATTTTACACTGGTCAAAGGTGTACGCAACTCATGACTAACGTTCGAAACGAAAAGCCTTCTCTCACGTTCTTCCTTCTCTTGTTCAGTCGTATCATGTAGAACTGCTACTAAACCAGAGATAAAGCCAGACTCTCTACGAATCAAGGCAAAACGAACGCGCAAACTGATATATTCGCCATTAAGATTCTGCGAATAAATCATCAGCTCAGGGCTCTGAGTAATAAGTTCTCTCAGCTCATACTCTTCTTCAATCTTGAGTAACTCTAAGATATTTTGATTAAGAGCATCATCCCTTTCAACTCCAAGTTGTCTCTTGGCCATGTCATTAATCATGATAATCTGACCACGACGATTGGTCGCAAGCACTCCGTCTGTCATGTAGGACAGGATACTATGCAACCTTTTACTCTCTTGTTCCAGATTTTCTTGAGTCAGACGAATGACTTCAGACAAATCATTAAGATTGTTAGTGATATTAGTTATCTCTGAGCTTCCTTGCATATCCAAAACCTGAGAATAATCACCATCAATCAAATCTTTTATTTTCTGATTGATCTGCCTCAAACGAATATTATCACGACGACTCTCAAGCAAGAGAAAAGACACTAACAGAATAAAGCCAATTAAGATGAGGATAAAGATAAAGTCGCTCGTCAAAATTGTTTGTCTAATTACTTCAATCATTATTTCTCATATAATATCCTACTCCACGACGAGTTAGGATGTATTCAGGTCTGCTTGGTGTATCTTCAATCTTCTCACGCAAGCGTCGAATGGTTACATCAACTGTACGGACATCTCCAAAATAGTCATATCCCCAAACGGTTTCAAGAAGATGTTCTCGGGTAATAACTTGTCCAAGATGAGAAGCTAAATGATGCAAGAGTTCGAATTCACGGTGGGTTAGGTCTAACTCTTCACCATATTTCTTAGCCACGTAGGCATCTGGTAAAATCTCCAAATCGCCAATCTGCAGACTTTGTAATTTCGTTTCAGGTTCTTGGCTATCAACTGAGACAAGATCTGTACGACGGAGAAGAGCTTTAACACGGGCCTGTAGTTCACGATTTGAAAACGGCTTGGTTACATAGTCATCCGCCCCAAGCTCAAGCCCGATAACCTTATCAAATTCGCTATCCTTTGCTGAAAGCATGATAATGGGAACACTACTTGTCTTACGAATAGTTTTTGCGACCTCAAGTCCATCAATCTCTGGAAGCATCAAATCCAAGATAATAATATCTGGTTGCTCAGCTTCAAATTGTTCAAGTGCTTCACGACCATTAAAAGCAGTTACAACTTCATAACCTTCCTTGGTCATATTAAATTTTATAATATCTGAGATGGGTTTTTCATCATCTACAATTAGTATTTTTTTCATTTAGTCACCTTTTTCCTTATCTCATTATACCAAAAAAAAGTAAAGAAGACACGCAAGACCGATGCTAGCAGCTTCTTTTCAAGTAGGCTTGCCAAATCTTTTGCTGAGGTTTGGCTAGGGGATAATTGCTAAATTCTTCTGGACTTAGCCAAAGGACTTCTCTATCTGCATATTCCTTTGTCTCAGCAACTCGGCCTGCAATTATCTGGATATGCCATTTACGATGGCTGAAAATGTGCTTGACCTCTTCAAAACGTAGATCTTGCCACTCAACTTTAAGATCATAGTCCTGTTCAAAACTCTCCTGTGGAGATGGTCCCAGTTCTAGAATCGGCTCCGCTACTTGACTAAAAAGGTCCAAGTCCTGAGTCTGGTCTGAGAATTCATCAACTTCAATCAAAGGAAAATGCCAAAATCCAACCAAGAGATTTTCACTCTCATTCTTCTCTAATAGAAACTGCCCCTGACTATTTTGCACTACAAGAGCCTTTAGATAAATAGGGATTGGCTTTTTCTTTGGAGCCTTAATGGGATAGCGATCCATGGTCCCATGTTGGTAAGCAGCACTGAACTCCTTAACAGGACTCTCTTCTGGTCTTGGATTAACAGGAGCCTCAATATCTGAACCTAAATCCATCAAAGCCTGATTGAAATCACCTGGACGATCAGGATCTATCAGAACTTCCATCATAGCTTGAAATATTTTTCGATTGCTAGGATTTCCAATATCATGATTTACTTCAAACAAACGTGCCAAAACGCGCATGACATTGCCATCTACTGCAGGCTGCGGAAGGTTAAATGCAATACTAGAGATTGCACCAGCTGTATAAGGACCAATCCCTTTTAAACTTGAAATACCTTCATAAGTAGACGGGAACTTGCCTTCAAATTCACTCATAATCTGTTGAGCGGCTGTTTGCATATTGCGGACACGAGAATAATAGCCAAGTCCTTCCCAGGCTTTTAATAAGCGATCCTCAGGAGCATTTGCTAAGCTCTCAACAGTCGGAAACCAGTCTAAAAAACGTTCATAATAGGGAATGACGGTATCAACTCGAGTCTGCTGCAACATAATTTCAGATACCCAGATATGATAAGGATTCTTACTCCGTCTCCAAGGTAAATCACGCTTGTTTTCGTCATACCAAGCTAATAATTTTTGACGGAAAGAGAGAATCTTGTCCTCTTCCCACATGGTCACACTATATTTCTCCAAATCTAACATATTTCTAGTATAGCATAACCTTTTAGGATACTCAAAAAATCAAGATAGACATTCAATAAAACAAAGACTAAAAGGAAGAAAAAGGAAATCTAAAGATTATCTTGTTTAAAATTTGAATAAACATATAGTTTAAAAAAGTTTATCAGAGTCTAGGATGTCCGGAAACAAAAGTAGAAAAGATTTATTCTATTCATAATACTCTAATTTTTATATAGCTACTTGTCAGTTTTAATTTAAAAATGTTGATTTAAGTTAAATATAGTGGATTGAAATAAGATATGAATAGAGAGGTTAGGAAAGTCAAATAAATCTCTAAAAATGTTTTAGAATTCGTAGCGTACTATTCTAAGTTCATTTCACTATCATTTCTAACAATGTTTTAGAATCCATATCGTACTATTTTAGATTCACTCCACTATCCAAAAAACTATCGTAAACATGTAAAAAAGCAACGGCAAAAACCGTTGCTTTTTTTAGGAGATACGGACTATTATCCCAGACTCCTTTGTCTTCAATCTGAACTTTCAGATTTTTTGATCAGAATAATCAAATTACTGATTAGTTAGAAAGCTTATTCTTCATCATCACGCTTACGACGTTTAGCTACTAATCCTAATCCTGTTAGACCTGCTACAGCTCCTAGGAGCAGATTTGTAGCCGAAGTTGCTGTTCCAGTATTTGGAAGTTGCTTACGTGTCTTAGTTGTATCAGTTTGAGGTGCTTGACTAGTCGAATGAATCACTGACTGGCTTACGCTTACTGATAATGATAGTGATTGCGATACTGATGTGCTAATTGAATCCGATGTAATCACACTATCGATATCTAAACTATCAAGTGATAAGCTCTCTGGCATTCCCTTACTTGTAACAACAGATGTGCTTGCTGACTCTGAGGCGCTTGTGCTTGCTGATTCTGATGCACTTGTTGATGCGGATTCAGAAGCTGATGTGCTTGCTGATTCTGATGCACTTGTTGATGCTGACTCAGATGCTGATGTGCTTGCTGATTCTGACGCACTTGTTGACGCTGATTCAGAAGCTGATGTGCTTGCTGATTCTGATGCACTTGTTGATGCTGACTCAGAAGCTGATGTACTTGCTGACTCTGACGCACTTGTGCTTGCTGACTCTGAGGCAGACGTTGACGCTGATTCTGATGCTGATGTGCTTGCTGATTCTGACGCACTTGTGCTGGCTGATTCTGACGCACTTGTTGACGCTGACTCTGAAGCTGAGGTGCTTGCTGATTCTGACGCACTTGTTGACGCTGATTCAGAAGCTGATGTGCTTGCTGATTCTGATGCACTTGTTGATGCTGACTCAGAAGCTGATGTACTTGCTGACTCTGACGCACTTGTGCTTGCTGACTCTGAGGCAGACGTTGACGCTGATTCTGATGCTGATGTGCTTGCTGATTCTGACGCACTTGTGCTGGCTGATTCTGACGCACTTGTTGACGCTGACTCTGAAGCTGAGGTGCTTGCTGATTCTGACGCACTTGTTGAGGCTGACTCTGATGCACTTGTTGATGCCGACTCAGAAGCCGATGTGCTTGCTGATTCTGACGCACTTGTTGATGCCGATTCAGAAGCTGATGTGCTTGCACTTGTTGATGCTGACTCAGAGGCACTTGTTGATGCCGATTCAGAAGCCGATGTGCTTGCTGATTCTGACGCACTTGTTGATGCTGACTCTGAGGCGCTTGTTGACGCTGACTCAGAGGCACTTGTTGATGCTGACTCTGACGCACTTGTTGAGGCTGATTCAGAAGCTGATGTGCTTGCTGATTCTGATGCACTTGTTGATGCCGATTCAGAAGCGCTTGTGCTTGCTGATTCTGACGCACTTGTTGAGGCTGACTCTGATGCACTTGTTGATGCCGACTCAGAAGCCGATGTGCTTGCTGATTCTGACGCACTTGTTGATGCCGATTCAGAAGCTGATGTGCTTGCTGATTCAGAAGCCGATGTGCTTGCTGACTCTGACGCACTTGTTGATGCTGACTCAGAAGCTGATGTACTTGCTGACTCTGACGCGCTTGTGCTTGCTGATTCTGACGCACTTGTTGATGCTGATTCAGATGCTGATGTTGATGCACTTGTTGAAGCTGATTCAGATGCTGATGTGCTTGCTGATTCTGACGCACTTGTTGATGCCGATTCAGAAGCGCTTGTGCTTGCTGATTGACTTGCGCTTGTCGATGCGGACTCAGACGCTGACGTGCTGGCTGATTGGCTTGCACTGGTTGATGCTGACTGGCTAGCTGACGTACTTGCGGATTGACTTGCACTGGTTGACGCTGACTGGCTAGCTGATGTGCTGGCTGATTGGCTTGCACTTGTCGATGCTGACTGGCTAGCTGATGTGCTTGCTGATTGACTTGCGCTTGTTGAAGCTGACTGGCTAGCTGACGTGCTGGCTGATTGGCTCGCACTTGTCGATGCTGACTCAGACGCTGATGTGCTGGCTGACTGACTTGCACTTGTTGATGCTGATTCAGATGCCGATGTACTTGCTGATTGGCTCGCACTGGTTGATGCTGATTCAGAGGCACTTGTGCTTGCTGATTGACTTGCGCTTGTCGATGCGGACTCAGACGCTGACGTGCTGGCTGATTGGCTTGCACTGGTTGATGCTGACTGGCTAGCTGACGTACTTGCGGATTGACTTGCACTGGTTGACGCTGACTGGCTAGCTGATGTGCTTGCTGACTGACTTGCACTTGTTGATGCTGATTCAGATGCCGATGTACTTGCTGATTGGCTTGCACTGGTTGACGCTGACTGGCTAGCCGATGTACTTGCGGATTGACTTGCGCTTGTCGATGCTGACTGGCTAGCTGATGTGCTGGCTGATTGACTGGCGCTTGTTGAAGCTGACTGGCTAGCTGACGTGCTTG
>NZ_JASHFS010000004.1:0-141291 GCF_047460685.1 Streptococcus infantis | reverse complement strand
GGTCAGACTTCCGTCCATTGCCGAAGATTCCCTACTGCTGCCTCCCGTAGGAGTCTGGGCCGTGTCTCAGTCCCAGTGTGGCCGATCACCCTCTCAGGTCGGCTATGTATCGTCGCCTTGGTGAGCCGTTACCCCACCAACTAGCTAATACAACGCAGGTCCATCTGGTAGTGATGCATTTGCACCTTTCAAGCAGATATCATGCAATATCTACTGTTATGCGGTATTAGCTATCGTTTCCAATAGTTATCCCCCGCTACCAGGCAGGTTACCTACGCGTTACTCACCCGTTCGCAACTCATCCGGAGAAGCAAGCTCCTCCTTCAGCGTTCTACTTGCATGTATTAGGCACGCCGCCAGCGTTCGTCCTGAGCCAGGATCAAACTCTCATTAAAAGTTTGAGTTCTCACTCATTTCTGTCACTGACAGATTTATTGTTTTTTCATTGTTCAGTACTACAACCTTAGTTGTAGTGCCCTGCACATTGGTTCGTCTTGTTCAGTTTTCAAAGGTCTTTGTCACTCGCTTCTCTCAAGTGACAACTATATTAGTATATCACAGCCGCCTTCGCTTGTCAACACTTTTTTGAAACTTTTTTTAATTTTTTTCATCTAGTGTTTCATCTGCTTCATACTATAGTCCGTACGGGATTCGAACCCGTGTTACCGCCGTGAAAAGGCGGTGTCTTAACCCCTTGACCAACGGACCGGAGTTGTTATTTTCAACTCTTACTATTATACCGACTTTTCTTACTTTGTCAACACCTTTTTTTAACTTTTTTTCATTTCTCCTGAATTACTTCCTTCAGTTCTCTTAGAAGGGCTTTGCGGCCTTTAAATCGTTCGTCTGCCCAGAGGCGTTCGTAGGTTTCTTGTTTATCTTGTTGTAATTTTCTTCTATATGTATCCAACAATTCGTGAAGGGCGTAGTAATCATCCAGCCACAATCCTCCTTCTGGTAGGCGATGGCTAATTTCCCCTACTTCTTCATAGGCCATTCGGTCTAGGCGACGTTTTTGACTCTCTTGTTTTCTGACGCTATCAAGGATTCGATTGCGAAATTTTGTTTTGAAGTAGACGTAGAGTTTCTTTTCTTCTTCCACTAGTTCTGGATGAGCCTCGAGGAGTTCATAGAGACAGATCAGTCCTTCTTGATCCCAATCCTCTTTTTCCCACAGGTGGAGATAATAATCTTTTCGGCATCTATGAACAATACCTTTTACTTTCTCATAATACTTTTCAAGCATTTGCTTTCCCCCTTTCTCTGCTTTTAGTTTAGCAGAGAAAGGGGGAAAGAGGGGCTTTGGTTTCTGTCTTGTGTTTTTTTGAGTCTGTAATGTTATGGAAGTTGTGAATGCTGACAAGTGAGAGTGAAAAAAGACAAAGATTTGAATCCTTGTCTTTTAGCTTATAAACGTATTAGTGAAACAGATCTACAATGGTATCCCAAACTGTCTGGGCTTTTTCTTTAATCTTAGCATCTGAAATAGCTTTGCCTGCTTCATCGACCAGATTTTGTGCTCGTCCACGAATATCTGCTAATATATCATCTGACTGCGTACTAGTATCACTTGTAGTTTGTTTCCGTGTGTTTTCTGGTTCAATACCATTCAACTTATAGGCGTTTTCAACTGTAAAGGTACTACCTGGTGTATAAGGAAGAATTGTTTCCGCCATACTTCTAAAAATGTGAGCAGCACCATTCGAAGTCGAACCTGCCAGATAATGATTTTCGTCCGTAGTCGGGAAACCAAGCCAATGACTTATCACCACATCAGGCGTATATCCGATAACCCACTGGTCACTTGTATATACTGGGTTAAAAGCTGCTTCAGTTGTACCAGTTTTCCCAGCCATAACATAGTCATCTGGTGAGGAGCTTATTCCTGTACCGTTTGTAAAAGTACCTAACATCATACTGGTCATTTTATCGGCTACTGACTTATCTATTATACGTTTTTGAGAATTTTTGTGGGTTGCAATGACTTGGCCACTCGCATTTTCAATACGAGTAATAAAATGCGCTTCAGGTATCAAACCTTCATTTGCAAACGCTGCATAAGCCTGCGCCATTTGTAGCGGACTTGTCTCCACCCCACCACCTAGAGCTACACCTAGCACACGATCAACATTCGTTAAATCAAGTCCGAATCTTTCACCTGATTCAAAAGCCTTATCGATACCAAGTTGCTTGACTGTCGCTACAGCAGGAAGATTTAGAGACTCGGCTAAGGCTTGATACATTGGAACTTCTGGTGATGTCTTGATTCCTGCGTAGTTGTCTACTTTATAATCACCATATTGCATGGTATGATTATCCAGCTCCTTATTAAGAGACCAACCCGCTTCGACTGCTGGTGTATAGACTACTAAAGGTTTAATCGTTGAACCTGGACTTCTTTTGGTCTGGGTTGCATAGTTAAAATTTCTGAAACCTGTCTTATCATCCCCTGCCACTCGACCAACAACTCCTCGAACTCCACCCGTTTTTGGCTCCAAAGCGACACTACCAGACTCTGCATGTGTCCCATCTTCAGCTGTCGGAAAGAGCGAAGTGTTTTGATAGATAACCTGCATATTTGCTTGGTAATTTTGATCTAGCTCCGTATAAATTCGATAACCGTTATTAACGATTTCTTCCTCTGTTAGATTATACTTTTCAATAGCTTCATTAACAACTGCATCAAAATAAGAAGGATAACGGTAGTCTGATATTTTCCCTTCATAACTGTCTTTCAATTGAGAAGCCATATCAACACTTGCTGCTTCTGCTTCCTTATTTTTATCAAGGTAACCTGCAGCCACCATATTTTGCAAGACAGTATCTCTTCGATTAGTTGAATGCTCAATAGAATTCAGAGGATTGTACAATTCTGGGCCT
Source organism: Streptococcus infantis (assembly GCF_047460685.1). Lineage (GTDB taxonomy): Bacteria > Bacillota > Bacilli > Lactobacillales > Streptococcaceae > Streptococcus > Streptococcus infantis_AD. The sequence goes on along the minus strand of NZ_JASHFS010000004.1, from coordinate 138,411 downwards.
TTAAGCATACCTGCTAAAGTGGCGGCTTCATCAAGAGTTAATTCCGATGCCGAAACTCCAAAGTACTTTTTACTAGCATCCTCAACACCCCAAACTCCATTACCAAAGTAGGCATTGTTCAAATACATGGTTAGAATTTCTTTTTTACTGTATTTTTTGGTTAATTCTAAAGCAAGAAAGAATTCTTTGGCCTTTCTTTGCACAGTTTGGTCTTGTGAAAGATAAGCATTTTTCGCCAACTGTTGAGTAATTGTAGAACCACCACCCGAGCGACCAGCTGTTAGGATAGCTAGGAAAAAGCGACTATAGTTAATTCCGCTATTTTTATAGAAGCTTCTATCTTCTGTCGCAATAACAGCATTCTGCAACTCTTCACTAATTTCCGAAAGTTCAACATAGGTCCCTTTTTGGCCTGACAAGGCACCAGCCTCATTCTCTTCTCTGTCAAAAATCACCGTTCGTGTTTTCAAAGCATTCTGCAAGTCTGTAACATTTGTCGATTTAGCCAAGGCAAATAGATAGACCCCAACAAACAAGCTTGCACTTAGTCCGAGAATTAGAAAGATTTTGGTCAGATGATAGCGACGCCAAAATTTTCGAATAGGTCCGACTTGCCCAACTTTCTTTCGCCCACCTCTTGACCGTCTTAAATTAGTCGAAGTATTTTCTTCATTATTAGCTTCGTCGATTTCTATTTCTTCCATTTCAGCTTCATCTTTCTTAAATAAAGAAAGAAATTTTTCAAATAATGTATCTAATTTCATGCGTTTATTTTATCATCTTCCCCATAGGAAGACAAGAATTTAGCTAGTTTCTCTATCCAAATAATCTATTTTTTGTTACAATATCTGTATGAAATTTACCTTTGTTATCCCTGACTCTCTTCCTGAAATGACTGTCAAAGTCTTCTTGGAAGATCAACTACTCATTCCAAGAAAAATACGGCATTTCTTGAGAATTAAAAAGCACATTCTCATCAATCAAGAAGAAGTCCATTGGCATCAAACTGTCAAAGCCGGAGATGAATGTCAACTGATTTTCGATGAGGAGGATTATCCTAAAAAAGAAATTGTTTGGGGGAATCCTAATCTTGTCCAAGAAGTTTATCAGGACCAACATTTAATCATCGTCAACAAACCTGAAGGAATGAAAACTCACGGCAATCAACCAGATGAGATTGCTCTTCTCAATCATGTCAGCGCTTATGTAGGTCAAACTTGCTATGTCGTTCATAGACTAGACAAAGAAACAAGTGGACTCGTACTATTTGCTAAAAATCCATTTATACTGCCCATCCTCAATCGATTATTGGAAAAAAAAGAGATTTCGCGAGAATACTGGGCTCTGGTTGAGGGAAAAATAGGAACTAAAGAGCTTGTCTTTCGAGACAAAATCGGTCGCAATCGTCACGATCGTAGAAAACGGGTGGTGGATTTCAAAAATGGTCAATATGCTGAAACTAATGTAACTCGATTGAAACAATTTCAAAACAAAACTAGTCTCGTTCGTTGTAGATTAAAAACAGGGCGAACTCATCAGATTCGAGTTCATCTATCTCACCACGGACATCCAATCCTTGGAGACCCGCTCTACAATCCACATTCAAAAACTAAAAGACTAATGCTTCATGCATTTAAACTTTCCTTTGTCCATCCTCTGACCTTAAACAAATTAAGCTTTACTGCGCTATCAGATACATTTGAAAGAGAATTAAACCAAAATGGATGACTCTATCATCCATTTTTTCTTATGGATACAATAAAAGCAAGACCAGTTGGTCTTGCTTTTATCAACTCAAGAATTATTTAGCGATTTTTGCGAAGTATTCAAGAGTACGAACAAGTTGTGCAGTGTATGACATTTCGTTGTCGTACCATGATACAACTTTAACCAATTGTTTACCGTCAACGTCAAGAACTTTAGTTTGAGTTGCGTCAAACAATGAACCGTAAGACATACCTACGATATCTGAAGATACGATTGGATCTTCTGTGTAACCGTATGATTCGTTTGAAGCTGCTTTCATAGCTGCGTTCACTTCATCAACAGTAACGTTCTTTTCAAGAACTGCTACCAATTCAGTAACTGATCCAGTTGGAGTTGGAACGCGTTGTGCAGATCCGTCAAGTTTACCGTTCAATTCCGGGATTACAAGACCGATAGCTTTTGCAGCACCAGTTGAGTTAGGAACGATGTTTGCAGCACCAGCGCGAGCACGGCGAAGGTCACCACCACGGTGTGGTCCGTCAAGGATCATTTGGTCACCAGTGTAAGCGTGGATAGTAGTCATCAATCCTTCTACAACACCAAAGTTGTCTTGAAGAGCTTTAGCCATTGGAGCCAAACAGTTTGTAGTACATGAAGCACCTGAGATAACTGTTTCAGTACCATCAAGAACGTCATGGTTAGTGTTGAATACAACTGTTTTAACGTCGTTTCCACCAGGAGCAGTGATAACAACTTTCTTAGCACCACCAGCGTGCAAGTGTTTTTCAGCAGCTGCTTTCTTAGCAAAGAAACCAGTAGCTTCAAGAACGATTTCTACACCGTCGTTAGCCCAGTCGATTTGTTCTGGATCACGTTCAGCAGAAACTTTGATGAATTTACCGTTAACTTCAAATCCACCTTCTTTAACTTCAACAGTACCGTCGAAACGACCTTGAGTTGTGTCGTATTTCAACAAGTGTGCAAGCATAACTGGATCTGTAAGGTCGTTGATACGAGTAACTTCAACACCTTCTACGTTTTGGATACGACGGAAAGCAAGACGACCGATACGTCCGAAACCGTTAATACCAACTTTAACTACCATTAGTGATTTCCTCCTTATGAAAATCATGAAATTTTTATTGTGAAAAGAGTAACTTGAATCACTACAAATCACCTTTCAACAAACCTATTATATAACTATTTAAGTTTAATTGCAAGTACGGGCGTTGTTTTTTGTCTCCACCTTACTTATTTTTCTTTCTTCTTTCAAAGCCCATACTGCTGTTTTTCCTTGTCTAAATAGTCATTTCCTACTTTTATTTTCAGATAAAAATCTAATATAGAAAGCTAAAATTTATTTTCGATACTCCAATTTCACAAAAAAGAGACAGGAAATTCCTGCCTCTAGGCTGATAACAATTATTTACGGCGTCCTGGTCTTTCTTTGTAACCATAGTAAGAATCTTCGATGATTTCTTGCATGTGGTCAACCATTGGAAGACGTGGGTTAGCTGGTGAACATTGGTCTTCATAAGCAAGGAAGGCCAATTCACGAGAATGTTCTTTCCATTCTTTTTCATCGATTCCTTGCGCTTTGAAGTTCATTTGGATACCTACGCGCTCACCAAGTTCGTAGACAGCTTTTGCGTAAGATTCCACACCTTCTTCTGGAGTAGAAGCTGGAAGTCCAAGCATGCGTGCGATATCTTGGTATTTTTCATCTGCACGGTAGTAGTTGTACTTAGGCCATGTTGCTGTCTTAGCTGGACGTGTACCATTGTAGCGGATAACGTATGGAAGCAAGATTGCATTTGTACGACCGTGGATTGTGTGGAATTGCGCACCGATCTTATGGGCCATTGAGTGAGAAATACCCAGGAAGGCATTGGCAAAGGCCATACCAGCGATTGTTGAAGCGTTGTGCATTTTCTCACGTGAGTGGAAGTCTGCATTCTTAACTGAGCTTTCAAGGTTTTCGAATACAAGTTTGATAGCTTGAAGTGCCAAACCGTCAGTGTAGTCGCTAGCCATTTGTGATACGTAAGCTTCAGTCGCGTGGGTCAATACGTCCATACCAGTATCAGCAGCTACAAATCCAGGAACTGTCAATACCAAAGCAGGGTCTACGATTGCCACAGTTGGTGTCAATGAGTAGTCAGCAATTGGGTATTTACGGTTGTTTGCTTTATCAGAGATAACGGCAAATGGAGTTACTTCAGATCCTGTACCAGATGTAGTTGGGATAGCGATGAATTTAGTCTTCTTACCAAGCAATGGGAATTTGAAGGCACGTTTACGGATATCCATGAATTTTTGAACAAGGTCACGGAAGTCCACTTCTGGTTGTTCGTAGAAGAGCCACATTACTTTAGCAGCATCCATTGGCGATCCACCACCAAGAGCGATGATTGTATCTGGTTTGAAGGCACGCATGATCTCAGTACCACGTTCAACTGTAGTAATATCTGGATCTGGTTCTACATCTGCAAAGATTTGGTAAACAACCTTATTGCGACGAAGGTCAAGTTGTTCGATGATACGATCAAGGAAACCAAGCTCTACCATGGCATGGTCAGTAACGATCATGACACGTTCAACGTCACGACATTTTTGAAGGTATTGAATTGAATCACGTTCAAAGTATGTTTTTGAAGGAAGTTTCATCCATTGCATGTTATTTCTCCGTCTTCCGACTTTTTTGATGTTCAAGAGGTTGATGGCGCTAACGTTATCCCCAACTGAGTTACGTCCGTAAGAACCACATCCGAGTGTCAATGATGGCAAGAAGGCATTATAAACGTCCCCGATACCACCGAAAGTAGAAGGTGAGTTACAGATAACACGAATAGCTTTAACAGCTTTACCAAATTCTTTAGTCAATTCTTCATCAGCTGTATGGATGGCTGCTGAGTGCCCAAGACCGTTAAATTCAACCATTTGACGAGCTTTAGCAATACCATCTTCACGGCTTTCAGATTTCAAAACTGCGATAACTGGTGACAATTTTTCACGAGTCAATGGCTCGTTTTCACCAACTTCTTTACATTCTGCAGCAAGAATGTTTGTTCCTTCTGGAACCGTAAATCCTGCTTGTTCTGCAATCCAAGTTGCTGGTTTACCAACGATGTCAGCGTTCAATTTTGCACCAGCACAGTTTTTGCTGTTTGCTTTCACGCCGAAGCAGAACTCTTCAAGAAGTGCTTTTTCTTTTTTGTTTACAAAGTAAGTGTGGTAAGATTTGAACTCTGCTACAAATTCATCGTAAATTTCTTTATCAATGATAACCGCTTGTTCAGATGCACAGACCATACCATTGTCAAATGATTTAGACATTACGATATCGTGAGCAGCTTGGCGGATGTTAGCTGATTTTTCAACATAAGCTGGAACGTTTCCGGCACCTACCCCAAGAGCTGGTTTACCACATGAGTATGCCGCTTTAACCATGGCATTACCACCTGTTGCAAGGATTGTTGCAATACCTTCGTGGTTCATCAATGCACTAGTTGCTTCCATAGATGGTTCAGTAATCCACTGTACACAGTTTTCAGGAGCACCTGCTTTAATCGCTGCATCACGAACGATTTGAGCTGCGTGAGCTGATGATTTTTGAGCTGATGGGTGGAATGCAAAGACAATAGGATTACGAGTCTTCAATGAAATCAACGCTTTAAAGATTGCTGTTGAAGTCGGGTTAGTTGTTGGAGTGATACCACAAACAACACCAACTGGTTCAGCGATAAGAGTCAATCCTGTTACATCATCTTCTTCGATAACACCAACTGTTTTAGTGTGGCGCATGTTGTTTACTACGTGCTCACAAGCAAATAAGTTTTTAGTTGCTTTATCTTCAAATACTCCACGTCCTGTTTCTTCAAAGGCATGTAAAGCCAATTCTCCGTGAGCATCAAGTGCTGCAACTGAAGCTTTTGCTACGATATAATCGACTTGATCTTGGTCAAGTTTACGCATTTCTTCAAGGGCAACTAAAGCTTTTTGCACCAAACCATCGACATGCTTTTCAGCAGCGAGTTTCTTTTCTTCTGGTGTTACAGTTTTTTTATCAGCCATATTTTCCTCCATAGCTTTCAAGGATTGTAAGTCCTTTGTTAATTTTTTCACAAGTTTATTATAACTCTTTTTCAAACGTTTGTAAACAGTTTCATAGACATTTCACAAACTTTTTTTATTTGTTTGTGAAAACAATTTCAAATATACCCGTACATGCGCTTTTTCACTTAAAGTTTGTGAATTATTCCATAAAAGTTTTATTTTTCACAAACTTAATTGTAAAACAGTCTTGTAAGCCGTTTTTATTTCCATGTAAGCGTTTTCTCGTATCCTGGAAGAATACCTCCTTCTAGGAGGAGGTTATTGTGCTTGTTGAAATAAACCTTGTTTGAAGTCCCCTTCATAGACTACTTCTTGTTCGGTAGTCAGTTTTCCTTTTCCTTCAGCTTGGCCATTTATAAAGTCTCCCTCATATACCCAACCTGCTTTAGCTTGGTAGGTACCTTTACCATTGAAGGCGCCATTGCTAAATTCTCCAGTATAGGTATCACCGTTTGAGAAGGTAACAGTGCCCTGACCATTCATCTTACCACGAACTAGGCTCCCGTCATAAATAATAGCATCGTTATCAAGCTTGAGAACGCCCTGTTTTGGAAGATTGGTTAGAAATACGAGACCTGCACAGACAACAATGACGATCACTGTCGCAATTTCTAAACGGGGACGTGTTAAATAGACACTATATTTTTCATAGAGTTTTTTTAAATTTTCCATGTTCACTCTCATTTTCTAAGCGACTTAACCAAGCCTGACAACCTGTTAAAACTCGGTCATAAGTTTCTTCAAAATCACCTGTATACCAGGGATCTGGAACGCTTTCAGATGCAAAAGTCTGTATCTTGTATTGTTGATCCTGTGGACACATCTGACGCAAATCAGCGAGATTAGACTCATCCATCCCAATGATATAGTCAAAATACTCAAAATCTTTTTTAGAAATTTGTTGGGAAGTTTTTGAAGTATCATAAGGAACGCCATGACTTCGAAAGATGCCTTGCGTCCCTTTGTGGATTGGATTACCGTGTTCCCAGGAAGAAGTCGCACGACTTTGAATCTCATATTTATCGGTCAGGGATTTCATTACAAATTCCGCCATAGGACTGCGACAAATATTACCAAGACAGACAAAAGCAATTTTTTTCATTACTCTTCCTCTCACTTATAGAAAAACGGGAATGCATTCCACCCCGTTTTATTCTTCAATAGCACTGCCTTCTTCGATAACTGCACCTTCAGGTGTGACAGCTTCTTTGACTGGCAAAACAGTTCGAATTGCTGCGAGTTCGAAGGTTAGGTATACGCCATCAACATCAAGAACAATTGTTCTATTTTCTGTGTCTACTTCATCAACTGTACCGTAGAGACCACCAATAGTGATTACTTCGTAGCCTTTTTGAAGCTTATTGAGGCTTTCCATACGTTTTTCTGCTTGTTTCTTTTGAGAACGTTGCATGAAGAACATCAAGCCCAACATCAAGACAAGCATAATCAAAAATGTTAAATTCCCACCCATTATTTTTACTCCTTTGTAATTCAGATAAAACTACTATATCAAATTTCACTTGTTTTTACAAGATTGCACCTTGATTTTAGGTCAATAAAAAACCAGAGCAAATGCCCTGATTTTTCTTATTTCAAGTTGTTTACAATTTCAACTAAGTTTTCAACTGTAAATCCATACTCTGCTAAAACTTTTGGTGCTGGTGCAGATGCTCCAAAGGTATCAATACCAAGAACTTCTCCATCAAGACCAACGTATTTGTACCAGTTTTGAGTTGCTCCCATTTCGACTGCTACACGGCGACGAACTGCATTTGGTAAGATTTCTTCTTTGTAGGCTGCATCTTGTGCATCAAATACATCTGTAGATGGCATGCTGACTACGCGAACTTTTCCACCTTGGCTTGCCAATTCTTTAGCGGCTGCTACTGCTAAGTTCACTTCTGAACCTGTTGCAATCAAGATAGTGTCAAAGTCTGCTGCATTTTCATATACAACATAAGCTCCTTTTGCAACCTTGTCAAAGTCTGTTCCTTCTTCAACAGTCAAGTTTTGACGAGTCAAGACAAGAACAGTCGGAGTTTTCTCGCTTTTGACAGCTTGGTACCAAGCTGCTTGAGTTTCACGCGCATCTGCTGGACGGAAAACATTGAGGTTTGGAATCGCACGAAGACCTGCCAAGTGCTCAATTGGTTCATGAGTTGGGCCATCTTCTCCGACTGCGATTGAATCGTGGGTGAAGACATAAGTTACAGGAAGACCTTGTAGAGCTGACAATCGAACCGCTGCCTTAAGATAGTCTGAGAATACGAAGAATGTTCCACCATAAACACGAAGTCCACCGTGAAGAGCCATTCCGTTCAAGACAGTACCCATTGCAAATTCACGAACACCAAATTGGATGTTACGATTTAAGCGATTTGCATCATCTTGAAGTCCATCAGTTTTGATGTAAGTCATATTTGAATGAGCAAGGTCAGCTGATCCACCGAGGAAGGTTGGCAATTTAGCAGCTACAACATTCAAAGCATCCTGGCTTGAGTTACGAGTTGCTTGAGAGAAGCCATTTTCTAAAGCTGGGAAGTCTTCTGGAGTCAATTCAACTGGATCGCGCCCTTCGATGATTGCTTCCACTTCTGTAGCAAGTTCTGGGTGAGCTTCTTTGTAATCTGCGACTAGTTTTGTCCATGCTTCGTATGCTGATGCACCACGGTCTGCAACATTTTCTTTGAAATCAGCATAAACTTCTGCCGGGATTTCAAATGGTTCGTAATCCCAACCAAGGGCTTGGCGAGTTGCTGCAGTTTCGTCTGCACCAAGAGGAGCACCGTGTACGGCATTAGTCCCTTGTTTGTTTGGAGAACCATATCCAATAACAGTTTTCACTTCGATCAAAGATGGTTTGCCTGAAGCCTTAGCTTCTTCAATAGCAGCATGAATAGCTTCTAAGTCTGTTCCATCTTCTACCAAGGCTGTATGCCAACCGTAGGCATTGTAACGATCGCGAACACTTTCTGTGAATGAATCTTTTGTCTCACCATCCAAGTTGATATCATTTGAATCATAAAGAACAACCAACTTGTCTAGTTTTTGCAAGCCTGCATAAGAAGCAGCTTCGCTTGAGACACCTTCCATCAAGTCACCATCTCCACAGATAACGTAAGTGTAGTGGTCAAAGATGTTATAACCTTCACGGTTGTACTTAGCTGCAAGGAAACGTTCTGCTTGTGCAAAACCTGTCGCAGTCGCAATCCCTTGTCCTAGAGGACCTGTTGTTGCATCAACCCCTGCTGTATGACCAAATTCTGGGTGACCTGGAGTTTTAGAGCCCCATTGACGGAAGTTCTTCACTTCATCCATGCTCACATCTTCAAATCCAGAGAGGTGGAGAAGGGCATAAAGAAGCATTGAACCATGACCAGCTGAAAGAATAAAACGGTCGCGGTTAATCCAGTTTGGTTGAGCTGGATTGATACGAAGTTCTTTAGTGAATAGGCTGTAGGCCATCGGTGCAGCTCCCATAACCACCCCTGGGTGACCTGAGTTCGCTTTATTGATAGCGTCAATACCTAGAAAACGAATCGCATTAACAGATAGATTTGACATAGAATTTCCTTTCTCTTTGAGGTGATAGGTCTATCACATATTCTATTTGTACTATTATATGAAAATTATCCGTATCGTGCAACATACGGATAACCTCCAGAAAAAATTTTTATATTAAAGCAAGGCTTTGAATTGGATATTTGAGTCTTGTTCGAAGCAGTCATCAAAACCACGTGGGTGATGGTATTCTATTAAGTGTTGGTCTTGAGGATAAGTGTATTTACCACCAACTTCCCAGATAAATGGATGGAAATCGTATTGCAAGCGATCTTTTCTCATTTTCCAAAGTTCTAGGATTTCATTGGTAGAAGCCATGAAGTTAGACCAGATATCATAGTGAACTGGGATAATGACTTTTGCACGAAGATTTTCTGCCATGCGAAGAAGGTCGATAGAAGTCATTTTATCTTGGATACCTACTGGGTTTTCACCATAGTTATTCAAAGCAACATCAATTTTGAAGTCTTTACCATGTTTTGCAAAGTAGTTAGAGAAGTGAGAATCAGCGCCATGATAGATGGTTCCACCTGGTGTTTCAAAGACATAGTTAACCGCTTTTTGAGCCATTTCTTCATCTGTAACAGCTAAGCCAGCAAGTTCACCGCCTGTCTCATCAGCACCGTTCACTGGTAGCGTTACCAAGCAAGTACGGTCAAATGATTCTACTGCATGAATCTTCATGTCTTTTAGTTCAATAGTATCACCTGGTTTGACAACGATGATGCGTTCTTTTGGAACACCCCATCCTTCCCAGATTCGTCCACAATGGTAAGGACCGATAAACTTAACATGTTCTAACTTAGGATTGTTGAGAATTGCTGCAGCTGTGTATGGGTCGATATGGTCACTATGGAAGTGTGAAACCAAGTAGTAGTCGAGTTCATTGATAGCAAATGGATCGATAACCATTGGCTGAACACGTAAGTTTGGTTGCAATTTACGAACACCTGCCATATTTGCCATTTGGTGTCCACGAACCATATCTTTCACTTTTTTAGTTGATTTTCCACGGTTTGACCAAAGGTCCATGACAACGTTAGCACCACCTGGTGTTTTAATCCAAGTACCACAGTTGCCTAGCCACCACATGGCAAAGTTGCCTTCAGGAACGACTTCTTCTTCGATTTCTTCGTTCAACCAGGTTCCCCACTCTGGGAAAGTAGCTAAAATCCATGATTCTCTTGTAATTTCTTTTACGTTTGGCATTTGAAATCCTCCATATTTTGTTCAAGTATTCATTTCATACTTAGTATAACACCGACCGAAATATTAAAAAAGACCAAGAAAAACACAGGTTTGTGTTCATCATTGGACTGTGATATTTATGATTCATCTAAAAAAGCTTGGATGACTAATTCTTGGTTGATTAAGAGTTGAATTTCTTCCTTTAATTTTGCTGCAACGTGTTTATCAGATATATAGGTAGTAATAATAGTTGAGAGATTATCCTTAAAAGTGCGACCATCTTTTCGAAGAACCTTATTTTTCATAAAGTCTGTTATGCGTAAAATATCTTCTGCCTCAAGTATAGGGTTTACCTTTAGCACTGGGAAGCGACTCTCAAGCTCATCGTTTGTTGTAATAAGTAAATCAACCTGAGTAATATCCTCCACGCTTTTGAACTGCTCAGTGGTAAAGACTGCCCCAATCTGTTCGTTTGGAAGATAGAAGCGACATTGTTTGAGTAAGAGTTTAGAAACGCCCACTCCTTCATCACACACAATATAAATTTTCTTGGTATTGTTTTGAATCGATGGAGTATACTTTAAAAATCCTCCAACATGAATGGTCAGATAGGCAATCTCATCATCTGTCAATCGAATCTGCCAGGCTTCTTCTAGCACTTCTGCACATTTTTTTGTAATTACGAAAAGCTCACTATACTTGGAACGAATCTGCCGAGTTAAAGGATTTTTTGAGAAAATACCATAGTTCTTTCTGAATAATAGCGCCTTACAATGAATCACAAGATTCCTCAATAAGTCTTCTTTCTGTTCAATCTCCATTCTGGTTTGGGATTCAAAATACCAAATAAACTCTTCTAAAGCCATTCTCAAATGCTGAAAATCTTTACTTTCTGCATGGATGTCTCGATCTTTTCGATAGGATAACAAAAGAATGGCTAACAGAGATCTATCTAATTCTGAAAATGAGATTCCAAATGTTTCAAACAAGCGCTCTCCTAGTTTTTGGGATACCTGATATTCAATTCTCTTTCGAATCAATGAAAACTCTTGCTCAATTTCTTGGTGTTTGTCCTGATTACGAGTAACGGTATCACATCCAAGTAGAAGATAGGGGAGGACCTGTAACATAAAAGTGACTTCGTGATGGTTTATTTTTTTCCCCAAATTCTGCTCAACCAACGGAACCTGTTTTTTGAGAAATTGATTGACCTCATCGGAAAGAAGCATCTCACCGTCTAATCGTTCCTTGATTTTTTCCTCTAAAATAGCAACAAAGGCTGGATTTTCCTCCATAAAGATATGATAGAGAAGGGATTGAAGATACTGGATTTTATTAAGAGGATGTGCATTTAGATAGTAACCGCGAGATTTACTAACTTGAAGCGTTACTTGATACTGCTCTAGTGTCAGCTGGTAACGAATGGTATTTAAATCATTTAGGACCGTATTTCGAGAGACTTCTGTTAATTCCATGAGTTTTTCAAGAGTGATTCTCTCTTTGGAAATACCAATCAGAAGGAGCATCAGCTGCATCCGCTCGTTGGCACTCATGATATAATCATAAGAATCAACTTCGTCTAATAATTGACGACAAGCTTCTCTTTGTTCATCGGTCAAGTAAATACCAATCCGAGGCAGACTGATGATATGCAAATTCTCATCATCCAAAGCATCATTGATTTTATCAATGTGATAGTAGATTTTTCTTCGAGATTGAGCTAAATCTTTCGAAATCGTCATAATCGTTTTGGACGTTTCTTGATCCATCAAATATTGAAGCAAGTCACAGCTCGCCTTATCTAAAACCATAATTCATACTCCTCTATTTGTCAATCGCTTCCAAAACAACTTTATAATGGTATCACATTCGTACAGACTTTGCAATTATATGCTGTAAACTCCTAACAGTGGATACTGACAACTACAAAAGCGAGGCTTGGATCGAAAGGTCCTAGCCTCTTTTCAATTCAATTTCTTATTTCTTTTGACCGTAATAAGCATTTAGACCATGTTTACGTTGGTAGTGTTTTTCTAGGATGTACTGAGGAGCAGGTTCAACTCTTGGATTGATTTGCTCTGTAAAGCGATTCATCTTAGATACTTCCTCTAATACAACAGAGTGATAGACAGCATTCTCTGGGTTTTTGCCCCAGGTGAATGGACCGTGATTACGTACGACAATCCCTGGTACTTCAACAGGGTTGAGACCACGACGTTCAAACTCTTCTACGATAACTAGGCCAGTGTCTTTTTCATAGGCTACTTCTACTTCATCCTTGGTCAAACTACGAGCGCAAGGGATTGAACCGTAGAAATAATCCGCATGGGTTGTTCCATAGAAAGGAATATCACGACCTGCCTGAGCCCAACCAACAGCTTCTGTCGAATGGGTATGGACCACACTAGCAATCTCTGGCCAAGCCTTATATAACTGCACATGAGTTGGGAGGTCCGAAGATGGTCTTAGATCTCCTTCTAGAACCTTGCCATCCAGGTCAGTTACCACCATGTTTTCAGGTGTCAATTCGTCATAATCTACACCTGATGGTTTGATAACAATGACACCGAGTTCGCGATTGACTTCCGATACATTGCCCCAGGTAAATTTAACAAGTCCATGTTTTGGCAATGATTGATTGGCATCACAGACTCGTTTACGCATATCATTGATTACTTGATTCATCTTACATCAAACCTGCTTTCTTAATTAGTGGGTAGAGAAAAGCTTGGGCCTCTTGAATGGCTGCGCGTGTTTCTGCTACAGTTTCACAATTTTCAGACCACATTTCGATTAGGAAAGGACCATTATAATTGGTTTGCTTTAAAATATCGAAAGCTTCTTCCCATTTGACACAACCTTGCCCAAAAGGTACATCTCGGAACTGGCCCTTTGAACTTTCTGTCACTGCATAAGTATCCTTGAGATGGAGAGCTGCGATGGCATGATGGCCAAGATAAAATTCACTGTAGACATCATTATGCCATGCAGACACATTCCCAATATCTGGATAGACAAAGAGGTAGGGAGAGTCAATTTCTTTCTCTATAGCCAAGTATTTTTCGATGCTATTGACGAAAGGATCATCCATAATTTCGATGGCAAGTACCACCTGAGCTTCTTCTGCCCAGTCACAAGCTTTTCTCAAATTTTTAATAAAACGTTGGCGTGTCTGGGGTGACTTTTCCTCATAGTAAACGTCGTAACCAGCTAATTGAATCGTACGAACTCCCAAATCTTGAGCTAATTCGATACATTTTTTCATGAGTTCCAGAGATTTTTCCTCTAGAACTGGATCATTCGATCCCAATGGGTAACGACGATGGCCTGAAAAACAGATAGAGGGAATACGAACACCAGTTTCATAGATCGCTTTGACAACTTCCAAGCGCTCTTCCTTGCTCCAGTCAAGTCTTGCTAAACGCTCGTCTCGTTCGTCAATAGACATCTCGACAAAATCAAAACCTAACTCCTTGGCGAAATTCAAACGTTCCAGCCAAGTAAATTGTGTCGGGGTTGCCTTTTCATAAATTCCAATTGGACGTGCCATGGTTTACCCCCAAATTCGTTTGATTTCATCCTTGAAGGCACGCGCTGCTCCTGCTGGATCGGCAGCCTCTGTAATTCCACGACCTGCGATAAAGGTAAAGACATCAACGCCTTCAAAGAGTTTGAGAGTATCTACATCTAGACCACCTGTTACAGAAACACGGAAGCCCATGTCAATGAGTTTTTTAACCTTATTAAGGTCTTTTTCACCCCAAGTTTCACCAGCAAGAAGGGCATCACGAGATTGGTGATAGATAGCTTGTGAGATACCTGCATCTAGCCAAAGCTGAGCTTGTTCAAAAGTCCAATCACCATAAAGCTCGATTTGGATTTCTCCTCGGTCTCCACGTTCAGCCTTGATAGCCTTTAGAGCTGCTTCCATAGTAGGGATGGTTGCACAACAGATGCAAGTCATCCAATCTGCTCCACGAACGGCATTATTTTTGGCAACTGTTCCACCAGCATCGGCACATTTTGTGTCTGCCACAATAATCTTATCTGGGAAAAGGCTACGTAAAACTTCAACCAATTCACTTCCAACTTGAAGCAAGCAAACAGTTCCAGCTTCGATAATATCTACTTCGTGACCAACAGAAACAGCTGCTTTAATCGCTCCTTGCAAGTCTGAATGGTCTAATGCAACTTGTAAATTAGGTATTCTTTTTGTCATCTCTTTGTTCCTCTTTCTAACTTTCCAAATCCAATCCTTCAAGATAAGGGCTATCCTTAGATTCTTCGATCATCGCCAAGACATCTTCTTTAGTCTGACAAGCCTGTAAACGTGCGATAGAATCTTCTAATTCAAATAAGGCAATGATTTGTGGAATAGCTACACTTGTGTGAATTTTTGAGCTTGTTGCTGCTAATGCAAGCAAAACAGAGACCTCTTTCCCATCTGAAAATACAACAGGATTTTGTAAGGTGATCAATGAAAAGGCATCTCTTTGCACCCCAGCTTCTGGTCTAGCATGGGGCATAGCCATACCTGGCATTAAAATATAATAAGGCCCATACTCTTCAGTTGATTCGATAATAGCATCGTAATACTCTGGCAAAATTGCCCCACTTTCAATCAAGGGATCTACTGCTACTTTGACTGCTTCTTTCCAATCGTTAGCTTCTAAACCTAGTCGGATCGAGTCATTGTCAATTAAAGCTTGTTTTAAATTCATATCTGCCTCCTTTATTTAAAGAGGGAGAAGGACAGAAACGATAACTCTCAGTTTCTGTCCAGCCCCCTCCAACCTTTTACTGTAGTGCTTGACTGAGTTTTTCAGTGATTTCTTTATCATCCATCAAGTTGTCAAGCCCAATTAACTTCCCATTAGTCCGACCTTCCAATTCTTGGATTAAATGAAGAGAAGCGATTACGATGTCATAGCCTGCTGCTAAACCTTTTGCTTCACCGACACTGCATGAATTGACTGTAAAGTCTGTTTGATTAAGCTTACGGAGGGCATTTTCAACCTTCATCTTGATAACCATAGATGAACCCATTCCATTTCCGCACGCTGCTAATACTTTAACCATTTTATTTCTCCTTTTCTAGACACTAAGCTTCTTCTTGAACTTCACCCTTGTAATATTTCTCTTTATCTTTTGCTTTTGCAAATTGAAGTTGAGGAATAACGAGCAAGAAGAGACATACAAGTACATAACCAACAATACCGAGATATTTGAAGATATAACCAAATCCAAGCCATGGGAATTCAAAGTCGATATTTCCATGGTAACCACCGTAAGATGCTAAGTCGAGAAGGGCTACACAGAGAGCTCCTAGAGCAACTTGGAGGACACCTGAAATGAAGGATAGGATAACGGCTGCTTTCCATCCGCCACGCTTATCAGCATAGACCGCGATGGCTGCATTATCAAAGAACACTGGTACAAATCCTGTAATAATAAGGATAGGGTTTTTAAAGACGATAAGCAAGACAATTGTGATCAATTGACCAATCAAACCAAAGGCAAATCCTGACAAGACCGCGTTTGGAGAACCAAATCCATAAGAAGCTGCAACGTCGACCGCTGGGAATGAACCTGGCAACAATTTGTTTGAAATACCTTGGAAGGCATTTGTCAACTCAGATACGAACATGCGGACACCTTGCATCAAAACGAACAAGTAAACAGAGAAGGTGAAGGCTGTTTGGATAATGTACATAAAGAAATCTTGTTTAGCAGGATTGAATAGAGTTCCTGAAGTGATGACTTCTTTATTAGACATAATTTCTGGACCCAAGATTAAAAGAATAGCTCCGAAAAATACGAGCATCAAGGTAGCAGAGGCAACAACTGTATCGTGGAAGATAGAGAGGAATTTAGGCAATTTAAGATTGTCTAGACTTTCTTCTTTCTTACCAAAGCGTCCTGCAACTTTATCTACAAACCAGATTGCAAATTGTTGTTGGTGACCAATCGCAAATCCGCCACCACCAGTCAAGCGTTGAGTTGCCTCAACAGTCATATTTGAACTAACTGCCCAGTAAAGGCCACAGATGATACCGATAGCTGCTGTACCGTAAGCATTGCGCAATTGTGGAACTAAGAATAGAACCATAAGAGATACAGTCGCAGCTTGTTGTACCATGATGTGACCAGTAATAAAGAGGGTTCTTACTTTCGTAATCTTGCGTAGAGCTACAAGCAAGATATTTACTCCAAAACCGATCAATAGAGCTGTAGTTGCAGTTCCGACAAAATCTGGAAATTCAGCTGCAATTTTGTTGTTTGCTGCAGCAAGTCCAAAGTAAGGGTCAATAACCGCTGCACCGATTTGGAATTTGTAGTTAAGGGCTGCCAAGATTGGACGGAAGGTTGTAACCAAACCACCAGCACCCACGTTGAGCAACATATAGCCTACTGTTGCTTTAACGAAACCTGAGAAAACGTCATGAGCAGGTTTTTTCAAAAGTGCATATCCTATTAGCACCAATAAACCTACGAAAAATGCGGGATTCTGCAAAATATTGCTAGAAAACCAATTTAGAACACTTGAAATGACTTCCATAATTGTTCTCCTTTTGAATTGTTTTTGTAAGTTTATTATATAATGTGAAAGCGGAAACAAAAAGACCAAGAATTACACAGCGGACTGTTCACTCTTGGACTGTATAATTTATGATATTTTACGGATTATCTTATTTCCTTGTAGCTAGATAATAGGGAAGAATTTTATCATAAGACTTCAATAGGCCTTCTACGATTTCTTCTTCCGATGAATTTGCAGTTACTGGAATATCTGCCTTTACTAAAACTTTGCGGACTTCCTGATGGAATCGTTTTTCTCTTAAAATTTGGCGATTTTCCTCAGTAGCCTCCATCTTTTGACTTTCTCCATCTGAGTAGACTAGATAGTAAATTCCTTCTACCACTGGAACTTCTAAGACCTTGGTTTGTTTGTCTAATGTTCGCTCATCCTTCTTACGTTCAATAAAACTCACTTCTAGTGAAACTCCAAAATCAGAAGGGCTTCCATACAAACGAAGGGCCAACATAGGTTCTGACACTTCCCCCTCACGCTGTAGATAGGCCCAGAAATGCGGTCGCAAACGTTGGGCTTGATTCATCCACTGACTCGTCCCTTGAAGGTTCCATTCTGGATGTCCTTCTTGAAAAGCCTTGGCTAAGTGTGTAAAGACCTTTCTAGCCTCCTGCCCCTTACTCCTCAAATAAAGCATTTTTTCAACTTCTTGACCTGCCTTCTCTGGTTTTTGATACTGTAAGCCAGAGAAAGCTAGATATTCTCTCATTGTATTCAACATAAGATCAACCTCCCTTAGATAGCAAAAAATCAGGGTGCCCCTGATTTTGCTTTGATTATTCTGTATCAACCACAACGTAACGATTTGGCTCATCACCTTCTGAATAACTAGTGATACCCTCCATACGTGAAATAATACGATGGATGATTTTACGTTCGCTGCTAGACATTGGATCAGTCACCTGACTACGCCCCTCTTCTAGGACACGTGTAGCTAACTTCTGTGCATAGCTCTGCAAGACTTCTGCACGGTGCTCTACATAATCATTAACATTGATGGTAATATAGAAGGTTCTTGAATAGCGGTTATAAAGATAATTTTGTGCTAAGAGCTGAAGAGATTTCAAAACCTTACCATGGTAACCGATAATACGGCCCGGTTCATTGGTATCAATTTGCATATTGATAGAACGGCGATTTGAGGTACTTGAAATTGCTCCCTCAACATCCATATCATCAATAATACCTTGAACATAGCTGGTCACTTCTTCAACCACCTGGTCAATATCATAGGTCGGTTCAATCTTCAAACCTAGATTTTCTAAATCATCATTCTGCTCGACTTCTTCCTGCTCTTTAGATTCTTCTGGCAGTAAATCTTTTAGAATGGCAATATGACCAGTCTCCTCTAAAATTGTACTAGCCTCTTTCTCATTTTTTAGAATTTCGGCCTTAACCTCTTCAGAGATTCCTTGTCCTTCTTCCTCGATTTTCTTGATTGCTTCAACAACATGACCTAAGTCTACTGTTGCCTCACTAACAGTCTTAACGGGTTCGTTCTTAGCATTAACTTCCTTTGGAACTCCTTTGACTGCTTGCTGATTTGCCTTCACAACAGTTGTCTCACTAATTGCTTCGATATCAACTTGCGCTGGTTTCTTCCCAAAAAGGCCAAAGAAACCTTTTTTCTCCCTTGAGACAACCTTGATATGCGCCTTCATTCTAGGAATCCCCAATTCCTTCAATCCCGTTTGGATCGCTTCCTCAACAGTTGAACCTGTAAATAATACCATTACAAGATTCCTCCTTACTTTTTCTTTTTCTGTGCTTTCTTGAGAGCTTTTCTCTTCTTGATTTCTAAATCCTTCTTAGCCTGTACTCCCGCCTCACGCTCTGCAATAATCTTAAATGGATTGTTAAGCAGATAGGTTTGGAGCACCTGATAAGCATTGGATACTGCCCAGTATAAGGCAACCCCACTTGGTGAATACATGGCAAAGAAGAAAATCATGACTGGCATTGCATACATCATTCCTGTCATGGCACCATTTTTCTCAACCATGGCCTTATTGGATAACCAAGTGCTAAGGAAAGTAAAGATAGCTGCCAAAATTGGCAAAACAAAAGTCGTATCTACACCACCAAGGTTAATCCATAAGAAATGACCCGTTTTTAGAAATTCTACCCTACTCAAAGCTTGGAACAAGGCCAACAAGACTGGCATTTGGATTAAGATTGGCCAAAGAGAAGCTGACTGCTTCACACCATGTTGCTTGAACAACTGACGCATTTCTTGATCCAGCTTGGTACGGCTCTCCATATCCCGTCCCGGATAACGTTCTCGCAACTCCTTAACAAGTGGTTGTACTTCTTGCATCTTTCTAGATGCCACCATTTGTATTTGAAAAACTGGTAGAAGAATCGTTCTAATCAGAAGGGTAAATAATATAATCCCCAGACCAATACTTGTATCAAATGATAAAAAGCGAATGGTTTCAGCAAAAAAATAAACAAATTTACTCCAAAAATCTGTTGATTCCGCTGTAATCTCACTCGGCGTACCACTAGCTGTGCAGGCGCTCATCACAAACAAAGCAAGCACCATTAAGCTAGTCAACTGTAATTTCTTTTTCACTCCCAATTCCTTCCTGGTAAATCTTTGATAACTTTAATACGTGAAGCAGATTTTTTTCCATTTCCGCGTAGTCCAAGATTTCAACACCTTTTCGAGCAATCACAACAAAATCTACATTTTCAACCAGCTGATTTTTATGTTCAATCAGAATATGTCGAATTCTTCTTTTGATCTGATTTCTCATGACAGCGTTTCCCAATTTTTTGCTGACAGACAGACCAACTCGAAAATGCTGTTCATTATTTTCTAATCGATAAATAACAAATTTACGATTAGCAAAACTCTCCCCTTTTTTAAATATTGCACTAAAATCTTTCTCTTTTTTTACACGAAAGCGTTTTTTCAAAATTCAACTCCATCTATTAAAACTACTACTATTATACCATAATTTTTCAAAAAGCCAATCATAGCAAGGTTTTAGCCCATTTTTACCTAATAAAAAGACATATTTTCACTCTGAAATCATCATCTTTTTTCAAAAATTTCTCAAATTTGGGCATACAAGTCTGCTCATTTCTGATCAGAAAAAACAAAAGTCACCCTTTGGAGTGACTTTTGTAGGAGATTATTATGAAAAAGTTAGGATTTCTATTAAATAAAGTTAGGAGGTCTTTATTTAATGATTATAGTATACCTGTCTATCCTTAAACCCAACTTAAACAGATTCCATTTCTTTTTAATTTTTAAAACTATGGATTGGAGCTGGAATTTGCCCTCCACGAGCAATGAAGTCAACAGACGAGGCACCGTTAACTTTCATGACTGGAGCCGTTCCTAGAAGGCCACCAAATTCAATCATATCGCCTTCTTTTCCTTTTGGAATAATACGTACAGCAGTTGTTTTCATATTGATGACCCCGATAGCAGCTTCATCCGCAATCATTGCCGCAATCGTTTCCGCAGGTGTATCCTCAGGAATGGCAATCATATCCAAACCAACTGAACAGATAGCTGTCATAGCTTCTAATTTTTCCAAATTAAGGGAGCCGTTTTGCACTGCAGCAATCATCCCCTCGTCCTCAGAAACTGGGATAAAAGCACCTGACAAACCACCAACTTGGTTGCAAGCCATAACTCCACCTTTTTTAACTTGGTCGTTCAAGAGAGCCAAAGCAGCAGTCGTTCCATGAGTCCCAACTGTCTCTAACCCCATTTCTTCAAGAACACGAGCTACAGAATCACCCACTGCTGGAGTTGGAGCTAAACTCAAATCGACAATCCCAAAATCAACTCCGAGGCGCTCACTAGCCATTTGACCAACCAATTGACCAATGCGGGTAATCTTGAAGGCTGTCTTTTTAACAGTTTCAGCAACAACATCAAAGCTCTGACCTCGAACCTTTTCCAAGGCACGTTTGACAACACCCGGTCCTGAAACACCTACATTGATGATGACATCTGCTTCACCAACTCCATGGAAGGCACCTGCCATAAAAGGATTGTCCTCTACCGCGTTGGCAAATACAACTAATTTAGCAGCACCCATATCAGACAGAGAAGCTGTCTCCTTGATAATACGCCCCATATCTGCTACTGCAGTCATATTGATACCCGATTTGGTAGAACCGATATTTACCGATGAACAAACCTTATCTGTTTCTGCCAAAGCACGAGGAATCGAATTGATGAGAATCTCATCACCTTTTTGGTAACCCTTTTGTACCAAGGCAGAAAAACCACCAATAAAATCAACACCAATTTCCTTAGCAGCTCTGTCCAAAGCCTTGGCTAATGGAACATAGTCCCTTGCATCTGTAGCAGCACCGATCAAGGAAATTGGAGTTACGGACACACGTTTATTTACAATGGGAATTCCTAACTCAGCCGCAATTTCATCTCCAACAGCCACTAAATTAGCCGCCTTGGTTGTAATCTTTTGATAAATTTTCTCCGCAGCACGATTGATATCTGGATCGATACAGTCCAAAAGGGAAATCCCCATGGTAATGGTTCTAATGTCAAAGTTTTGCTCCTCAATCATAGCGATTGTTTCGGTAACTTGTCTAATATCCATAAATACCTCCTAGATATTGTACATAGCATCAAAAATAGCCGCACTTTGAATATTGATTTTGACATTCAAAGTCTGACCAAAAACCTCAAATTCGTTTCTAAGATGAGTAAAATCTTGTTTTTCATCACTAGATACCACAGCCATCATTGTAAAGAATTCGTCCAAGACTGTTTGTGAGATATCATCAATATTTAAGCCTAATTCAGCAATTTTTGTCGCAACACCTGCAACAATTCCAGATTTATCTTTACCAACAACAGTAATAATAGCTTTCATGATTAAACTCCGTTTCTAACACAGAACAATATCCATTTCGGCCAAAAACAAAATAAAAAAGGGGGGATAGAGTAACTAAATCACTTAATAGTGAACAATTATCCAAGTTGAAACCCTAAAAAATCTCTTAGTTGATCTTGTACCAGACTAGTATTTTTTTACTAGGTCGCTAGTTTAGAAATTGAAAGTGATAGTATATTGGCTCATAACCTCTTTATAGAATATTTTTGAAAAAATGAACATTGTTGATTTTCGTTTTCAATAGTATAGCATATTTCTTAATAAAATACTCAAAAACGCCTGCTTACGAAATTGTTCTTTAGTAAAAAACAATTTCGTAAACAAGCGTCTACCTTATCATCTTATGATGAGTGTTCCCGCTAGGACATAAGTCCTAGCGGTAGACCAGAGCTAGACTAAGAGCACAAGACCCCATCATCATAACACTCAACAAAATTGATGATTTTATACTAATTCGATGATCGCCATTGGCGCTGCATCACCACGACGTGGTTCAGTTTTAAGGATACGAGTGTATCCACCGTTACGCTCAGCATAACGAGGTGCGATTTCTGAGAACAATTTTTGAAGTGCTGTAGTAGAAGTGTACTTATCAGTTGCTTCATCATAGTTTTCAGATGCGATTTCATTACGTACGAAAGCAGCTGCTTGACGACGTGCATGCAAATCACCACGTTTACCTAGAGTAATCATTTTTTCAACAGTTTTACGGATTTCTTTAGCACGAGCTTCAGTTGTCACGATTGATTCGTTGATCAAAAGGTCAGTTGTCAAATCGCGAAGCATTGCTTTACGTTGTGAGCTAGTGCGTCCTAGTTTACGGTAAGCCATTTATTCCTCCTTTATTTATCTTTTAATCCAAGACCCAAATCAATGAGTTTGACTTTCACTTCTTCCAAACTCTTGCGTCCAAGATTTCTTACTTTCATCATCTCTGCTTCAGATTTTTCTGTCAAATCATGCACAGTGTTGATACCGGCACGTTTCAAACAGTTGTATGAACGCACAGACAAGTCAAGTTCCTCAATCGTACGTTCCAAGATACGGTCGTCCGATTCAGTATCAGCTTCTTTCATCACTTCTGCTGACTTAGCAATCTCTGTAAGATTTGTAAACAAATCAAGGTGCTCAGTCAAGATACGCGCTGAAAGCCCTAAAGCATCTTCTGGAATAATTGTTCCATTAGTCAAGATTTCAAGGGTTAATTTGTCGAAACCATCATTGCTACCTACACGAGCAGGTTCAACTTGATAGTTGACTTTTGTAACTGGTGTATAAATAGAATCTACAGCAAGTGTTCCAACTGGTGCATTATCTTTTTTATTTTCATCAGCAGGTACATATCCACGACCACTGTTAACAGTCATTGTCGCTTTTAGAGAAGAACCTTCACCGATTGTAAAGAGATAATGATCTGGATTTACAATTTCAATGTCGCTATCTGTCAAGATATCTCCAGCTGTAATTTCAGCAGGACCTTGCACATCTAGTTCAATGATCTTTTCGTCTTTAACGTAAGATTTTACTGCAATACCTTTGATGTTCAGAATGATTTGCATCACGTCTTCGCGAACACCCGGAACTGTATCAAATTCATGCAATACACCTTCGATATTGATAGATGTTACAGCAGCCCCTGGAAGAGAAGCTAGAAGTACACGACGAAGAGAGTTACCAAGTGTTGTACCGTAACCACGTTCAAGCGGTTCGATTACAAACTTGCCATAATCTTTATTTTCATCAATTTTTGTTATATTTGGTTTTTCAAACTCGATCATTTAGTTACTCCCTCTTAAACGAAAAGCAGTGTAAGGTTATGATTATACACGGCGACGTTTTGGAGGACGAGCACCATTGTGTGGCACTGGAGTCACATCACGAATTGCTGTTACTTCAAGACCAGCGGCAGCAAGAGCACGAATAGCTGACTCACGACCAGAACCTGGACCTTTAACAGTAACTTCAACTGACTTAAGACCGTGTTCTTGTGCAGATTTAGCAGCAGCTTCTGAAGCCATTTGAGCAGCAAATGGTGTAGATTTACGAGAACCTTTAAAACCAAGAGCACCAGCTGATGACCAAGCAATTGCATTACCATGCACATCAGTAATCATAACAATAGTGTTATTAAATGTAGCGTGAATATGAGCAATACCAGATTCGATATTCTTTTTCACACGACGTTTACGTGTTGGTTTAGCCAAGACTTTTACCTCCTATATTATTTTTTCTTACCAGCAATCGCAACAGCTTTACCTTTACGAGTGCGAGCGTTGTTTTTAGTGTTTTGTCCACGGACAGGAAGTCCACGACGGTGACGGATACCACGGTATGAACCGATTTCCATCAAACGTTTGATGTTCAAGTTTACTTCACGACGAAGGTCACCTTCAACTTTGATTGCATCCACTTCACGACGGATAGCATCTTCTTGATCTGGTGTAAGATCGCGAACACGTACATCTTCTGAAATTCCAGCAGCTGCCAAGATTTTCTTAGATGTTGGAAGTCCGATACCGTACACATAAGTCAATGAAATTACTACGCGTTTGTCATTTGGAATGTCAACTCCAGCAATACGAGCCATATTTTCTCCTTTCTATCTTATCCTTGACGTTGTTTGTGTTTTGGATTTGCTGGGCAAATTACCATAACACGACCATTACGACGAATAACTTTACAGTATTCGCAAATTGGTTTGACCGATGGTCTTACTTTCATTTCTTATCCCTCCAAGTTTTTCGATTATTTAAAGCGGTAAGTGATACGTCCACGTGTCAAGTCATATGGACTCATTTCGACAGTAACACGATCTCCCGCTAAAATACGAATATAGTTTTTACGAATTTTACCAGAAACTGTTGCTAAAATCTGATGTCCATTTTCAAGTTCAACCGTAAACATTGCATTCGGCATAGTATCAACTACTTTACCTTCAACTTCAATCACATCGTCTTTTGCCACGCAAAAGTACCTCCATAAATTTCGATTTGATGCCTCTAGACACAGAGACAACAATTATAAGTCAGACTAACTCAGTATAACATTTGTAGAGACATTTTGCAAGCATGAAAAACGCTTTTATTTCAATTTTGTCAATACTTTTTCGATATCTGCAAAGACATCATTGATATCTTGGTTACCTTCGATATCATGTACCAAACCTTTTACACGATAGTGGGCAATAATTGGTTCACCTTGGGCAATATTAACATCCAAACGACGTTTTACTGTTTCAGGTTTGTCATCTTCACGTTGGTAATAGTCTTCTTCTTTGTAGTCAACTGGTGGGTTGAAAACTTTATGGAAAGTTTCACCAGTTTCACGGTGAATGATACGACCACTCAAACGCTCCAAAAGGCAATCTGGATTTACTTCGATGTTAATAACACCTTCAAGTTCAATCCCTAATTCAGCTAAAGTTTTATCCAAGGCATGAGCTTGCTCAATTGTACGTGGGTATCCGTCCAACAAGAAACCAGTTTCTTTAATGTCATCTTGTGAAAGACGCTCTTTCACAATACCATTTGTAACTTCATCTGGAACCAACTCGCCTTTGTCGATATAAGACTTAGCTAAGACACCCATTTCAGTTTGGTTAGCCATTGCCGCACGGAACATATCACCTGTTGAGATATGAGCAACATGGAATTGTTCAACAATTTTTGCTGCTTGTGTACCCTTACCTGCACCAGGTAAGCCCATAATCAAAAGATTCATGATTCAAACTCCTTTTTTGTTTTTAAATAGAAGCAAAAATTCATTTCAACTCCTATTTAAAAACAAAATAGAAGAGAGGAGATAAAAATCTGACAAGGTCTTTGATTTTTAAACTCCACTCTCTG
Organism: Streptococcus infantis; assembly: GCF_047460685.1. Taxonomy (GTDB): domain Bacteria; phylum Bacillota; class Bacilli; order Lactobacillales; family Streptococcaceae; genus Streptococcus; species Streptococcus infantis_AD. The sequence goes on along the minus strand of NZ_JASHFS010000004.1, from coordinate 112,516 downwards.
AGCAATAGTGAATTTTCTTTTCTATTACAATTATTCTGTTGTATTCATGAAACCAACATACTTACGTTTCAATAAATAACCTTCCAATTGTTTAATTCCTTCAATACCTGTTGAGATAATGATCAAAAGACTCGTTCCCCCAAAAGCAACGACTTCTGAAAGACCGAATAAATCCTTAGCTACAATAGGTAAAATAGAAATGACACCTAGGAAGAGGGAACCGACTGTTGCGAGACGACGAAGAAGTTTTGACATATACTCTTCTGTCCCTTTACCAGGACGGACACCGTGGATATAAGCACCGCTCTTTTGTAAATTTTCTGCTGCCTTCTCTGGATTAATCTGTACAAATGTATAGAAGAATGTAAAGAGGATAATCAACAGAGCGTACAAAGCGATACCTGTAGGGGCTGTTGTAGATAGTAACTCCTGAGCACTACGTACCCAGGCCCAATCAAGACCAGATGCACTTACAAATTGTAAAATTGCCGCTGGTGCTGCTGTAATTGAGCTAGCAAAGATAACTGGAATAACTCCTGCAGGGTTAATCTTCAATGGAAGATAGGAACTTGATGGTGCTCCTTGTGCTACCTTAGTATACTGAATTGGAATCTTATATTCTGCTTGTTGCACATAAGTTGTAAAGTAAACAATCAATAAGACTGCTACAATTAAGATAGCAACAAAAATGAGGGATGAAGTCAAGCGACTGCTTGGTACATTGACAAAGTAGTCAACATAAATCCCCTTGATCATATCAGGAATTGAAGCAACAATCCCCGCAAAGATAATCATGGAAACACCATTTCCATAACCCTTATCAGTAATTTGCTCTCCCAACCAAGTTACAATCATACTACCCGCTGTTAGGATTGCTCCAATCACAAGGAAAACTTGTGGTGTTAAAGGAACAGTCAAAAGTTTGGCTCCAGATAAAGCATTAAAACCAGCAGTAATTCCGATAGATTGCACGAATGCAAGAACAAGGGCAATATATCGAGTTGCCTGGTTCAATTTTCTACGACCAACTTCCCCTTGTTTGCCCCACTCTACAAACTTTGGTAATAAATCCATTTGTAAGAGTTGGACAACGATAGAAGCAGTAATGTATGGACTAACACCAAGTGCAAAAACTGAAAAGTTTTTCATGGCATTACCAGACACCAAACTTAACATATTTAGAAAAGATAGACCACTCAAAGCATTCAAGCTATTGGCATTCACCCATGGAACCGTAATGCTAGTCCCGATACGGAAGACAAAGACGATAAAAATTGTAAAAAGAATTTTTGATCGAACTTGCTTGACTTTGAAGGCTTCTCTCAATAATTTAAAAAACATAGGTCACCTCTCTTAGATGACTTCTACTGAACCACCTTTAGCAGTGATAGCTTCTTCAGCTGATTTAGAGAATTTAGCTGCTTTTACAGACAATTTCTTAGTCAACTCACCGTTACCAAGAATTTTGATACCTGATTTTTCAGCTTTAACAATTCCTGATTCGATAAGAACAACTGGAGTTACTTCTGCACCATCTTCAAAGACGTTCAATTGGTCAAGGTTAACAATTGCGTATTCTTTAGCGTTGATGTTAGTGAATCCACGTTTTGGAAGACGACGGAACAATGGAGTTTGTCCACCTTCAAAACCAAGACGTACTCCGCCACCGCTACGAGCTTTTTGACCTTTTTGACCACGACCAGATGTTTTACCGTTACCTGATGAAGTACCACGACCAACACGGTTACGAGTTTTACGAGAACCTTCTGCAGGTTTCAATTCATGAAGTTTCATTATATATTTTCTCCTCTTTTGTAAAATGCTAGCGCCGATAAGAGAGAAAAGGTTGTCTCTCCTATCAACTCGCCTATACGTTTGTCATCAAAGATGACTATATCTAGTTTTAGGGGATGGTATACTGCACATCCCCTAACATTTAATTAGTTTACTTCTTCAACTGTTACCAAGTGAGATACTGCAGTAATCATACCACGTACTGCTGGGTTATCTTCTTTAATAACAGAGCTGTTCAATTTGCCAAGTCCAAGTGCTACAACAGTTTTACGTTGTGATGGAATGCGTCCGATTGGAGACTTAGTCAAAGTAATTTTAATTTGAGCCATTTTATCCCCTTTCTTATGCCAAATCAGAAACTGAAATACCACGAAGGGCAGCAACTTCTTCAGCGCGTTTCAATTGTTTCAAACCTTCAACAGTTGCACGAACAATGTTGATTGGAGTATTTGAGCCAAGAGATTTAGATGTAACATCAGCTACACCTGCCAACTCGATAACGGCACGAACAGCACCACCAGCGGCAACCCCAGAACCTTCTACAGCAGGTTTCAACAATACTTTAGCTCCACCGAATTCTGAAATAACTTCGTGTGGGATTGTTGTTCCAACCATAGGAACTTCGATCAAGTTTTTCTTAGCATCTTCTACTGCTTTGCGGATTGCTTCTGGAACTTCTTGAGCTTTACCAGTACCAAATCCTACGCGACCGTTGTGGTCACCAACGACTACAAGAGCTGCAAAACGAAGACGACGTCCACCTTTAACAACTTTAGTAACACGGTTAACAGCAACTACGCGTTCTTCTAATTCAACTGCATTGTCTTTAAATGCCATTTTCTAGTGTCCTCCTATTAGAATTTCAATCCGTTTTCACGAGCTGCATCAGCCAAAGCTTTCACACGTCCGTGATATAGATATCCACCGCGGTCGAACACCACTTCTGAAATACCTTTAGCGTTTGCACGTTCTGCAACGAGTTTACCGACAGCAACGGCTTGTTCAGTTTTTGTTCCTTTTGAAACTTCTTTGTCAAGAGTTGAAGCACTTGCGAGCGTTACACCCGCTACGTCATCAATAACTTGAGCGTAGATGCCTGTATTAGAACGGAATACGTTCAAACGTGGGCGATCAGCAGTTCCAGAGAGTTTTCCGCGAACGCGACGGTGGCGTTTTTGGCGGAGTTTGTTTTTATCTGGTTTAGAAATCACAGTTTTCACCTCTTTAGTTTTAAATCGTGTGCTATGCACAAAGTTGGAAACGATATTGATGGCTGAAAATCAACCACTCAATATTATTTACCTGTTTTACCTTCTTTAAGACGAACATATTCGCCAACGTAACGGATACCTTTACCTTTGTATGGTTCTGGTGAACGAAGGCTACGTACGTAAGCAGCTGTTTGACCAACTACTTCTTTTGAAATTCCGCTAACAACGATTGTTGTTGGGTTTGGAAGTTCAAAAGTAATTCCTTCTGGAGCCTCAACTTCGTCTGGATGTGATTTACCAACAGCCAAAACAAGTTTTGATCCTTGAAGTTGTGCACGGTAACCAACCCCACGCATTTCAAGTTGTTTCTTGAATCCTTCTGATACACCAATAACCATGTTGTTCAAAAGAGCACGAGTAGTTCCGTGGATAGTTTTCATTTCTTTTGAATCGTTTGGACGGTGAAGAGTTACTTCAGTACCTTCCACACGAATTTCAATATCTTTTGAGAACTCACGAGTAAGTTCTCCTTTAGGTCCTTTTACAGTTACAACGTTGTCATTGTTAGTGATTTCAACACCAGCAGGCAACACGATAACTTTATTACCAATACGTGACATGTTTTTATTCTCCTGTTAAATTGTCAGGCCAGAACGGCCAGTTTTCACGGGGTTAAATCGATTTCTCGATTTGAAGGAACATTTAGGTTTCAATTCAAAGTGAATCTAGGCATCGTCTCGCAGACATAACTTTGGGTTAGGCAAGAGACGATAACGACGAGTCACAAAGAAATTGGGAGCTAAATATTACCAAACGTAAGCGATAACCTCACCACCAACGTTCTTTTGGCGTGCTTCTTTATCAGTAAGCAAACCTTCAGAAGTTGAAAGGATAGCAATTCCAAGACCGTTAAGTACTTTTGGAAGGTCTTCACGTTTTTTGTAGACACGAAGTCCTGGTTTAGAAACACGTTTCAAGTTTGTGATAACTTTTTCACCGTTTGGTCCGTATTTAAGGAATACACGGATGATGCCTTGTTTGTCATCTTCGATGATTTCTACGTTCTTAACAAAACCTTCGCGTTTAAGGATTTCTGCAATCCCTTTTTTGATGTTTGATGCAGGTACTTCAAGTACTTCGTGTTTTGCTTGGTTAGCGTTACGAATACGAGTTAGGAAGTCTGCGATTGGGTCAGTCATAACCATTTTATTTTTCTCCTCTTACTAGTAGTTTGCAAGTTGCACTTGCTAGTTAATGATTGAGCTGGGCTCAGATAGTATTGACACATTCAAACAAGATAATCTCATTTGAACACGAGCTACAACCTGGGCAAAAAAGATAGATTTGTCTTGGAGCATCGCTCCTGCACCAAATCTCCTATTTTTGCTGGGGTTGTTACGCTCTTTGTATCATGATATTACCAAGATGCTTTTGTTACACCAGGGATTTGACCTTTATATGCCAATTCACGGAAGCAAACACGGCAAAGTTTAAACTTGCGGTAAACTGAGTGTGGACGTCCACAACGTTCACAGCGAGTGTATGCTTGAGTAGAGAACTTCGCTGGGCGTTTGTTCTTAGCAATCATAGATTTTTTAGCCATTAGTTATACCTCCTATATTATTTTGCAAAAGGCATTCCAAGGCCTGTAAGCAATGCACGTGACTCTTCGTCAGTGTTAGCAGTAGTTACGATAACGATGTCAAGACCACGAGTTTTGTCAACGTCATCAAAGTTGATTTCTGGGAAGATCAATTGTTCTTTCACACCAAGTGTGTAGTTTCCGCGTCCATCAAATGATTTTGTTGGAACACCATGGAAGTCACGCACACGTGGAAGTGAAACTGAAACCAATTTATCCAAGAATTCGTACATACGTTCACCACGAAGGGTAACTTTTGCACCGATCGCAACACCTTCACGAAGACGGAAGCCGGCGATTGATTTTTTAGCTTTAGTGATAAGTGGTTTTTGACCTGAGATAAGCGCCAATTCTTCAGCAGCTTTTTCAAGGCTTTTAGCGTTTGATACAGCTTCACCAACACCCATGTTCAAAACGATCTTATCTACTTTAGGCACAGCCATCACTGATGAGTAGTTGAATTGTTCTGTCAAAGCAGGAACTACTTCATTAAGATATTTTTCTTTTAAACGATTTGCCATTATACTTCTCCTTTCCTTCGTGATTAATCAAGCACTTCGCCTGATTTTTTGTTGTAGCGAACTTTTTTACCGTCTACAAATTTGTAACCAACACGACCAGCTACACCGTTTTTGTCCAAAACTTGAACGTTTGATACGTGGATAGCCGCTTCCTTCTCGATGATACCACCTTGAGGAAGTTCGTTAGTTGGACGTTGGTGTTTCTTAACGATATTAACACCTTCAACGATAACTTTGTTTACTTTTGGAAGGGCAGTAAGGACAACAGCTTCTGTTCCCTTATCTTTACCAGCGATTACGCGAACTTTGTCGCCTTTTTTTACAAACATTTTTTTCTCCTTTTATTCTTACGCCCAATGGGCACCCTGGCTAAGCCAGGGGACTGTGTTTGTTTGTTTTTGCTCTGTGAAAATTAAAGTACTTCTGGAGCAAGTGACACGATCTTCATGAAGCCACCTTCACGCAATTCACGTGCAACTGGGCCAAAGATACGTGTTCCGCGAGGAGTTTTGTCTTCACGGATGATAACTGCTGCGTTTTCGTCAAATTTGATGTATGAACCATCAGCACGACGAGCACCTGATTTAGTACGAACGATAACTGCTTTAACAACGTCACCTTTTTTAACCGCACCACCAGGAGTAGCTTGTTTTACAGATGCCACAATAACATCACCGATGTTCGCAAATTTACGTTTAGAACCACCAAGAACTTTGATAGTCAAGATTTCGCGTGCACCGCTGTTGTCTGCGACTTTCAAACGAGTTTCTGTTTGAATCATTTCAGTTTTCTCCTTTCAGGTTTGATTAAATGATAACCGCTTCTTCAACGACTTCTACAAGACGGAAACGTTTTGTAGCTGAAAGCGGACGAGTTTCCATGATACGTACGATATCGCCTTCTTTGGCAACATTGTTTTCATCATGTGCTTTGTATTTTTTAGAGTAGTTAATACGTTTACCATAGACTGGGTGGTTACGTTTTGTTTCAACTACAACTGTGATTGTCTTGTCCATTTTGTCAGATACAACACGTCCAACAAGAACTTTACGATTATTGCGTTCCATTGAAATTTCTCCTTCCCTAGTCTATTATTTCGCTTCAGATTGAACTGTTTTGATACGAGCGATTTGTTTTTTAACTTCTTTCAAGCGAGCTGTTTGTTCTAATTGACCAGTAGCAGCTTGGAAACGAAGTTCAAACAATTCTTTTTTCAATTCGTTTTCGCGCTTCGCGAGTTCTTCTTGAGAAAGACCACGAAGTTCTTTAACAAATTCTTTTACTTCATTAAGTTTCATGCCTTCTCCTTATTCTGCTTCACGTTTTACGAATTTACATTTAACTGGCAATTTGTGGCTTGCAAGACGAAGCGCTTCGCGAGCGATCTCTTCAGAAACACCAGCAACTTCAAACATTACTTTACCACGTTTAACTGGTGCTACCCAACCTTCAGGTGCCCCTTTACCAGATCCCATACGAACCCCGATAGCTTTAGCTGTGTATGATTTGTGTGGGAAGATTTTAATCCAAACTTTACCACCACGTTTCATGTAACGAGTCATGGCGATACGAGCAGCTTCGATTTGGCGGTTAGTGATCCAGTGGCTAGTTGTAGCTTGAAGACCGTATTCACCGAATGCTACTTCTTTTCCACCTTTAGCTTCACCACGCATTTTACCACGGAATTCACGACGGTGTTTAACACGTTTAGGTACTAACATTGGTTATTTACCTCCTTTAGTGTTTTTACGAGCTGGAAGAACTTCACCACGGTAGATCCATACTTTAACACCAAGTTTACCGTATGTAGTGTCTGCTTCTTCCCAAGCGTAATCGATATCTGCACGAAGTGTGTGAAGTGGAACAGTTCCTTCAGAGTATCCTTCAGCACGGGCGATATCTGCACCGTTCAAACGACCTGATACTTGAGTTTTGATTCCTTTAGCTCCAGCACGCATAGCACGTTGGATTGCTTGTTTTTGTGCACGACGGAAAGCAACACGTTGCTCCAATTGACGAGCAATTCCTTCACCAACAAGGTGAGCATCCAAATCAGGTTGTTTGATTTCGATGATGTTGATGTGTACTTGTTTTCCAGTCAATTTGTTAAGTTTAGCACGGAGTGCATCAACGTTAGCACCACCTTTACCGATAACCATACCTGGTTTAGCAGTGTGAAGTGAAACGTTAACTTTGTTTACTGCGCGTTCGATTTCGATAGTTGAAACTGCTGCGTCAGCAAGTTCTTTTTGAACGAATTTACGGATTGCAAGATCTTCATGAAGGTAATCCGCGTATTCTTTTTCAGCATACCATTTGGCATCCCAATCACGGATGATGCCGACACGCATACCAATTGGATGTACTTTTTGACCCACGATTTTACCTCCTTATTTTTCTGCAACAGCTACAGTGATGTGAGCTGTACGTTTGTTGATTGGTGAAGCTGAACCTTTCGCACGTGGACGGAAACGTTTCATAGTTGGTCCTTCGTTTGCGAATGCTTCAGATACTACCAAGTTAGCTTTATCCAAACCAAAGTTGTTTTCAGCGTTAGCTACAGCTGAGTTCAAAACTTTCAAGATGATTTCAGCAGCTTTGTTTGGAGTGAATGTCAAGATTGCGATTGCATCGGCTACGCTTTTACCACGGATGTTATCAAGAACAAGACGTGATTTACGAGGTGAAACACGTACTGTACGAGCCATTGCTTTAGCTGAAGTAATTTCTGCCATTTATGTTCTCCTTATTTTCTACGTGTTTTCTTGTCGTCTGCAGCGTGACCTTTGTAAGTACGAGTTGGTGCAAATTCACCAAGTTTGTGACCTACCATGTCTTCTTGGATGTAAACAGGTACGTGTTTACGTCCGTCATAAACTGCGATAGTGTAACCAATGAAACTTGGGAAGATCGTTGAACGACGTGACCAAGTTTTAATAACTTTTTTCTTTTCGTCGTTAGCTTGAGCTTCAACTTTTTTCATCAAATGCTCATCGACGAAAGGTCCTTTTTTAAGACTGCGTCCCATTTTTATATTTTCTCCTTTAAATGTTGTACCACAGCGGCTTGCGCTCACATGGAGCGCTACCGAGCTGGCGGATTTACTAGTTACTTAAGCGACTAGTTTAATATTATTTCTCGTTGCGACGACGAACGATAAGTTTGTCAGATTTCGCTTTCTTGTTACGAGTTTTAAGACCAAGAGCAGGTTTGCCCCATGGAGTAGATGGTGCTTTACGACCAACTGGTGCTTTACCTTCACCACCACCGTGTGGGTGATCGTTAGGGTTCATTACAGAACCACGAACTGTTGGGCGGATACCTTTCCAACGGCTACGTCCTGCTTTACCAAGGTTTACAAGTCCATGTTGTTCGTTTCCGACAACACCAACTGTAGCACGGCAAGTTCCAAGAATCATACGAACTTCACCTGATTGAAGACGAACAAGAACGTATTTACCTTCAGAACCCAATACTTGAGCAGATGCACCAGCAGCACGTACCAATTCACCACCACGACCTGGTTTCAACTCGATGTTGTGGATCAAAGTACCAACTGGGATGTTAGCAAGTGGAAGAGCGTTTCCGACTTTGATATCTGCTTCTGGACCTGAAACGATACGTTGACCAACTTCAAGACCTTTTGGAGCGATGATGTATGCTTTCACACCGTCAGTGTAGTGTACAAGAGCGATGTTTGCAGAACGGTTTGGATCGTACTCGATTGTTTTAACAACTGCTTCAACGTTGTCTTTGTTACGTTTGAAGTCAACCAAACGGTAGAAACGTTTGTGTCCACCACCTTGGTGACGAACTGTGATACGACCGTTGTTGTTACGACCAGCCTTGCTCTTCAATGCAACAAGCAATGATTTTTCAGGAGTGCTTGTTGTGATTTCAGCGAAATCCAAAGAAGTCATATTACGGCGACCGTTTGTTGTTGGTTTATAAACACGAATTCCCACGATATTTCCTCCTTAGATTATTCAGCTTCAGCAGCAAACAACTCGATTGCTTTAGAATCAGCTGTAAGTGTGATGATAGCTTTTTTAGTTTTGTTAGTAAAACCAGTGTAACGTCCAACACGTTTAGCTTTTGGTTTTACGTTGATTGTGTTAACATTAGCAACTTTAACACCTTCGAAAGCAGCTTCAACAGCTTGCTTGATCAAAAGTTTGTGTGCACGAGTGTCAACTTCAAATACATATTTTCCTGCTTCAAGTTGAGCCATTGAGCTTTCAGTGATGACAGGTTTTTTGATAACATCATACAAATTCATTATGCAAGAACCTCCTCGATTTTAGAGATAGCTGCTTGAGTAACAAGAAGTTTGTCACTATTTGCGATGTCAAGAACACTTGCAGTTGTAGCAGTCGCAACTTTCACGTTTGGAAGGTTACGAGCTGAAAGAGCTGCGAATTCGTTTCCTTCTTCAAGAATAACAAGGACTTTAGAATCGATGCTCAAAGCTGCAAGAACTTTTGCAAATTCAGCAGTTTTTGGAGCTGTAAATTCAAGAGAATCAACGGCTACAAATTTATTTTCAGCAACTTTTTCTGAGTAAACAGATTTAAGCGCAAGGCGACGAACTTTTTGAGGAAGTTTGTACGCATAGCTACGTGGAGTTGGTCCGAAGACGATTCCACCACCACGCCATTGTGGTGAGCGGATAGAACCTTGACGAGCACGTCCAGTTCCTTTTTGACGCCATGGTTTGCGTCCGCCACCTGAAACAGCTGAGCGGTTTTTAACTGCGTGAGTTCCTTGGCGAAGGCTAGCACGTTGGCTGATGATCACATCAAACACAACAGATTGGTTTGGTTCGATACCAAAGATTGCATCGTTAAGAACAACTTCGCCAGCTTGTTTACCAGTTTGGTCGAATAATGTTACATTTGCCATTTTGACTGTATTCCCCTTTCCTTATTATTTACCAGCTTTAACTGCTGACTTGATAGTGATAAGAGATTTCTTAGCACCTGGTACGTTACCTTTGATAAGGATAACGTTCTTTTCTGGAACAACTTGTACAACTTCAAGGTTTTGAATTGTTACGCGGTCACCACCCATACGTCCTGCAAGGTTTTTACCTTTGAATACGCGGTTAGGTGCAACAGGTCCCATAGAACCTGGACGACGGTGGTAACGAGAACCGTGAGCCATTGGTCCACGTGATTGTCCGTGGCGTTTGATAACACCTTGGAAACCTTTACCTTTAGAAGTACCAGTTACGTCAACAACATCTCCAGCTGCGAAAGTTTCAACTGTGATTTCAGCACCAACTTCCAAGCCTTCAACGTTTTTGAATTCACGAATGAAGCGCTTAGGAGCCGTGTTAGCTTTTGCTACATGTCCTTTAGCAGGTTTGTTGCTCAATACTTCGCGTTTGTCATCGAAACCAACTTGGATAGCGTTGTATCCGTCTGTTTCAACAGTTTTAACTTGAAGAACAACGTTTGGAGTTGCTTCAATAACTGTTACAGGGATCAATTCGCCAGCTTCAGTGAAGATTTGAGTCATTCCCACTTTTTTCCCTAAGATTCCTTTTGTCATGAGAAAATAGTTCCTTTTCTATATTTTTTATTCAAAAAGTTTTTAACGAGCGTTTTTTATGCTCAAGTTATCAAGCTTTAAATTAAAGTTTGATTTCTACGTTTACACCACTTGGAAGATCCAATTTCATCAAAGCGTCAACTGTTTTTTGAGTTGGGTTAACGATATCGATCAAACGTTTGTGTGTACGCATTTCAAATTGTTCGCGAGAGTCTTTATATTTGTGAGTCGCACGAATAATTGTGTAGAGGCTACGTTCAGTTGGAAGTGGGATTGGACCCGCAACTTGTGCACCTGTACGAGTAGCTGATTCTACGATTTTAGCAGCCGCTGTGTCAAGCGTACGGTGTTCGTAAGCTTTCAAACGGATACGGATTTTTTTGTTTGCCATCTTTTTCTCCTTTTCGTCTATTTAAGATAATAGGCTAGCTCCACAAGAAAACCGACGCGCGTTGCGTGGCAATGCAACCGAGCGTGTCGCAACCTCTTGCATCAAAGCTAAAGCTGTAATTTACAGCACCATCATAGAATAACACAAATCCCCTGCGATTGCAAGGGATTTGACAGGATTTTTTTAATTTTTTGAATGAAACTGTTTTCTTATTTTTTCTTTCTAAAATGAGGGATTTTCTTCTATATAAGTTAAGTCCTCTTGACCTCAAATTTATCTTCTGATTGGTCCACTAAAATATCCGCCTTTGACTCGGTTTCTTTATAATATTGTAGATACTGCATCCGTCTCATCTGCTGACTAGCCAATATAAATTTTGTATCACGATTTCTCACAGTCGTATCTCGAGCTAGTCGCCTCTTTAATTCGGTCTCCTCATCCGTGTAGAAACAAATGGTTTTGTCAAAGAGTTCCTTGGGCAGAAAACCCACAGACATCCCTTCGACTATCAGAATTGGTTTTGCTCCCGATAAGACCTCACTAGCCTTCCAAGGTTCTTCTATTGTCAAGTCATCCATACCCGCCTGCAGGGCGAGAATATCTCTCTGCAAACTTGCCAGTTCATGCGCCACTGGCAGACAAGCTGTCACCTTTTGATCAGGTGCTTGCTTTGGTACTACCAGGTGACGTTCTGAGGTGATATAGGGATCTGTTTCTAGTAAATTTACCTTTTCAGAATCTAAAACTTGGAACAATTCCTGAGCGAAGGTTGATTTCCCTGAAGCTCCATGACCGTAAATACCAAGTGCCTTGATTTTCCCTAACTCTATCTCTGAAACCAGACTGTTTATAAGCTCTCTTTTATTCATTCTCTTTTCACCTGCTCGTAACTTTCTTTTCCATCATTAAGTTTATCCCAAATGATCACTTGACCACTTTGGAGAGATTTTTGCACATCGATAATTCTTTGGTTTGAAGATCCGCGAAACTGGAGCATGAGATTGCGCTTGCTTTTATCATAGCGTCCATCGACCAGGATATCAATCAGCGACAAGAGCTCCAGTTTATCAGGAGTTTCTAACATCATTTCTTCCCAAGTGTAGCCCGTCCAAGACCAGATGTCTTTTTCTGGTAATTCCTTACGAATGCGTTTTACGAGAGGTAGGAGAATACCTGTATTGAGAAAAGGCTCTCCTCCTAATAAAGTCAATCCTTGAACATAGGGGTGGGCCAGATCTGCCATGATTTGTTCTTCTAACTCTGGCATATATGGGATACCAGCATTGAAAGACCAGGTCGCAACATTATAACAGCCCTCGCAGTGAAACATACAACCTGCTACATAGAGAGAATTGCGCACTCCCTCTCCATCGACAAAGTTAAAAGCCTTATAGTCAATGATGCGCCCTTGACTGAGTTCTTCACTCTTCCACTCGCCAGGCTTTGGTGTATTCCATGTCATCCTTCTACTCCAAGTCTATCCAATAGCGCTCCGTTCCGTTTCGAACATCCTCCAACTCCCCACCATTAGCTAAGATAACAACTCGGCTTGCTGGATTTTCTGTGCTACAAGTCACAAGCGCTCGTTTGATATTCTTTTCCTTGGCAATTTGTAGACCTTGTCGGAGGGACTCTTTGGCGTAGCCCTTGCCTCTTTCAGACGGACGGATGGAATAGCCAATGTGGCCTGCATGATTCAGCAAGCCCTTATTTAGTCTCAGCCGTAGATTCAAAAAACCTAAAGCATGGCCTGATTCATCAAACAAAACGAACTGAATTGATGGAACGCGATTTTCCAGCAACCCTATTCCCATTTCTTTATTATGGCTAGTTTCTAGCCACTCCTCATAGTCAAAGTTCTCAGCATCCCAAAAGCCACCGTTATGGGCTGATTGGCTCTTTTCAAACTCTGCCATCATGTTTAATACAGCTTCTTTATCTGCCAATGTCGGTCTGCGTAGTATCATCTTTACCTCCAACTAAGAGAAAAGCGAGAGCGGACTCTCACTTTTTCTTATTCTTATTTAAAAATTGCTCTCTTAGGCTAGCCACTCGGTCTTTTTTATTGACTCCACCTTTTGAATGTTTCTCGTGGAACCGTTGAACCAAGGCCTTCCCCTTATCGTCTAATTGATATTTTCCCATTCTATTTCTTTCTAATTTGTTACTTCATGTCCTGCTGTTTTAATAGTAGAACCGTTCATGTGTTTCACACGCGCAGCAATTTCCTTGTGGCGTCCATTCACCATCGGACGCGCTTGTGGGTTCCCAAGATAGCCACAGGTTCGTTTAACCACGTCTACTGTTTTAGGATCACTATTGCCACAGTTAGGACACGCAAATCCTCTCTCAGTTGGATCAAAGTCTCCTTCGAAATCACACTTGTAGCAACGATCAATCGGAGTATTTGTTCCTAGATAACCTACACGGTCATAAGCATAATCCCAAACAGCTTCCAAGGCCTTTGGATTTTGTTGAAGAACAGGATACTCACAGTAGTGGATAAATCCACCTGATGCTCCCGCTTCTGGATAAACCTTCTCGAAATCCAATTTTTCAAAAGGAGTTGGATTTTTACGGACATCATAATGGAAGGAATTTGTGTAGTACTCTTTATCCGTTATATCTGGAATAGAACCGAATTTCTCTGTATCCAGGCGACAGAAGCGGTCTGTTAAACTTTCAGATGGTGTCGAATAAATAGAGAAGTGATAGCCATATTGGTCTGACCACTCTTCTACTCGATGTTTCATGTCTCGAATGATATCAAGAGTGAATTCTTTAGCTTCTGGATTGTTTTCCCAATTGTTGCCAAAGAATACTGTCGCTACTTCATAAAGTCCAATGTAGCCAAGCGAAACAGTAGCACGTCGGTTCTTAAAGAACTCGTCAACACTTTCTTCTTTACCAAGACGACGTCCGAAGGCACCATATTGATAAAGAATTGGTGCATTAGCTGGAGTGGCTTCCTTGGTTCTTTCCACACGATAAACTAGAGCATCCTCAGCAATATTCATGCGCTCATTGAAAATTTCCCAGAACTTATTCATGTCGCCTTCTGATTCGAGGGCAATACGAGGAAGATTGACCGTCACGACACCTAGATTCATACGGCCAGAGTTAACTTCAACTCCATTTTCATCCTTCCATCCTTGAAGGAATGAACGACATCCCATCGGAACCTTGAAAGAACCTGTCAACTCAATAATCTTATCATAAGATAAAACATCTGGATACATCCGCTTAGTTGCACACTCAAGGGCCAACTGCTTGATATCGTAGTTAGGCGAACCTTCCTCTAAGTTAAGACCTCTTTTAAGAGTAAAGATGAGTTTAGGGAAGATGGCTGTACGGTGTTCTGAACCAAGCCCCTTGATACGAATGTTCAGGATTGCCTTTTGAATTTCTCGTTCAAAACGACTGGTTCCTAGACCGAAACCAAGTGAAGTAAAAGGTGTTTGTCCATTTGATGTAAAGAGGGTATTAATCTCGTACTCTAGAGATTGCATGGCATCATAGATGTCTTTTTGGGTTTTCTTCCATGCGTACTCCTCACGCTTATCAGGTAGCACCCATTCCTCTGCATCTTTAAGGTGTTTTTGGTAATTTTTCTCTGCATAAGGAGCCAAAACTTCATCAATACGGTCTGCTGAACATCCTCCATACTGACTAGATGCAACGTTGGCGATGATTTGCGATATCTGAGCAGTCGCAGTCTGAATAGACTTAGGACTCTCTACCTCAGCATTCCCAATCTTAAAACCATTTTCCAACATGCCCTTGAAATCAATCAGACAGCAGTTGGTCATCGGAGTGTAAGGGCTATAGTCCAAATCGTGATAGTGGATATCCCCTTTTTGGTGGGCATTAGCCACATGCTTAGGAAGCATTTGAAGACCGATTGATTTCCCAACAATCCCTGCCGTCAAATCACGCTGGGTGTTAAAAACATCACTATCTTTATTAGCATTCTCATTGACAACTGCCTGGTCTTTGTTGAGAAGTTTATGGATACTGAAGTTGATATCTGTTGCTTTTGAGCGCTCAAAATCCCTTTGAGTTCGGTAAGTGATATATTCCTCTGCCAAGGCATATTCTTTAGCTTCCAATAACTCATGTTCTACGATATTTTGGATTTCATAGATTTTTACACCTTGAGGAAAACGACTATGAATCTCTTCTACAATACGTTCAACTAGAGTATTAAGACGCTTTTCGACCAAAGGGGTTACATCCATGACTTTTTCCGCAGCCTTGTGCAAGGCTTTGTCAATCTTATCTACATCAAAAATGACGCGTCTACCGTCACGCTTTTCGACGAATAAGGTTGGATCAGGGTTTGTTTTCTCTTCTAATACAATCATATCCAGGCTCTTTTCTTAAATTTTCTTTCTTAAAGTATTATATCACTATAAAAATAAAAATCAATATCTAGTGTCAAAATTCATATTTTCATAAAATTTACACTAGATATTGATTGTTTTATTTTAATTTGTACAGTTTAAAGTCTTTGAATTCACTTTGAACTGGTTGATAACTTTCTGCCAGAAGCTGTTCTACTTCCGTCCAGAGAGCTGTTTTGGTATTGACCACAATCACTTTAGGCTGATTATCACGTAAATCATTGACAAGTTTGCTACGATTTGCATCAAGGCCAGTATATAATTTTGGTGATAGCAACTGACTAGCTGCTAGACGTTCACTAGTCTTATAACCATTAGTAAGATCATCCCATATATAAATACGATCTGTTGCCTGTGTTTGTCCTTTAACCGTAGTTTCTATACGAGTTCGTTCTTGATATTGTTCTGAGTGAAGAACATAACGGGCTACCAGAGGAGCCAAAAATAGGTAGGCCAAAGCTAACACTGGCAAATAGACATTACCCTGAAGAAATATTGCCCATATTGAGGGTACTTCTCGATGTCTTCTACGGCGATTGGCTCCTTCTAATTCCCCAGTTCGAATGTGAGTCAATAGAAGAATGGACAAGAAAGGAAGAAAAGTAGCTAGACGACTACCGTGAATCGGTTCTGTAGAGAAAATTTCCAATCCTAGTAACGATAAGATAGCTACTGAAGCAAAAATAGATAAGACGTATTGCTTGCTTGGTTTAGACTGGAAAAGCCCTGTAAATACGAATCTTAATCCTCCAAGACCAATTGTTAACAATCCATAAAAAAGGAGGTTGTCTAGCAAGAACGGATTGGACATAAACTTCAAACTATCTACTGGATAGAGAATTTGACTAATAGCATTCCCGAAACTCCCATTATAAGCCGTATAGTAACCAATTGGATAAAAGAAAAGTGAGAACCCAAGACCAGCTGCAAAGAATTGATAGAGTCCATGAATCAAGCGACCACGCCCAATATTGAAGGCTAACAAAGCAAAGAACAAGACCAGAGCATATAGAGCTGTGACTAGAGGGGCAAAGAAAAATGCTAGAGCCAGGTTAATCCCAATACGCACGAAACCTTTGTCATGATTATACTCTACCAAATACCTTGTTACTAAACTAAGAGCGTAAAACAGGAATGGAAGGGCCAAAATGGTGGCATAACCACCGCCAAAGCTAAGTCCTCCAGCAAGAAGATAAAAGATGGTCAACACTTGTTGCGACTGCTTGTTCTCCTCCGTCAAGGTATAAGTTGAACGGAAAAGAAAAATCCCAGCACTCACTAGAGCAAGCCAAGTAAAGGCTGCAAACAAAATACTACCCTTGCTTAGATACTGTAAAAAGTAATAGAGAAGACCACTCGTTCCAAAATAGTCTGTGTAGATATCTCCACCCTGGTGCATCGCCCATCCCATATAAAAATCTTGTGCCTGCTCTGGGCTAGTTAGTCCTAGCAAAAAAGGAAGAACTACAGATACAAGTACAACTAGAGTGCTCCAGATTAGGATCTTAAATAATGGTAAGGGAGCAAATGAACTTGGTTCATCCTCGAAGCGCTCCTCTCTCCCAACTAAATCATCCTGAATTCCCGTCCAAGATGGAGTTGGTTCCTCTTCTAATCTGCCATATACGTTCATTCATTCTCTCCTATGTTTTAATTTGTTCTAGTATATCAAAAAGTCTAAAGCTTGTCAGCCTGTGGTGGCCATTTGTCTAACTTTTGACAGAGACTAGTGAAGCGCTCAATCTCATAAAAACGATGATAGGAAGCATTTTTATAGTGGTCTAAAAAATTTTTTTCTTCTACCGTCAGCATAATCATTCCTCCTTTTCTCTTTATTCGAAAATAGAGGACGATTCTATCAAAAAAGCTGAATTCCCTAAAAGAGAATTCAGCACTTTGTCTTTATACTCTTCGAAAATCAAATTCAAACCACGTCAGCGTCGCCTTACCGTACTCAAGTACAGCTTGCGGCTAGCTTCCTAGTTTGCTCTTTGATTTTCATTGAGTATTAGTCAGCTTTTTTTCTAAATTTTTTGAAATGCTTCGATTTTTACCTTCGAGATACACCATGAGAATGGAGATATCTGCTGGGTTAACCCCAGAAATACGGCTGGCTTGACCGATGGTTTCTGGATTAATGAGCTTGAACTTCTGACGTGCTTCTGTCGCAATGGAATCAATGTCATCCCAGTTAATATTCGCCGGAATTCGTTTTTCTTCCATGCGTTTCATCTTGGCAACCTGATCCATGGCTTTTGAGATATAGCCTTCGTACTTGATTTCGGTTTCAATCAATTCGATAATCTTGTCATCTAACTCTTCAGCAGCAGGTCCGATGAAGGCAACCACATCTTGGTAAGAGACTTCTGGACGACGGAGGAACTCCTTGGCAGTGACTGCATCAGTCAATGGTTTGAATCCCATCGCTTCGACCTTGGCGTTAGTTTCCTTGACCGGCTTGAGTTTGATGCTGTCTAGGCGCTTCATCTCATTGTCAAATTGATTTTTCTTGATCTCAAAGCGTGCCCAACGTTCATCATCCACAAGACCAATCTCGCGTCCCATCTCAGTCAAGCGCATATCGGCATTATCATGACGGAGAATGAGGCGGTATTCCGCACGACTGGTCAAGAGACGGTAAGGTTCAATGGTTCCCTTGGTTACCAAGTCGTCAATCATCACCCCGATATAACCATCGCTTCGTTTCAAAATCAATTCAGGCTTGCCTTGGATTTTCAGAGCCGCATTGATACCAGCGATAATCCCTTGGCCAGCTGCTTCTTCGTAACCTGACGTTCCATTTGTCTGACCAGCTGTGAAGAGGCCTGAGATTTTTTTGGTTTCAAGCGTTGCACGCAATTGATGAGGCAAGACCATGTCATACTCAATGGCATAACCAGTTCGCATCATCTCAGCATTTTCCAAACCTTTGATAGAATGAACCAAGTCACGTTGGACATCCTCAGGCAGACTGGTTGAAAGACCTTGGACATAGACTTCCTCTGTATTGCGCCCTTCTGGCTCTAGGAAGAGTTGGTGGCGTTCCTTGTCCGCAAAGCGAACAATCTTGTCCTCAATTGACGGACAGTAACGAGGACCCACTCCCTTGACCACACCTGTAAACATAGGCGCACGGTGGAGGTTGTTTTGGATAATTTCATGACTGGTACCATTGGTATAGGTCAACCAGCATGGCACTTGGTCCTTGACATAGTCCTCATCTCGTGAAGTGTAGGAGAAGTGATTAGGCGCCTCGTCTCCTGGCTGAATCTCTGTTACATCGTAGTTGATAGAGGAAGCCTTGACACGTGGAGGCGTCCCCGTCTTGAAACGACCGATTTCAAGACCAAGTTCCTTAAGATTGTCAGCAAGGTTAATCGAAGCTAGGCTGTGGTTTGGCCCTGATGAGTACTTGAGGTCTCCGATGATGATTTCCCCACGTAGTGCAGTCCCTGTAGTCACAATAACAGCCTTGGCAGCATACTCTTGATGGGTAGCTGTACGCACACCGACAACTTTGCCATCTTCCACCAAAATCTCATCAATCATGGTTTGACGAAGGGTCAAATTTTCTTGATTTTCAACTGTCTTGCGCATTTCCTTAGAGTAAAGCTCCTTGTCAGCCTGCGCACGAAGGGCACGAACGGCTGGACCCTTCCCCGTGTTGAGCATCTTCATCTGGATGTAAGTCTTGTCAATGGTTTTGGCCATTTCACCACCGAGGGCATCAACTTCACGCACAACGATCCCCTTGGCAGAACCACCGATAGAAGGGTTACAAGGCATGAAAGCCAGCATTTCAATGTTGATAGTCGCAAGCAAGACCTTACAGCCCATACGGCTAGCAGCCAAGGAAGCCTCAACCCCAGCGTGTCCCGCACCGATTACAATAATATCGTATTCTTCAGTAAAATTATATGTCATTTCTTAACCTTTCAAAAATTTCTCGTAAATAAGGAACTAACTTCTCCTCCTCTAGAGCTTGAGCCATAGTAACCCATTTAAAGCGCGTATGCTCTTCAGGATCTAATCTGATAATTGGCTTCTCCCCAACCCACTCTGCTTTATAAACTAAGCGAGTAAAGACCGTATCCTTAGAGGTATCCAGTTGACTATCTTCGTGAAGAAGTTTGAGCGAACTGCTATCTAGCCTAACTCCCGCTTCTTCAATACATTCTCTAAGAGCTCCATCTCGCGGAAGTTCACCCTTTTCAACCCCGCCACCAGGAATATCCCAATAAGTTGGATAAACATTGGGTTGTCCTCTTTTAATTTCCGAACGCTGAATGAGCAAATAATCATCACCACTATGAACAAGTACATGGGCAATAAGCTTAACCATCCTTTTCTCTCCTATTCCTCAAGATGAATGTGTCTTAGTTGGCCGTCCCAATCTGGTAGGGCTGTTTTTAAAAAGGCTGGAACTAGTTGGAAATCCTGGAGCTGATCCAAGTCAATCCACTCACAGGGCTGCGTTTTCTCATCTTCCTGCATGGTCAATGGGGTATCTTCAAGCAAATTCACTAGATAATGAAACTCGATGTTGTGATAGGAAACACCGTCCTGTTCAAAACGATTTTCAACTACAAAAGCTAGTTGCAAAGCCTCAGCTTTGACACCCAGTTCTTCCCTCACTTCACGGACTACCGCGTCTTCCGTGCTTTCATTAACTTGAATCGCACCACCAATTGTGTAATATTTGCCCTTGTCTTTGGTGACTAGAAGCTTGCGGTTTTGAAGAATCAAGGCTGTCGCCCGAACACCAAAAACCGTATTTCCTATTTTCGTCCGAAAGTCTTGTTGAGTCATTTTTGTCCTTTCCTCTAAACGACACAAAAACAGTCAAAACTCCAAAGAAGTGCAGGACAAAAAGCCTGCAACATCCATGAGCTTTGACCATCATTTCTATTGCTGTTATTATTGTAGCAGATTGAGAAAATTTGTCAATCTATATGTACTATGATTGGCGAATTACTTCAAAAGCTCCTTTGTCAATCTCAACTGGGTCAGAGAAGGCATCTAGAACAATCCCTCTCACAGGAAAACTCCCCATCCCTTCCGCAGCAAACAAACAGTCCACAAGAGGTAACTGCAACCAAGAAAATCGGTCATAATAGTCCTTGGGGATGTCCTGAATTTCTAAGAAGCAAGGATAAAAGTAGTCATCTCCCTTTTGCAGAATATCCGGCTTTAGACGAGCACCTTCTTGTCCGTCACTCCCATCCATCAGAGAAGGATTGAAGGGAACCCAGACTTTAGCTTGCTTCAATTCCTTAAACAAGGCCTCTATCGATTCTGTCGTTTTCTCCCTCAAATACGCTTTCTTATAGTCTGAGAGAGTCATTGACTTTTTTTTTAGCCGTTTTTTTCTTAAAAAACTGAAACATTCTCATTCCTCTTAGAAGCTCTTAAATGTACTGACAAACCTTGCCATCACGGTAGGCATTGTCAATCAAACCGCCACCGAGACATTCTTCACCGTCGTAGAAGACAACTGCCTGTCCTGGTGTAATGGCGCGTTGCGGTTCCGCGAAAATGACCTCTGCCTTGTCTCCTTTGACATGAACAGTCACTTTAGAGTCAGGCTGACGGTAGCGGAATTTAGCCGTACATTCTAATGTAAATTCCTCTGGCATATCACGAGTAAAGTGGACCTGACTAGCTTCTAAGCTAGTCGACATGAGCGAATCATGGTAGAAGCCTTGGCCTACATAGAGAATGTTCTGGCTCAAATCTTTGCCGACAACAAACCAAGGAGCATTATCACCGCCGTGTTGTCCACCGATCCCGAGTCCGCCACGCTGACCGATCGTATAGTACATCAGACCAGCATGCTCACCCATATCGCGACCATCCACAGTCATCATTCGACCAGGCTGGGCTGGTAGGTAGTTGCTGAGAAATTCTTTAAAGTTCTTTTCTCCGATAAAGCAAATTCCTGTTGAATCTTTCTTCTTAGCAGTCGCAAGGCCTGCTTCTTCTGCTAGTCTGCGAACTTCAGGTTTTTCCAAATGTCCCAAAGGGAACATAGTCTTTTGGAGTTGTTCTTGTGAAAGTTGGCTGAGGAAATAGGTCTGATCCTTGCCATTGTCCACGCCACGAAGCATGTGAACGATGCCATCCTCATCACGCGCCACACGGGCATAGTGCCCAGTCGCTACATAATCGGCTCCCAAGGTCATGGCATAGTCCAAAAAGGCCTTGAACTTGATCTCCTTGTTACACATAACATCTGGATTTGGCGTGCGCCCTGCACGGTATTCCGCTAGAAAATACTCAAAAACGCGGTCCCAGTACTCTTTTTCAAAATTGACAGAGTAGTAAGGAATGCCAAGTTGGTCTGCTACCGCAGCCACATCCTTGTAATCTTCGGTCGCCGTACAGACGCCGTTTTCATCTGTGTCGTCCCAGTTCTTCATGAAGATACCGATCACGTCGTAGCCCTGCTCCTTGAGCAAGAGAGCCGTCACCGACGAATCAACACCACCACTCATCCCCACGACAACACGTGTTTTAGAGTTATCACTCATGGTAGTTCTCCCATCTATTCGTTTATTCACGATTGAAGGTCGTGTTTGCTATCACGATTGAAGGTCGTTTGAGCAGTTTTCATTATAACATGCTTAGATAGAGAAGACAAGGAAGAGGCTGATAATCTATCAACCTCTTCTGTCAATACATGAAAATCAGGATACAAAAGAAATCAATTCATTCCTAAATCTCTATTCTCTTTAAAAACTTATTTTTAAAATCAACTAAAAATGATATACTTTAATAAGGAGGAATGCGCACATGATTCCATATATACACCATCATCCCATGTGCGTAGGACTAATGTGAACAACTACAAAGATATTCTAAAATCAAAAAATACTATTTTTATTATTACACTTATTGCAGGTATTGGACTTTTGACAGGCTTAGTCCTCCATCAAGAAAAAAGCCAAGCAGAGAGAGGGAACGTTGCTCTCATCAAACAACAAAAAAATCAACAAGATGTCGAACAAGTAAAAAACGCCATTAAAGACTTCAATATTGATTCTGAAACCATTATAGAAGATTGGAAAAAAATTCAAGAATTAAAACCAACTACTGATGAAGGCAAAAAGACATTAGCAGACTTTCTCGCTTCTACTACCGATAAAGTCACAAATCATTATAGTGAAAAAGCTTTGAAATTAGATATAAAGGATTCTGATAGCCAGTTTCAAGATAAACAAACACTTGAGACAGCCATCACTTCCTTGCAAAAAATAATAGACATCATTAAAAACATTAATTCTGCCAGCGACCAAGCTGCTCTTGAAGAAAAGATAAAACCAATTCAAGAACTAATCTCTAAATTCCAAAAACAAGTTGAAGTCTTGACCAAAAAAGAAGAAGAAAAAACTACCCAAACAGAAACGACTACTAGAGATGCCGGACTAGAAGCCAGCCGTTCAGAAGATAGTAGCTATATTCAAAGCTATCCAGAAATAAATGGAAGAATATCTAATTCCCAGACACCTGCAACGGACCAATACTCCACTGATAGTGCTAGCAGTGGAGGAGATAATGGCGCTAATACAGGAGGTCAAACTGCTGATTCTTCAGGTTCTCAATCAGAGTCTAATAGCGATACAACCAATTCGTCTAACTAATAATCTAGATGGCGAAATCCCATAAACTTGTAAGCCCTCAACACCAATGTTTATAATGATCTCTCATCAAATGTAAACACACAAAAAGAGCCTTAAACTGCTCTTTTTTAGGGCTCTATAATATTTGTAGTGGATAAATTACCTATAGATATTATGGAACCAATTATTGATAAAAACTTTAGTCATCATCGTCTCTATAAAAATATTTTCTGTACACTCTTGATAATACCAAAATTAATGCCAATATCATACCAAGAGCTATAATAATAGAATTTATTAGATTTATTTTAGTATATCCAATCACTAGTCCAATAATTGGACTAGTAGACATGCTTAGATATAATAAAAATGACAAAAAATGAATTTCACCAATTCCTGCAAAAAAATGTTTCATTTTAAATATTCCAATTTTACCTTTCATCTTTATAATCCACAAGCAAATCTATTGACTTCTCTTTTTTTGAAAAATCTTAACAATAAATTTACTCCACTTAATGCCACTAAGATTTCAAGCGTCAGAATTTCTCCAAGAAAAAATGCAAACTGACAAAATTCCTGCTAAAACACTATACTCCCAGCAAATAGAGAGTCAGCAAAAATAAAACAACCGAAATTGGCAGGAAAGCAGCTCGATTTGTTTTACAAAAAATGGAATAACAAAGACTACCTATAGAAAATGACAGAATAACTTCAATAGTTATCCTTAGAGCAGGGTAATATATATTTTTAATAAAAAGAATTAAAAGGATAAACAATACCAATGAACAAAGAACGGATTTGATATAAAATTTTAAATGAGTCATAATTTATTTTTTAGATTCTACCTACTATAGATAAAATCACCTTTCTTATTTTCTTCTCATGATATCCACTTTACTTTCTTGACTAGAATTTCTATGAATATAAATATGGTAAATGAAAAATCGGACTTCTAACTAAAAGAAATTGATGAAACATGTAAAGATTTGAGATCCTAATGAATCTACTCAATGCAGATTTTATTTTGACAGTAGTTCTATAACAACTCTAAATAACACTGGGGTTGCTAGAATCAACATAACCCCTACCACAAAGACAATGATTACCCGAAATATATCTCTATTTTTACGCATTGAAACAACCTCCAATCTTTATTTTCTAGCTACATGATACCCCATATTTACTTTCTATATTCTTATGATACAATATGTTTAATAGAATTCAATTTATTGTTAACTTTTTTCACGAAGAGGAGAACATCATGCGCTATGATTTCGGGAAAGTATATAAAGACATACGCGAGTCAAAAGGATTGACCCAAGAAGAGGTCTGTGGAAATGTCCTTTCAAGAACCAGTCTTTCCAAGTTTGAAAGTGGCAAGGCAACTCCAAAATATGAAAACATGGAGTTTCTTCTCCGTCAAATCAATATGAGTTTTGAAGAGTTTGAATACATCTGCCATCTCTATCAGCCGAGTCAACGGACAGAAATCATGCAAACCTATCTCAATACAAGTTCCATCTTTGGTACCAGTAGTCTAGTCAATTTATTTGAAACATGCCAAGACTATCTCAAGATCCATCACGATCTCCCTATAGAGGAAATCAGAGATATGCTGGAAGTTGTCATTTATATCCGTCAACATGGAACAGGACAACTTTCAATCCAAGTGGAACAAACGGTCAAAAAGCTTTGGGAAAAAATTGAAAAACAAGATACATGGTATGAAAGCGACCTAAAAATCCTCAACACCATACTTTTTAGCTTTCCCATCGAACACCTCCACCTCATCACTGAAAAGATCTTGCAGCGCTTGGAAGAATATAAAAACTATCGACATTTATATGAATTACGAATGACAATCCTACTCAATCTGTCCACCATTTACTTGTACAATCAAGATAAAAATACCTGTCAACAAATCTGCTACACCTTACTAGAGGATGCCAAGAAAAAGAAAAGATACGATATTTTGGCAATCACTTATGTTCGAATAGGTATTTGCACTAGTAATAATCATCTTATTCAAAAGGGCTTCTCCCTTCTGGAGTTATCTGATGAAACCTCAATGCTATCTCACCTCAAAAAGGAAGTAGAGACCTGTTATCAAGCAAAGGAAATATAAAAAAGTCGAGGAAATCCCTCGACTTTTGCATCTTATTCTGCTAGTTAGTTCTTAGTACCAACCGTTGTTAAGCCAGAAGTTCTTAGCTGCAGTCCATGAACCGTAACGTCCTGCAACGTAAGCGTCTGCTACACGTTCTTGGTTTTCTGCTGAATAGTCACCGTTCAAGTATGAATCTGTCAATTGGTAACGTCCGATGTAACGTCCGTTTGTAGCTGTGTAGCTACCGCCTGATTCTTTTTGAGCGATCCATTCTTTAGCTTCTGCTTCTGATCCACTTACAGTTGAAGTTGATGCTGAAGTTTCTGTTGTAGCAACAGTTTCTTCTGCTACAGTTACACTTGCTGCTGGCGCTTCATAAGTTGTTGTTTCAGTAGCTGCAGATGCTGCTACTGGAGCTTCTGCTGTCGCAGCTGAAGTAGTTGAAGTTGCTGGTGCTTCACCATCAATCACCAATACTTGGTCTACATAGATCAAATGAATATCTTTAATCTTATTTTTTTCTGCCAATTTTTCAACAGTTGTATTGTATTTTTCAGCGATTCCTGATAGAGTGTCACCTGATTTTACTGTATAAGTTGTTGTTTCTTGTGCAAAAGTAAGTGATGGTGCAAGGAAAGCAAGCGCTGCTGCTACTCCTACAAGTCCTGTTTTAATTTTGTTAGTTGTTGATTTCATATTAAAAGATTCTCCTTCTTTCTTATATTTCCATCATACCCTACTATTATTACTGTTTCTTGACGATTTTATGTAGAAATGTTACAAGACTATGTTTTATTTCACTTAAATAGCCTCTTTTTGTTACAAAAGGCTTGATTTTATAGGCTTTATGGGGATTTTAGATATTTTATCATGGAATTGAGCGCTTGCATCTAATCTTTGATATAATAGAGTTAAGAATCTTTTTAAGGGGAAACAGATGCAATCACTTCGTTTTCAATCTGTCTTTGATATCATTGGACCAGTCATGATTGGTCCATCTAGTAGTCACACGGCAGGAGCTGTTCGTATCGGTAAAATCGTCTCTTCTATCTTTGACGATACTCCAACCGAGGTCGAGTTCCAGCTTTTTAATTCTTTTGCAAAAACCTATCGAGGGCACGGAACTGATCTCGCCCTAGTCGCTGGAATCTTAGGAATGGACACAGATGATCCAGAAATTCCAAATAGTTTAGAAATTGCCCACAAGCGTGGCATCAAAATTGTCTGGACTATCCAGAAAGACAGTAACGCCCCTCACCCAAATACTACGAAAATCACTGTTAAGAATGAGCACAAGACCATCAGTGTGACGGGAATTTCAATCGGCGGTGGTAACATCCAGGTGACAGAGCTCAATGGCTTTGCCGTATCCCTCAACATGAACACTCCTACCATCATCATCGTTCATCAGGATGTTCCTGGTATGATTGCTCACGTAACAGAGGCCCTCTCTCGCTTTGACATTAACATCGCCCAGATGAATGTAACTCGCGAAAAAGCTGGTGAGAAAGCCATTATGATTATCGAAGTTGATAGTCGCAACTGTGATGAATCTATCGAAGAGATTCGTAAAATTCCTCATTTGCATAATGTCAATTTCTTTCAATAGGAGAAAATATGTTTTATTCTATCAAAGAATTAGTCGAACAAGCCGAACTTGATTTTCAAGGAAATGTTGCTGAACTCATGATTACGACCGAGTTTGAGCTAACAGGTCGTGAACGAGAAGAAGTTCTCCTTCTCATGGAGCGCAACCTTGAAGTCATGAAAGCTTCAGTTGAGCTTGGTCTTAGTGAAAAAAAATCTCGTAGTGGTTTGACAGGTGGTGACGCTGCCAAGCTTGACCACTACATCAAAAAAGGAAAGACCCTATCAGACTTCACTGTCTTGTCTGCAGCCCGTAATGCTATCGCCGTTAATGAACACAATGCCAAGATGGGACTGGTCTGTGCAACACCTACTGCTGGTAGTGCAGGCTGCCTTCCAGCCGTTCTCACTGCTGCTATTCAAAAGTTGGATTTAACTCATGAACAACAACTAGACTTCTTATTCGCTGCAGGTGCTTTTGGACTCGTGATTGCTAACAACGCTTCTATCTCGGGAGCCGAAGGTGGCTGCCAGGCCGAAGTCGGTTCAGCTTCAGCCATGAGTGCCGCTGCCCTAACTCTAGCTGCAGGCGGAACACCTTATCAAGCGAGCCAGGCTATCGCCTTCGTTATCAAAAACATGCTCGGCCTAATCTGTGACCCCGTTGCAGGTTTGGTTGAAGTTCCTTGTGTCAAGCGGAATGCCATGGGAGCAAGTTTTGCCTTCATCGCAGCCGATATGGCTCTGGCTGGTATCGAATCAAAAATTCCAGTTGATGAGGTCATTGACGCCATGTATCAAGTAGGATCTAGCTTACCAACTGCCTTTCGTGAAACTGCTGAAGGGGGGCTCGCTGCCACACCTACAGGTCGTCGCCTTCAAAAAGAAATCTTCGGCGAATAATTTCATCATTATGAGGAGAATCAATGTCATCTATATCTGCTATCTTTTTTGACTTAGATGGAACGCTAGTTGATAGTTCTATCGGTATCCATAATGGTTTCACCTATACCTTTGACCAACTTGGAGTTTCTAGTCCTGGTGCCAAAACCATTCGAGGTTTTATGGGTCCCCCACTAGAAACCAGCTTTGCTAGTTGTTTACCAGCTGAGCAAATAGAGGAAGCCATCCAGCTCTATCGTTCTTATTATAAGGAAAAGGGTGTGTACGAAGCCCAACTCTTTCCACATATCAAAGATTTACTCGTAGAACTAGCTGAGCATTATCCTCTTTATATCACTACTACGAAGAATACACCAACCGCAGTTGACATGACTAACAATTTTGGGATTGACCACTTCTTTGATGGCATTTATGGTTCAAGCCCTCAAGCCCTACACAAGGCAGATGTCATCCGTCAAGCTTTGACAACTCATAACTTGGAGCCAGAAAAAGTGGTTATTATCGGAGATACCAAGTTTGATATGATTGGTGCCCAAGAAACTGGCATTAAGAAATTAGCGGTAACCTGGGGATTCGGTGATGAGAAAGACCTCATGGGCTATAATCCTGACTGGATCGCTCACCAAACAGAGGATATTTTAAATCATTTACAAAAGAAAGATTAAGCAAAAGACCCCCAAATCTAGCATCTCCTAGACTTGGGAGTCTTTTTGTTTGTACTTGACTAGGAAAAATGCCTTTCACCACACTGGTTACATTACTCAAAGGGGGAAACTTCTTCGGTTTCAACTTCTTTAGATCTGTCGATAGTGACTATTTCTACTTCCTTAGTGGGCATAGCTAACAAGACTAGTAAAGCAATTCCTCCAACCACGGGAATAAAATGTACAAAAATCAGAGCCCAGTGAAAACCAGCGTCACGGAGACGACGAACTGTCAACGCAAGCCAAGGCAAGAAAAGTGCCAGACCAAAAATCATGTAAATAATAGCAAGGCCACCCAAGGCAAGAAAAGCACCCTCGCTTCCTTCGCTAAATATAACATTAAAGTATGCTGAGTAGAGAGGGATAAGAAGTAGTATGTTTGTTAACCAAACCCACCAAAACTCTGAACGTGTTGAACGGCCTGTAAAATCTACATAACCTTTAAAGAAATTCTTATAAGCGTTAATCATAAGTTACTCCCTAATTTTTTTATTTACTATAGTTTATCATATCTGTTCACTAATAACAAGTTTGTTCAAAAAACTCTGAAAGTCTCTCCAAATCTAGAAAAAAGATACTATCCCTTCCCTCCTGTCAAAAAGAATTCTAGGGATAATACCTTACTTTTATTATGAATCAGCGTGAGTTGTTTCATTGGCAAAACCGATAATGGCTTGCTTCAACTCTGAACCTTGCAAGGCACGGAATTCTTCAATCTTTTGATTGATGACTTCAAGTGGCATGACATTAACCTTACCAACAAAAATCTTATCCATGACTTGATTATCAACTAATTCAGTAGATACCAACAACTCCTCATAGAGTTTCTCACCTGGACGAATCCCCACTTCTACAATCGGAATTTCATTTTCAGTACGTCCGCTGAGAAGAACCATTTTCTTGGCCAGATCATAAATCTTAACTGGTTTGCCCATATCAAGGATAAAGACTTCTCCATCTTTGGCATAAGCTCCTGCATGGATCACCAAACGGCTAGCTTCTGGAATGGTCATAAAGTAACGAGTCATACGGAAGTCCGTCACAGTCACTGGACCACCCTCTGCAATCTGACGCTCAAAGACTGGAATCACACTACCACGGCTACCAAGAACATTCCCAAAACGAACCGCACAATAGGTAGATTGACTACGTTGGTTGAATCCTGTAACAATCAACTCTGCCACACGTTTGGTAGCTCCCATAACGTTTGGTGGATTAACGGCCTTATCGGTCGAAATCATAACCATTTTTGGAACCTTAGCAGCATCAACTGCCTTGGCAACATTGTAAGTTCCGAGGATATTATTTTTAAAGGCTTCTTTTGGATTACGTTCCATCATTGGCACGTGCTTATGGGCAGCAGCGTGATAAACAATGGCTGGTTGGTACTGCTCAAATACTTGAAGCAAGCGATCGTAGTCTTGGATGTCTGCAATCACAGGAACATAGTCAATTCCTTGGAAGCTACGAATCAATTCATGATAGATCAGATAAATGGAATTTTCCCCATGACCCAAGAGAACCACGCGTTCTGGATTAAAGCGACTAACCTGACGGCAAATCTCAGACCCGATAGAACCTCCTGCACCTGTCACTAAGATGGTTTTTCCAGTAATTTCTGAGCCTAGGCGTGACTCATCTAGTTGAATTTCTTTACGTCCCAAAAGGTCAGTAATATCGATTTTTTGGAAACCACCTACCTGAGGATGCAATCCTTGTACAACCGACTCAATCTTGGGCATCTTATAACACTTCAAGCCAAGTTGGTTACACATTTTTAGGATACGTTCATATTCTGATGGATCGAGAGAAGGAATCGCAACGATAACTTTTTCAATCTGATGACGTTTTGAGAGTTCTGGTAACTGTTCATAAGATCCTAAGACTGGGATTCCACCTAGTTTTTGACCTTTTTTCTTTTCATCATTGTCCAAAATACCCACTAACTCAAGATCACTCGTAGGATGTTGGTAGCTGTTCATAAAGAGAGCTCCACCGTCTCCCGCACCAATCAAGAAGGTACGACGATGTTCCCCTTCTCCATCACTCTTTTTGCGTCTTGAATAGATCAACTGCCAAGTAATACGTGGGAGCAAGATCAAGAAGGTGCTGAGCAAGATAAAGAGAACGATGAAACGCACTGAGAAAAGTGGCAAGAAGGCATAGCAAAGGAGATAGGACAAGACACTGCTGATACTTACTCCGATGAATATCTTCATAAAGTCTGTGATTTTGCTATAGCGACTAATACTAGCATTGAGCCCCCAGAAGCCAATCATGATTTGATAGAAAAGGAAGGTCAAGCTAGTATAGATGACATAGTCCACAGGTGCTGGATTGATCAATCCATAAAATAAAATATAAGAAACAATGATAGAGGAAATCATGCTGGTAGCATCAAAAATACCCCAAAAGACTTGTTTTTGTTGTTTATTTAGTACTTCAACCAGATCAATTACATAATCTGTCATTTTTTTATTCATGTGAATGGTATCCTCCTACACAAAATCACATTTTCTAGTAATTACTAGAGGTTTTTTTAACTGATTAGCTATTTACTTTTTCTCAATAGTTTTAAAAATATAAACTGTCGGACAAATCCTGGACATAGGGCAACGACAACTTGGATTAACACACTTTTCAGATATTCGACATAAGAAATCTGTCCACGCGCGTGCATTCTTTGACGTGCTTGGCGATAGAGTTTGAGATAGCGAAGGCCACCACGACGTTCAAACATCCCCGCTCCCACGCGCACCTTACAAAGAATCTGATCCACATTCCCAGTTCGAGCTCCAGCGCTAATCATATTAAGCCAGAGAAGATCATCTTCCATATAAAGCCCATCTTCGTAGTTACCCGCCTTGAGAACCATCTCTTTTTTGAACATAACAGTCATGTGATTAAAGGCACTTCTCATACGTTGGTAGGCGATAATCTCTTCGTGCTTAGTCGGCACACGACGGTAAGAAACAATTTCATCAGGTTGATCGATGAATTCTGCGATATGGCCGCCTAGTAGAGCCAAGTTTTCCTTTTCCATCAAGTCAAACTGCTGTTCAAAACGATCTTCAACAGCAATATCATCCGTATCCATACGGGCAATGATGTCATACTGGCACTGCAAAACACCATACTGTAGTGCCAGGCCTAGGCCACGGTTTTGCTCC
This sequence comes from Streptococcus infantis, assembly GCF_047460685.1. Lineage (GTDB taxonomy): Bacteria > Bacillota > Bacilli > Lactobacillales > Streptococcaceae > Streptococcus > Streptococcus infantis_AD. Next base: position 80,911 of record NZ_JASHFS010000004.1, on the reverse strand, counting down.
AGTGGACAACGTTTGATTGGAATACTTGACTGTGCTGCCAATTTTTCCAACACTTGATATAGTTCAGGTGTCAGTGGACCGTCTTCAACGATAACCACTTCACTAGGTTTGAGCGTTTGATGTAAGATACTTTTTACAGCCTCTTCTAAAAAGACAGGATTTTCTTTGATGTAGACTGACATCAAGACGCTAAATTTCCTATTTTCAGACACAGTTTTTCTCCAATGTATATATTTTCTTTCACTATTTTATCACAATTTTTCAGACTTTCCTATTTTTATTTGAATCCCAGAAAAAAACTAGTAAATCTCTCCTTCTTTTTACCCATGATTTCACTGAGCTAAATAGCCGATTCCCTCACACCATCTTGACATCTATAGGAAAAAGCCTTAAAATAAGCTGTTATCAAAATCAGCTTATTGAGGTGCACATGAACAAACGATCACTCTTTTTTATTCTAGGAATTATCTTAATCGGAGCGGTCTTAAGAGCTCCTTTTACGGCCTTACCGACTATTTTAGGAGATATTGCTCAAGGTTTAGGAGTTGAGGTCAGCTCGCTTGGGGTTTTGACCAGCCTTCCTCTCTTGATGTTTGCTCCTTTCTCCTCTTTTGCGACGCGTTTGGCTCAAAAGATTGGACTCGAGCACCTTTTTACATACAGCCTCCTCGTCTTAACCATCGGTTCAGTGATTCGTATCTTCAATCTTCCTCTTCTCTATCTGGGAACCTTACTCATCGGAGCAAGTGTCGCTATTTTTAACGTACTTCTTCCTAGTATGATTCAGGCAAACTACCCACAAAAGATTAGCTTCCTGACAACGGTTTATGTGACGACTATGGGAATCGCGACAGCACTAGCTTCCTACCTCTCTGTACCCATTACTCAGGCAACATCTTGGAAGGGGCTGATTCTCTGCCTGTCCATGGTCTGCCTGCTAACCTTATTGGTCTGGTTTCCTAACCATGGCCACAATCATTTCCTAGAAGGGCATGAAGATAAAAAAGAAAAAGAGAATATCCTAAAAAGCAAGCAAGTTTGGGCTATTATTGTCTTCGGTGGGTTGCAGTCCCTGCTCTTCTATACCAGCATGACCTGGTTGCCAACCATGGCCATCAGTGCAGGGCTAGCTCATACGGATGCCGGACTTCTGGCTTCTATCTTTTCACTAATTAGCATTCCCTTCTCCATGACCATTCCAAGTTTAACGACGCGTTTGTCAAATCGTCACCGTCAAATCATGTTAGCAGTCATCTCTCTGGCTGGTATGTTAGGAATTGCTATGCTTTTATACCCAAGTAGTAATTTCTTTTATTGGCTGATGGCTCATCTCTTGATTGGCACGGCCTGTAGCGCACTTTTCCCCTATCTCATGGTTTGCTTTTCTATTAAAACAAGCTCGCCTGAAAAAACGGCTCAATTATCTGGACTTGCCCAGACCGGTGGTTACATTCTAGCTGCCTTTGGACCAACTCTCTTTGGTTACAGTTTTAACATGTTCCAGTCTTGGGTTCCAGCGGTACTGATTCTTCTAATAATTGATATTATCATGACAATCGCCCTCTTTATGGTGGATCGAGCGGATAAAATCCTCTAATCTTCTAGTTTTTACTAGGAGATTTTTTATATATAAAAATTTTACACATATTGCTTGACAGGGCTTACATTTAGATGTATGATGTATGTGTAGAATAATTATATATAAAATTTTTACATACTAAAAAAGGAGGTGCCCCATGTATTTTCCAACATCAGCGGCTTTGATTGAATTTCTCATCTTGGCCATCCTAGAACAAGGGGATTCCTATGGTTATGAGATTAGCCAAACCATTAAACTCATTGCCAAAATCAAGGAATCTACCCTCTACCCCATCTTGAAAAAACTGGATACCAACCGCTATCTGACTACATACTCTCGCGAATACCAAGGTCGGATGCGGAAGTACTACTCCTTGACAGAGATTGGGGAGGAGCAACTATTTGTACTCAGAGAAGAATGGACACTCTACACTGACACGATCAATGGCATCATAGAAGGGAGCATTCGCCATGACAAGAACTGAATATTTGAATCAGCTTGAAGCCTATCTGATGAAGCTTCCTCAATCTGATCGCATTGAAGCCATGGATTACTTCAAAGAACTCTTTGATGATGCGGGTCCAGAAGGTGAGGAGGAGCTTATCGCTAGCCTGGGAAGTCCAAAAGAAGCTGCCCATGATGTCCTGACTACACTTCTTGATAAGAAAATCAACGAAGAAAATTCCAGTAAGAACGACCGCCATATTTTACGCATCGCTCTACTAGCCCTTCTTGCAGCTCCTATCGGAATTCCAGTCGGAATTGCTCTTCTCATGGCTATCATCGGGATTTTTATCGCTGCTGTCAGCGTACTTATAGCCTTCTTTGCTGTATCAGTAGCTGGACTAATCCTAGGAGGCGTTCTCCTATTTGAAAGCTTCTACGTTCTGGCTGAATCGACATCTGCTTTTATACTGATTTTTGGTGGAGGTTTACTAGCGATCGGAGCTTCGTCTCTAGTCTTACTAGCGACTTCCTATGTAGCACGTTTCTTTGGATTACTAGTCCTTCGACTCATCCAATGGATTCTTAATAGAGGAAAGAGAGGTGAAAGACATGCGTAAATGGACAAAAGGATTTCTTATCTTTGGTGTTGTTACCAGTATCATCGGTTTTTCCATGATGATCATCGGCATCCAAACAGATGGTGTCAGAAGCCTCCTTGCAATGTCTCAAAATCCAGTATTTGAAAGTCGAATGGAAGAACTCGTTTTTGATCAAGATATCGAAAACCTTAACATCTCACTGAAAGAACATTCGCTCGTCATTACGGAGTCAAACGATGATAAGATTCACCTTCAGTATCACCCGACCATCTCTGAAAAAGAAAATCTTCAACACTCTATCAAAGAGAAAAGTCTTGAAATAACTGATACCAAATCAACTACACGTCGCTCTATAGGTTCTAGTATCGAAGGTATCCTCTTTATCGCAAGCGGAATTTCTAGCCGCAATGATGAAGTTGTTCTCTCATTACCAAGAGGAAAAGAATTAAAAAATCTAACTGCCCAGGTAAACCATCGTATCCTTTCAATTGCTAATGCAAAACTCAGCAATGCCAAGATTCTGTCAAATGGCTATCTTCTTCGTATCACTGATAGCGAGATTAAAAATAGCCAACTGATCACAACTGGAATTGTCAATGTATTTGAAACCAGTCTAACAGATAGCCGCATCCAAGCAGACCATGAACATATCTCTGCTGAGGATATTCAAGTACATGGTAAGGTAGAGCTAGAGTCAAAAAAAGATATGGTCATCAAACTAGCTAAAAAAGAACTTGAGAGAATTAATGTAGAACTTTCTTCTGACCATGGTTCCATCTATCATCGTAGTCGGGAAGGATATAATCCAAACGAGGAAAACATGGAAGATGAAGAGTTCTCTAATCCTTACAAATCAGAGAAAAAAGATACACAAGATTTACTTGTCGCAAAAGCTGGTCAAGACATCAATCTACCAAAAGAGGATGTTCGCTCGCCTTCTTATAGACATCATGAATAAAAAGTTACTAATCAAAAAGGAGGTCCCATCATGACTCAAGAATGGTTCGAAAGTGCTGATTTCGAGAAAACAGCCAACAATGAGAAAAAAGAAAGTCCATCTGATCCAGTCATTCCCGAGGAAGAACTAAAAGAGAAAGAAGAGTTGCCAGTAGTTGAGGAAAATTCCCAAGCTATTCCAAAAGATAAGGAAACTAGTGAGGAAACTGTAGAGACTGAAGAGCTCGCTGAAAAATCAGAAAAGATAGATAAGTCAGAAGAACCTGTAGAGACTGAAGAACAAGAAGAACTGGCAACAAAGACAGATCAAGCAGAAAAATCAGTTAAGGAAGCACCTCAGCCTAGCAAATCTTTGGAAAGTCCATTTATCCCAGATCCTGTCCCTACAAAAACTGCAATCTTCAAAGAAGAATTGGCTGATTTTTGGGTATGGTTACAAGGTGCTCTTAAAGAGCCGACAGCTCGTTTTGATACAGATAAAAAAAATAGTTACACCGCCTTTGCCCTCCTAACTATCTTTTCTGCTACGAGTTTCCTCTTTACTGTTTACCACGCCAAGCATAGCTACTATGGTCGCATGGCAAGCATCGATGCCAACTTCGTAGAACAATTCCCATCTCTCAATCTCTTTTCTGTCTTCTCTATTTTAGTAGCGACAAGTCTCTTCTTCTTTTCAATCCTCATGGGTGGATTCGTAGTCAAACGCTTTGTCGATCAGGACAGTGATTGGACATTGGAAAGAGCCTTTCAAGAGTACAGTAGGCTCTTCGCCCTTCCTATCCTACTGACAGGAGTCGCTAGCTTCTTTGCCTTCTTTAACGGCCTACGCTTTGCAGCTCTTCTCTGCCTCATTAGTCTGGGTATGGTGCTACTCGGTAACCTCTACATCATCTCAAAACCGAGTAAGGATAGTAAAACTGATCCTTTCTACCGTCTTCTCTTCGCAGTCCTCGTCAACGGAAGCGTCCTATTTCTCTTTTTCCTAGCAGAAATGGCACTGATTTCTGACTATCTCCGAATCCTAGCTTTTATGTAAGATAAAATCCTGTCAGAACTTGACAGGATTTTTTGTGTACACAAAAAGCAGACCAAACGATCTGCCTTATCACATTATTTAAAACTGGTATCCTTCATATATGCCTCTAGTTACCTTTTACTAAGTTCTCAAAATCTTCCCCCAAAACTGGTCCTACCACTATTTGGTTGGCATCCAAATCCTGACAAAGTTCCTTTGGAAGAGCTTCTAAAAAGACTTGGTAATCCAGTCTAGCTACTGCTTCATAGTCTTCAGGCTTAGAACCATCTCCAGAGATTTTCACCAGGTCAATCTCCCAGACAAGATCCTTACCAGCCAACTGCTCAACATAAGGCACAGGAACAACAGGACCTTTGGGCAAAATAGTCTTTACTCCTTGAGCCAGGTGGTAGATACCATGAACCTTACCCTCACCATCTGGATAGAATTTAGCACTTGCAGGATAAGCATCTGACTCTTGAACCCTCTTAACTAATTCTTCAAAACGTGCCAGTCCATCTTCTTCTAGGAAACTTTCTAAATCCTTCTTATCAAAGTAAATAGTTGATAGAATTCCTTGGCAAAAATATAGGCTAGCAGCCTTATCAGCTAGATAGTTCTTAACCGTTTCTTGGAAATAGTTTTCCAAATCAAAGTCTGCCAAGCCTTCAACTACTTCACCAACCTTGCTAGACAAAGCCTGCAAGAGTCCTTCTACAATCTCCCAGTCATCTCTTGTAATTAAGTCAGGAATGATCACTTGATAGCCGTTTTGAGAGTCAAGGTAGCGAACTTTAAAGAGAAACTGAGATTTTCCCACAACAGCACACTCGATATACTCGAGGCGATTAAGAGGTTGACGGAGGTAGACTGCATCATAACTATGTGACTCTAAGCCATCTACCAAGGCCAAGACTGACTTAGCTGTTAAAATCTCCTGTTGTCCTAAAATACTTTGTTTATTTGGAATAAAAAATGTTTTCACCATAAATGGTCTCCTTTGAAATCGTTTACATATAGTATACACCATTTTCCTGAAAGATGCAGAAACAAATTTAAGATTTTTTGGTCAAAAGCATAGAAAAACAGCCCGTCAGGACTGTCCTACTTTTATACAACTTCAGAATGATCTAAGTTCTCGCCAATCGCTGCTAAACGTTCGATGACTTGTTCTTGTGTCAATTCATGCTCTAAAACATAGCGATTGCGTGGGTGGACACGACACTCATGTGAGCAACCACGGAGATATTTGTCTTCGTTGTCTTCTGATGTCAAGATACGACGGTTACAGAATGGATTTCCACAGTTGACATAGCGTTCACATGGTGTTCCATCAAACCAATCTTTTCCGACGATAGTTGGATTGACATGGTTGACATCGACTGCAATACGCTCGTCAAAGACATACATTTTCCCATCCCAAAGTTCTCCTTGAATCTCTAGATCTTTACCATAAGTGGCAATTCCGCCGTGTAATTGACCGACATCTTTGTAGCCTTCACGGACCATCCAACCTGAGAATTTCTCACAACGGACTCCACCAGTACAGTAAACTACGACACGTTTGTCCATGAATTTTTCCTTGTTATCACGGACCCATTGTGGCAACTCACGGAAGTTGCGGATGTCTGGACGAATAGCACCACGGAAGTGTCCAAGGTCGTACTCATAGTCATTACGAGTATCAAGGACAACTGTATCTTCGTCAAGAAGGGCTTCTTTAAATTCTTTTGGAGACAAGTACGCACCTGTTGTTTCAAGAGGATTGATGTCGTTATCAAAGTTATCATCCTCTAAACCAAGGTGGACGATTTCCTTTTTGTAGCGAACAAACATCTTCTTGAAGGCTTGCTCACTTTCTTCGTCAATCTTGAACCAGAGGTCTTCCATACCTGGAAGGCTGTGAACGTAGTCCATATATTTTTGGGTTGTTTCGTAGTCACCAGAAACGGTTCCGTTGATCCCTTCGTCAGCCACTAGGATACGACCTTTGAGGCCGATTGATTTACAGAAAGCCAAGTGGTCAGCCGCAAATTGTTCTGCGTTCTCTATTGGGACATATTTATAGTAAAGTAAAACTCGAATATCTTTTGACATAAGATTGATTCTCTTTTCTAAGATTAAATTATCAGAATTTTTCATTCAACTATACCAGTATACTCCCTCAAGAAAGCGAATGCAATTTATTTGACTGAAAATTGAAAACAAGACCCAGTTTCAGATCTTGTTTCAGCTAAATATTCGATGAAGAAAGGTTACCAAAAACGGCAATGTAGCTACGATATTATTAATAATATGAACGATATAACCGGGATAGATACTCTTGGTATAGCGAGTTAGACCCGCATAAAAGATTCCAAATGTCGCAAAAACAAGAATATCTAGTACACTGGGAAAACTTGTAAAGTGAGGAAGAGCAAATAAAACCGAAGGAAGAATCAGGTCAAGCCCAAATTTCGAATCTTTAAAGAAGGCATGTTGGAACAAGCCCCTATATATCAACTCTTCCATCAGAGGCCCTAGAAAAAATAAGGTCAAGTAGAGACCCAACTCAGCAAAATTTGTCTCACTATAGCCGATTAGTACAGCCCAGCCCTCAGAGGTTGACTGTACATGTCTTGCCGTTTGAAAATTAAAAGATATGCAAAGTACGGTTACGAAAACCGTCAAAACTGTATACCATAGCCATTTTTTCTTTTGAATAACAAAAAGGTAGCCATGTCCTGCCTTGGCTAAAATCCAAATCATGAGGCCAATAAAGACAAGACTGATAAGATTTTTAATCCAGAAAAAATTGCCAATCTGAGAAGAATATTGCCAGTAATTTTGAACCACCAGTGTTAGCTGAGAGAGTCCATATACGAAAAATAAGTAAGATAAGATTGCACTGATTTTAAAGAGTAGATGGTATTTTTTCATATGTCTGTGTCCAATGTTATATGTAAGAGCAAATATCTAGATAGAAATACAGATAATTATATGCACTTACCCTAAAAAGAATCACCACCCCGTCTGGAAATATCCAGACAAGGCAGTGATCGCTCTTTTTAGGAATGAATACACGAAATCAATTGTTCTTGCGATTATTTGCTTTTCAAGAATTCGTCGTATTGTTTTTGCATTTCATCCAATACTTTTTGGTAAGCACCTTCAGATTTAAGTTTTTCCATCAATTCTGGAATAGCTTTTTCTGGGTCTACAGTACCAGTGTTGATAGCTGTATCGAATTGTTGCATAGTGTTAGTGATAGCTGAGATTTCAGATTTCACGTTGTCAGTGTTGAAGATGAATCCAAGCGCTGGAGATTCTTTTGCAGTTTCCAAATCTTTCTTAGATTGTGCAATTTGTTCATCTGTAACGTTTTCGTTGATGTAAAGGATCCAGTTGTTACCAGTGTTCCATCCTGACATGTGAGTGTTTCCTTTGTATCCGTCAAGGACTTTAACACGGTTTTCTTTACCTGCAACTTTTTCCCAGTTCTTGCCTTCAGGTCCATAAACAAGTCCGTTCAAGAGTTCTGGGTTAGTGTTCAAGAGGTTCAATACTTCCATTGCTTTTTCTTTGTTCTTAGAGTTGTTTGAGATTACAAAGTTAGCAACTTGAGTTGTTTGGTTTTTCTTGATGAAGTTAGTAAATGGTTTGATTTGGATGTCTCTGTTAGCAACACGAGAAAGCAAGCTGCTACCGTAGTCAGCTGGTCCTACTGTTTCTTCGCGAGCAAACCAAGTATCTTGAGTAAGGTCATATGAAGTTTCGCTTGTTGCTACGTCTTTTGGAATGTATCCTGCTTCATAGTATTTGTGAAGAGTCTTCAAGTGTTCTACGAAACGAGGAACTTCGTAACGGTTTACGATCTTAGTAGTGTCGCCTTCAAGGTCGATGACAAATGGAAGTCCGTTTGCAACTGGGTAGTCAAAGTTTTCTGATGGGATAAAGTTTTTACCAACAGCAAATGGCATTACATCTGGAGCTTTTTCTTTGATTTGTTTCAATACTGGTTCAAGTGTTTCGTATGAAGTTACACCTGAGATATCGATTCCATATTTTTCAAGAAGTGGGCCGTTGAAGGCAAAGTTTTGTGAAGATGCAACGTTGGCTGCAACTGGAACAGAATAGATCTTACCGTTTACAGTGTTACCTTTGATATAAGCTGGGTCAAGTGCTTTGTAAAGGTCAGCTCCTTCTTTCTTGTACAATTCTGTCAAGTCAGCATAAGCACCTTTTTGAGCGTTTACAACATAGTTATCTGCAAAGGCGATATCATAGTTTTCACCTGATGAAGTGATAACTGACATTTTCTTGCTGTAGTCACCCCAACCAAGGTATTGGATATCCAACTTAGCGCCAACTTTTTCTCCGATGATTTTGTTTGCATTTTCTAGCAATTCATCCAAGTTATCTGGTTTGTCACCGATTTGGTACATTTTGATAACAGTTGTATCACCTGATGAAGATGAATCAGCAGCTTTTTGGTTATTTCCTTTAAGGTTTCCACAAGCAGCAAGGCTAGCAGCTAAAGCGACAAGGCTAGCAGATGCAAAAGCATATTTTTTCCAGTTTTTCATTATAAAAACTCCTTTTTTTATTTTTAAAGTTATTAACAAAATTAGATTCTTGATTTTCCTTTGCCAGAAAAATCAGATTTAGAAAAGAAACATTGTTTCTTAAATATCCTTACTCTTTAACACCACCGATAGTCAAACCTTTTACAAAGTAGCGTTGGAAGAATGGGTAGAGGATCGCAATCGGAACAGTCGCAACAACGACCATGGCCATACGACCTGTTTCTTTTGGTAGGGCAACCGCAAGTTGTCCTGACATACCAACTGACTTAGCTATGTAATCCATGTTGTTTTGAATTTGCATAAGCAAATATTGCAATGGATACAAGTTATCACTCTTGATGTAAAGAAGGGCGTTAAACCAGTCATTCCAGAAGCCAAGCGCTGTCAATAGTGTGATCGTTGCGATACCTGGTAATGACAGTGGCAAACAGATTTGGAAGAAGATACGAGCTTCACTAGCTCCATCGATACGAGCTGATTCGAGGATTGCTTCTGGGATGGTTTTCTTGAAGAAAGAACGCATCAACATGATGTTGAATGGTGATAGAAGCATTGGAACAATCAAGGCCCAAACTGTATCACCAAGGTGAAGCAATTGAGTCACTACGATATAGCCGGGTACCAAACCAGCGTTGAACAACATACTAAGAAGAGCGAAGATTGTAAAGAATTTACGATACTTAAATGTTGAACGTGAGATGGCATAGGCATAAGTTGTCGTGATAAAGACGTTTGTCAATGTACCGACAACTGTCACAAACACTGAGATAAAGAGTGCTTGTAAAATCTTATCTTTGAACTGAGCCAAAAACTCAAAACCATCTAATCCAAACTGTGATGGGAAGAAGCTATATCCATATTGAACGATACTCTTCTCATCTGTAACTGAGATAATGATGACAAAGATGAAAGGCAAGATACAAGAGAAGGCCAGCAAACCAGAAATGATACTAAAGAAGATATCTGCTTTCTTGCTGAAGGAGTGTATGCCAACATTATCAATTTTTTCTTTTTGAATTTTTTTTGCCATATGCTCCTCCTTTCTAGAATAGTGCTGAGTTAGGATCAACACGTCTTGCAAGTAAGTTTGATAGAATAACCAGAATCAAACCGACGACTGACTGATAGAGACCGGCTGCTGATGCCATACCGATATCTGCTGTCTGAGTCAAACCGTTAAAGACGTAGACGTCCAATACGTTTGTTACGCTATAGAGCTGACCAGCATTGTGAGGGATTTGGTAGAAGAGACCGAAGTCTGCACGGAAGATGTTTCCGACTGCAAGGATGGTCAATACTGTCACAAGTGGTGTTAACTGAGGGATGGTTACGTTGCGGATACGTTGCCATTTGCTAGCACCGTCCACTGTTGCTGCTTCGTAGTAGGTTGGATCAATACCCATGATTGTTGCATAGTACATAACACTACTGTATCCAAAGCCTTTCCAAATTCCTAGGAAGAGGAGAAGATAAGGCCAGATACTGATGTCAGCGTAGAAGTTAATCCCCTTCATGCCAAGAGCTTCTAAGGTGTGGTTAATAAGCCCTTTATCGATATTTAGGAAAGCATCTGTAAAGAAACTGATGATAACCCAAGATAGGAAGTAAGGGAATAACATAGATGTTTGGTAGATTTTAACCATTTTCTTAGAGCGAAGTTCACTAAGGATAATAGCGATACCAACTGACACGATCAAACCGATAAAGATAAATCCAAGGTTGTAAAGGACAGTGTTTCGAGTGATGACAAAGGCATCTTTGGAACTAAACAAGAATTTAAAGTTATCTAGTCCGACCCATTTACTATTTATAATACTGTGGACGAATCCTTCACCAGTCATATGGTAGTCTTTGAAGGCAACCACATTTCCAAATACTGGGATGTAGAAGAATAAGATCAACCAAAGTGTCCCTGGTAGAACCATTAAGAGAAAAATCCAGTTATCTCTCAAGGTTTTTGAAAACTTGTTCATAATTTCCTCCCTTTTTATTTTTCTAAAACTTGATAATCTCACAATTTTTAGATTTGATAACGTTTACAATAAGAGTATACTCTTATTTTAAGGATAGTTTAAACTACTAATTATAGAAAAAACTCCACAAATTATTTTATGTGGAGAACTTTTTTATATAAGAAGGATGTTTCACGAGAAACGTCTTGCTTGCAAGAGGTGTTGCCCATATTTGTTACTTGAAAACTTGTTCTAATATCGGTTGGTGAAAATCAACAAAATGAACCTGGGCATCTATAATAGCACCTGCTTCGTTTTTATAAATCTCTGGTTCCCCCTCAGTATGTAAAATAGTTGGGTGACCATCCTTGTAGCCAAAGAGAATCACTTCTGTCCCTGCTTCATTTACATAACAGGCCAAGATTTCAAATCGTTTTTCTCCAAGACCAGCAGTATAGCCATGCCATTTAAAAGTATATTTGACTCCATCGACTTGCCCAAATTGCATCATCTGATCCGGAACTGCAAGCCCATAATAGCGACCATATGTTGCTAGGCTAGTTGACTTAAATCTTTCACCCTTACTATCTGAGTAGGATTCCATGGCTATTTTTATCTTGTCTGTTAGAGCACTATAGTCTGTATCTGGCTCATCATCTGTAGATACGCCCGTTTTTAAGAGAAATTCCTTAAAACCTTGCGCTAAATCTGTGTTTTCAGTCTCTTCAAAATTCGCAGCACTGATAGTTTCTAGTGTCTTATCAGCATACAAAACCTGCGCTTGCCCATCCTTGAGTGTAAATAGGTAGAAATGTCTGGCTTGATCGTCATAGTAGGCATCCAAAACCAAGTAATCATAGGCGTTGTCACTGGATACCCCGAAAATATTCCATCTGACTTTTTTCTGAGAAACAGTTGTTATTTTTAATTTTTCAATGAGTTCATTTTTTTCATCAAAGTTTCTATGATCTAGTCTATGATAGGACTGCCCCATAGAAGAAGCCCAGCTTACAAACTCTTCCTGCCACTTTTCGGTATTGTACTGGACCAGCTTCTGAAAATCTGAGTAATTCTTCATAATCAAGGCTTGGTCAGTAGGATTAGATTGCTGGAGCTCTTCCATGGCTACAACCGTAGCAGCCATGGGTGATTGAACACTTGTATCCTTGTCTTCTTTTTCGTGGAAAAGAGCCTTTTGATAGGAATCCGCTAGGTAGTGAAAATAGTTTGTTACTTCCTTGGTTTGTTGGTTTTTTGGTGTTAACGAACTAGTTGCGCTATCTTCTGTCGTCTTTTGACAAGCAGATAAAACTAGCATACTTGCACCTAGGACTAGTAGTAGCTTTTTCATGGTCAGACCTCCAAACTATCCTTATACTTTCATTATACTCCTTCCCTAGCTCCAAATCAAAGAACATCTCCATTTATTTAAAAGGAGATGTTTGGCTATCTGTGATAAATTTCTAGGTTGTATAAATAGTCGAAGCTGTCGCGATGGTATGCCACTGGTTGGCTGTCGTTGCTGCGAAGTCCTTGTCTGCGTGGAAGTCAGTAAATGGAAGAATCTCTACTTCTAGTTCGTCAATACGAGAGATTTCGCCTGCCAGGTAGTTTTCAATGCGACTTTCTGCTCGCTTGATGCGTTGCAAGAGCCCACCCATACGGATATCTACTGTATCCAAACCAAAGACCTTGTTTTCCTTCAACCATTGTTGGCTAAAGAGCTTGTGGAAGGTTTCAATCTGGCTTCTTAATTTTGGTAATTCTTCCCTAGCGATTTGTTGCAAGCTGTCTTTATCATCCTCTTGATAAGCCTCACGAATGCGTCGTCCCACATCAACCTTGCCACTTAAAATAGCATTCAACTGAGCCTGAGTTTCAAAAAGATAGGCGTAAACTCCAGCTTTTTCTTTAATGTCAGAAAGAGTCTCAGCTGCCTGGGCAAAGTGAGGCTTGTCCTGTTCAGGTGTCATGTGCTTATCAAGGATTGGACAGAGAACATCCTGATAAAAGACATAGCGGTTGGGATTGATACCACTGAGATTATCTGGTAGATCTGGTAAGAGGTTGGCAAGGTCAAGCTGCATAAAGTCCTCAACAGATAGACCTGTATTGGTCTTGAAGTGAGCAGATAAACGCTCTAAATCATTTCGATAGCTGAGTTCTGCCCAGATTTGTAGACTTGGCAGAATAGAGAACTGAGCTGTTTCACCACCATTATCTCCCCAACCAGTCACAATGACTTCTTTGATCTGATTGGCACGGCAGGCTTTGTTTGCTTCGATAGCGATGAGACGACTGAAATGGTTGTGTGGTGTGAAACCAATCCACTTCCAAGCACCTCCTGCAAAGGCAATATCCTGGCTAATCTTGTGGTGGTTACCGAAGTTACGATTGTATTTTTCTTCGCTATCCTGATAATAATCCCAGTAAACCAAGGTCACACGGTCTTTAAGGCGGTCAAGAAAAACTCGTGTTTCCTCTGGAATTTCCACATCACGGTCGTACTGGCCATCTGCTGACATGAGTTTGAAGAACATATCGCTCCACATCTGGCAGTGGAAACCATACTTGTCTGCAATATCCAGCACGCGCTCCAAATGTTGGCACATGAGAAGGCTGCGATCCACAACACCGTTTAAGATGAGATAGCGTCCCAAACCAACCAAGTGGGCTTCGTCCATGCCGATATTGACCTTGCGTGTCTGCAGTTTAGACAAAGTCGCAAACATGCCGTCAATTAGGTCGTAAACTTTTTCTTCGCCGATGAGGAGAATGTCCTCTACATCACGAAGTTGCTGGACTTCTTTGACACCCCATTTAACAAAAGCTGACAAGTGGGCCAAGGTCTGAATACAAGGTACAAAAGTCATGTCAAACTGCTGGGCATAAGCTTCGATTTCCTGTAATTCTTCAGCTGAATAAGCCCCGCGGAAATAGCCAAAATAAGGTTGCCCTTCAATCTGATAGGTGTCTTCCATGTAGAGCTCAAAGGTTGAATAACCCATCAGAGCCAAGACTTCAATCATCTGCTTGGCAGATGCAACATTTAGAACCGCATTTCGCGAACAGTCAGCCATGTAGGCTAAATCTTCATAAGCCGCTTGCTCCTCAATCTCCACCTTATCACCTTCTTCTAAAGCTGTTGCTAACACAGACAAGGCGCGATAGAGTTGATGAGGTTTGTCATAAGTCAATTGATATTCTCCGCCCTCACCCTTGATAGAGAGAGAAGCTTGATCAGACTGGGTGACTGCCACTTCTACATCTGGTAGAGAAATGTGATTGTTTAAGACTTCGATAGCTTGGGCTTGTTTGGGACTAAGTCCTGTAAAACTTACCATTGGTTTTCCTCCTGTAACCAGTTGACAAGGGCACCGTAGAGATTGGCATCTGCGTGATAGGTGCAAGCTTGAATGACTGGAGCGATAGTATATTCTTCATATCTTTCCACAAAAGCATCTACTGCTTTTTGAACCCCTTTGATAAAATCTGGGTTCTGGCTGATAGAGCCTCCCAGACTAATGACATCTGGATCGATGAGATACTGGATATTGAGTAGCCCTTGAGCTAGGTTACGATTCATGCGTTCAATGGCTTCTTGGCAAAGAGTATTGCCTGCTGCCGCCTCTTGATAAATCTTGCGTCCATCCCAGTCAGACTGACCTGATTTTTCAATGACGTAGCGAACCATGTTTCCTGTAGAAGCTAGTAGTGACCAGTTGTTGAGCTTTTCTGCAGGCTCGATAGTTGTCATATAGCCAAACTCACCACCCAAACCATGACGTCCTCGGTGAAGCTTACCATTGATAATCATGGCCCCGCCAATCCCTGTGCCAATGACAACACAGGCTGCATTTTCAATCTCAGGATGAGCTAGCAGTTCACTAAGTCCAACACAGTTGGCATCATTTTCTAGATGGACAGGTAGCTGGTGATGAGCAAGGGCCTGGTACCATGAAAAACCATGGATATAAGGAATGGCACTAATCCCCTCGATCACTCCTGTTTCTTGATTGACCGCTCCTGGAACACTCATAGCAATCCCACGATAGTCCTGTTCTGACAAGCGTTGGTCCAACCAAGCCAATAAATCTTCTAGAGTTTCTGGAGTTGGGGTGCTGGTCTTATCTAAAATCTTTCCATCAGGAGTTAGACTAGCAAACTTAATGCCAGTCCCTCCGATATCAATCGTTGCAATGGTCATTGCTTTCACCTGCAAAAGGAGCGAATCAGCAGTTAATCCTTACTTTTTCGCTCCTCCTTTCTGTTTATGTTTACTTTTTGAAATTAAATTTCTTCTTTTTTGATCAATTCTGTACGAATTTCTTGTGGTGCCAATAGTCCTGAATGGACTGGGTATGGGCGTTCCAACAAGTCAAGAATAGTTTGTTGTTTTTCAGACACACGGATATTTTCTTGACTCATGTTGTAGTAACGAAGGACATAACCTTCTTCATTCTCAGCCACCTTAAAGGCTGTTGGGCAGACTTGTGGCAAACTGAGTGCCGGATGGTTAAAGAGGCTACCCGTTGCCGCAACGCTACCCTCTTGTTTTGCAACTTGAAGAGCTGTAAATGGCACCTGGAAGGCTTTGGCACGACGGAAAGCTGAGAAGCGTTCGCCTGCTTGGTGGCATTCTACTGCAAACTCAACTTCGATAGCTCGCAAGCACTGAGCTTCCGGCGTTGGGAAATAGCCCCAGTCACCGAGTTCGCCTGAAGCACGAAGAAGGGTTACAGCCATGGTGTCATCTCCAAGAATTTCATACTCGTGCAATCCTTTGTTAGCTACTGTCACTCCTTTTACATCATCATACAAGCTGACAAAAGCTTGTTGGTGTTGTGGATTTTCAGGATTTTCCCAAGAAGCTGCTGGTTTATTTGGTCTTGTCACAACTTCATAGATGCTTTCAGAATCATTGCTTGGACGAGTGTTATGAGTTTTCACCAAGAGACGGATGCGGTGATCCTTGGCTGTATTAGTAAAGCGAGTCTTGAAGCGAATCTGTGGATTGTCCACAAAGACGGTCATCTCAGTTTCAAGAGGAATAGTTGTCAACTCTTCTGAACGACCTGCGTCTCGTTTCATAAACTCAATAATGCCTCTTTGCTCCGCATCCAATTTTTCATCTGCGCTAACTGGAATAGTCAAGTCATGTTTGAGCAATACCTTAGCATAGCGAGCATTGTTTTCTAGGACATCGTATCCCTTCAATTGAGCATAGATTGGATCAGTTCCTTTTGGTTGGAAGTAAATGTACTCGTTACCAATATCTCCACGGTCCTCAAATTGGATGAAATCTTCGTAGGCTTCGTTTGTAGTCTTGTCATAGACTGTGATTCCTTCATCTACACTCACTGTTACGAATGGGGTATCAATGACTCCGTTTTGGTAAATACCATCACGGTAATCTACTTGACCCTCGACCAATTGGAAGCTTGCCCAAGAAAGCGGTGCAAGGTGGACTGGGATTGTCACGCGCACTTGGCGTGCAATATATGGTTGGCGGAATTTATCCTTAGGCAAAGTATAGCCAAAACTTGCTCCCAAGTCTTCAATCTTAGCTTCAATGACATGACCATCCAAATCTTCAACATGGTAGGTTGGTAAGGTCACGGCTGCCATCTTCTTGTAACCTTCAGTCGGATGCAATTCTTTGAAATCACAAGTAGCCACATCCACTACAACACTAACTGTATCAACCTTGTCATGTAAAGCTGTGTTGACAACGGTAAAGAGGTAGTCGCTTTGCGCATTTTGAGTAGCTAATTTACCCTTCCATTCGTTAAGAAGATTGGTCTTAACAAAATTCCCGACTTGATTAACCTTGGCAAAACGAACTTCCATTTCACGGTGAACTTCGTCAATACTACATCCACAGATGCTATCGTGTGGCGCATTTTGCAAGAGCACTTTCCATGCATAGGTCAATTGATCCTTATGGTTATGACCGCCAGTGATGATGGTCAACGGTTCCACAACCTGCTCTAACAAGTTGCTATTTTCTTGAAAGGCTTGTTTGAGGTAAATACGGGATGAAGAGGTGTTAGCAAGAGTATACCAACCATCCGTTTCCTGACTAGTCAACTCACCTGTAACCGTTGATAGGTGTTCAGGAAGTGCACTTTCCACTGCTTGCACATATTCGTCAAAAGAACTGTGAATAAAGGTCACGTCAGGGAAGAGTTCGTTTGCCACACGAATCGCTTCGCTAATATTTCTCTGTACAGGCTGGTGGTCACAGCCGTTCATCATCAACCATTGGTTGGTCGATGCATAGTCACGGACATCTGCTAATTTTTGCTTCCAGAAAGTCAAAGCCTCGTCTTTATCCACTGGAATTTCATTCCCGTTACTGTACCAGTTAGCAAAAAGAATGCCGAGTACACGGCTACCATCAGCTCCCTGCCAGTACATCTCAGAAAATTGAGAGGTAAACTGTTCATCTTCAAGGACTTGATTGTCAAATCCGATTGGCTTCACACCACGTCCAAAGGCTGCGACGTGAATACCTGATTTTTGAAGGATTTGAGGAGCCTGCCCCATATTTCCAAAGGTGTCTGGGAAGTAACCAATTTGAGTAGATTTGCCCCATTTAGCACATTCCGCTTGTCCAATCAAGGTATTGCGGACGTTAGCTTCACTGGAAATCAAGTAATCATCCTGCAAGATATAAAAAGGACCAATCTTGAGCTTGCCTTCGTCGATATAACGCTGCACCTTGTCGCGGTTTTCAGGGCGAATTTCTAAATAGTCATCAAGGACAATGGTTTGTCCATCCAAGTGGAAACTCTTGAATTCAGGGTCATTTTCAAAAAGATCAAACAGATTGTCAAAGAGTTCCACCAATTGCATACGGTGACTTTCAAACGGTAAATACCACTCACGATCCCAGTGGCTGTGAGAGATAATATGTACAACAACATTTTCCATGAGTAAAACCTCATTCTAACTTAAATTTAAAAATATATTTGTGATTCTAACAAGAATCAGTCGAGCAAAAGCTCATTAGCGGATATCCAAGTAATCCAAGACTAATTCGCAGAACATCATGTTGGCCCACGAGAACCACTCACGAGAGTAGAGAGTCGGATCATCTACGTGGAAGCTTTCGTGCATAACGCCTGTACCTCCATCGCAGACAACTAACTGATCTAGCAAGAATTTCTTCTCTGCCTTATCCGTCGTTGTCAATCCTTGGATAGATAGAGCAATCGGCCAGATATAGCGGTAGAAGGTATGAGAACTTCCTAGTCCACTAGCGTATTCTCCTTGGTAGAAGTATGGATTTTCAGGACTGAGAATAGTGCGACGAGTGGCTTGATACACTTCGTCATTGACATCACAGTAACCAAGATATGGAGCAGCTAACAAACTTGGTACGTTAGGGTCGTCCATGATGCTAGCATTTCCCAAACCATCTACCTCAAAGGCATAAATCTTTTCACCCTTACTATTTGTAGTGTAGGCGTAATTTTCGATTCCTTCTTGAATCTCAGTTTGGAGGCGTTTTGCATCTGCAATGATTCTCTCACTATCGGCTAGATTCAATTCTGCAAAGATTTCTTGAACATAACCCAAAACAACCACTGCAAACATATTGGATGGAATCAAGTAGCTATACTGACAGCAGTCATCGCTTGGACGGAAGGCTGACCAGGTCATCCCTGTCACAGCAAAGTCTGGCCCAAAGCCGTCATTTACCAAGGTATCTTCCTTACGATCAGTATCACGGACGAAGCGATAAGGCGAGTTCTTATGATCTTGTTCCACCGTCCAGAGATGAAGGATTTCCTTAGTCGCTGTAACAAAGGTTTCATCAAATTGGCTAGTCTCACCAGTTTCTTTCCAAAGGAGATAAGCCAATTGCAATGGATAACAAAGCGAATCTACTTCATACTTACGTTCCCAAATCCAGCCATTGAGGTCTGTATGGTCTGTCTCATGATGACCCTTCCAGTTCTCCTCAATATTAAAAGAGTTGGCATAGGGATCCTTGAGAATCAAAGTCATCTGGCGTTTAACCAAGCCAGCAATGGTCTGGCGCAAACGAGGGTCTCTTTTTGCCACATGAAGGTATGGTCTAAGCTGGGCAGTCGAGTCACGAAGCCACATAGCTGGAATATCTCCCGTCAATACAAAGGTCGAGCCATCTTCTAAAATCTCAACTGTATTGTCCAAGGTGTCTGTATAGCAACGTTCAAAGACATCAACCCACTCAGGATGCTCCTTGGCACGCTCTGCTACCTCATCTAGCCACTCTCTGACAATTTCTTTTGAATAAACCATAAACTATTTTGCCTCTTTCAAACAAATTTTCATTTTCAGTATATAGCTTTTAGTCCAGAAAATATATACACAAATGTTAGTCATTATTCTACAAAATTGTTATATTTTGAAGTCATTTTCTAAAAGTATCCTTTTTCTGATATAATGTAGAAAACTACTGAAGGAAACCACTATGAAACCGATACTTGAAACCATTGATATGCGCTTTGGCACCGCGAGCAAGCATGCCTTTTCTCGGGGAAATACTCTACCATACGCTGGAGTGCCTTTTGGGATGAATTACTTTGTTCCACAAACTAGTGACCATGACGGGTCTTGGTTTTTTGATCCCCATCTTCCTATCTTTCAGGGTATTCGACTAACCCATCAGCCTAGCCCTTGGATTGGTGATTATTCTTGGTTACTACTGACTCCTGTTACAGGAGAAATCAGTGGCGGCACCCTCTTCCATCGGCAGTCTTCTTATAACCTTGATCGTGCTATTTTCAATCCCCATTTTCTAAAGATTTTTTCTGAACGTTATCAGATTGAAACCCAACTCACACCTACTTGCTATGGGGCTTCTATTCAACTAAGACAGATACAAGGCAAGAAGCTCTCACTCTATCTGCATGCAGCTGATGATTTATCATTAGAGCAAGTAGATGAGCGTACTGTCATCCTTGGTCAAAGCGGATTAACCGAAACCAACAAAAGTCCTCTCGTCATGTATACTTCCCTCACATTCTCTACGGATATTCTATCTGTCAAGCAAGTTGGGCAAGACTGGCGTATTGACTTGGCTGAATCGGAAACTCAGATTCAATTGGCCACTTCATTTATTTCCAAAGAACAAGCTTTCTTTAATCTTCCTAAACAGGATTTTACAGAAACAAAAGCAGACGCCAAAAAAAGTTGGGAAGATTTTCTAGGCCGTTTTGATGTCGTGGAAACCGGCTCTGTAGACCGAACATTTTTTGATCATTGTCTATACAGACTCTTTCTCTTCCCGCAAACCTTCTATGAGGTGAGTGAACAGGGAGAAGAGATTCATATAGACCTCGCTTCAGGAACAATTAAACCAGGTCTTCTCTTTACCAATAATGGTTTCTGGGATACCTTCCGCACTTCATTCCCACTCTTTGCCTTGATTATTCCAGAATACTATCGTCAGTTTCTTGAAGGCTTCCTCAATAGCTACCGCGACACTGGATATCTTCCTAAGTGGCTTGCCCCTGATGAAAGAGGAATGATGCCTGGCACTTTGATTGATGGTCTTATTGCAGATAGCGCCTGCAAAAACATGGCACCTGAGTTTGAAGAAGAATTTCTCAAAGCCATGATTGAAACTGCTACTAAGGCAGATCCAAAAGCTATCAACGGGCGACACGGCCTAAGCCAATACCAAGAGCTAGGCTACCTATCCACAGACTTCCATGAAAGTGTCAGTCATACACTGGACTATGCTTACAGTGATTTTTGCATCTCTACCTGCGCAACAAAATTAGGTCAAAAAGAGCTGGCACAAACCTATGCCCACTATTCTAAAAACTATCAGAATCTATTTGATCCTGAGACAGGATATATGAGGGCGCATGATATAGATGGCAACTTCCGTCCTGACTTTTCTCCTTATAGTTGGGGCCGTGATTATGCTGAGTGTTCAGCCATCCAAGCCAGTCTCGGTGTCTTACACGATATTTCTGGACTTGGTCAACTAATGGGTGGAAAAGAAGCCTTTAGCAACTATCTCTTAAAAGTTTGTCAAAGTTTACCGCTCTTTGAAACGACGGGTTATGGATATGAAATTCATGAGATGAGCGAGATGGCAACAGCGCCATTTGGTCAACTAGCCATTTCCAACCAACCAAGTTTCCACATCCCTTATCTCTTCCGCTATAGCAATTATCCTCAATACACCAGTCTCTTAATCAAGACTCTCCGTCAAAAAGCCTTTCGAGCTGGCTGGGATGCTTATCCAGGCGATGAGGATAACGGTAGTCTATCTGCCTGGTATGTCTGGTCTGCTCTTGGGCTTTACCCAACTTGCCCAGGAAAAGCAAGCTATGATCTTGGAATTCCACTCTTTGACCACCTTCGTGTCTATCTGGCAGATAAAAATCAGTGGCTTGATATTCGTACACAACAAAATCATGAATACTTCCACTTTGTAAAAAACTGTCAACTGGATGAGAAAGAAGTTCAGAGTGTCCGTCACCAGGATTTGCTAGATGCTCAAACTCTCAACTTTACCCTCAGCTGGTTACCAAATCACTAATCGATCAAATCCCTTTGCCATGTACAAGGGGATTTTCTGATTTATAGTAAATCTTCCACAAAGTTATCCACAGATTGTGCATAACTTTCAAATCAATTTCATGTACTTACAAACGATTTCTCTCAACCATTTTTTTGACATTCTAAAGTAAAATACCCTCAATAGACTGTTCTATCAGTCTTTATAACCGACTAGCTTAGTACCCAACTCACACATTCTATCTCTTTTTTCTAAACTAACATTTGGAAAACAATTTTTTATTTCACAAAGTTATCCACAGATTGTGTATAACTTTTACTCAAGTACAAACTCCATCTGATAAATTCCCCCCTACATTTTTTATAGTAAATTTCAAATTTTGTTAGGCGCTTTCAAAAAATCATGATATACTGAAATTATAAGAAAAGGAGACATTATGAAAAAAGATCAACACCAACTTAATTGGCTGATGGTTTCTCTTATTGCTTTCAACATGGTTTGGGGGCTAGGAAACATCGTCAACAACTATTCTCAACAGGGGATTTCAGTAGTCGTATCTTGGGTTTTAATCCTCGCACTCTACTTTATCCCATATTCACTCATCGTCGGACAACTAGGTTCTACCTTCAAGGAAAGCGGAAGCGGTGTTAGTGACTGGGTTGAAAAAACATCAACCAAACGTCTCGCCTACTTTGCCGCTTGGACCTACTGGGTTGTGCATATCCCTTATCTCGCACAAAAACCTCAAGGGATCCTTATTCCACTCGGATGGGCCTTGCAGGGTAACGGACAATTTCTAAAACAAATCGACATCCACTGGATTGTTATTCTCTGCTTGCTAATCTTTGGACTTTTCCTCTACCTTTCTACAAAAGGATTGACAACACTGAAAGTCATCGGTAGCTTGGCAGGAAGTGCTATGTTGATTATGTCTTTACTCTTTGTGCTTTTGGCTGTCGGTCTGCCTTTCATTAAACCAGACATCCAATTTGCGACACCGCACATGGATCAACTGAGCACCTACATTCCAAACTTTGATTTTTCTTATTTTACAACCATCTCACTATTGGTCTTTGCAGTTGGTGGTTGTGAAAAAATTTCCCCTTATGTGAATCAAACTCGCAATCCTGCAAAAGAATTTCCAAAAGGTATGATTGTCATGGCAATCATGGTGGGGCTCTCTGCTATCCTCGGGTCAGTTGCCATGGGAATGCTATTTGATGGCAATAACATCCCTGAAGACCTCATGCGTAATGGTGCTTATCAAGCCTTCCAAATGTTAGGAAATTCTTGGGGAGTTGGAAACCTCTTTGTCGTGATCTACGCTCTTACAAACATGGTCGGACAAATCGCTGCGCTTGCCTTCTCTATTGACGCACCATTGCAAATCCTTCTCAATAACGCTGACGAAAACTTTATCCCGAGCTGGCTTCGAAAACGTACTGAAAAAGGTGTCCTCATTAACGGCTACCTCCTTACAGGCGTCCTCGTTAGTCTCATCATCATCCTTCCAATTTTTGGTATTCAAGAAATTGATGGACTTGTAAAATGGATGACCAACCTCAATTCTATCGTGATGCCGATGCGTTACCTCTGGGTATTCCTTGCCTATATGATGCTCAATCGCGCTTGGAAGACATACAAAAACGCCGAATACAAGTTTGTGAACAATCCTAAACTTGGCTTTGTTATCGGTACTTGGTGCTTCCTCTTCACAGCCTTTGCTTGTATCCTTGGTATGGTTCCAAAAATTAACTACGCTGAGAATCCAACGGCTTGGCAATTTTCTCTTCTTACAAACATCTTGACCCCAATTATTCTGATTGGTTTGGGTGTGATTCTACCAGTACTTGCCAAAAAAGAACAAAAGAAACAAATCAAGTAAGTCTACTACTAGCTGGATAAAATCACTTTTATCTTTTCTTGCAAAATTTTCTCAGCAAAAATCCCCTTAAACGTTACTGTTCAAGGGGATTTCTTTTTGTTTAATAGTCTATTTTTTACTTGGCCTCATACCAAGTTACGCCTTCATTTTCATCAGCAATGAGGGGCACACTGAGTTGAATGGCATCTTCCATGGTTTGTTTGACGAGTTTTTTGATAGCAGCTAATTCTGACTTAGGAACTTCAAGAACGATTTCATCGTGTACTTGTAGAAGCATCTTAGTCTGATAACCACCTGCAACCAAGGCTTTATCCAGCTGAATCATAGCGATTTTGAGAATATCTGCAGCCGATCCTTGGATAGGTGAGTTGATGGCTGTACGTTCCGCAAAACCACGAATATTAAAGTTACGCGAATTGATATCTGGTAACTCACGACGACGTTTGAAGAGAGTCTCCACATAACCCTTATCACGCGCCTCACGCACCACTTCATCCATGTAGTTTTTAATACCTGGGAAGCGTTCAAAGTAGGTATCAATATAGGCTTTTGCTTCCTTACGGCTGATGCCCAGATTATTAGACAAGCCAAAGTCTGAAATCCCGTAAACCACTCCAAAGTTAACCGCCTTGGCATTACGACGGTCATTCGGAGTCACATCCTCAGGACGTTCAATTCCAAAGACCCGCATGGCTGTCGAGGTATGGATGTCAGCTCCTTCTTGGAAAGCCTTAATCAAGTGCTCATCTTTAGAGATATGTGCCAAAACGCGCAACTCAATCTGTGAATAGTCCGAGCTGAGAAGGACACTGTCCTCCCATTCTGGCACGAAAGCCTTACGAATGAGGCGCCCTTGTTCCAAACGAACAGGGATATTTTGCAAGTTTGGATCGACACTAGACAGACGACCTGTCTGAGTCAAATCTTGCACATAGCGCGTGTGAATCTTGCCATCCGCTAAAATCCAGTCCTGCAAACCAATCACATAAGTGGATTGAATCTTAGCAATCTGACGGTAATCGAGAATTTTCTTGACGATTGGGGCAATCGGAGCTAGGCGCTCCAAGACATCCACGGCTGTCGAGTACCCTGTCTTGGTTTTCTTGGTATATTCGAGAGGGAGACCTAGTTTTTCAAAAAGAAGGACACCCAACTGTTTAGGTGAATTGATATTAAATTCCTCACCTGCTAGGTCATAAATCTCTTGCGTCAGCTTTTCAATGACAAGCTCATTTTCGGCCTGCATCTCGAGCAATGTTTCTTTTTTTACCTTGATCCCAGCGATTTCCATCTTAGCAAGGACAAAAGCCAGAGGCTGCTCCATATCATAAAGAAGGTCAAGTTGTCCGTTTTCGCTTAATTTTTCAAGTAAAACAGGCTCTGTCTCAACCAATACAGCAACCTTACGAGCTAAGTGTTCCAAGAATTTCTCTCGCTCAGGGATAGCTTTCTTGACACCCTTGCCGTAGAAGGTTTCATCATCGACCAGGTAAGTTTGACCGTAGAGACTAGCGATGGTGGAGATTTCATTATTCTCGACAGTAGAGAGAAGGTATTTGGCCAAACGACTGTCAAAAGCAGGAGCCTGTAAATCCAAACCAAAACGATTTAAGAGGACTTTTACTTTCTTAAAGTCATATACTTTTAGAGGTGTTTTTTCTAGAAAGTCCTTGAAAATCGGGTCTTGCAAAAGTTCCAACTTGTCTGTGGCGTAGAGCTTGTCTCCGCACGACCAGGCAAAGCCAATCAAGTCATCTGTATGGTAATTTTCACCAAAAAGTTCAAAGTGGAAGATAGAGTCGGCACTCAGCATATCTTCACTCACTTTGTCCACCATGGTGAAATTCAAAGTCTCAGCTTGGTTCGTCTGAGAAGCATTCAAGGCTTGTTTGAGCTGCTTAAAGCCCATTTCATCGTAGAATTTTCCGAGGTTTTCAATATCTGGACCGCTATAAACCAAATCATCTAGACTGATTTCAATTGGCGCTTTCGTATCAATGGTCGCTAGTGTTTTAGACAGAAAGGCTTGCTCCTTATCATTAATGAGATTTTCCTTCATCTTAGAAGCCTTCATCCCATCGATATTTTCATAAATACCTTCGAGCGAGCCATGTTCTAACAAGAGATTGATACCCGTCTTTTCACCAATCTTAGTTACACCAGGGATATTATCTGACTTATCTCCCATGAGGGCCTTAAGATCAATGAACTGAGTTGGGGTGATGCCCATCTTTTCCATGAGATATTTTGGTGTAAATGCTTCGAACTCAGCTACACCTTTCTTGGAAATCTCAACCACTGTATGTTCATCTGTCAACTGGATCAAGTCCTTGTCTCCACTGACGATAGTTACATCAAAAGCATCCTTCTCAGCCAAGCGACCTAGAGTACCGATTATGTCATCTGCCTCATACTGAGCTAACTCATAATGGCGAATTCCAAGATGGTCTAGCAACTCACGAATAAAAGGAAATTGCTCTCTAAACTCATCTGGAGTTTTAGCACGACCACCCTTATAGTCTGCATACATCTCTGTACGAAAAGTCGTCTTCCCCGCATCAAATGCCACCAAGATATGGCTAGGCTCAACACGCTCTAGCAAATGATTCAACATAAGTTGAAAACCATAGATAGCATTTGTATGAAGACCGTTAGCATTTTTAAAACGATCCAGTTGCTGGTAAAGTGCAAAGAATGCCCGAAAAGCAACTGAAGAGCCGTCAATTAGTAATAATTTTTTCTTGTCCATACACCCATTATAAAGGAAAGCAGGGAAAAATACCATTAGGAAGAGCCCAAATACTGAATAACACTTATGATGCTGGATTTTCTACTCGTGCACCACTGCTATCAACTTGGAAACCATCGATAGTCGTATTGACTGCTAAAGCTCCCGATGCATTCACATAGTAATATTTCCCTGAAACCTGAAACCACTGGCTAGCCTTCATAGCACCTGAGCTTTCAAGATAGTACCATGTTCCATTATCCTTTAACCAGCCTGTCTGCATTTCGCCAGACGACTTCAGATAATACCACTTAGAACCATCTTTTAACCAGCCTGTCGTCATTCTACCATCAGCTTGCAAATGATACCAGTTTCCATTAATCTTCTTCCAACCGACTGCTTTCTGACCATTTTCATAATAATACCAAACAGTTCCTTCTTTTTCCCAACCATTTTTAGAGCTACTTGTTTTAGTTAAGGGGATATAACGTCTGTTCCCGCTTCGTGAAATATAACTAATCCATTTATGCCCATCTTTTTCAAGAGTTTGATCATAATGAACACTTTCTCCCGCATAGTAATAATCGATAATCGTTGCTGTTAGTGATGGCTGATCCATAATGGCTGCTTTTTCTGTAAAAACATGTGTCCCACTAGATACGAGTGATAACTGATAATTTCCTGAGCTAGTATTCCCCACATCTTTAAAATGAATGAATCCAGTCATAGAATTGGCCTTTACCGTTCGTCGATTGTACCTTTCTCTGACTCCATAATTGTATTCTTCAATTTCAATCATATCACCAAGGACATTGGCTACCCAAGCGACATGACCATACTGTCCACTCGTATCCCAAGCGATAGAACCAATTGCTGGGCGCTGATCTACGCGATAACCTTCTCTTTTAGCACGATATCCCCATTCATTAGCATTTCCATAAGCCGCCGGAATTTCAAAACCATTGACATTACTCAAACGAAAGGCTACAAAAGAAGTACACTGACGAGAATACATGCGCCATTTATCAATCTCCTGACTCCCATTTTTATAATAATAGGGATAATCATCTCCTCGTGCTAGTGATCCATTGTTTGCCTGGTTGGCATGAACAGTTCCTCCACTAAATAAAAAAATACCTGCTAAAACTAGTGAAGCTGAGCCTACAGCTGTCTTTCTGAGAAAAGTTCCCTTTTTATGTCCTGCTTTAGTAAATGTCATGCATTCTCCTTCAAATAATTAGATTTTTGAGGTTGACCTCATCTATATCATTCGAAAGAAAAAGAAAAAAGTGAGAAACTTCCCACTTTCATGAATATCCTTAATCTAAATAATGAATTAAGTTCTTTTCCGTTAAAATATCTGAATAAGTGAAAGATTCAACATAGACATTAGCCTGTTTGTCTCCTTCAACATTTCCAAACTCAACGATGAAGAGCGATGGGTAAACCTCAATTAGTTTTCCTAAACGATTTTTTTGGCGTTTACGACCATTTTCTAAGGTCATTTCTACCACTTGTCCCTCATGCGCCTTAATTTCTTCTTTGATTTTTTTCATTTTAGCCACATCTGTAAATGCGTCTGTCATCTTGGTTCCTCCATCTTCGAAATACTTGAAAATTTATTATATTCTTTTTGGAAAATCAATTCTACCGTTCCGCGAGCACCGCTACGGTTTTTCTCGATAATCACTTCTACTTTATTATTTGGAATGCCTTCCTCCTCTTCACCACCGCGCTCATAATAGTCATCACGATAGAGAAAGGCTACGATATCAGCATCCTGCTCAATAGATCCAGATTCACGAATATCAGACAAAACTGGTCTCTTATCTTGACGTTGCTCTACACCACGAGAAAGCTGACTGAGAGCTATAACTGGAACTTTGAGTTCTTTTGCTAGGATTTTCAACTGACGGGAAATCTCAGATACTTCTTGTTGACGATTTTCTCGACCAGTCCCTGTGATCAGCTGAAGATAGTCAATCAAAATCAAGCCTAGATTACCTGTTTCCTGAGCCAGTTTACGGGAACGAGAGCGAATTTCTGTGATTCGAATCCCTGGTGTATCATCAATGTAGATACTTGCATTAGCCAGATTACCCTGAGCAATCGTATACTTGCGCCATTCTTCCTCAGTCAATTGACCTGTACGGATAGAATGCGACTCTACCAACCCTTCCGCAGCCAGCATACGATCGACCAAGCTTTCAGCACCCATTTCCAGAGAGAAAATAGCAACTGTCTTGTCTAATTTGGTTCCGATATTTTGCGCAATATTCAAAGCAAAAGCTGTCTTACCAACCGCAGGACGAGCTGCCAAAATAATCAATTCTTCCTCATGCAGACCTGTCGTCATGTGATCTAAATCTCGATAACCTGTCGCAATACCCGTGATATCCGAAGTCTGTTGAGAACGAGCTTCTAGATTTCCGAAGTTGATATTCAATACATCGCGAATATTTTTAAAGCCATTTCGATTGGCATTCTCACTGACATCAATCAAACCTTTTTCTGCACGAGCGATAATTTCGTCAGCAGGTTGAGAAGCTTCATAGGCTAGGTTTACAGACTCTGTCAACTTAGCGATTAGGCGTCGAAGCATAGCCTTTTCTGCTACAATTTTAGCATAGTATTCCGCATTTGCAGAGGTCGGCACTGAATTGACAATCTCAACCAGATAAGACAAGCCTCCAATAGTTTGTAAATCACCCTGGCTATCTAGTATCGTCCGAACTGTGGTTGCGTCAATAGCATCTCCACGATCAGACAAATCAACCATAGCTTGAAAAATCAAACGGTGAGCATACTTAAAGAAGTCCTGTGAATCGATATATTCTCGGACAAAAACGAGTTTAGTCTCATCAATAAAAATGGCTCCTAAAACAGATTGTTCTGCTAGGATATCTTGAGGCTGAACACGCAGTTCTTCAACTTCTGCCATCAGACTTTCCTTCCTTTTACAATATTGTCAACCAATCGTAAATTAAGCTTCCTTGACACGAAGATTGATTACACTTGTTACATCTTGATAAATCTTAACCGGAACATCAATCAAACCAACTGCTCGGATTGGTGATTGAACTTGAATGTGGCGTTTATCAATTTTAATACCAAATTGTTTTTGCAATTCTTCTGCAATTTTCTTGTTGGTAATAGATCCAAATGTACGACCATCTGGACCAACCTTT
Source organism: Streptococcus infantis (assembly GCF_047460685.1). GTDB lineage: Bacteria > Bacillota > Bacilli > Lactobacillales > Streptococcaceae > Streptococcus > Streptococcus infantis_AD. The sequence continues at coordinate 51,468 of NZ_JASHFS010000004.1, read as the reverse complement.
TCGACAAATTCAACGATTGTTTCTTCTGCTTCCAGTTTTGCTTTAATTTCCTTAGCTTCTGCAAGCATTTCTGCATGTGCTTTTTCTTCTGATTTTTGCTTACCGCGCAACTCACCAATTGCTTGAGCTGTCGCTTCCTTAGCAAGGTTTTTCTTAATTAAAAAGTTTTGTGCATATCCAGTTGGCACTTCTTTAATTTCACCTTTTTTTCCTTTACCTTTAACATCTGCTAAAAAGATTACTTTCATTCTTCTGACTCCTTTTCTTTTGTTTCATTAAAAATAACTGTTTTTAGTTTATCTCCTGCTTCTTGCAGGCTCATATCTGTCAACCGCGCTGCAGCTAAGTTAAAGTGACCACCGCCACCTAACACTTCCATAATTCGCTGAACATTAATCTTACTTCTACTTCGCGCAGAAATAGAGATTGCTCCTTGACTATTCTTAGCAAGTACAAAGCTGGCCTCTATACCAGACATGGCAAGCATAGCATCAGCAGCCTTACTAATAACAACCGTATCGTACTCTTTATCCTCCAAAGCTTGAGCAACCAGGATTGATGGCTGTACCATTTGCCCCTGCAAAATGAGTTCATTTACCAATCGATATTCTTCAAAATCCGTGGCTGAAATTTCCTGAATGACAACGCTATCACTCCCTCTCGTTCTTAGATAACTTGCAACATCAAAAGTTCGACTAGTTACCCGAGAGGTGAAATTTTTAGTATCCAGCATCATTCCCCCCATAAGAACACTAGCCTGAATACGACTCAAACGTTTCTTCTTAGAGTTTTGAAATTGAATCAACTCAGTTACAAGTTCACTAGCACTACTAGCTCCACTCTCGATATAGGTAATGACCGAATTATCTGGAAAATCTTGGTCACGACGATGATGGTCAATGACTATCGTCTGGGTAAACAAGTCATAAAACTCTTTGGATAAGGTTAAAGCTGTCTTAGAATGGTCAACCATCACCAGTAAGGAGCGTTTGGTAACCATTGTCATCGCTTGATTTAAAGGAAGAAGTTTTGAAACACCCTCATCTTCCAAATAATTAACCGCTCGAGCAATATCTGGAGACATCTGTGTAGGATCATAAACCACATAACTATCTTCCAGTACATTACTCGAAAACAACTGCATCCCAACCGCTGAGCCAAGAGCATCCATATCCAGATTCTTGTGACCAACCACAAAAACTCGATCGACACTTTTAAGTTTATCTGAGATAGCTGTCATCATAGCACGAGTTCGTGTCCGAGTACGTTTAACAGATGCTGCTGAACCGCCTCCAAAGTAGATTGGATTTTTGGTTTCATCATTCTCTTTTACAACTACTTGGTCACCACCACGAACTTCCGCTAAGTTGAGATTGAGGAGAGCAACCTTCCCAATCTGGTCATGATTCCCATCACCATAGGAAACTCCTATACTCATAGTTAGTGGCAAATTTCGTTGCTTAGCTTCCTCACGAAAGGTATCAATCACGGAAAATTTATCCTGCATCAAGTGATCAAGTACGGTATAGTCCGTAAATAAATAGAAGCGATCCATGCTCACTCTACGAGAAAACATGGCATGTTTCCCAGCAAATTCTGAAACAAAATTTGCAACAAAACTATTGATATGACTAATATCTGATTCAGACGTTTCATTTTCCAAATCATCATAGTTATCAACTGAGATAATTCCAATTACAGGACGACTTGTTACCAATTCAGCAGTCGCCTCATACTCACCAGAAACATCAAAAAAGTATAAGACACCCGAATTTCTATCCAAATGCACTGCATAACGTTTCTCCCCAACAATGGCATAAGCCCCTGGGGAAGAAATCGAACTCTTTAAAATCTTTTGAAATTGAGGAAAATCAATTTCTCCATCCTCGGTTGTCAAAATTAACTCCGCATAGGGATTGAACCATTCAATCTCACTGCTGTTCATATTTAATTTAACAACCCCGACAGGCATTTGCTCCAACAGAGCACTCAAACTATCCGTAGCCTGATGATTGACATACTGGATTTGCTCGATATCTGTTTTTTTGTAATATTTTTTCTGGAAATTAAATAGCAAAACATAGAATACAATAAATAAAAATAGACTTGCTATAGTGATAAGATTATCCTTTACTAACACAATCAAAATGGTCATAATCGTAAAGGTTACCATAGCAATCAGATACATAAAAAAGGGATTTATTTCATTTTTTTTCATTACAAACCTCTTGCGCATTATTATACCACAAATGTAGCCAAAAAGCGACTTTTAAAGAGGGAACCCTATTTTCAAATAATAATAAAACATCCAAATCATAACCACCCGTCAAACGGGTGGTTTACACCAGGGCTATAAGCCCAAATTACCAGCCAGCGCCTAAAGAAGCTGGCTTTCACGTTGTTCAAGCCTCATTGCTCTTGACTCGTCACTTGCCTCTTAAAGAGGTGTGAGTATTACTTGCCACTATCCCTAAAGGGATCCTCATATTCTTTTACACTTAATTTATCTAGTGCTATATCATGCTTTTCCTGATCTTGTATGTATTTCCTTATCGTGGCTTCATTAAGCCCTACTGTACTCACATAATAACCTTCTGCCCAGAAATGCCGATTCCCAAACTTATATTTCAAATTGGCGTGTTTGTCAAACATCATGAGTGCACTTTTACCTTTTAAATAACCCATAAAACTCGAAACACTTATCCTTGGTGGAATACTTACTAACATATGTACATGGTCTGGCATTAAGTGACCCTCGATAATTTCAACTCCCTTATAACTACACAAGCGATGAAATATTTCACCTAAACTACTCCGATATTGATTATAGATGACTTTTCGTCTATACTTAGGGGTGAACACAATGTGATACTTACAGTGCCACTTTGTGTGTGATAAACTATGAGACTTTTGTACCATGGTTTTCTCCTTTCGCTTTACAATTGGCTTGAACACCTTTATTGTATCGCGTTTGGAGTTTTTTTGGTATAACCTTCGACGCGCACCCGCATAGCGGATGGTTTATTTGTCTCGCACCTCACGGAGCGAGACGGACTAATAGTCACATAACTAAAAAGTGGTTTACACTAGTGTAAACCACTTTAAAAGGCTAATTTTTTTGATTATTTAACTTCTAGAAGACCGATATCTCCATCTTCTCGACGATAGATAACATTTGTTGTTTCATCTTCAACATCTACATAGATAAAGAAGTCATGTCCCAATAAATCCATCTGTAAGATAGCTTCTTCCAAATCCATTGGTTTCAAATCAATTTGTTTTGAACGAACAACTTTTGGTTGTGCTACATCTAAGTCCTCAACTAAAACATCTGTAAAGAGTTGACTTGTAGATACTTTATTTCTGTTCTTACGTTCAATTTTAGTTTTGTTTTTACGAATCTGACGCTCAATCTTATCTGTCACCAAATCAATAGAGCCGTACATATCTTGAGAAATATCTTCTGCACGAAGAGTAATAGATCCAAGCGGAATGGTTACTTCTACTTTAGCAGTCTTTTCACGGTAAACTTTCAAGTTAACACGCGCATCCAATTCTTGGTCTGCTTGGAAGTATTTTTCGATCTTTTCGAGTTTAGAAACTACATAATCACGAATTGCTTCTGTTACTTCTAGGTTTTCACCACGGATACTATATTTAATCATATAAGTACCTTCTTTCTAAACATATTTGTTTTTCTAACTATATTATAACGCTTTCATATTTTTTTTGCAAACTTTTTCCTCATCTTGCGAGGGAAAAAGTTTTAATATTCTGACAACCAGCCTCTAATAGCATACTTTTAAGACGATTCAAGGTAGTTCCAGTTGTATAAATATCATCAAAGAGTAAGATATTTTCTGGGGGCTTCACGCCATCTTTCAGAAAAAATGGAAACTCTGTAAGTAAACGATCCGATCGATTTTTTGAAGAACTAGCCTCCACTTCTTTTTTAACCAAAATATCCAGATATGCTAACCCAGTATCCTTTATCAAACCCTCAACTTGATTAAAGCCTCTGCTTTTTAAACGCTCGTCACTCAGAGGAACAATCACAATCTGATAGTCCTTATACTTCTTTAACTCTTTTTGCAATATCTCAGAAAATACCTTTCTAAGAAGATAATCACCATCAAATTTATAGCGACTAAAATATTCTTTCATGGCCTGATTATAGGAATAAAGAGCCACATGATCAACATTTACACCTTGTTTACACCAAAATTGACAATCTTGACAGTTTGTTGACATATCTTTTTTGAAACACCTAGGGCAATGGTTGTCACCGATATTCTCAAAAGACGAAATACAGGATTCACAGACTATTTCCTCCTCCTTTTTAAAACAGAGCAGGTTAGTAAAGGTTATCTCTGTTTGCAAGCTTTTACCACACAATAAACACTTCATACTCCTGCCTCCTGATTCATTTGTTTAATCTCCTTTATGGCTTTCTTAATGGACAGATTGAGTCCGTCATGGAAAAATATCAGTTCTCCAGTAGGACGATCCATGCTTCTTCCAACTCGCCCACCAATTTGTACTAAACTTGACTTGGTAAAGAGTTGATGATTGACTTCCACCACAAAAACATCTACACGAGGGAAGGTAACTCCACGCTCTAATATAGTTGTGCTTATTAATATCGTTAACTCTCCATCTCGAAAGGCTTGTACCTGCTCTAATCGGTCTGCTGTGATTGAAGATACAAATCCTATTTTCTCATTTGGAAACTTCTCCTGCAAAATTTCTTTTAGCTTTTCTCCCTTTTTAATCTCAGAGGCAAAGATTAGTAAGGGATAGGCCGTCTTTCTCTGTTTCTCAATGTAAAGTTTTAATTTGGGAGGTAAACCATTTTTTTCTAAATATCTATTAAAATGCGATAACCAGATTGGCTTGGGAACAATGAGAGGATTTCCATGAAAACGACGAGGTAAACTAAGACGCTTTAACTCCCCTTGTTTAACTTTTCTATCTAACTCATCAGTTGACGTTGCTGTTAAAAATATTCTCAATCCGGTCTCCTTTACACAATTATTGACAGCATGGTAAAGTACAGGATTATCAACATAAGGGAAGGCGTCTACTTCATCCACAATCAATAAATCAAAAGCTTGATAAAATTTTAATAGCTGGTGAGTGGTTGCTACAACTAAAGGTGTACGAAAATAGGGATCCGACTCCCCATGTAGTAGCGCAATCTCACATGCAAAATCATTTTGTAGTCGTTTATGTAACTCTAAGCAAACATCAATTCGTGGACTGGCCAGACAAACAGCTCCACCTTGATCAATCACCTTGGCGACAACTTGGTAGATCATCTCTGTCTTACCAGCTCCTGTCACTGCATGTACCAAGGTAGCCTCCTTCTTATCTACCGCCTGAAGGAGTCCTTGTGATACCCGCTCTTGAAATGGAGTCAGTTGACCTGACCATTTGAGTACATCTTGTTTGGGAAAACATTCTTGCGGAAAGTAATAGAGTTTTTGATCACTTCTTATTCGCTTCATAATCAAGCATTCTCGACAATAAAAAGCACCAATAGGCAAATGCCATTCTTCTTCTATCTGACTACCACAACGCTGACAAGATAGTTGCCCCTTTTCTTTTTTCATGGATGGAATTTGTTTTGCTTGTTGTCTCTCCTCATGACTTAATTCTTGCTCGGTAAAAAGGCGACCGAGATAATTTGGATTTACTTTCATATTTCTTTATTCGTAAAATGTAGAACTTTACGCTATTTTTTAGTACAATAAAAATATGGAATACAGAACTATAAAAGAGGACGGACAAGTCCAAGAAGAAATCAAAAAATCACGCTTTATCTGTCATGCCAAACGTGTCTATAGTGAGGAAGAGGCTCGTGATTTTATCACAACTATTAAAAAAGAACACTATAAAGCTACCCACAACTGCTCTGCTTTTATTGTCGGTGAGCGTAGTGAAATCAAGCGAACTAGTGATGATGGAGAACCTAGTGGGACTGCTGGCGTTCCTATGCTAGGAGTTCTGGAGAATCACAACCTTACTAATGTCTGTGTTGTAGTTACTCGTTATTTTGGCGGTATCAAACTAGGGGCTGGTGGTTTGATTCGCGCTTATGCTGGTAGTGTTGCCCTAGCAGTTAAGGAAATTGGGATTGTCGAAATCAAAGAGCAAGCTGGCATCTCCATTCAAATGTCTTATGCCCAATATCAAGAATACGGTAATTTTCTTAAAGAGCATAATCTTATAGAATTAGAGACAAACTTTACAGACCAAGTTGACACAATGATTTTCGTTGACAAAGAAAGGAAAGACGATATCAAGGCTGATCTCATTGAATTTTTCAATGGAAAAGTTACTCTAACTGACAAAGGTTTACGTGAAGTTGAAGCATCTGTAAACCTATCGTAAAGAAAGGAAATATCATATGGCTTTTGGAAGATTAATTCAGGGACTCGCTGGAAACTTCAGTGAGCAAAGTAAAGAAGATCTTACCAAGGATTTTGGACAATATTTATTAGAAAATGAAGAAATTCAAAGCGGATATAAACTCATTCGTGACTCAATTATCTTTACAAATATCCGAATCATCTTTACAGATAAACAAGGGGCAACTGGACGAAAGATGTCTATCAAATCAATTTTCCTCATGAACATCGTCAATGTTGAAATGGAAACTGCTGGACTTGGGATTGATGATAGTGAGATTACGATTACTTATTTAGAAAATGCCTTTTTAAAATCTCACAATGAGCATTTTAATTCTCACAAATTTGAATTTCCAAAGAAAACTGATATTGTACCTCTTTACACCTATCTATTTGACTTAGCTTATCATAATCGTTTGAATATGAATGGTTTGAATCACTGATATAAAAAAATCCTATCACTCCGATAGGATTTCTATATTTTACAAAAGTTAAAGTTAGCGTTATACTAGTAGCATCTTATATAAAGAGGTGCTAATATGGCAATTTATAACAATATCACAGAACTCATCGGTAGAACACCGATTGTTAAATTGAATAACATTGTACCAGAAGGTGCAGCAGATGTTTATGTAAAACTTGAAGCTTTTAACCCAGGATCGTCAGTTAAGGACCGTATCGCCCTAAGCATGATTGAAAAAGCAGAACAAGAGGGTAAACTCAAACCTGGTTCTACCATTGTAGAAGCAACTAGTGGGAACACTGGTATTGGTCTCTCATGGGTTGGTGCCGCTAAAGGTTACAAAGTTGTCATCGTTATGCCTGAAACAATGAGCGTGGAACGTCGTAAAATTATCCAAGCTTATGGAGCTGAACTAGTCCTCACTCCTGGTAGCGAAGGAATGAAAGGTGCAATTGCAAAAGCGCAGGAAATTGCTGCTGAGCGTGATGGTTTCCTACCATTACAGTTTAATAACCAAGCTAACCCAGAGGTTCACGAAAGAACAACAGGAGCTGAAATTCTAGCTGATTTCGGAGCTGATGGTTTAGACGCCTTTGTTGCTGGTGTTGGTACTGGAGGAACTATTTCTGGTGTTTCTCATGCTCTTAAAACTGCTAACTCAAACATTCAAGTTTTTGCTGTTGAGGCAGACGAGTCAGCTATCTTGTCTGGTGAAAAGCCAGGTCCTCACAAAATTCAAGGTATCTCTGCTGGATTCATTCCAGATACACTTGATACAAAAGCTTACGATGGTATCGTTCGTGTAACATCAGATAACGCTCTTTCACTTGGCCGTGAAATCGGTGGAAAAGAAGGATTCTTAGTCGGTATTTCTTCTGCAGCAGCTATCTATGCAGCAATTGAAGTCGCTAAAAAACTTGGAGCAGGTAAAAAAGTCCTTGCGCTTGCACCAGATAACGGAGAACGTTACCTATCTACAGCACTCTATGAATTCGAAGTATAGTCTCCTAAATACACTAAGCCCTTGTATAGGGCTTTTTGTTTATCTTTTAAAGTAAAAAAAGGATTCATATGAATCCCCCCTAACAAAAGAAAAGGAAGCAAATTAGCTTCCTTACTTTTTTATTAGTTATTCAAGGCTGCTGCCATTGTAGCTGCAACTTCTGCTTCAAAGTCGTTTGCAGCTTTTTCGATACCTTCACCAACTTCAAAGCGAGCGAACTCAACTACTGAAGCGTTAACTGATTCAAGGTAAGCTTCAACTGTCTTGCTGTCATCCATGATGTAAACTTGTGCAAGAAGTGTGTAAGCTTGGTCAACTTTAGTGTTGTCAAGCATGAAGCGATCCATTTTACCTGGGATGATTTTATCCCAGATTTTTTCTGGTTTACCTTCTGCAGCCAATTCAGCTTTGATAGCTTCTTCAGCTTGAGCGATTACTTCATCAGTCAATTGAGCTTTAGATCCGTATGCCAAGTGTGGAAGAGCTGGTTTACCAACCATAGCACGGCTTTCATTATCTTGGTCGATAACGTGGTTCAATTGTGCCAACTCATCTTTAACAAATTGCTCATCCAATTCTTTGTATGAAAGAACTGTTGGTTTCATAGCAGCAATATGCATTGAGATTTGTTTAGCAAGTGCTTCGTCTCCACCTTCGATTACAGAGATAACACCGATACGTCCACCGTTGTGTTGGTATGCTCCGAAGTGTTGTGCATCTGTTTTTTCAATCAAAGCAAAGCGACGGAATGAGATTTTTTCTCCGATAGTTGCTGTTGCAGACACATAAGCCGCTTCAAGAGTTTCACCTGAAGGCATTGTCAAAGCAAGAGCTTCTTCGTTATTAGCTGGTTTTCCTTCAGCGATTGCTTTAGCTGTTGCGTTTACCAACTCAACAAATTGAGCGTTTTTCGCAACGAAGTCAGTTTCAGCATTTACTTCAACAACTGCTGCAACGTTACCGTCAACATAAACACCAGTCAAACCTTCTGCAGCAACACGATCAGCTTTCTTAGCTGCTTTTGCCATACCTTTTTCGCGAAGCAATTCGATCGCTTTTTCGATATCGCCTTCAACTTCAACTAATGCTTTTTTAGCGTCCATAACACCAGCACCAGATTTTTCACGCAACTCTTTAACAAGTTTAGCTGTAATTTCTGCCATTTTGATTCTCCTATATTTTTTAAAATAGGAGAGCCGGGCTAAGCCCCGCCCTCCTAGGTAATTACTATTTATATGAATTAAGCGTTGTCGCCTTCTACAACTTCAACGATTTCTTCGATTGAGTCTGCTTGAGCTTCTGAAGCTGCAAATTCTGCTTCAACTGCTGCAACAGCATCTTCACCTTGGCGACCTTCGATGATAGCGTCTGCCAATTTAGCTGTAATCAACTTAACTGCGCGGATAGCGTCATCGTTAGCTGGGATGATTACATCGATATCGTCTGGATCTGTGTTTGTGTCAACCATCGCTACAACTGGGATTCCCAATTTTTTAGCTTCTTTAACAGCGATTTGCTCTTTATGTGGGTCAACTACGTACATTACATCTGGAATACGAGGCATATCTTCGATACCACCCAAGAATTTTTCAAGACGTGCACGTTGTTTGTTAAGAAGTGCAACTTCTTTCTTAGGAAGAACTTCAAAAGTTCCATCTTCTTCCATACGTTTGATTTCTTTCAAACGAGCGATACGTTTTTGGATTGTTCCCCAGTTTGTAAGAGTTCCACCCAACCAACGGTGGTTGATGAAGTATTGACCTGAACGTACTGCTTCTTCAGCAACTGCGTCAGCTGCTTGCTTCTTAGTACCAACAAACAATACAACTGCATCGTTAGCTGCAGCATCACGCATGAAGTCGTATGCTTGGTCAGCGTATTTTACAGTTTGTTGCAAGTCGATAACGTGGATTCCGTTACGCTCAGTGAAGATGTACTTAGCCATCTTAGGGTTCCAGCGACGAGTTTGGTGACCAAAGTGTACACCAGCCTCAAGAAGTTGTTTCATTGAAATTACTGCCATGAGTATTTCTCCTTTTTGTTTTTTCCTCTTCTTGATTTCAGCTTGCAAAACGACCCGAAGGCAACAGCTTCACAATTCATCAAGAATGAGTATTATCGTTTACACGACAAGTTACATTGTATCATAGTTAAGCTTTTTTTTCAAGTAATTTTGCTAGTTTTTCAATGAAAACTCAAACGTCTCACACTAACTTCTACCATAGTGGAACTTAGTTTGGGTATTTAGCGAAAACTCAAACTTGGGATTTCACCATCTTATAAATAAGAAAAGAGACTCAAATTGAGTCTCGGTTTTTTTCATTAGTTTGGATAGATGTAAGTAACATAACCTTCAGAAGTCGTAGTTGGGTTGAACCATCCACGTTTGTTACCAATTGTACGATCTCCACCGTAGTTAGATTCAGATACCTGAATACTTGATGATGATGAAACAGCTGTAACAACCGCTACGTGTCCATATCCTCCATCATTCCAACATGCAATCGCACCAACTTGTGGTTGAGAACCAGTACGGAATCCTGCTGCAGCTGCACTTGTTGCCCACTGCGCTCCGTTACCCCAGTAATCTCCAGCCCAAGGTGCCAATGTTTTAGCTCCCCAAGTACATTCACCAGTTGGATAACTTGAAGCATTTGTACTATATGTTGGACGTGATGTTGTACGAGTAGCTACAGGTGTGTAGCTTGAATCATCATCTGATGATGAAGAACTTGAAGTTGCTTGCACTTGTGCAGCAAAGCTTGTATTTGCTGATGCTGCAACTGATTGTTGTTGACTTGCTTGTCTAGCTTTATAAGCTGCTTCTGCCTCTGCTGCCGCTTTAGCTTCTGCCTCTGCTGCTGCTTTTTGCTCCAACAAGCTAGTTTTTTCATTTTCTGCTGTAGCTTTTTCAGCTGCAAGATTTAACTCAGCTACTTTCAATTCTGCTTGTTTTGTTGTCAAAGCTTGAGCATCGTCAGCAAGTGTTTGTTGGTTAGCAATGACTGTATTGATTGCTTCGTTGTTTGCAACTTGTTTTTCAGAGATAGCTTTCTTATCTTCTTTTTGTTGCTGCAACATTTTATTGTTTGCTGATACGATTTCACTCATAGCTGCTACACGAGAAATAGCTTCTGTGATTGAGTCAGAGTTAATAATCGTATTGATGTAGCTTGTAGCAGTTCCGTTCGTTTGTGCACTACGAGCTTGGTTTTCAAGCGATGCATTACGAGCTACAATATTTTTTGAAAGCTCTGCGATTTCACCTTCAAGTTTTTTAGATTCTTCTTGAAGTTTTTCGTTTTCAGATTGCAATTTTTCTTGCTCTGATTGAATAGCTGAAACTTTAGTTTGAATTTCGTCTACTTGTTTTTGAGCTTCTTTCTGTTGAGCTGTCAAGTTACTAATTTTACTATCTTGAGCAGCAATCTTTTCATCTGTTGTATTTGCTTTAACACTTGAAAGAACAGCTCCTTGTGAGACCAATACTGTACTTAACAAAAGTGATGCTAGGATTTTTTTCTTCATAAGTGTGAATACTCCTTCTTTTAAGACAATACTAGTATATCAAAAAAAGGCCTAATAAATATTACGCCTTTATTACAGTTTTGTTTCTTTCTTATAGATATATTTTTTCAAAAATAAACTGGAAAACTAACATCCATAGACAGTTTAATATCATTGACGGAACTAGACCATAAACGATAAAGACTGTTATACTTTCAGCAGTTAATCCAATCATTTGCGCTAGAAGAAAACTACCAAATTCAAAAGAGAAAGTCATCATTAAAATAGCTAATAGTCTAGTCCATCTATTTGATAAAATGATCGCATTATTTTTATAAATAATTGCGCCAATTATAACGAAAAGTAGACTAGCAATCCCTACTAAATGGAAAAAATAAATATCGTATATAAGACCAATAAATAAGCAATAAACTAAAAATAGATACTCCGATACTTCAATAGTTTCAAACAACAAGAAGATGAAGATAAAGTGGCTCACAATTTGAAAATGTGGAAAAAAACTATTTACAAATTGCCCTAAATGACTGTCTATTAAGACAACTATAGGCAAGAGTAAAAACATCCCTATCTGCTTCAACAGTCTCATGATGGATTCCCCACTAACTCTACGACTTTGGTATTCATTGAATCAGACTGAAGTTTGACTAACACTTCTCTTGTCAGATAGTCATTGCTATGCGTCACAGATTCGACCTCACCTACTGGAATGTCAGTAGCATTAAAATTACCAAGACCACCAGTTACTACCTTGTCTCCTTGACTGATATCACTACTACTATTTAACTGGCTTATTTTAAGCAAGTCTTTTTCTTTGTCGTACCCAATGATAATGCCATATATACTAGTAGAACCGTGTTGGATTTTAACGGATATTTTCTCTGTATTTTCTGCGTTGGTTAGTAAGTTGACCACAGTAGAGTTATCTTCAATCTTTCCCACGCTTCCAATCAGTCCTCCACCAGCAATCACAAGCATATTACTGGTCACACCTTGTTGAGAACCTGCATCAATTGTCAACTCTTGTTTCCAGGTTGCAGGAGTTCTCATGATGACGTCAGAAGCAATTAACTTGGTTGCATTCAATTTTGACTTCATATCCAATAACTGACGCAGTTGCTCATTTTCTTCCTTCAGACTGTCTGCTTCATTCATTTCCTTCTTCATCTGATAGAGTTCTTTTTTGAGAGTTTCATTCTCGTTATAGGTTCTGGTCAAACGACCTAAATCAGATTTTACGGAAGAAAGCCATTGAAAAGGCTTTTGCACTATTCTATCGACTAATGAAATGCCATCTCCAGCTTTTGTTACAACTGCACTTGATTGTGTTGTCACTAAAAAAACGGATACTACTAATACAACGACAAATAGAACAATGATATATTTTGATTTTTTAAAACGGTTCATACCTCTACCTTATATTACATTCTAAGATTTTAGCAAAAATAGAATTGCACCCAATACACAAACAAATAATAGCGCTATACTGTCTCTGTTCATCCAATTTAACTGTCGATACTGACTGCGTCCATTCCCACCTTGATACCCCCTAGCTTCCATGGCTGTAGCAAGAGAATCCGCTCTTTTCAAACTGGTAGCGAACAAAGGAATCAAAATAGGAATCATAGCCTTAACCTTTTGAATTACATTTCCTTCTCCAAAATCTACACCACGCGCCTTTTGAGCATTCATAATGCGAATCGTATCATCCATCAAGGTTGGTACAAATCGCAAACTCATAGACAACATGAGCCCAATCTCATGAACTGGAACCTTAAATCTTTTTAAAGGTCCAAGCAAGGATTCAACCGCTGTTGCCAAGCTCAATGGCATGGTTGTCAAAGTAAGCAAGGTTGAGAAAAAGATAATCAACACAAAACGACAAAAAATAATTCCTGCCTGCTCAATACCATAGCTTGTGATTTTTATAAATCCCATCTCGAACAAGACTTGACCACCAGAGATAAAGAACAGTTGAAAAAGGGTTGTAAAAGCAATCAGAAAAAACATAGATCGCAATCCTTTTATAAAAAAAGATAAGGGAACTTCTGATAAAACGACAAATATGCCTGTTGCAATGAAGAGTATGAGATTTGTAATTGGATTATTAGCCCAAAAAGCAATGATGATCAATAAAATCATTGCTACTAACTTACTACGAGGATCTAGACGATGAATAATCGAATTTCCTGGTATGTATCGACCTAAAATCATATTATCCATTGATAAACTCCTTAAATTCCTCTATCGTTATCGGCAATTGTTCGAAAGAAATTCCTCTGTCAACTAGCCTTTGAGCAAATCGTGTGATTTTAGGAACACCCAATTGGATTTTTTCCATAAATTCGACATTTTGAAAGACAAGACTTGGCTTTCCACCCTTAACTAGTTTCCCTTTTTCCATCACATAAACTTGGTCAGCAAATTCAGCCACATCATCCATAAGGTGGGTTACTAAAACAATTGTTATGCCATCTTGATGAAGCTTTTTAAACAAGGCCATCAACTCTTTCCGACCAATTGGATCCAAGCCTGCGGTTGGCTCATCTAAAACCAAGATCTTAGGTTCCATTGCTAAAATCCCAGCAATAGCAACCCTTCTCATCTGGCCACCTGAAAGTTCAAATGGACTTCGTTCAAAGAGTGATTCATCGATTCCTACTAAAGCTAGTTTTTCACGCGCAATAGCTTCTGCCTCTTCTACAGAAACTCCAAAATTTTGAGGGCCAAAAGCCACATCTTTTAGGACAGTTTCCTCAAAGATTTGATTTTCTGCAAACTGAAATACCAACCCAACTTGTTTGCGAATTTGACGAATTTGCTTATTGACGGATGTTGGTGTAATCAATGTATCAAAGACACGAACACTTCCCTCTGTAGGAACCAACAAACCATTCAAGAGTTGTAGAATTGTAGATTTCCCACTTCCTGTATGCCCAATAATGGCCGTATAGGAACCATCTTCTATGGTCAGACTCACATCTGACAAGGCTGCTGAAGCAAAGGGTGTTCCTTCCTGATACGTATAACTAACATTGTCTAGAATAATTCCCATAAAGCCTCCTCGAGCTCCTCCTCGGTCAGGTAGTGCTCTGGTAATTTCAAGCCACTAGTACGTAGCGAATCTTTTAATTGATTGACAAAGGGTTGATCCAAACCAATTTGATCTAAATCCGATCTAGAGAATAATTCTCTAGGCGCGCTTGTTGACTCGACCTTTCCTTTTTTCATCACCAAAACTCTGTCACTCATGGCCACCTCATCTAAATCATGCGTAATGGAGATGACTGTCATCTGGTGGTCTTGGCGAATTTTCTGGACTATCTTAATCAATTCTAATCGTCCCTCAGGGTCCAACATACTTGTAGCCTCATCCAAAATTAAAATATCTGGTCGCAGAGCAACAACTCCTGCAATAGCTACCCTCTGCTTCTGACCTCCTGACAAGCGAGCTGGTTCCTTTTTAGCAAATTCAGCCATCCCAACCAATGATAAAGCCTCAGAAACACGTTTCTTCATCTCTTCAAGTGGGATTCCTTGATTTTCCAGTCCAAAAGCAACGTCGTCTTCAACAGTTGCTCCTACGAATTGGTTATCAGGATTTTGAAAGACCATACCAATCTTACGTCTTTTTTCCCAGACATTTTCTGGAGTTAGGCAATCACCGTCTATCCAAATTTCTCCAGATTCAGCCTCGAGCAAACCATCAATCAAGCGAACTGTCGTTGATTTTCCACTACCATTATGACCAACGATTGACAACCATTCTCCACGTTTCACGTGAAACGAAATGTTATGAACATCATAATGTTCTTGATCTGCCTGATATCGAAAAGACAGGTCTTTTATCTCAATAATCGATTCCATATCTAACGAAAGGTTCCTTTAAACAAATATGCGCTTCCCTTGAAATAATCATAACCAGAATAAACTGTGAAGAACAAGGCAATATAAAGAGTTATCTGACCAAGCACATTCCAGTGAAGTAGCAAGAATATAATCGCAAACATCTGACTAAATGTCTTGATTTTTCCAGGCATAGCAGCAGCTAGAACAGTACCTCCTGTTTCAACTAAGAGCAAGCGTAAACCGGTGACAGCAAGTTCACGACAAATAATTATTGCTACCACCCAAGCTGGTGCCATCTTTAGACCGACCAACATGATAAAGGCTGACATGACCAATAATTTATCAGCCATTGGATCTGCAAACTTTCCGAAATTACTAACCACTTGCCATTTTCTAGCTAAATAACCATCTAGATAGTCAGTGATACTTGCAATAGCAAAAATAACTGCTGCTATTTTATGTAACACAGGAGATTGTCCAAATGATAGAAGGAGAACAAAAATCGGAATAAATAAAATTCTACCAAGCGTCAGTATGTTAGGAATATTTTCTTTTTTCATATTATCCTTCCTTAGTTTGAACTTAATGTTAGAGTAATCCAACCAGTTTGACCAGTTAATTTTGAAGTGTCAATTTCCTTATTATCAATTTTCACCGATACTCCTTTAACAACACCCAATGTTATGGTTACTGGAGATCCTTTAGAGATGGTTGTTTTGGCTATTTTATTATTAGGTTCAAGAGTCACTCCTCCTGCTAAATCAGTATCCGAAACACTAATCCAGCTTGTTGCATCTGTTACAGATAATTGAAGCTCCGCAGAATCTTTAGATGTCTTATATTCCACTGATAAAGCATCTCCCTGACCTGAAACAGTCAAAGTAGTTGCCTCACTCGAACTTGATGAACTAGTAGCTTGACTACTACTTGATGCTACACTACTAGAGCTACTTGTTGAACTCACAACACTATAGGTTGCTGCAGAAGACGCAGTTGGTTGAGTTTGAATATAATTCCACACATAGTAGGTTACAAAAATTAAAATTGATAAAGAAAAAAGAACAAAGTAAAATAGCGGGAGAAATGAATTTTTCTTGCGATTAGATCGTCTACGTCCTGAAAGTTCAATCTCATCTACATCAACTTCTTCATAAGTAATCATACTACCTGAATCATAGGCATCTAGAACAATATGTTCATCTAATTCAACTGCCCAAGCATACTTTCTCAAAAATGAACGAGCATAAAAAGTACTCGGTAGTTTGTCAAAATCATCTGACTCCATTGCCTCCAACAAATCCAGCTGAATATCTGTCTTTCTATGCAATTCCTCTAAGCTCAGTCCTTGGTTAATTCTTGCAAGACGTAAGACCTCACCAATTGTTTTTTTTCTCATACTTAACATTCCTTCTTTCTAGTGTATTTTCTAGCGATTATATCGGGAAAATTGTACAATCAACCATATCGCTATTATTTATCAAATCATGTCCAGCCTCTAGAACATCTTCTAAAGTAATTTCCTGCAAAAGTTTAGGAAGGTCAAACAGGGTAGAACCTGTATCGGTTGGATGATACTGAGTAGCAATATATTCTAAGGAATCCATACTATGAAGAAATTCCCCATACATCTCAGTTTTTACAATATCCAAGTGATCCTCAGTGACATCCTCATCTTTCATAAAATTACGAATAGCTTTACGAAATTGATGAGAAAGTGCCACAGGTTCCTTTGTATCCATTGTTAATATCACAAAATGGAAACGAGGATCAACTTCTATTTCTAGAGACAGGGAAGCATCCAGTTTACCAGACTCATATAATCTTTGAAATCTTTGTGAAGTCCAACCAAACATCATTGTAAACAACAATTTCAATAAAAGATGATAACGATATTGATCTCGATTTCCGATTTCTTTATTCCCTCTAATACCGATCGCTAATTTGGGAGAAGCAACGTCCATCCGTAAACTTTCAGTAGTCTTTACAGGATGTAAAGATATTTGTTCTCTTTTAAACTCATATTTTTTTTCTTGCGGATAAGATTTCTTAGCAAAATAATCTTCAAGCCGTTCAAAATCAAAATTCCCCACTAAAAAGATATTACTATTGACAGGTCTGTAAAACTCTTTAAAGTTCTCTTCTAAATCCTCCAAACAAATAGCATCAATAGAGTTTTCACTACCAACAATATCTGAAGCTAAAGGACTTTCAGGATAGAGATTTGCCAAAGTCTTGAAAAATAGACAAGAATCTGGATCATCCTGATACATCTCTCTTTCCTGTTGAATGATATCCTTTTCGCGCTCCACAGATTCTTCAGTCATATTGAAAGTAGTGACAAGTTCTTCTAGCAAATCTAAACACTCTAGAACATTTTCAGAAGTCGAGAAAAGATAGTTAGTGTTCGTAAAGCTCGTAAAGGCGTTACTTTCAGCCCCTAGCTCTGTAAAAGCTGCCATAACATCTCCAGAATCTTCTCGTTCAAAAAGCTTATGTTCTAAGAAATGAGCGATCCCTTGAGGATATTTTTGTAAGCCCTTATCATCTACTGTAAACCTTGTGTCAACAGAACCGACTTGGACACTCACAACTCCATAAACCTCGTTAAAGTCCTTTTTAGGTAGTAAAGTAACTGTCAAACCATTTTCTAAGCTAGTTTGATACAAAGTTTCTTTTACAGCAGGATAATATTTCTTTTGAAAAGTAGGTCTGGTCATTCTGCTCCTTCCATAAAATAAATAGCCTGCAACTTAAAACTATTTGCTGCTTCACAAATTGCTTCTCTATCAACTTGTTCGAGTTTATCGATTAAAGTTTTTGTATCAAGATTTGCTTTCCCAAAAAAGGTTGACAGATAATATTTATCGACAATAGAATCTTGATTATCCTGAGCTAGTAGTAAGGATCGACGAATCATTTGTTTAGTCTGATCAATTTCCTTATCTGTAAACTTGCTATTTTTTATGTCAAGCAACTGATGATTCATCAATTTTCTTACTTTATTTCGATTTTGCCGATCAATTCCAGCAAACAATCGTAAAAATCCACTAAAGAGATCCAAGTGACTTGACACCGTATAGGCCAGTCCTTCTTTTTCTCGCACTTGGGTAAACAGTTTCGAATGAGGAAAGGCTCCTAAAAGACCATTGACAAGAAGCACTGCCATCTGTGCTTCATCACCGTATGCCACTGAACTATGGTAACCCATCTCTAAAACAGACTGTCCTAATCTCTTTCTAACAATACCTTCTCTAAGAATATTAGAATAGGGTTGCTGATATTGAATGTTTACAGCTGATTTACGACCTATTAACGGAAATTTATGTAAAAACTCTAAAACTTCAATTTCATTAAAATCGCCTAAGAAGAAAATATCTATTTGGTCTTCTTTTAGCATTTTTTGATAGCTTGAAAAACATGTTTTTGAATTCTCTTCTGAAATTCTAGAAATCAAATCTTTTGGAACTAGCTGCATTGATTCTTCTTGGAAAAACAATTGATCTAACTCTTTATGTGCAAAGAAGAATGGGTCTTCCAATTCTGATTCTAGCCTTGATAAGATCTGTTTTTTCTCGATGTCAAAAGCATTTTTCTCAAATCCATCCTCATCCGACAATGGTGTAAACAGAACCTGGTGCAGTAATTCTAAAATTTGAGAAGTTAATACGTTTTTCTTACTTAAAAATTCATCACGCACATAGGTAATATTCAAATCCACAAGATGACTTTGTCCTCTTCGATAGGCGTGCGCTGACAAATCAGTTCCATACAAGGTTGCTAAACGTTTTCTAAACAGTTGAGCAGTTGGATAACTTTGGTTGGCAGTTTCAAACATACTGGCACTTAACATGCGACTTGAAATTGAATCCAAAGACAATGGAGCTGTGAAACGCACAGTAATTTTATTAGTTTTAAATTTTTTTGATTGGATAAAATGCACTGCAATTCCAGGTACTAACTCCATCGCTTACCTCCTTCTACATAGAGTTCTATTATACCATGAAAAGAGAAAATTTTCTTGTTCTCTTTATTCCTTTTAGAATTAAAATCGCTTTCATTTCTAATGAATTTACCTCTGCCATTTCAAGGTAAAATATGGTATAATACCAAAGATTGAGGTGAACTATGGAATACAAATTATTTGAAGAATTTATCACTCTCCAAGCTCTCTTGAAAGAACTTGGTATTATACACAGTGGCGGAGCCATTAAATCCTTTTTAGCTGAGCATCTTGTCTACTTTAATGGCGAATTGGAAAATCGTCGTGGGAAAAAAGTAAGAATCGGAGACTCCATCGACATTCCTGATTTGAAAATCCACATCATTTTGACTCAACCTAGTCAAGAAGAACAGGAAGAATATCTTCAAGAAAAACTTGAGAAAGAACGTGTGGCTAAACTTGTCAAAGAAATGAATAAGACGGTCAAAAAAAAGCCAACAAAAAAGACCCAGAAAGCTGAAACAAAAACTGCGCCACGTTTCCCAGGTAGATAAGTATGTGGCTGAAAAATTTATCCATCAAACAATTTCGAAACTATCAGGATGCTGAAATTGAATTTAATCCTAAATTGAATGTATTTGTTGGTCGAAATGCACAAGGCAAAACCAATCTCCTGGAAAGTATTTACTTTTTAGCTTTAACTAGAAGCCATCGGACAAAGACAGACAAAAATTTAATTCAATTTGAAGAAGAACAGCTTCAAGTTTCTGGAATTCTTCAAAAACGAACGGCTACTGTTCCACTTGAGATTGACTTGACTCCAAAAGGTCGGATTACTAAAGTTAATCACTTAAAACAAGCTCGGCTATCTGACTATATTGGACACATGAATGTTGTTCTATTTGCACCCGAAGATTTACAACTTGTCAAAGGAGCACCTGCTATCCGACGTAAGTTTATAGATATGGAACTAGGACAAATCAAACCCATATACTTGTCAGATTTGTCAAGCTACAATCATGTGCTCAAACAAAGAAATACCTACTTAAAGTCAGCCAATCATATCGACGAAACATTTTTATCTGTTCTTGATGATCAGCTAGTGGACTACGGTTGTCGAGTGATGGTTCACAGAGCAGAATTTATCAAAAAAATGGAGTCTTTTGGTCGTGAAAAGCACTTTGATATTTCAGACCAATTGGAAGAGTTGTCAATACGTTATCAACCATCTGTAAACTTCACTGACAAGGAACATCTAGCTGAATCTTTCTATGCATCACTTCAAAAAAGTAGAGCAAGAGATTTATTTAAAAAGAATACTGGAGTTGGTCCTCATAGAGATGATATGATTTTCTTAATCAACGGTATAGAAGCAAGTTTTGGCAGTCAAGGACAGCATCGTAGCCTTGTCCTCTCTATCAAACTAGCTGAAATTGAGTTGATGGAGAGTATTACCAAGGAAGCGCCTATTCTTTTACTTGACGATGTTATGAGTGAACTTGACAATACTCGTCAACTTAAATTATTAGAGACTATATCTCAAAACATTCAAACCTTTATTACTACAACTAGTTTAGAGCATCTTCAGAACTTACCTGATAATCTCAGTGTATTTACAGTAAAAGATGGTCAATTGTCTGTAAACTAATATTTACAATATTGTAAATAAAAAATCTCCTGTCAAACAGGAGATTTTTTTATTACATTGAGTAGTTTGGTGCTTCATTTGTGATTTGCACATCGTGTGGATGGCTTTCTTTTAGACCAGCACCAGACATTTCGATAAACTGAGCATTGTCATGTAATTCTTTTAGGTTAGCAGCACCACAGTAACCCATACCAGAACGAATACCACCAATCATTTGGAAGACGATATCGGCTGCTGCACCTTTATAAGCAACACGACCTTCGATTCCTTCTGGAACCAGTTTGTTTGCTTCATTGACAGAACCTTGGAAGTAACGGTCGCTTGACCCCTTCTTCATAGCAGCAATTGAGCCCATACCGCGGTATGTCTTGAACTTACGTCCTTGGAAGATTTCAGTTTCACCTGGAGCTTCATCTGTTCCCGCGAACATTGAACCAAGCATTACTGCATTTCCACCAGCAGCAAGAGCTTTTACAATATCGCCAGAATACTTGATTCCACCATCAGCGATGATTGTTTTGCCATATTCACGCGCAACTGCTGCCGCATCATAGATAGCTGTAACTTGTGGAACTCCGACACCTGCAATAACACGAGTTGTACAGATTGAACCTGGTCCAATACCAACTTTAACAACGTCAACTCCTGCGTCATAAAGGGCACGCGCACCTTCAGCAGTAGCGATGTTCCCAGCAATCAGTGTACGGTCTGGGAAATGCGCACGGATTTCAGCGATTTTACGAAGAACACCCGCTGAGTGACCATGAGCAGTATCGATAACAATGGCATCAGCCCCTGCTTCAAAGAGGGCTTCAGCACGTTCAAATGTATCAGAAGTAACACCTACCGCACCAGCAACAAGAAGACGACCAAATTCATCTTTTGCAGCATTTGGAAATTCAATTACTTTTTCAATATCTTTGATTGTGATCAAGCCAGAAAGACGACCTTTTTCATCAACCAGTGGAAGTTTTTCAATACGGTGTTCTTGAAGAATGCTCTCAGCAGTTTTTAAGTCTGTACCAACTGGAGCAGTAACCAAGTTTTCACTGGTCATGTGTTTTGAAATTGGTTGGTTGTAGTCAGAAATAAAGCGAAGATCTCGATTGGTCAATATACCAATTAACTTACGGTTTTCGAGAGTTTCTACCACTGGAACACCACTGATACGGTAACGTCCCATGAGTTCGTCTGCTTCTGCAATTGTATGCTCTGGAGTCAAGAAAAATGGATCGATAATAACACCATTCTCAGAACGTTTTACCTTACGAACTTCATCTGCCTGTTGTTCAATAGACATGTTTTTATGGATAACTCCAAGACCACCTGCTCGCGCGATAGCAATGGCCATCTGGCTCTCAGTTACAGTATCCATAGCTGCTGTAATAATTGGGATATTTAAAGTCAAATTATCTGCCAATTTTGTAGTTAAATCCGCATCATTAGGCAATACATGACTCTCTGCTGGAATAAGCAATACATCATCAAAGGTAAAACCTTTTTTCAAAAATTTAGTGTCCCAATTAGACATTGAAGTTTCCTCTTTTCTTTCTTTTTGAGCTTGACGCTTTTTGTATTGTATCTATCATACCATTCTATGAAAATTTGTCAATTATATTGATAATAGATAATATAAAAAACTATCCCTTTAATTTTAAAGAAGAGATAGTTTTAGAGTTCGTATTTTATCTATTAATGAAAGTAATTTAGACCCATTGCTGATTTTACTTCTGATAGCGTTTGGCCAGCAACTTCTCGAGCTTTTTCACTACCTTTTTGTAACATATTATACACTTCACCCATATCTTTAGCATATTCTAGGCGACGTTCACGGATTGGACCAAGTTCACGTTCTAGGATTTCAAGTAGATACCGTTTTGTCTTAACATCACCTAGACCTCCACGTTGATAATGCTCTTTCATGTCAGCAATTTCTTGAGCATCTTCAGGACGTCCGAATACGTCTAAGTAATGGAAAACCATATTTCCTTCAATCTTACCTGGATCCTCAACACGAATGTGATCTGGATCTGTATACATA
The DNA here is from genome assembly GCF_047460685.1 of Streptococcus infantis. Taxonomy (GTDB): domain Bacteria; phylum Bacillota; class Bacilli; order Lactobacillales; family Streptococcaceae; genus Streptococcus; species Streptococcus infantis_AD. Next base: position 28,589 of record NZ_JASHFS010000004.1, on the reverse strand, counting down.
CTCATTACTTTCTTACGCAAAGTATCTGCATCATCTGACAAGTAGATACCATTATTAAGCGATTTAGACATTTTGGCATTTCCATCAAGACCAGGTAAGCGACCTGCTCCTTCATTTTCAGGATAGATCCCTTCTGGCTCTACCAAAACATCACAATTGTAGGCATGGTTGAATGAACGCACAATCTCACGCGTTTGTTCAATCATCGGTTTTTGGTCTGTACCTACAGGAACATAGTTAGCCTTAAAAGCTGTGATATCTGCTGCTTGAGCAATTGGATAAACTAAAAATCCAGTTGGAATACTTTCTCCAAATCCTTTCTGAGCAATTTCTGTCTTTACAGTAGGATTACGCTCCAGACGAGCCAAAGACACTAGATTCATGTAATACATAGAAAGCTCTGCCAATTCTGGAATCTGGCTTTGAATGAAAATCGTTGATTTGTTAGGATCCAATCCCACTGCAAGATAGTCCAAAGCAACATTCCCAATAGACTCTACAATTGTTTGTGGATCTTTTGCATGGTCAGTTAAGGCTTGCTGGTCAGCCAAAAAAACAAACATGTCATATTTATCTTCTTGCTGTAATAAGACACGATTTTTTAAACTACCAACGTAGTGCCCAATATGTAATTTACCCGTTGGACGATCTCCTGTTAAAATAATGGGTTTATTCATCTTATTCTCCTTTGATATGGTCCTTTCAATTATAGCATTTTTTTGATAAAAAGACAGATAATTTTTTTATCAAATAATTACGATTTCAACTCCTCAACCGTAAACTATCTGTAAACATGCTTTACAAATAATTGACAGAGAAAAATTTGAATATTTGCTGATTTTCTAGTAGAATTATAGTATTACATATAATAGGAGAAAAAAATTGCTAACAGTATCTGATGTTTCACTACGTTTTAGTGATCGCAAACTTTTTGATGAGGTCAACATCAAATTTACAGAAGGAAATACATATGGTTTAATTGGTGCTAACGGTGCAGGTAAATCAACATTTTTAAAAATCTTAGCTGGGGATATTGAACCTACAACTGGTCATGTTTCTCTTGGACCTGATGAACGTCTTTCTGTGCTTCGTCAAAATCACTTTGACTATGAGGATGAACGTGTTATTGATGTTGTTATCATGGGTAATGAAAAACTATACAACATCATGAAAGAAAAAGATGCTATCTATATGAAGGCAGACTTTACTGATGAAGATGGAGTTCGTGCAGCTGAGCTTGAAGGTGAATTTGCTGAACTAGGTGGTTGGGAAGCTGAGAGTGAAGCTTCACAACTCTTGCAAAACTTGAATATTCCTGAAGATCTTCATTACCAAAATATGAGTGAACTCGCAAATGGAGACAAAGTGAAAGTACTCCTTGCTAAAGCTCTATTTGGTAAACCAGATGTCCTTCTTTTGGATGAGCCGACCAACGGTTTGGATATCCAATCTATTACTTGGTTAGAAGATTTCTTGATTGACTTTGATAACACTGTTATTGTCGTATCCCATGACCGTCACTTCTTGAACAAAGTATGTACTCACATGGCCGACCTTGACTTTGGAAAAATCAAACTCTATGTCGGAAACTACGACTTCTGGAAAGAATCTTCTGAGCTTGCTGCTAAATTGCTAGCAGACCGTAATGCTAAAGCAGAAGAAAAAATTAAGCAATTACAAGAATTCGTTGCTCGTTTCTCTGCTAATGCTTCTAAATCAAGACAAGCAACATCACGTAAGAAAATGCTTGATAAGATTGAACTTGAAGAAATTGTGCCATCTAGTCGTAAATATCCATTTATCAACTTTAAAGCTGAACGTGAAATCGGAAACGATCTCTTGACAGTAGAAAATCTATCTGTCAAGATTGATGGCGAAACTATTCTTGACAACATCAGCTTTATCTTGCGTCCAGGTGACAAGACAGCTCTTATCGGTCAAAACGACATTCAAACAACTGCATTGATTCGTGCTATTATGGGTGATATTGACTATGAGGGAACTGTCAAGTGGGGGGTTACAACTAGTCGCTCTTACTTACCAAAAGACAATTCAGCTGATTTTGCTGGGGGTGAATCTATTCTTGACTGGCTCCGTCAATTTGCAAGTAAAGAAGAAGATGACAATACCTTCTTGCGTGGTTTCCTTGGTCGTATGCTCTTCTCTGGAGATGAGGTTAACAAACCTGTAAACGTCTTGTCAGGAGGAGAAAAGGTGCGCGTGATGCTATCGAAACTCATGCTTTTAAAATCAAATGTTCTAGTACTTGACGATCCTACTAATCACTTAGATTTGGAATCTATTTCAAGTTTGAACGATGGATTGAAAAACTTCAAAGAATCAATCATCTTCGCCAGTCATGACCATGAATTCATTCAAACATTGGCTAACCACATTATTGTCCTATCTAAAAACGGTGTAATCGACCGTATCGATGAAACCTATGATGAATTCTTAGAAAATGCTGAAGTACAAGCAAAAGTCAAAGAACTTTGGAAAGACTAAATAATACTTTAAAACTCAGTTGGATTAACCAACTGAGTTTTCTAACATTCTATGAGGTAACATGAAAACATTTTTTAGAAACTATTGGACCTATTTTATTTCTTTCATCATTCCCCTAGTAATTATGTCAGGAGTCTATCTTTCTCAAGGTATCTACTGGAACAGTGATACTTCACCTTTATTAGGGGATGGATTTCATCAATATGTTATTTTTGATCTTAATCTTCGTAATATTTTGCATGGGAGTGATAGTCTATTTTATACTTTTACCAGTGGTCTAGGTCTCAATTTTTATGCCTTGTCCAGTTATTACCTTGGTAGTTTTCTATCTCCTCTTGTTTATTTTTTTGATGTATCAAGCATGCCAGATGCAGTCTATCTTTCAACCTTGTTGAAATTTGGCTTGATAGGTCTGTCAACCTTTTTTAGCTTGAGTAAAATATTCAAAAATATACCTGCCCTACTTCGATTAGCTCTATCTAACTCATATGCATTAATGAGCTTTACAGTTAGTCAACTTGAGATTAAAACCTGGTTAGATGTTTTTATGTTAATCCCCTTAATTTTAACTGGTTTACATCTACTCATAACGGAAAAAAAACGTATTCTATACTTTACAAGTTTGTCAATATTATTTATCCAAAATTACTATTTTGGTTATATGACTGCCCTATTTTTGGTAGTTTGGTATTTTTGCCAACTTTCTTGGGATTTTAAAAGTCGCAAGTTCTCTTTCCTTGATTTTTTCCTAACATCCTTACTCGCTGGTTTAACAAGTTTCATCATGACACTCCCAACCTTGTTTGATTTAAGAACTCATGGTGAAAAACTAACCGCTATTACAAAAATAAAAACAGATGCCAGTTGGTATCTAGATCTATTCGCTAAACAATTCATTGGTGCTTTCGATACGACTAAATATGGTTCTATCCCAATGATTTTTGTTGGCCTCCTTCCTTTCATCTTAACAATTGTATTCTTTACATTAAAATCAATTAAGTTTCACATGAAACTATGCTATGCAACTCTACTCATTATCATCATTGCTAGTTTTTATCTAGAAGCCTTAGATTTATTTTGGCAAGGAATGCACGCGCCAAATATGTTTCTTCATCGCTATGCGTGGATTTTCTCTACTCTTTTGATTTATATATCTGCGGAAGTTTTAGATAGATTTAAAGATATCAAATTATGGAATATTTTATTCTCAATAACCTTCCTTTTATTTGGCTATCTGGCAACCATTTATTTTAAAAATCATTATTCGTTTTTAACTAAATTAAATATACTCTTAACTCTTGAATTCTTAGTGGTATACTTACTGTTACTATTGGCACTTATTAAAAAAATGATTTCTCTAAAAATCTTTTCAATTCTTATTTTGATATTTACAATAAGTGAGATTAGTTTTAATGCTTCATCTCAACTAAATGGAATTACGAAAGAATGGGGATTCGCTTCTCGTAGTACCTATGATAAAGATATTCCAAGTATGGAAGCTATTTGGGAGTATACCAAACAGCAACCAGATACATTTACACGAACTGAAAAGTTACAAACTCAAACTGGAAACGATAGCATGAAATTTAACTACAATGGCATCTCACAATTTTCATCTGTTCGTAATCGTTCTGCAAGTACAACGTTAGATAAGTTGGGTTTTAAATCTTCAGGTACCAACCTTAATCTTCGTTATGCAAATAATACTATCATTGCAGATAGTTTATTTGGAATCAGCTACAATATTTCTGAAACCTATCCAGATAAATATGGTTTTCATCCAAGCTATCAAAAAAATAATCTAACCCTTTATAAAAATCAATTCGCTCTCCCAATTGCTTTTGCTACACAGTCTCTTTACAAAGATGTCACTTTTAATGACCATACTCTTGACAACCAAACTCAATTTTTAAATCAAATTGCTGGCTTAAATGAAGAGTACTTTTATCCGATAAATCATCAAACAGACTCTGGTGACAACGTGGTCAATCTAAACGGAACTGATACTGAAGATGCAACTATCAGCTACAGCATTGAAGTACCTGATAATAGTCAGGTTTACCTTTCCATGACCAAGCTAAATTTTTCAAATGATAAGAAAAAGCAAGTTGACATCATTGTCAATGGTGAAAAAAAATCCTTTACCACAGATAATGTTTTTACATTTTTTAATCTTGGATATGCAGAACATAAACAAACTTTTGATATCCAGGTTAAGTTCCCAGAAAATGCTCAAGTATCATTTGAATCTCCAACTTTCTATCGCTTAGATACTAAGAAATATACGGAGGCTATACGCAAAATAAAAGAAAATCCAGTAGAAGTGAGCTCTTATAAAAATAAAGTCACTGTAAATTATAAGGTAAAGAATGAGACATCGATCTTTTTCACAATTCCATACGATCAAGGATGGTCTGCTTATCAAAATGGTAAAAAATTACAAATTCAACAGGCACAAACTGGATTTATGAAAATTGATGTTCCTGAAGGTGAAGGAACTATTGCCCTTTCATTTATTCCAAAGGGATTTATTTCTGGTGCAAGTTGTTCTCTTATAGCCATTATTATCTTTATCTTTTACGATTTTCAAAGAAAAAAATATTCTAGATAAAAAACTATCGACCGAATTGGTCGATAGTTTTTAGTCTTCTTCAGCTTTTTTAGGTTGGTAGGCAAGCATTCCTAAAGCAACAAAAATCATTACTGTAAAGATAAGGAAAATAATCTGACTATGAATATTACCTGTCATAGAAATGGTTTGTCGTAAACCTGAAACTGAATAACTCATAGGTAACCATGGATTAATAGTTTTAAAGAATTGATTCGTCAAAGCTAAAGGATAAGTTCCTGCACTTGATGCTAATTGAAGGAGTAATAAAATTAAGGAGAAGAAGGCGCCTAGGCGAGAATTCCAGGTTGTCAATGCTGTTACCATCGCCATGAAAGCAAGACTAGTTAAAATAATCAAAGCAAAGGTTTTGAATTCGTGAACTGCAGTCAGTCCTATTAAATGTACTCCACCATAAACTAATACTCCTGCCAAACCAGCAATGATACCGTTAATTTCAAAGCGAGACTTAAACCAAGCCCAGCGACTCTCTGGGTGGCGTTCAGAAGGTAATTTAGCAAAAATCATATTAGTAGAAATAGCCGCAACAAAGAGAGCAACTGATATCATATATGGAGCCATGGCAATTCCATTAACTGCTACTTGATCCGTATCAGTTTTTGAAAGACTTAAAGGATCAGCCAGTAAGTCTGCATTTTTTGGTTCAGTTGAAGCCTTATTCAATTGTTTATCAGCATCTGTCAACCCTTGATTTAATTGACTTGAACCATCACTTAATTTTCCGAGTCCTGATTGTAAAATTTCAGATCCTTGAGCAAGTTGATCTGCTCCACTAGCTATTTTTTCAGAACCATTAGCCAGTTGATTTGCTCCTGAAACTAGCTGGTCTGATTTATCAGCTAATTGTTGAGAACCCGCTTGTAATTGATTAAATCCAGCAGTTAAATCTGATGTTTTATTGTTTACTTGGTTGACACCTGATGCAAGTTTATCAATTCCTGTTGCTAATTCTGGCCCATTCGCTGCTAATTTAGCAGTAGCACCTGTCAATGTAGAAGATTTTTCTGTCAACTGATTAGAGCCTTGTAGCAACTTATTGAAACTTCCTGTCAAGTTCGAATTTTTCGAACTCAACTGACTTGCTCCTAAAGCTACTTGGTCTACAGATTTTGTATAGCTGTCAATACCAGATGCAAGAGTTTGACTAGCTGGCAATAACTGACCATCAATTGTTGTTTGAACCTGTGTTAATCCACTTGACAAACTTGTCAATGTTGAAGAAGCAGTTGGTAATAATTGACTTGAATGATTCTTTAATTGAGTTAAACTATTTGTTTGAGTGGTTACATTTTCTAAAGAAGATTGTAACGTTTGAACTGTAGTTAAAATTGTTCGTGCTGACTCACTGGCAGAAGATGATGGATTAGAAACCACAGAAGTTATCTCTGCCTGTTGGTCAGGAGTTAAGCTTTGATAAGCACTCGTAGATTGAATAGCTGATAAAGTAGTTTCTTTTTCAGATTGATTTGAAGTAATGATGCTCTGTGCTGAATTTGCAATCGTTGATAGACTACTAGAAAGCTGGTTTGTTACTTGTGTTATCTCTCCACTATCTGCTGTTTGAATATTTTGAATAGCTTGATTAAATTTCTCTAAACTAGTTGCTAATTGTTTAATCTGATCTTTCTGTTGGTTTGCCCCATCTAATTGAGTAGAAAGTTCTTGAATACCTTGATTAAGTTGTGTTAGTCCTGTACGTAGAGTCTCTGATTTAGTAGAAATCTGATTTGCACCTGATGATAGACTTTGAACTCCATTTGTATAAGTATCAATACCAAGTGAAAATTGATTTAATCCTGAATTAAGTTGAGAAACACCACCTGTATAGGCTTGTGTGCCTGCATCAAGTTGAGTCAATCCTGATACCAGTGCCGGTGTCTGTGAATTCAGTTGGTTTAATCCATTATCAATTTGTGAAATAGCGCTGGTATATTGATTTAAACCAGTATTAAAATTACCAAGACCAAGATTTAACTGATTTACACCAGCTGTATAGGTTCCTAATCCTGTAGATAATTGATCAGCACCATTAGAAAATGTGAGACTCGATTGAGCTAAGGTTTGAAGATTGGTTGATAAGGTTTTACTCCCATCAGAAAGCTGATTCGAACCATCAGCCAACTGTAAACTTGCATTTGCCGCTTGAGATAAACCAAGTTTTAAATCCCCCATCTTATCAAATAAAGCTTTGGTATAAGATTGAGTAACTTTAGTAGCCACAGTCTGTTTGATTTGTGTCATGGCAGAATCACTCATCTTGCTTGCAATAAAACTATGACCACTTGATGTCTGATAGTCAATCGTCATCTGTTCAGGATGATTTGTAAGGATAGAAGAAGCTTTCTCAGAAAGATTACTTGGCAACGTTACAACCATGTAATAATCTCCATCCCGCAGTCCTCTTTCTCCCTCACCTTCATCTACAAAATGAAAATCCAGACTATCACTATCTTTTAAATTAGACACCATGTCTTCACCAATAGTGAGTTTTTCATCATTATAAGTAGCAGCTTGGTCCTTATTAACAATTGCTACAGGTAACTCCGAAAGTTTACCGTATGGATCCCACATTGATGATAAGAAAATGATATTGTAAAGAGCTGGAATTAAGGAAATTCCTATCATGACAATAATAAATGTCGGTTTTTTAAAGATTGCTTTCCATTCTTTAAACATATTGTCTCCTTTTTTAAACTACTTGTCTAAATTTTTGATATAATAGATTATACATAAAAAAATTAAAAAGACAAGATAAAAAATCTATTTTTAAACACATTGTCTAAAAATGTTCATCTGGAGGGAACATGCAAGAAAGTAATAAACGATTAAAAACAAAGCGCATTATCGAAAATGCCATGGTAGAATTATTGATGGAACAACCATTCGATCAGATTACAACTGTTAAATTAGCACAAAAAGCTGGAATTAGCCGCTCCAGTTTCTATACTCATTACAAAGATAAATACGATATGATTGAACATTACCAAAGTAAACTATTTCACACCTTCGAATATATCTTTCAAAAACATGCTAATCACAAACGAGATGCTATTCTAGAAGTATTTGAATACTTGGAATCAGAACCGCTTCTAGCAGCTCTTTTATCTGAAAATGGAACCAAGGAAATTCAAAATTTCCTGCGAAATAAGCTTCACATCCTACTGAGCACAGACCTTCAAAAACGTTTTATGCAACTCAAACTAAATGAAATAGAATTAGAATACAGTAGCGTCTACCTAACAAATGCTCTCTTTGGAGTCTGTCAAACCTGGATTGCCCACGGAAAAAAAGAAAGTCCACAAGAAATCACGGACTTTTTGATGAAAATGTTAGGGGATACAAATTAATAAAAAGCTCTATAATAGTTATAGGGAATCAACCCCCTATGGATATTATGGAGCCTATTTTGTTGTTCTTATTAGACTATTACTAATTTTCCTTAGTTTTATTTTCGGACACAAATCATTCTCTTTCAATATTTTAGATATGCCTCCCCTCATTACATCGAACAAAGAATCAAAAAAGGAACACCAAATTAGTGTTCCTTTCATCTGACTCCGCCAGTAGGACTCGAACCTACGACATCATGATTAACAGTCATGCGCTACTACCAACTGAGCTATGGCGGATTAAATAGTCCGTACGGAATTCGAACCCGTGTTACCGCTATGAAAAGACGATTTCTTAACCAACGGATCCTCTACCTGTAGCAGATATAACCATTATATCAATTTATCAAAAATTGTCAATTACTTTTTTTGGTTTTTAGCCATTAGTTCTCTCAATTTTTTAGTTTTTAGGCGAGAGATAGGACAACGATGATCTTCATAAAATACAACTTCCATTTTTTTACGATCAATTTCTCTCACATTACCAATATTGACTAAAAATGACTTGTGAGCTAGATAAAAACGTTGGGTTTCCTTATCCTTTTCTTGAATATCTGTCATTGTTCCATAAAATTCTTTTGCAAAATTCTTACCTACAATTCGTAATTTATGAGAAGTTCCCGTTGTTTCAATGTAGAGAATATCATGATAAGGAATACAAAGATCATTTCCTTTATAACTATAATCAAAATAATCAACGACTGATTGGTTTTCAAGTAAAGTAGTCTTAGTGTAAAGCACACAGTCGGCAACTCTATTTTTAAAAACTTGATCACTGGTTTCTTTATCAATGAAATCCAATGCTGAAACTTTGTATTTATAAGTCAAAGTAGCAAATTCAGATCGACTTGTAATAAAAACAATAATCGCATAAGGATTGCGATGACGAATAAATTGAGCAACCTCAAATCCTTTTCTCTCAATCCCATTGATATCAATATCTAGAAAATAAAGCTGATTGACTTCATCATGCTCTACATATTCCATAAACTCTCTCACTTTTCCTGTTGTTTTATAGGAGATAGGAATATTCGTTTCCTTAGAAATTTTATTTAGAGTTGTTTCCAACCTTACTTGGTGTTCTATAATATCTTCTAAAATCAATACTTTCATATCAGTTCCCTCTTAAATCTAATTACTTGTTTAAATACATCATTATCAATTTCTGTTTCTAAAATAACATTGTCATATTTTCCTAAAATTTCTTTAACATTATTAAGTCCAAGTCCTCTATGTCTTCCTTTAGTTGAAAATCCTAATTCAAATAAATCTTCGGATTTTACCTTTCTTTTTTTACAAGAGTTTTGGATGACAACTAGGGTTTCAAGATCCAACTTGATGATAGCTACCTCTAGTTGTTTCTGATAGCTTTCAACTGCTCCCTCAACGGCATTATTGAGAAGAACGCTCATCACGCGCACCAAATCTAACAGTTCCATAGACAAAGGAGTAATGATATCTTTTACCTCTAATGTATACTCTACATCATTAGTTTTCGCATTGACAATAGATTGAGCAATCAAACTACGAAGTGCTGAATCCTCAATATTGTTCAAATCGAAATAGGTATACTTGTCTGAACGTAATTTTTGATTTGCTTTGACAAGAACTTCACTGTAAACTCTGTCAATCTCTTGTAAATCTTTACTTTCAATCGCCATTCTTAAGCTGATAAGCATGCCTGTATAATCATGACGAAAACCACGAATCTCATTATATAAGGAAACAATTTCATCCGTGTAAGTTTGTAAATGTTTTTGCTCAAACTTCTTTTGTTCCAATTCAATCTCTTTTTCTATCTGAACTTTATGAGAATTCATGGAGAAAAAAGTCAAAAGTAGGCCAACAAAAACAATGGATGATAAAATACTTCCAAAGCCATTTAAGTGACGAATCGTACTCACAATATCTGAAGTGAAAGAGACAACGTGTAGAAAAACAAATGCAAAGAGCACTTTCTTCAGAAAAGGATATAGATAGTCTTTATCAAAATATTTAAATTCGAGATGGAAATAAGACACAACAACTTTAATAACCAAATAAGTTAAGATCAGGATAAATAGAGAAAAATAATTGTTATACTTCAATGCAAACTCATCTCCTGTAATAGATGATAAGGTTACTGATAAAAAGTTATTAGTACTATTATATAAAAGAGAAAATAATAGACTGATAAAAATTCCCTTAGATTTCTCATACTTCTTAAATCCAACAAAGTAACCAAATAGGAGGAAAGGAAATAAAAATTTAGACAAACTAAAACTATCTAATTTCAAGAAATAGAGAATTACTTCCAATACTAATGGTATTAGAAAGATATAAAGACTAAAAAAATATTGGTCTTTTCTAGTTGCTTTACAAACCCATTCATGAATTTTACTAATAATAAAAACATAAACAATAGCAATTACTAATCCGAATAAATTCATTATTTCCCACCTTTATTTTTACTTACTTTCTTTTTGGAAAAAGAAAATTATTTATTGTATATGGAGGTCTCCATTCCCCACCTCTGATTTCCTGCAATTCTTTTTCATTCAATTCTTGGAAATCTTTCATTTGAGCAAAATCTGTATTCTTTTTCATAATATAAACTCCTATAATGTTTTTCTTGTAAATTAACTTACAAAAATATTATATAAAATCTACGATACCTATAGAGAATTATTTCTCAAATGCTCAAATTTTATTCTGAAATGTCAAATTTTTACAAAAAAAGCTGGGATTTTTTCCCAGCTTACGATTTAACTGATCCCAGCAGGATTCGAACCTGCGACCGTTCGCTTAGAAGGCGAATGCTCTATCCAGCTGAGCTATGAGACCTTACTAATCTATCTTATCAAAAAAAGCTAGCTTAGTCAATCATCTATTTGTGATAAGGTGAGCCTTGTTGAATCGAAAATGCTCTATAGATTTGTTCTACTAAGACTAATCTCATCAGTTGATGAGGAAGCGTCAATCTCCCAAAACTAACAGAGAGACTGGCTCTTTTTTTCACCTCTGGAGATAGTCCTAAACTCCCACCAATGATAAAAGTGATTGTCGAAAATCCATTGATAGAAGCCCTTTCAAGCTGCTTACTGAACTCTTCAGAAGAAAAAGTTGTTCCTTCAATAGCTAAAACAACTACAAAATCACGTTCCCCTACTTTAGCAAGAATGCGGTTCCCTTCCAACTCCAAAATCTTTTGATTTTCAGATTCGCTGGCCCGATCTGGTGTTTTTTCATCAGCCAACTCAATCATTTCTAGATTAGCAAATCGTGAAATTCTCTTGGAGTATTCTGCTATGCCATCTTTGAGATATTTTTCTTTCAGTTTTCCAACTGTTACCACTTTAATTTTCATTCTTCTATTCTAACATATTCACACTCAATTTCACATCTTATTCACAGATAAGATTTTGAAAAACTTCAATAAATTCACAGGTTTTTGAAAGTTATCCACAAGTTGTGAAAAACTTTTTGTTTTTAAGCTTGAATTAAGCTAGCTATTTTATACTTTCATTGATTAAAAAACATGGAGGCTTCTATGAAAAACTTAAAAACTAGTTCCAAAAAATGGGGACAACTTTTAGTAGTCATTCTCATTAGCTTTTTTAGTGGTGTTTTAGGTACTTTTACAACATTGCAGCTCAGTCAAAAACAAAATAGTGGTACGACAACTACAACGACTGTTAGCAAAACCGCTGTAAAAAATGAAAACTCAACCACACAGGCAGTCGATAAAGTTAAAGATGCTGTAGTATCTGTCATTACTTACTCCGCAAACTCCCAAAATAGTTTATTTGGATCTACAGATACTGATACAGATACAAATACTGAGCAAGTATCTAGTGAAGGTTCTGGAGTTATTTATAAAAAAGAAGGTAACTTTGCTTACCTCGTAACCAATACTCACGTTATTAATGGCGCTAAAAAAGTTGATATTCGTTTAGCAGATGGGACTAAAGTTCAAGGTGAAATTGTTGGTTCTGATACTTATTCTGACATTGCAGTTGTAAAAATTGCTGCAGATAAGGTGACTACAGTAGCCGAATTTGGAGATTCTGATCAACTAACAGTTGGAGAAACAGCTATTGCAATCGGAAGCCCTCTAGGTTCTGAATATGCCAATACCGTGACACAAGGCATCGTGTCAAGTTTGAATAGAAATGTTTCTTTAAAATCTGAAGATGGACAAGCTATCTCTACAAAGGCTATCCAAACAGATACAGCCATCAACCCTGGAAACTCTGGCGGTCCCTTAATCAATATTCAGGGACAAGTAATCGGAATTACATCTAGTAAAATCGCCACAAACGGTGGAACGTCTGTGGAAGGACTTGGTTTTGCCATTCCTTCAAACGATGCCATCAATATTATCAATCAATTGGAAAAGAATGGAAAAGTCACTCGACCAGCCTTGGGCATTCAAATGGTCAACCTTTCAAATCTTAGTAGCACTGATTTACAAAGATTGAATGTACCATCAAGTGTCACTGCAGGAGTAGTTGTTCGTTCTGTTATAACTAGTATGCCTGCCAATGGACATCTACAACAATATGACGTCATTACAAAAGTGGATGATAAAGCTATTTCTTCAACTACTGAATTACAAAGTGCTCTATATAGCCATTCTATCGGAGATAGCATGACCATTACATACTACCGTAATGGCAAGGAAGAAACAACTACCATTAAATTAGATAAGAGTACTAGTGATTTGGAACAATAGTTTACAGATATGTAAAGTTGCTTTACAGAATATCTAAGTTGTGTTAATGTAGAATTATGGAAGAATTTAAAATTGTTCAAATAAAAGATATTCAAAAAAATCCCTATCAACCTCGGAAGGAATTTTCAGAAGAAAAAATACAAGAACTGGCACAATCTATTAAGGAAAACGGCTTGATTCAGCCTATTATCGTTAGAAAATCTCCAGTACTTGGATATGAAATTCTAGCTGGAGAAAGACGGTATCGTGCTTCAATAGCTGCTGGACTTTCAGAAGTTCCAGTCATTGTTAAGCAACTTTCTGATCAAGATATGATGCTTCATTCTATCATTGAGAATCTCCAACGAGAAAATTTAAATCCTATCGAGGAAGCTAAAGCATATCAATTCTTAATTGATAAAGGTTTTACCCACACAGAAATAGCTGAAAAAATGGGAAAATCTCGACCTTATATTACAAACCTAGTTCGATTATTAGGACTACCTAAACATATCCTGACAGAAGTTGAAAGTGGGAAGCTTTCCCAGGCTCATGCTAGACTCCTCATTCAATTATCAAGCGACAGACAAGATACACTCTTGCATCGTATTCAAACTGAAAATCTCTCTGTTCGACAAGTTGAACAAATACTACAAAAAACTAGGAAGAGTAGCAGAAAAGAAAAAGACCACTTTGTCAAAGAGGAAGAACAAAAATTGAAAAAAATACTCGGATTAGATGTTCAGATTAGCCTTCAAAAAAAAGATAGCGGTAAAATCTCAATTTCCTTCCATAACCAAGAAGAATACCAACAATTTATTAACAGCCTGAAATAAGGCTGTTATTTTAGTATTCTTAACGAACATAGTTATCCACTGCATTTTAGTTTTTAAAAGCCCAGTATTTCAGAAATTTTCTTAGTTATCCACATTTTGTGGATAACAGTTAAAAACATTGTTAATTGTTTTCCACAACTTGTGGAAAAATAATCTTATCTATGGTAAAATGATTCTATCAATAAACCTTTTAAATTCTATAGTAAAGGAGGAGGAAATCATTGAAGGAAAAACAATTTTGGAATCGTCTTTTAGAACTTGCACATGATAAATTAACTCAGTCAGTTTATGATTTCTATATTTTAGACGCAAAACTGGTTAAAGTTGAAGAGAATACTGCAACGATTTTCTTACCCCGCGATGAAATGCAGATATTCTGGGAACGAAATATCAATGGAATGCTTTTAGCAGCAGGTTTTGAAATCTATGATACTGAAATAAAAGCTCATTATATCTTCACGAAAGTTGAAGAAGCTAGCTCACAAGTAGCTTTCGAGTCTGAACCTGGCAACGATTATCAACCAATTCCATCCACTATTCCATATTCTGAAACTGGACTCAAGGAAAAGTATACTTTCGATAATTTTGTTCAAGGGGATGGTAATGTTTGGGCTAAGTCTGCTGCTTTGGCTGTTTCTGAAGATCCAGGATTAACTTACAATCCTCTATTTATCTACGGAGGTCCTGGACTTGGAAAAACTCACCTGTTAAATGCCCTTGGGAATGAAATTCTAAAAAAGAGCCCAAATGCGCGTGTAAAATACATACCTGCTGAAAGTTTCATTAATGAATTCCTAGAGCATTTGAGACTCAATGATATGGAAAAATTCAAGAAAACTTACCGTAGTTTAGACCTCCTACTCATTGATGATATTCAATCACTTAGTGGAAAGAAAGTACAAACTCAGGAAGAGTTTTTCAATACATTTAACGCCCTTCACAATAATAATAAACAGATTGTTTTGACGAGCGACCGTAGGCCTGAACATTTAGAGAGTCTACCTGAACGTCTGGTCACGCGCTTCTCGTGGGGATTAACGACAGATATCACACCACCTGATTTTGAAACACGTATTGCTATTTTACAGAGTAAGACTGAACATCTCAACTATCATTTTCAGAATGATACACTCGAATATTTGGCTGGACAATTTGACTCTAACGTGCGAGAACTCGAGGGAGCACTCAATGACATCAGCCTAATGGCCAAAGTCAAAAAGATTAACGATATCACAGTTGACATTGCAGCTGAAGCTATTCGTGCTCGTAAACAAGACGTTAGCAAAATGATTGTAATTCCAATTGATAAAATCCAGACAGAAGTTGGAAACTTCTATGGTGTTAGTGTCAAGGAAATAAAAGGAACTAGACGTGTTCAAAATATCGTTTTAGCCCGTCAAGTTGCCATGTATCTAGCCAGAGAAATGACTGATAATAGCCTTCCTAAGATTGGAAAAGAGTTTGGTGGTAAAGACCACACAACGGTCATTCACGCTCATGGAAAAATCAAATCCATGCTTGAAACAGATGATAATTTACGTATAGAAATTGAAAACATCAAAAAGAAAATTAAATAACTTGTGGATAACTTTTAAAAAAATCTCTTATTTATCCACATCTTTTAAACAAGGCTCTGCCCTTGAGTTTTCTTTATTACAAGTGTTTTTCCACAGATTTCACACGCTCTATTATTACTATTATCCTTCTAATAATAAAAAGAATAAAGGAGAATCCATGATTCATTTTTCAATTAATAAAAACTTATTTTTACAAGCCTTAAATACAACAAAGAGAGCTATTAGCTCAAAGAATGCAATTCCTATTTTATCGACTGTAAAAATTGATGTTACCAATGAAGGAATTACCTTGATTGGATCAAATGGTCAAATCTCAATCGAAAATTTTATATCGCAAAAAAATGAAAATGCAGGTCTCTTGATTAACTCTTTAGGTTCAGTTCTACTGGAAGCTTCTTTCTTTATCAATGTTGTTTCAAGTCTTCCAGATGTAACACTTGATTTTAAAGAGATTGAACAAAAGCAAATTGTCTTAACTAGTGGAAAATCAGAGATTACTCTTAAAGGAAAAGATAGTGAGCAATATCCACGTATTCAGGAAATTTCTGCAAGCAACCCTTTAGTTCTTGAAACAAGACTTCTTAAAAAGATTATCAATGAAACAGCTTTTGCAGCTAGTACCCAAGAAAGCCGTCCTATTTTGACGGGGGTACATTTTGTCTTGAGCAATCATAAAGAATTAAAAACAGTTGCGACAGACTCTCACCGTCTTAGTCAGAAAAAGTTGACTCTTGAAAAAAATAGCGATGATTTTGATGTTGTTATCCCAAGTCGTTCGCTACGCGAATTTTCAGCTGTTTTTACGGATGATATCGAAACAGTAGAGATTTTCTTCGCCAATAATCAAATTCTCTTTAGAAGTGAAAATATTAGCTTCTACACACGTCTCTTAGAAGGAAATTATCCAGATACCGATCGATTGATTCCAACAGATTTCAATACAACAGTGACTTTTGACGTTGCTAAACTACGCCAGTCTATGGAACGTGCACGTCTTTTATCAAGTGCGACACAAAATGGTACTGTTAAATTAGAAATCAAAGAAGGAATTGTAAGTGCCCATGTTCACTCTCCGGAAGTAGGGAAAGTAAACGAAGAAATTGATACTGAAAATGTAAGTGGTGCTGATTTGACAATTAGTTTCAACCCAACTTATTTGATTGAAGCACTGAAAGCTTTGAATAGTGAAAAAGTTACAATCAGCTTTATTTCAGCAGTTCGTCCATTTACTCTGGTTCCAGCTGATACAGATGAAGATTTCATGCAGCTCATCACGCCAGTTCGTACAAATTAATGGAAAGAGGTTGAGCCTAGCTCGCCTCTTTTATGATATAATCGAAAAAGAAAAAGGAGACTAACTATGTATGAAGTTGGAAATTTTGTTGAAATGAAAAAACCTCATGCTTGTACGATTAAGTCAACAGGCAAAAAGGCAAATTGCTGGGAAATTACCCGTGTTGGTGCAGATATCAAAATAAAATGTAGCAATTGTGATCATGTGGTCATGATGAGTCGCTATGATTTTGAAATAAAAATGAGTAAAATCATCGACTAGGAACCCCATAGTAATAGGGTTAGCAAGTTTTCCCTTTTTGTGTTATAATATTGAAGATTGAAATGTGAACGGAGAATGAGAAACTATGGCTTTAACAGCAGGTATTGTAGGTTTACCAAACGTTGGTAAATCAACCCTATTTAATGCAATTACAAAAGCAGGAGCAGAGGCTGCAAACTATCCTTTTGCGACCATTGATCCAAACGTTGGAATGGTAGAAGTTCCAGATGAACGCCTCCAAAAATTGACGGAAATGATTACTCCTAAAAAGACAGTTCCAACAACCTTTGAATTTACAGATATTGCAGGGATTGTAAAAGGAGCGTCAAGAGGAGAAGGTCTTGGGAATAAATTCTTGGCCAACATCCGTGAAGTTGATGCGATTGTTCATGTGGTTCGTGCCTTTGATGATGAAAATGTCATGCGTGAGCAAGGTCGCGAAGATGCCTTTGTGGATCCGCTAGCAGATATTGATACCATTAACCTAGAGTTGATTCTTGCTGATTTAGAATCAGTCAATAAACGCTATGCGCGTGTAGAAAAAATGGCGCGTACGCAAAAAGATAAGGAATCAGTTGCAGAATTTAACGTTCTCCAAAAGATTAAACCTGTTCTTGAAGATGGAAAATCAGCTCGTACCATTGAATTTACAGATGAAGAGCAAAAAGTAGTTAAAGGCCTTTTCCTTTTGACCACGAAACCAGTTCTTTATGTAGCTAACGTTGATGAGGATGTGGTTGGAGACCCAGAATCTATCGATTATGTGAAACAAATTCGTGAATTCGCAGCAACAGAAAATGCAGAGGTAGTGGTTATCTCGGCGCGTGCTGAAGAAGAAATTTCTGAATTAGACGATGAAGATAAAAAAGAGTTTCTTGAAGCTATTGGTTTGACAGAATCAGGTGTGGATAAGTTGACTCGTGCTGCTTACCATCTACTAGGACTTGGAACTTACTTCACAGCTGGTGAAAAAGAGGTTCGTGCTTGGACCTTTAAACGTGGTATGAAAGCTCCTCAAGCTGCTGGTATTATCCACTCAGACTTTGAAAAAGGTTTTATTCGTGCAGTGACTATGTCTTATGACGATTTGGTAAAATACGGCTCTGAAAAGGCTGTAAAAGAAGCAGGACGTTTGCGTGAAGAAGGAAAAGAATATGTCGTGCAAGATGGCGATATTATGGAATTCCGCTTTAACGTTTAATCAATATTTAAAATAATGTCAATTAGGTTGGAAAAAAATTCCAACCCTTTTGACTTTTGAAAGGAAATTTAAATGACAAAATTACTTGTAGGATTGGGAAATCCAGGAGATAAATATTTTGAAACTAAACATAATGTTGGCTTTATGCTGATTGACCAACTAGCCAAAAAACAGAATGTTACCTTTACACACGATAAGATATTCCAAGCTGAATTAGCTTCATTTTTCCTTAATGGGGAAAAAATTTATCTGGTGAAACCGACGACTTTTATGAATGAAAGTGGAAAAGCTGTTCATGCATTGTTAACTTATTATGGTTTAGATATTGAAGATTTACTGATCATTTACGATGATCTTGACATGGAAGTCGGAAAAATTCGTCTTCGTGCTAAAGGATCAGCTGGTGGTCATAATGGAATTAAGTCGATTATTCAACATATCGGTACACAGGTTTTCAATCGTGTAAAGATTGGTATTGGTAGACCTAAAAAAGGAATGTCTGTTGTTCACCATGTTTTGAGTAAGTTTGATCAAGAAGATTATATTGGTATTTTACATTCAATTGACAAGGTTGACGATGCTGTAAATTATTATTTACAAGAAAAAAACTTTGAAAAGACGATGCAGAAATATAATGGGTAAGGAAATGGCATTAATCGATTTCTTTTTAGAGAATAAACAAATCCTATCTTGGCATGAGAACCTATCACAGAAACAAAGACAATTATTGCTAGGTCTTTCTGGCTCAGCAAAATCTTTAGTTATTGCTAGTAGTCTGAAGAGTCATGATAAGATTTTAGTGATGACTTCTACATATGGAGAGGCTGATCGTCTGGTCAATGATCTAATCTCCATACTAGGTTCGGATCTGGTTTATCCATTTCTAGTAGATGATTCACCAATGGTCGAATTTTTGGTATCATCTCAGGAAAAGATTTTTTCTAGGGTTGAAGCTTTGCGTTTTCTAAGAGATAAATCTCAAAGAGGGATTTTAGTTTGTAACGTCGCAGCTAGTCGTGTATTCTTACCAAATCCTCAAGTTTTTGATGATAGTATCTTAGAACTTCAAGTGGGCCAAGAATGCGAACAAAGAGAATTAAAAAATCACTTGATTTCCCTTGGTTATAAGAAGGTTACACAAGTTCAAAGTCAAGGTGAATTTAGTCTTCGAGGGGATATTTTAGATATCTTTGAAACTTCACAAATATCTCCTTACCGAATAGAATTTTTTGGTGATGAAATTGATGGTATAAGAGAATTTGATACTGAAACTCAGCTTTCTAAAGACAGTCAGTCTAAAGTACTGATCTATCCAGCAAGTGATATTTTACTAACTTTTGAAGATTATCATCGTGGTCAGAAATTTTTAGAACATGAGATTGATAAGGCACTTTCTCCGACTTTAAAGTCTTACTTAGAAGAAGTTTTTAGTTGCACGAAAGAGCAAGTTCTTCATACAGATATTCGCAAGTTTTTGTCTGTATTTTATAAAAAACAGTGGACCTTGATAGACTATTTGAATCAAGTTCCTGTTATATTTGATGATTTTCAAAAAATCATGAACCAGTACGATGCTTTTGATAAGGAAACAGCTAGCTACTTTACAGAAGATTTACATAATAGTAAAGCAGTATCAAGTTTACAATATTTTGCTGATGTAGAAAGTCAGTTTAAAAAATATGTACCAGCGACTTTCTTTTCAAATTTTCAAAAAGGGCTTGGAAATTTGAAATTTAATAATCTGTACCAGTTCAATCAATATTCTATGCAGGAGTTCTTTAATCAGTTTTCTTTCCTGAGAGAAGAAATTGAACGTTACAAAAAATTAAAGTATACGATTGTTCTTCAATCAAGTAGCAAAACTGAACTAAAGAAACTGTCAACGATTCTTGATGAATACGATATTAAAGTTGATAATAGTAATGAAAGTAAAATCTGTAAAGGAACTGTTAATCTTGTTGAAGGAAATCTTCGTCATGGTTTTCATTTTGTGGATGAGAATCTTGTATTCATCACTGAATATGAAATTTTCAAAAAGAAGATTAAACGCAAATATAGAAGACAAAATATCAGTAATGCTGAGAGATTAAAGGACTATAATGAGCTCCAAAAAGGAGACTATGTTGTCCACCAAATCCATGGGATTGGTCAATATTTAGGAATTGAAACGATTGAAATCAAAGGGATTCATAGAGACTATGTAAGTGTCCAATACCAAAATGGAGATCGAATTTCTATACCAGTAGAGCAGATACAGACTCTTTCTAAGTATGTTTCTAGTGATGGTAAGGCTCCAAAGTTAAACAAATTAAACGATGGACGTTTTAAAAAAGCTAAGCAAAAAGTTAAAAATCAAGTTGAAGACATTGCAGATGACTTAATTAAGTTATACGCTGAGAGAAGTCAACTGAAAGGTTTTGCATTTTCAAAAGATGATCAATACCAAAAGGATTTTGACGAAGCTTTCCCTTATGTAGAGACTGAGGACCAACTTCGAAGTATCGAAGAAATTAAGAAAGATATGCAAGCTCCTCAACCGATGGATCGACTTTTAGTTGGAGATGTGGGTTTTGGTAAGACTGAGGTGGCCATGCGAGCTGCATTTAAGGCTGTCAATGATCATAAACAGGTTGTCGTTTTAGTACCAACTACCGTTCTTGCTCAGCAACATTACAGTAATTTTAAGGAAAGATTTGAACAATTTGCTGTCAATGTAGATGTTTTGAGTCGGTTTAGAAGTAAAAAAGAACAGACTGAAACACTTGAAAAATTGAAAAAAGGTCAAGTTGATATCTTGATAGGAACTCATAGAGTCTTGTCTAAAGATGTTGAGTTTGCTGATTTGGGGTTGATGATTATTGATGAAGAACAACGATTCGGTGTTAAACATAAGGAAGCTTTGAAGGAATTAAAAAAGAAGGTTGATGTCTTAACCTTGACAGCGACTCCAATTCCTAGAACTCTTCATATGTCTATGCTAGGTATCCGAGATTTATCTGTCATCGAAACTCCTCCAACTAATCGATATCCTGTTCAAACCTATGTTCTTGAACAAAATGATCGTGTCATCCGTGATGCTGTATTGAGAGAAATGGATCGAGGTGGTCAGGTTTACTATCTTTACAATAAAGTTGACACGATTGAAAAGAAAGTTTCAGAGTTACAAGAATTGATTCCAGAAGCTTCTATTGGCTTTGTTCATGGACAAATGAGTGAAATTCGTTTGGAGAATACGCTACTTGATTTTATTGAAGGACAATATGATATTTTAGTAACCACGACAATCATTGAAACAGGAGTGGATATTCCAAATGCCAATACATTGTTTATTGAAAATGCAGATCATATGGGATTGTCAACCTTGTATCAATTAAGAGGTCGTGTTGGTCGTAGTAATCGAATTGCCTATGCTTATCTCATGTATCGTCCGGATAAAACATTGACAGAAGTTTCTGAGAAGAGATTAGAGGCCATTAAAGGCTTTACAGAATTGGGTTCTGGTTTCAAAATTGCCATGCGTGATTTATCCATTCGTGGAGCGGGTAATCTTTTAGGTAGTTCGCAGTCAGGTTTTATTGATTCTGTTGGTTTTGAATTATATTCTCAGTTGCTGGAAGAAGCGATAGCTAAGAAAAATGGAACTGATAAAAAACGTGAAAAAGGAAATGCTGAGTTACTTCTACAAATTGATGCTTATCTTCCGGATGAGTACATTTCGGATGAACGACATAAAATTGAGATTTACAAGAGAATTCGTCAGATTGACAACCGTGTCAACTATGAAGAATTACAAGATGAGTTGATCGATCGTTTTGGAGAATATCCTGATGTAGTTGCCTATCTTTTAGAAATTGGTTTAGCCAAAGCTTATCTTGATAAAGTATTTGTCAATCGTGTTGAAATAAAAAATAATAAACTTGTCATTCAATTTGAAAAAATTTCGCAACAACTATTTTTAACACAAGATTATTTTCAGGCTCTTTCTCAGACAAGTTTGAAGGCCAATATCGCTGAAAATAAAGGTTTAATCGAAGTTGTATTTGATATTCAAAATAAAAAAGATTATGAAATTTTAGAAGGATTGTTGACTTTTGCTGAAGCCCTAGTGGCTATAAAAAATGCAAAAGAGTCAAATTAGGTATGATATTTTTCTTCTATAATAGCGAGAAAAATGGTACAATAATAATTTGAGGTAATAAAGATGAGATTAGATAAATATTTAAAAGTATCAAGAATTATTAAGCGCCGTACAGTGGCTAAAGAAGTTGCAGATAAGGGACGTATCAAGGTAAATGGTATTCTTGCTAAGAGCTCTACAGATTTAAAAATCAACGACCAAGTCGAAATTCGTTTTGGAAATAAGTTGTTGCTTGTAAAAGTGTTAGAAATGAAAGATAGCACTAAAAAAGAAGATGCTGCAGGTATGTATGAAATTATCAGCGAAACAAGGGTAGAAAACGATGTATAAAAAAATAGTGCAAATGAATAATTCCTTTATTCAAAATGAACATCAGCGTCGTAAATACTTGATGGAAGAACGACAAAGACGAAATCGTTTTATGGGTTGGGTCTTGATTTTGATTATGTTGTTGTTCATCTTACCAACCTATAATTTGACTCAAAGTTATCAGCAACTACTCGAACGTCGCCAACAGTTATCTGACTTGAAAAAGCAGTATCAAGAATTGAGCGATGAAAAAGATAAAGAATCAAATCTTGCAACAAAACTAAAGGACGAAACTTACGCAGCTAAATATTTGCGTGCTAAATATTATTATTCAAAATCATGGGAGGAAGTATACACCATTCCGGACTTACTTCCTAGGTAATGTAAAATGGAAAATTTATTAGATATTGTAGAAAAGTTTTTAAGTCAATCAGATGAAAAATTAGAAGAGTTAGCTCAAAAAAATCATCTGTTACGGCTACAAGAAGAAGAGGAAAAAAAGAATGCGTAAATTTTTAGTGATATTACTACTTCCTATTTTTTTAAAAAGTGTCCAAGTAGTAAGCACTGAGAATCCAGTTATCATTCCAAACCAAGAAGTTTATTCCTTAACCCACGCTTCGTATCATTTTTACTATCAAGATGTTATAGAATCTCCAAAATTTTATGGTGAAACGTCTGTTTATTCTACAGAAGATTTGATTAAAGAATCAGGAAAAGTCAATGCAGATACAACATTATCTGTTTTAGAATGGAGATTAAATAAACAAGGACAGCCTGTGTTTAAATTGTCAAATAATCAATTTGTGATGGCTGATAAACGACTTTTATACGATAGTTCAATTGTCAACAATTTTTCTAAACGAGTATGGTTAGAATCAGGATTTGTCGTTTATAATAGTCCTTATGATCAACAAGAATTAAAGTCTACTTTAGCAGCTTATCAAGAGGTTGAAGTAGATATGTCTATTTTTGCTGGTGGTCATGAATTTTTACATATCAAACAAATTGGTTGGATTTCGACGGATTACATTTCCAACGATGACAATCGTATCCAGAAAGTACAAGAGTTGTTATCTGCGAATTATCAAAATGAACAGTTTTCTATTTATGTTAAACAATTGAGCACGGGTAAGGAAGCTGGGATTAATGAAGATCAAAAAATGTACGCTGCTAGTGTTATGAAATTGCCTTATCTTTATTATGTTCAAGAAAAAATCAATCAAGGTGATTACCAACTTGACACGAAATTGAAGTATGTTTCTGAAGTAAATGATTTCCCTGGTTCTTATAAACCGGAAGGAAGTGGAAGTCTCCCTAAAACAGAGGATAATAAAGAGTATACAATCAAAGATTTAATCACAAAGACAGCGAAAGAATCTGACAATGTAGCTCATAATATTCTTGCTTATTATATTACCAATAAATCAGATGAAGCCTTTAAAAAAGAAATGGCTACTATCGCAGGTGAAGAGTGGAACGTAACAGAGAAGTTAGCTTCAGCTAAAATGGCTGGTCAAGTTATGGAATCTATTTATAATCAGAATGGTTTTGTTTTAGAATCTCTATCGCAAACAGCTTTTGATAATCAGCGGATTGCTAAGAATATTTCTGCTAAGGTAGCCCATAAAATTGGGGATGCAGATGAATTTAAACACGATGTAGGAATAGTCTATACAGATTCTCCTTTCATTATTTCAATCTTTACCAAAAATTCTGATTATGATACCATTTCTAAAATTGCTAAGGATGTCTATGAGGTCCTAAAATGAGAGACCAAGATTTTTTAAATCATTTTCTAGAAAAAGGTTATTTTAAAGATCATTCACGAGTTGTACTAGCCTTGTCTGGCGGATTGGATTCGATGTTTCTCTTTCACCTCCTATCAACCTATCAAGAAGAACTCGGGATTGAATTGTTTTTAGCTCATGTAAATCATAAACAACGACCAGAGTCAGACAATGAAGAACATGAATTAAGAAAACTAGCTGAACAAGTTGGAGTTCCGATTTATGTAGCTAACTTCTCTGGAGCTTTTACAGAATCGAGAGCTCGTCAATTTCGCTATGAATTTTTTAGAGATGTGATGAGAGAAACCTCCTCTAGTGCTCTTGTAACAGCTCATCATGCGGACGATCAAGTTGAGACGATTTTCATGAGATTGATTAGAGGCACTAGGTTGCATCATCTATCGGCTATTAAAGAGAAGCAAAAATTTGATAAGGGAGAATTAATTCGTCCTTTGCTGTCTTTTTATAAGAGGGATTTTTCTGAAGTTGAGCATTTTGAAGATAGGACGAATAAAGAAAATCATTATTTTCGCAATCGAGTTCGTAATATTTACTTACCACAACTGGAAAAAGAAAATATTCAGCTAAAGAGAGCGTTTTTAGAGTTTGGAAAAGAAGTATCTGACTATCAAATTGCTCTGACTGAATTATCTCAAACAGTCAATGTGGAAGATTTAACTCAGTTTTTATCTTTTAGTGAAGCAACACAGCGAGTTTTACTACAACAATACCTTAGTTGTTTTGCTGATTTAAATGTAACAAGAGAACAATTTCAAGAAATTCATCATATTTTAAAAACTAAGAGTCAATATCGCCATTGTATAAAAAATGGTTATGAACTTGTAAAAGAATACCAGCACTTTCGAATTGGTAAAATCAGACCAAAGTCTGATGAAAAAAGTAGTGAGTGTGTGTTAAACTATCAAAATCAAGTTCATTATGAAGGTTATTTATTTTCATTTGGAATCCCTCTAAAAGGGGAAAATGTTCAAAAGATGAATGTTTCTCGTGAAACATTGTTGATTTTACGGCATCGACAGCCTGGTGATTATTTGATAAAAAATGGTCATCGTAAAAAACTAAGACGACTTTTTATGGATTTAAAAATTCCTAAAGAAAAACGAGAAAAAGCTATTATCATTGAGCAATTTGGAAAAATTTGTTCAGTTTTAGGAATTGAAATCAGTGATTTGAGTAAAAAAATGAAAAATGATATAATGAACACTGTACTTTATATAGAAAAAATAGATAGGTAAAATCATGTTAGAAAAAGATATCAAGAAAATTTTAATTTCACAAGATGAAATTACAGAAGCAGCTAAAAAATTGGGTGCTCAGTTGACAAAAGATTATGAGGGTAAAAATCCGATTTTAGTTGGAATTCTAAAAGGTTCTATTCCTTTTATGGCAGAATTGGTGAAATATATTGATACACATCTTGAAATGGACTTTATGATGGTCTCTAGCTATCATGGTGGGACTGTAAGTAGTGGTGTCATTAATATTAAACAAGACGTAACTCAAGATATTAAAGGTCGACATGTTGTCTTTGTAGAAGATATTATTGATACTGGTCAAACCTTGAAGAGTTTGAGAGATATGTTTACTGCAAGAGAAGCAGCTTCTGTTAAGATTGTCACAATGCTTGATAAACCAGAAGGTCGTACAGTAGAAATCGAAGCAGATTATACATGTTTTACAATTCCAAATGAATTTGTTGTAGGCTACGGTTTAGACTATAATGAAAACTATCGTAACCTTCCTTATGTAGGTGTATTGAAAGAGGAAGTTTACTCAAAATAGAAGGGTAAGTGTTTGAATGCAAAAACAAAATAATGGTTTCATAAAAAATCCATTTCTTTATTTGTTGATGATTTTCTTGCTAGTGACAGGATTCCAGTACTTTTTTGCTGGCAGATCCGCTGGTCATAGTCAACAAATTAAGTACTCAGAATTGGTTCAGGAAATCACTAACGACAATGTAAAAGAAATGACCTACCAACCAAGTGGTAGTGTTATTGAAGTGTATGGTGTCTACAAAACTGCTAAGACAGAGAAACAGGAAACGGGAATTCAATTTTTTACACCCTCTGCTACAAAAGTAGAGAAATTTACAAGTATTGTCCTCCCATCAGATACAACTGTAGCGGATTTGCAAAAGCTAGCAAGTGAACATCAAACACAAATTGAAGTGAAACACGAAAGCTCAAGTGGTATGTGGATTAACATCCTGGTTTCAGTAGTACCATTTGCTATCTTATTCTTCTTCCTCTTCTCTATGATGGGAAATATGGGCGGAAATAGCGGACGTAATCCAATGAGTTTTGGACGTAGTAAAGCTAAGGCTGCTAATAAAGAAGATATCAAAGTTCGCTTCTCAGATGTCGCAGGCGCAGAGGAAGAAAAACAAGAACTTGTTGAAGTTGTTGAATTCTTAAAAGATCCAAAACGATTTACAAAATTGGGTGCCCGGATTCCAGCTGGAGTTCTCTTAGAAGGACCTCCGGGAACTGGTAAAACATTACTTGCCAAAGCAGTCGCAGGAGAAGCTGGTGTACCATTCTTTAGTATTTCAGGTTCTGACTTTGTAGAAATGTTCGTCGGTGTCGGTGCGAGCCGTGTACGTTCTCTCTTTGAGGACGCAAAAAAAGCAGCACCAGCTATTATCTTCATCGATGAAATTGATGCCGTTGGTCGCCAACGTGGTGTCGGTTTAGGTGGAGGTAATGATGAACGAGAACAAACCTTAAACCAACTCTTGATTGAAATGGATGGTTTTGAAGGAAATGAAGGAATTATTGTTATTGCGGCAACAAACCGTTCAGATGTTCTTGATCCGGCTCTACTTCGTCCAGGCCGTTTTGATAGAAAAGTATTAGTTGGTCGTCCAGATGTTAAGGGACGCGAAGCAATTTTGAAAGTCCATGCTAGAAATAAACCTTTAGCTGAAGATGTAGATTTGAAATTAGTAGCACAACAAACTCCAGGTTTTGTTGGTGCCGATTTGGAAAATGTATTGAACGAAGCAGCTTTAGTTGCAGCTCGTCGCAATAAATCAGTGATTGATGCTTCTGATATTGATGAGGCAGAAGATCGTGTTATCGCGGGACCATCTAAAAAAGACAAGACAGTTTCACAAAAAGAACGTGAATTGGTTGCCTACCATGAGGCAGGACATACCATTGTCGGTCTAGTATTGTCAAATGCCCGTGTTGTTCATAAAGTTACCATAGTACCACGTGGACGTGCAGGCGGATATATGATTGCACTTCCTAAGGAAGACCAAATGCTTCTATCTAAAGAAGATATGAAAGAACAATTAGCTGGCTTAATGGGTGGACGTGTAGCTGAAGAAATTATCTTTAACGTCCAAACAACTGGAGCATCTAATGACTTCGAACAAGCTACTCAGATGGCGCGTGCAATGGTTACAGAGTATGGTATGAGTGAAAAACTTGGTCCAGTACAATATGAAGGAAGTCATGCCATGTTTGGTGCACAAAGCCCTCAAAAATCAATTTCAGAACAAACAGCTTATGAAATTGATGAAGAAGTTCGTTCATTATTGAATGAAGCACGAAACAAAGCTGCTGAAATTATCCAGTCAAATCGTGAAACTCACAAGCTGATTGCAGAAGCATTATTGAAATACGAAACATTGGATAGTACACAAATTAAATCTCTATACGAAACAGGAAAGATGCCTGAAACAGTAGAAGAGGAATCACATGCACTATCTTATGATGAAGTAAAATCAAAAATGAGTGAAGAAAATTAATTATCTTAAATACTATAAACAGAGGAAGCGCAAGTTTTCTCTGTTTTTTTTTTTTAAAAGTTGGCTCATTGTCAACTGTAGTGGGTTGAATAAAAACTAACATCTGGAGAGGACAATTGATGTCCTCTTCATTTTTATATTCAGAGCGATGAAAATTCGTTTCTTAAAGTTGTCAAAGTTCCGAAATCC